>JAGYOH010000013.1 GCA_018399635.1 Clostridia bacterium
TTCCAATCTGTGAAGTCGGTTTTTTTTTAATTTAAAAATTGCTTCTGACACAGGGGCCGGTCTTGTGTTACAATCTGAGTGGTGATGACATGTTGAAAATGGCAACCTTGAAGCGGGGATTTCACAAGGGAATCATGACGGCCCTGGACATGGGCAAGATTCTGGTTCCGATCTATATTCTGGTGTCCTTGCTCAAGGAGACCCCCGTCATACCTGTGATTTCAGGCGCTCTGACGCCCCTCATGGGGCTTTTCGGCCTGCCCGGGGAGGCTTCCATCGCGATTGTTCTCGGCAATGTCATCAATATGTACGGGGCCCTGGGAGCCATGGCTTCCCTGGACCTGACGGCCAAGCAGATCACCATCATCGCGGTGATGCTCTCCTTTTCCCATTCTCTGATCGTGGAATCCACCATCATGAAAAAGGTGGGGGTCAGCGTCCTGATGATCATCGTCATTCGGGTCGGTCTTTCCGTGACTTCGGGCATCATACTCAACTGGATTCTTTAGGAGGTCGTCATGATTGTTGATGCGGTTCTGGGAGCCTTGAAATCCTATTTCAATATCGTCATCATCATTGTTCCGGTCCTGATGTTCATCGAAATCGCCCGGGACCTCAACATCATCGCCTGGTCGGCCAGGCTCATGCATCCCGTCACCCGGCATCTCAAAATGGCGGATGAAGGGACGATTCTGGTGGCCATCGGGATGATCTTCGGCCTGACCTACGGGGCCGGGGCCATTATCCAGAGTGCCAGGGACGGTCATCTCGACAAAAGGAGCATGATCCTGGTAGCGGTCTTCGTTTCCACCTGCCATGCCCTCATCGAGGATACCTTCCTCTTTTCCGCCCTGGGAGCCGACATCGCCCTGGTGATGGGGGTCCGGTTCATGGTGGCCATGATTCTCACCACCTTCATGGGGATGCGGATTGCTCAAACCAAGCCGCTTTGAGTTTCCCATATTATTTGAAGCCTTGAACGAAATTGCCCTTTTCAAGGGATTGTGTTCCCTGTCTTGACAGGGAACCGTAAAAAGAATAAACTGTTCCTAACTTAATGACAGGCGGTACGGATCATGAAGAGGACTATGGAAGCGCAAAACCACATGGATTTCAACTATTTCTACGGCTGGGGCTATTACTTTTTTAGCGCCGGCGGTTTGAATTGAAAAAATCCCTTCCAATGTCCGAGAGTGATTGAGTGGATCAAGGTCATTGAACAGTCCTCAAGGTGAGGACATTGAAAAGCAGTCTGAAGGGATTTCCGAGGGAAATCCCTTTTTTTTATGCTTTTTAGAAACGACGGAGAAAAACAAGGAGGATTACGATGCCCAGACTAGAGATGCTCAGAAGAAAGGTCGATGATGTCGATCAAAAGATGGCGGCGCTGCTGGAACAAAGACTGAAACTCGTGCTTGAAATCATGGAAGAGAAGAAACACCAGCGTCTTCCGATTTTCAGCAAGGACCGGGAGGCCGAGGTGATTGAAAGGGTGGGCAATCACGTCCGCAATCCCCTTTTGAAGGAGGAAGTCCGGTTCATCCACCAGTACGTGGTACAAAGCTGTCGCAGAATCCAGTCCCGCAGGCTTTTCCCCTACCACATCACCCTGGTGGGGTTCATGGGAAGCGGCAAGACCACCGTGGGGGTGGAACTGTCCAAACTTCTGGCCATGGAACAGATTGACGTGGACCATGTCATCGAGGACCGGACCAAGATGCGCATCAGTGAAATATTCGAACATTTCGGTGAGAAGACCTTCAGGAAAATGGAAAGCGACGTGGTGGAGGAGCTTTCCAAGCGGCACAACGTCATCATCTTCTGCAGTGGCGGCGGGGTGGTGCTCAATGAAAGCAATGTGGAGCACATCAAGCGCACCGGCGTGGTGGTCTGGCTCAAGGCCTCTGCTGAAGAGATTTTCCGCAGAATCAAGGACGACGACAGCCGTCCCTTGCTCAAGGATGACATGACGGTGGAAAAAATCGCCGCAATGCTGAAGGACAGACGCCACCTCTACGAGGGGGCGGCGGACCTCGTCATCGATACCGACGGCAAAACCGTCGAAGCCGTGAGCTGTGAAATCGTGGAAAGACTCATGGAGAAGGAATTCGACCGAAGGGTGGATGACAAGGACATCGAGGCCGTTGACCTGGTTCCCAGAATCATGAAGTCCATGGATTCGGCGAGCGAATCCTACAAATAAGGGGGAATGTCAGTGAGCCGGCATGTTCAAATCGGAAAAGTCACTCTGGGAGAGGGATGCCCGAAAATCTGTGTACCCCTGGTGGGGAAGGACCATGAAACCCTGATGCGGGAAGCCGCCATCATCACCACACTGCCTGCGGATCTGGTGGAATGGCGGGTGGATTTCTTCGATGGGGTCTCGGATGAAACCCAGGTCCTTGACACCTTGAAGGGCATCAAAGGAATCCTCAAAGATCTGCCCATGATCTTCACCTTCAGAACCCTGTCCGAGGGGGGAGTGAGACCCTTTTCACCGGCGGCCTATGAAAGTCTTTTAAGGACGGTCATTGAAGCCGGTGAAATCGAGGCGGTGGATCTCGAACTCTTCGCGGAGGCCGTGAGCAAATCCAGTCTGGTGACCCTGGCCCGGAAAAAAGAAGTCAAGGTGGTCATGTCAAGTCACGACTTTCACAAGACACCTTCGATGGATGAGATCGTCAGCCGCCTCCTGAGAGCAAGGGAGGAGGGGGCCGATATTCCTAAAATCGCCGTCATGCCCGGGAACGCCAGGGATGTGGGGATTCTTCTGGAGGCCACCAGAATCGTCAAGGAGGATCATGGTGTCGGCCCCCTCATCACCATGGCCATGGGCGGTTTGGGCCTTGTGACCCGGCTTTCCGGGGAAATTTTCGGATCAAGTCTGACCTTCGGAGCGGCCAGGGAAGTATCCGCTCCAGGACAGATCGATGCGGTGACACTCAAAAAAATCATCGCTTTGGTCCATGACAGCTTTGAAGAATAACATTTTATAAATTTTGTTGAGGTTGGCATCACAGGCCTCAGGCAGTCGATCCCGGGTTCGAAATGATGAATCCGGGATTCTTGTAGGATGAAAAATTCCTTGAATACTTATTGACAAGTCTCCTGAAGGATGATATTTTGAAGACAGTTCCAATCTGTGTTATCAAGTTCCATCAGACGGAACAAAGCCGAATCACCTTAGGAGGAGATCTAAATTGTCCAGAAAGTACTCGTTGGCCCATTTGACCGTACTGCAAGTCCCCCCACCAGAAATGATCTATATCGCTTCCATGGCCGGTTACGATTATGTGAGCCTGAGAACGATTTACATGGGTTTGCCGGGTGAACCCAACTACGAACTGTCTAAAAACAAAGAGATGCTCAAACAAACCAGAAGAGCCCTTTCAGACACCGGCCTCAAGCTTCTGGACATCGAACTGGCCAGGGTCTTCGACGGCATGGACCCCAGGGCCTTTGAACCGGCCATGGCGGTGGCCGCCGAACTGGGAGGCAGGCATGTCCTGAGCAGTATCTGGACTGACAATCGGGATTATTATCTGGAAAAATTCGCTCAGATCTGCGACCTGGCCAAGGGTTACGGCCTCACCGTCGATCTTGAATTCGTTCCCATTGCCGGCGTCAAGGATCTCAAGGGAACCATCGACGTGCTTGAAACCGTGAACCGGGACAATGCCGGTATCATGATCGACACCCATCATTTTCAGCGCTCTGGTGAAAATCCCGAGGAACTGAAAAAACTGCCGCGGTCCTGGTTCAATTTCGCCCATCTCTGCGATGCCCCGGGACCCATCCCCACCGATAACGAGGAGATGACCCGGATACTCAGGGAGGCCCGTGAATATGTGGGTGAGGGAGGCATCAATGTCGCTGAAATACTCGGTGCCATGCCGAGGGAGATCAATTACTCCATTGAGCTGCCCAATCTTGAAAAGGTCAGGGAGCTCGGTTATGCCGAACATGCCAGAAGATGTCTTGTCACAGCAAAGGCCTATATGGATCAGCACCTGCCACTATAAAAACATTGGTGAAGCGGTCGTATTCATCAATCGATGAGGAGGAAAATGAGATGAGTGAAGTCAAAGAGAAAGCCTTGACCCCGGAACAGAGAGCAGAACTCGATGAAGCCTTTGCCAGGGCCAGGAAGGCCATGAAGGAGATCGAGAATCACACCCAGGAAGAGGTGGATCATCTGATCAGGGCGGTCGCCTGGTCCGTGGCCCACAAGCAGGCCTTTGAAAAACTGGCGGTCATGGGGGTCGAGGAAAGCGGACTCGGCGATCCCGTGGGCCGGGTGAACAAGCGATTCAAGATCAAGGGAATCCTCAGGGATGCCTTGAGACAAAAGAGTGTCGGTATCATTGAAGAAATTCCGGAAAAGGGCATCGTGAAGTACGGCAAGCCCGTGGGAATCATCGGTTCCATCGTTCCCACCACCAACCCGGAACTGACCCCGCCCGGCACGGCCATCTACGGCATCAAGGCCAGGAACGCCATCATTTTTTCACCACATCCCCGTTCGAAAAAAACCACCTTCGAGACCGTCAGACTGATGAGGGAGGCTTTGAAAAAGCAAGGCGCCCCTGAGGACCTCCTCATCTGTCTGCAGAATGTCAACATCCCCATGACCAAGGCCCTGATGGCGGAGTGTGATCTGGTTCTGGCCACCGGAGGCCCGGCAATGGTAGCCTCCGCCTACAGTTCGGGGACTCCAGCCTATGGAGTGGGGGCAGGGAATTCCACCATGATCATCGACGAAACGGCGGATGTCGAAGAGGCGGCCATGAACACCCGGATGAGCAAAACCTCAGATTTCGGGTCCGGCTGCTCGGCCGACGGCAATCTGATCATCGAGGACACCGTCTATGACGCCATGCTGGTCCAACTTCAGAAGGAGGGGGGCTACCTGGCTTCTGAAGAAGAGAAGGAAATGCTCAAAAAAGTGATGTGGGACGAGGAAGGGCATCGACTTCCGGACACCGTGGCCCAGGCCGCACCGACCCTGGCCAGACTTGCCGGCTTTGAGATTCCCGAGGACCGGAAATTCATCATCGTCGTCGGGGACGGCATCGGCAAGGAGCATTTCTTCTCGAGTGAAAAACTCACCACCCTCCTGGCGGTCTACCGCTACAAGGGCTTTGAGAAGGCCCTCGACATGATGAGAGGCATTTACGAAGTCAAGGGCAAGGGCCACTCCTGCGGCATCTATTCCTTCAATGACGACCATATCCATCGACTGGCCCTGGCGGCGCCGGTGAGCCGGATCATGGTGAGACAGCCCCAGTCCAAGGCCAACGCCGGATCCTTTACCAACGGCATGCCCATGACCTCGAGCCTGGGCTGCGGGACCTGGGGGGGCAATATCGTCTCCGAAAATGTCAACCTCAAACACTACATGAACGTTACCTGGGTGGCCAAGCCGATTCCCGAGGACAAGCCATCGGATGAAGAACTCTTTGGTGAATTCTACGATCCAACATTGGATCAATAAGGGGTGAAATCATGAAGTCAGTGGTGGTTGTGGGGATGGCGGGAGCAGGATACGCCGCCACCCTCCACGGAAACGGGTACCGCAGAGTCAGCGGCATCGAGGTGAGACTCAAGACCGTGGTGGACCTTGATATTCAAAAGGCACGGAGAGTTGCCGAGACCTATGGCTTTGAAATGGCGACGGATAGTTTTGAAGAAATGTTGATGGACGAGGAAATCGATGTCATTGACATCGTCACCCCCCCGGCCCTGCACGAAGAAATGATTATCAGAGCATTTGCGGCAGGCAAGCACGTAATTTGTGAAAAACCCTTGAGCGGTTACTTCGGGACGCCAGAGGACGTGAAACCTATCGGCATCAAGGTTCCGAAAAGAAAGATGTACGAGGCGGTTCTGGAATCCATGGATCGAATCGAGGCGGCCCTTGAAAAAGCACCAGGCCGATTCTTGTATGCCGAGAACTATGTCTACAGCACTCCTCTAGAGAAGTCCGCTCAACTGCTCCGGGCGAAGAAATCCCGCATTCTTTTCGCAAAGGGAGAGGAGAGTCTGAAGGGATCGAGTTCCCCCGTCGCCGGCAGATGGGACATGACAGGAGGTGGAAGCATGATTCGACTCGGCGTCCATCCGTTATCGGGAATCATCTGGCTCAAGCAGCAAGAAGCCAGGGCACTTGGAAGAAGCATCCGGGTAGAGAGCGTGATGGCTGATACGGGGGTCGTCACCGCAAATCTTGACGATTACGAGAAACGACACATCAGCGCTGAACCGGAGGATGTCGAGGACATCGGCACCCTGACTCTGACTTTTACAGATGGATCCAAGGCCCTCATCATTGCTTCGGATCTCTGCCTTGGGGGAACCAAGAACGAAATCGAACTGTATTGCAATGACACCAACCATGTCTGTCACATCACGCCAACTGACCTGCTGAGCACTTATTATCTGGATGAAGAAGGGATGGAAGAGCTGGTTCTGGCAGAAATGCTACCTTCGAAACTCGGCTGGAACAAGGCTTTTGTCTCTGACGAAATCATCAGAGGCTACACAGCCCAGATGCAGGATTTTATGGAGAGCATCGCCCATGACCGGGAACCGAAGTCCGGTTTCAATCTGGCCAGGGAGACACTGAAAACCATCTACGCCGGCTACTGGTCGGCTGAAGAGGGACAAAGAATCAATCTATAGGAGGCGGCTATGAAAAAACTGATATCCCATCAATTGGTGGACTACCTCGAAAGAAGGGGAGTCACCCATGTCTTCGGCCTCTGCGGCCATACGGTCATCGGGATGCTCGATCCCTTGATGAAGGCGAAACTGAAATTCATTTCCGTGCGACATGAGCAGGTGGCGGCCCACGCCGCCGACGCCTATGCCCGGGTGAGCAAGAAAGCCAGCGTCCTTCTGACCCACCTCGGACCCGGCCTCACCAATGCCACCACCGGGGTGGCCAATGCGGCCCTGGACTTCATTCCCATGGTGGTCATTGCCGGCGATGTACCCAGCTACTATTATGGCAAACATCCCCACCAGGAGGTCAACCTCCACGGGGACGGTTCCCAGTATGAAATCTACAAGCCCTTCGTGAAACGGGCCTGGCGGATCGACAAGGCGGAACTCTTTCCCGAGATTCTCGACAAGGCCTTTCGACTTGCGGAATCCGGCCGACCCGGACCGGTACTGATTTCCGTTCCCATGGACATGTTTTCAAGAGAAATCGACACCCTCTGGTTCGAAAGAACCTATCGGGACGCCCATGAAACCATCAAGCCCTCACTGGATCCTGAAACTGCGAAAGCCGTGGCCAAGGCCCTGATCGAGGCGAAGCATCCGGTGATCCATGTGGGTTCCCAGGTCATCTACCACCAGGCTACTGAGGCCTTGAAGGACCTGGTTGAATTCCTGGACCTGCCCGTGACCCACGGTCTCATGGGGCAGGGCGCCATTCCCGACACCCATCCCCTCCACGTCGGCATGACGGGATTCTGGGGCACTCAGTTCGTCAACGGCGTGACCAAGGGAGCCGACCTGGTTCTCGGAGTCGGCACCCGGTTTGCGGAAGCGGACAGCAGCTCCTGGTACGAGGGCGTGACCTTTTCTGAGAAGACCACCTTCATGCAGATCGACCCGGATCCCGCTGAAATCGGCAGGAACTACCCCGTGGCCCTGGGTGCGGTGGCGGATCCCCGAAAAGCCCTTCAGGCCATACTGGAGGCGGCAAAGACCTTGGTTCCCGAGGGGATTGACCGTCCTGGAATCAGGGCTGCCATAGCCACCTACCGCAGGGATTTCAAAGCTTCAAACCAGGCTATTTCAGAGGATGACCGATATCCCATGACTCCTCAGAGGATTCTCAAGGATGTGGCGGAGGTCTTTCCGGCCGACGGCATCATCGTCACCGATGTGGGCTGGAACAAGAACGGCATGGGCCAGCAGTACGACATCACCCATCCCGGGACCATTCTCCATCCCGGCGGACTGGCCACCATGGGCTTCGGTCCCGCGGCCGTCCTGGGGGCGAAACTGGCAGCCCCGGACAAGAAAGTGATCACCCTGGTGGGTGACGGCGGTTTCGGCGCCAATCCAACCGTGATGGCCACTGCAGTGGAACAGAACATTCCCGTGGTCTGGGTCGTGATGAACAACCGCGCCTTCGGCACCATCGCCGGTCTTGAAGCCGCCCACTATGACCATTCCTTCGGAACCCTGTTCAAGAAGCCCGACGGTTCCTCCTACAGCCCGCAGTGGGCCGAGGTGGCCAGGGCCTACGGTATCAAAGGCAGAAAAATCCAGGCGGCGGCGGAATTCAAGTCAGCCCTGGCTGAGGCCCTTGCCGCCGATGAACCCTATCTTCTGGATGTGCCCATGGAAAATATTCCAGTACCCACCGACGGCATCTGGAATATCAACGATATCTATACTCCCAAGGAGAATGTCGCAGAGGGAAGACTTTTCGGTGGTGAGGCCATCAAATCGCTTCACAGAGCGACGGATTAAAAGCGTGTATAATGGGGTATGACGACATGCTTTAATTGAACAAACCTTAAGGAGGTGCAAATCGTGAAAGTGATCAAATGGTTGGACAAGAACTTCGAAGAGGTTCTACTGATGGTCTTCCTGGTGGGCATTGTGTTGGTCATGGGGGTCCAGGTATTCATGCGGTATTTGTTGAACGAATCCTTGTCATGGTCTGAAGAATTGAGTCGGTATCTCTTCGTATGGTCGGCATTTCTGAGTGTCAGCTACACTATCCGAAACGATTCCATCATCAGGATCGACCAGCTGGTCCGAATGCTGCCGCCGCAATCCTTCCTTCGAAAAAGTCTGATTATCATTGTGAAAGTGTTCTTGTTGGTCTTTTTCGCCTACATCTTCTATTACGCCATTGATGTGGTATCGAATGCCATTGCGAGAGGACAAAAGAGTGCGGCCATGGGACTGCCCATGTACCTGGTCCAGGCATCCATCCTGGTCGGGTCAGGGCTTTCAGTCATCCGAATGATCCAATCGCTGCTCAAGGGCTCAAGACCCATGATCGATCCCGAGGATGAAATACGGGAAATCGATGAATTGATAGAAGAGGCCAGTGGACAAATGTAAGCGTTTGAAAATGTTCATTGGAAAGGAGGAAAACAAGTGTCATCTAGCCTGTTGATTGTGATTTTTGTTGCAATGATCGTCATTTCAGTGCCCATCGGGGTCACCATAGCCTTTTCTGCCTTCCTGCCCAATCTGGTGGACCCTTCATTTCCGGCGGATGCCCAGTACGTCATCCGCTCCATGATCGGAGGAGTCGACAGTTTCCCCATATTGGCCATTCCCCTGTTCATTTTTTCAGGAATCATCATGGCAAGGGGGGGCGTTTCAAAAAAACTCTTCGAAACCTTCGCCTACTTTTTAGGCAATAAAACGGCGGGAATGCCGGCTGCGGTGATCATCACCTCATTGTTTTACGGGGCGATTTCCGGATCTTCTCCGGCAACCACCGCCGCTGTCGGGGCCATGACCATCCCCTTGCTGACGGACTTGAACTATGACAAGACCTATGCTACGGCGATCGTGGCGGTCTCAGGCGGGCTGGGGGTCATCATCCCTCCAAGCATCCCCTTCATCCTGTTCGGCATGGCCACCGGAACCTCCGTCGGCAAGCTCTTCCTGGCCGGGATCATTCCCGGAATTCTAATCGGTCTTCTCCTGATCGCCTATGTGGTGATTTACGCCAAGGTAAAGGGTGAGGACAAGGAAAAGCTCAAGGCCCATTACGACGAGCTCCATGAAAGAGGTTTTCTGAAAATCTTCAAGGACAGTTTCTGGGCCCTTCTGGCTCCAGTAATCATCCTCGGCAGCATCTACAGCGGTGTGGCATCTCCCACGGAAGCGGCGACGATTTCAGTGTTTTACTCCCTCTTTGTCAGCATCGTGATCTACAAGACCTTGAAGGTGAGTGAAATCGTGCCCATGATGAAGTCGGCGATCCACAATTATGCGACCTTGCTCTTCATACTGGCGGCGGCAGTGGCCTTCGGCCGTGTGCTGTCCCTGCTCCAGGTGCCGCAACTGCTGGCAGCATCAATCACTTCAGTATTCGATTCGAAGATTGCCATTCTCCTGATCATCAACCTCATGCTGCTTTTTATCGGGATGATCATGGACGGCGGTCCCGCAATTCTGATCCTGGCCCCGATACTCACCCCCATTGCAATCACCGTCGGGGTAGATCCGGTACAGTTCGGTATCATCATGGTCACCAACCTGGCCATCGGGTTTGTCACACCTCCCATGGGCATCAATCTCTTCGTCGCAAGCTCTCTTACCGGCGTACCCGTGGACAAGATCGCCAGACAGGCTGTTCCGCTGATCATCGCCTTTCTGATGGCCTTGATGCTGATCACCTTCATACCCCCACTCAGTTTGTTCCTGGCAGGCTAGTTTCTGCCGATCCGCCTGCAGGAGAATTGTTTTGAAATGCAGAGGCGGTGCATGACCTTGCTTTTAACAAAAGACCGATGCTAGGGGTGTTTTGTTGAAATAAATAGAGATTTGAAAGGATGATGGAAATGAGAGGATCCAAGAAGTATTTGGCAATGGCGCTGCTCTTGATTGCGGCATTGGCGTTAACGGCTTGCAGTGGTGGCAACGAGCCTGCTGCTGAGGCAGGGGAACCGGCACAGGAAACTTTTGAGATGAATCTCGGGATGGATTCTCCCGAGGATACCGTGACCTATCTTTATGCTGAGAAATTCAGCCAGTTGCTCAGTGAAAAAACCGGAGGCGCTGTTGAAGTACAGCTCTATGCCAACGGACAGCTGGGCAATGACCGAGAACTGGTAGAGAGTCTTCAAACCGGAAGTGTCGACTTTGTCGTACAGACGACGGCACCCCAGGTGAATTTCATTCCAGAACTTGCCGTCTTCGACATGGCCAACGTGTTCCCCAATGTCGACGTGGCCAGAGAAGTGCTTGACGGTCCGTTTTTCGACACGGTTGCCAAGTACTACGACGATGCGGGTCTCAAGCTCCTCGGTTATGCCGATCAGGGATTCCGTACTTTGACGGCAAATCGTGAAGTCCACACCCTGGCGGATCTTTCCGGCTTGAAGGTGCGTACCATGGAAAATCCCTACCACCTGACCTACTGGAAGGCCATGGGAGCCAACCCGACGCCGATGGCATGGGGCGAAGTCTACATCGGCCTGCAGCAGGGCATGATCGACGGCCAGGAAAACCCCTATGAAGTCATCGTGGCCAACAAGATGTATGAACAACAGGAATATGTCATCAACACCAATCACATTCTCCACACCCTTTCCCTGGCCATGAGCAGTGTTTCTTATGATCTGCTGCCTGAGGAATATCAGACGGCGGTTTATGAAGCCGCATCGGAGGCCAAGGTCTGGGCGCGTGAACAAACCGACCTCAGAATCGATGAAAGAGCCGAAATCATTCTGGAAAACGGCACAGAGATCATTGATCTGGCCCCGGAGGTTCTTGCTGAGATGCAGGAAAAAGCAGAAGAGCAGTATCAGGAAATCAGAGACGCCATTGGAGCGGAACTCGTCGACACCCTTCTGGACGCATCCAAAGCCGCCCAGTAATCCCCCTTTAGAATAGATGTCAAGTCTGCCTGGGCTGTATTTTCCAAATACGGCCCGGGCATGTCTTGTCAAAGAGAAACAAATAATTGGCACCTGATTGCGGTGATCAATGGCAGACTGAAGACAGTCTTCGGTGCATGAAGACTTTCAAGAAAAGGGAGTGAACATATGTACAATAAAATCACAGGGGATACCAGACTGATCGGACTGCTCGGTTCCCCCATCCGACACAGCAAATCTCCGATGATGCACAATACGGCCTTTCAACATCTGGGTCTGGATTATGTCTACCTCGTCTTCGAGGTGGACAACCACAATCTGGAAGAAGCGGTCCAGGCGATGAAAACCCTTGATGTCACGGGATTCAATGTCACCATGCCCAACAAGCAGAAGGTGATTCCCCTGCTGGATGAAATCACCGAGTCGGCCAGAATCATCGATGCAGTGAATACCGTCAAGAACCAGGACGGCCGTCTTGTGGGAGACAACACCGACGGCAAGGGTTTCGTCATGTCCCTGACCGATGAGGGAGTGGCTGTCAAGGACAAGGATTTCGTCATCATCGGGGCCGGTGGTGCCGCCAGGAGTATCGGAATTCAACTCGCCCTGGATGGCGCCAGAAAGATCAGCATTTTCAATCGGACCCTCCAGCAGGCGGATGATTTGAAAAAGGTGATTGAAGAAAATATTCCGGGATGTACCGTTGAGACCCATGAAATAGACATGGGGTTGCTCAAAGCGGAGGCCTTGAAGGCGGACGTGCTGGTCAACTGCACCAATATCGGCATGGGCGTCCACAAGGATCAGAGTGTCATTACGGATCCCTCAGTCTTCCACAAGGACCTGGTGGTGGCCGATGTCATCTACTCCCCTCCCTTTACGAAAACCCTTCAAATGGCCGATGCCGCCGGCTGCAAAACCATCAACGGTCTCGGCATGATGATCGGGCAGGGGGCCCTGGCCTTCAAAATCTGGACGGGAGAGGACATGCCCGCCGATCTGATCAAGGAGGTCATCCTCAAGCCGTGATTGCCGGGAGACCGGAAAAAAATGCCGCCGCCATTTGATAAATCCCGCAATAAATGATAAACTATTTGAGTTTAGGAGTGGATGAAATTGAAGGAAAATACATCAAGTGGCAATGGCGGCATTCGGTCCATCGAAAGAGCACTCAGTGTGCTCCTTTGCTTCGACTGGCAGAATCAGACCCTGTCGACGACTGAAATCGCAAAAAAAATCGGGCTGGCCAAATCAACCACCTCCCGGATTTTGAGCACCCTTGAAAACGAGGGTTTTCTCTTCAGGGATGAAACCACCAGTCTGTATCAACTCGGCCACCAGATATATTATCTCGGGATGCTTGCCCAGAAGGATTTCGACATCCGGGAGGTCAGTTATCCCATCATGAAGGAAATCCGGGACAAGACCCAGGAAACCATCAGTCTGTATCTGCTCAAGGACTATCAAAGGGTCTGTGTCGCCCAGGTGGAGAGTGAACGCTCCATCAAGCAGTCCTCGGTCATCGGCGAGGGCCTGCCCATATGGCTCGGCGCCAGCGGCAAATCCATTCTGGCTTTTCTCGATGACCAGGCCTGGCAGCAGGCGGCCGGTGAAGTCCAGCCCCTGACGCCCAAGACCATCGTCAAGGAATCGGAGCTCTTCGGTGAACTCGACACCATCAGAAATCGTTTTTATGCCGTGAGTGAAGGAGAGCGCTACGATGAAGTGGCCTGTGTTTCAGCGCCGATTTTCGGCAAAAACAACGAGGTCATCGGTTCTCTGTCGATTTCAAGTCCCTATTATCGCTTTCCCAAGGACACCCGGGATTTTTCAGAACTCATTATAGAGGGAGCCAAAAAAATCTCAGAGCGGATGGGATACCGGTGGATGGCCCCCCGGAAATAGAATCGGCACTTTAAAAAACTGTCAAATCAATGACAGTTTTTTTGTGATGATTTCTCCCAGGTTGTCGTAGCGGAGGGTCTCGTTGTGGATCAGCAGCAGGGCTTCCCGGTCGGCCCCCTGGAGTATATCGAAGTCTTCTTTGAACAGGGCGGCGGGATCGGCGAAGGTCATTTCATCCAGATTCGTTTCGAAGGTGATGACCGGGAGCTGCAGGGAGGGTTTTTTGAGGCTGGTGTCGATTCTGAAGGCCCCCTCCCAATGGGCGACGGCGGGGAGATTTTCCGTGGCCTCAAGGCTGAGGTAGAGGAGGTCGGTGGACCGGGTGATCTTTTGTATGTAGGCGGGCTTTCCCTGGATGTAGAAGAGCCTGGGTCCGTACTGCAGCAGCCGGGGATCCCTGTGGTACATGAGATTGAACAATTCGGCCAGATGGACCAGGTCCTCCCTGTTGTGGCCCAGGAGGGCTTCAAGGAGTTTCTGATCCCTCGAGGTGAGATACAGATAATAGTCCCTGGGGAAATCATCCCCTCCCAGAGAGTCCTCCCGGAGGATGCCGAAATGCTTTTCCAGGGTCTTGAGCTTCAAGTTCTCCAGGGGATAGTGCCGCCGGTTTTCCTTGAAAAACCGGTAGAGGTCGAAGGATTTGTAGAGGGGAATCTCAAAGGGAATCTTGTGATGTTCATAACGCCGGTTGAGGTAGGGCAGGTCGAAGAGGGTGCCGTTGAAGTTGAGGACGGCTTCGAGGTCGTTGAGGACGGGCATGAGTTCAGTGAGGAGCAGGATTTCTTCACCGGGGTCCTCCGCGGTATATTGCCTCAGAAGGACCTCCTCCCCGACGGGGATAATCAGTCCCACCATCACCGCATGGGTGGTGGATCGGTTGAGACCGGTGGTTTCAATATCCAGGATACCCCAGGCGATGTTTTCGATGTAGGGGGGGATGGTGAATCCTGGCAGGGGGTATTCATTGATGAGCATACGCTTTCCTCTTTTCAAGACAATCTGTGATATAATAATCTAAATATCGACTTTGTACCATTATAAGGGGGGTTGGGATTTCATGCAACTGAATTATGTCAAGGTGAACCCGTCACAGAACATGACGATTTTCGTCAAGGATCCCCTGCCCAGGGAGGAATATCCGAGAATCGCCATGAGATTGATGGACTACAGTTCCCTTCACGGGGAGCAGGTCGGATTCATTGAAGAACCCCGGCTTGCCGGGGGGGCTTTGGGGCGCCTGCAGATGATGGGTGGGGAATTCTGCGCCAACGCCTCGAGAGCCTTTGCCGTCTATCTGGCCATGCGTCACTTTCCCGAGTCACCGGCGGTCACGGTGCCCATCGAGGTTTCAGGGAGTGAGGAGATGATCCCCATCGAGGTCACGAAAATTTCCCGGGGGATCTACGACGCGGCCCTCACGGTGAAGGAAGCCTACACCACGGAGGATGAGACCTTCTATTTCAGAAATCTCAACGTCTACGGGACCTGGGTCCACCTCGAGGGCATCGACCATCTCATCGTGATGAAGGAGGAGATGAAGTGTCCCGAGGACTTTTTCAGGGAACTGGTCAAATCCATGGCGGACCAGGAATACGAGGCCCTGGGGCTCATGGTCTATGAACCCGCCAGGGAATTCCTCGATCCCTATGTCTACGTCAAGGCGACGGAGTCCCTGGTCCATGAAAGATCCTGCGGTTCCGGCACCATCGCCGTGGGCATCTACAAGGCCCACACCCAGGGGAAGAGCATCGACCTGACCCTTTTCCAACCGGGGGGCTATCTCAAGATCCAGGGAGACTACAAGGGGCGTCTGGAAAAGATCACCCTCAGCGGTCCCATTGAAATCGTCAGTGAAGGCGTCGTCAACGTCAACTATTAGTATTCGTCCAACTCGAAGATTTTCTTGAGCATTTCATGATCGCGTGTCTTGGCCAGGGCGAGCATCAGCTTGATCCTGGCCTTTTGACCGTTGAGGTTGCCTCCGAAGATGACCCCGCTGTCCCTGAGGTTCTTGCCGCCGCCCTCATAGCCGTAGGTGCCCAGGACCCTGCCCATGGGGCATCTCGAAACCAGGACCAGGGGGATGCCGAGGGCCAGGGCCCTCTCGATGCCCCCGAGCATGGCCGGAGGCACATTGCCCCGGCCCAGGGCCTCAAGGACAATGCCCTGGTAGCCCTGGGCCACCATGAAGTCCATGAGAGAACTGTCCATTCCCAGGGTGACCTTGATCAGGCCCACCCGCTCCTCGAGACGGTCGACATCGATGTGTTCGTGGCGGGTCATTTCCCGGTAGAAGATCACCTCGTCGTTGTCGATGATGCCCAAGGGACCGAACTCCATGGACTTGAAGGTGTCCAGGGAGAGGGTATGGCTTTTGGTGACCTCGCTGGCGGCGTTGACCTCGTTGTTCATCACCACCAGGCAGCCCTTGTTCCAGGCGCGGTCCGAGGCGGCGGTGGCCACGGCGGCGGCGATATTGCTCGGGCCGTCATAGCCGAGCTCCGAAGAATTGCGCATGGCGGCCACCATGACCATGGGCTTGGGCGTGATGACGTTGAGGTCCAGAAGGAAGGCGGTTTCTTCAAGGGTGTCGGTGCCGTGGGTGATGACGGCCCCGTCGATGTCGGGTCGTCCGAGCAGTTCTTTGACCAGATTGCTCAGGACCATGAGTTTTTCAGGGGTCATGTGGGGACCGGGAATATGGGAAAAATCAATGACCTGGGTCCTGGCGATCCGGTCGATATTGGTGACCATGGACATGATTTCCTCGTTGGACAGGGCGGGGATTGCCGCGGCAAGGCGGGGGTCCACCTTCATGGAGATGGTGCCGCCGGTGAAGATCACTGCGATGTTTTTCATGGAGACCTCCTCAGTAGTTTTCTAACTTTATTATACAAAAATCCAAGCATTTTTTGAGGATATGATGAAATGATTTATTTTGACAATAGCGCCACCACCCCTCCCCGCCAGGAGATTCTCGACTTTGTCCTGGCCCGGGCCGGGGAGAATTTCGGCAACCCCTCCTCGATCCACCGGATCGGTGTCGAGGCCCACAGGGCCCTCAGCAGGGCCCGGGAGTCCGTCGCCGGTTACCTGGGGGTCAGGGCCCCTGAAGTTCTTTTCACCTCAGGAGGGACCGAGGCCAACAATACCGCCGTTTTCGGCGCCACGGGGCATAGACAGAGGGGCCACCTGATCACCACCACCTTCGAGCATCCCTCGGTTCTGGAGGCCTTCAGGGTCCTTGAAGACCGGGGATTCGAGGTCAGCTGGATCAAACCGGACGGCCGGGGGCAGGTGGATGCCGGGGCCGTCAGAGGGGCCCTCAGGAAGGACACCCTCCTGGTGAGCGTGATCCACGTCAACAACGAGCTGGGCACGATTCAACCCATCGCGGCCATCGGGAGGGCCTTGAGTGACCATCCGAGGACCCTCTTTCATGTGGACGGGGTCCAGTCCTATGGGAAAATCCTCATGGACGGGATTCCTGAGAGGGTGGATCTCTTCAGCTTCAGCGCCCACAAGATCCACGGCTTCAAGGGGGTCGGCGGGCTCTATATCAAGGGAGGCCTTTCCCTGGCCCCCCTGCATTTCGGCGGCGACCAGGAGGGGGGCTTGAGACCGGGCACCGAAAATGTTCCCGGGATCCTGTCCCTGGGAGAGGCCACCCGGCTGGCACAAGCCCATCAAAGGGAGAATTTCGACAGGGTCACCCGGATCAAAGCCGTGCTTCGCCAGGGGCTTGAGGGCCTGGCGGGAATCCGCTTCAACGGAGGCGGGGAGGTGTCGCCCTATATCCAAAGCCTTTCCTGCCAGGGGATGCTCTCGGAGGTGGTGGTCCACGCTCTGGAGGAGGAAGGGCTCTACGTGTCCTCGGGTTCCGCCTGCCATGCCAGACACAAGGTCTCCCACGTTCTCAAGGCGATCGATCTGCCCGAGGAATACCTCCAGGGGACCCTCAGAATCAGTTTTTCTGCCATGAACACCCTGGAAGAGGCCGGGGAAGCGGTGAAGATCATTCGGAGGACCCATGGCAGACTCAAGAACTATTTCTAATCAGACAAAGGAGAGACGGCTATGACCCAGCGGGTAATCATCATCAAGTACGGGGAAATCGGGTTGAAAAAACGCAACCGGCATGTTTTTGAAGATCTTTTGATCGAGAATATCCAGAAGGTGCTGCTGCCCCGGAAGCCGAAGGTCTTCAAGACCTTCGGCCGCCTCTATGTCGAGGACTACGAGGCTTCTGAGGAAGGGCGGATCGTGGACCGCCTCAAGGATGTTTTCGGAATCGTGGAGCTGGGCCTGGGAATGAAGGTGGCCCTCGATCCCGGGCTCAAGGAGGCCAGGGCGGCGGCCCTGGAGTTGATGGGGGAGATTGCCGGGGAGACGGTCACCACCTTCAAGGTGGAGACCAGCCGGAGCAACAAGGGCTTCAAGATCAAGTCTCCGGAGGTTTCCAGGCTCATCGGCGGATTGATCCACAACCATTTCGACGCCTTCGAAGTGGAGGTCCACCATCCCCAGGAGATTCTCCATATCGAAATCAGGGAAAAGATCTACCTGTATGTCAGACGGATCCCCGGCGTCGGGGGACTGCCCTACGGTGGGGGCGGCACGGGTCTTCTGCTCCTCTCCGGCGGTTTTGACTCTCCGGTGGCGGGCTACCTCATGGCCCGCAGAGGGGTGGCCATCCATGCCCTGCACTGCCACTCCTACCCCTTCACCTCCCACCAGGCCAGGGAAAAGATTCATGATCTTTGCCGGCGACTGAGCTACTACATGGGGGAGATCACGGTCTACAGCGTCAATATCCTCGGCATCCAGAATCAGATCAAGAATCAGTGCGATCCCAAGTACGCCACCATCATCAACCGCCGGTTCATGATGCGGATCGCCGAGAGAATCGCTGCGGATGTCGGGGCGGGGGCCATCATTACCGGTGACAACATCGCCCAGGTGGCCTCCCAGACCATGGAGGGACTCGGAGTGGTGAGCGCCGCGGTGGATACGGCGATCTTCAGACCCCTGATCGCCTATGACAAGCTGGACATCATTCAAAAGGCCCGGGAAATCCAAACCCATGATATCTCCATCCGCCCCTTTGAGGACGCCTGCACCGTCTTCCTGCCCTTGAAGGTGGTGACCCGGCCCGAAATCGGGGATGTCCTCAGGGAGGAGGAGGCCCTCGACATTGAAGCCCTCCTCCTTGAGGCCCTGGCCACCCTGGAGGAGGCTTCCTTCAAACAGTGGTGACAAAGAAAGTCCGGTGTCTTCAAAGACACCGGACTTCTTCTTGTTTCTAGTCGTTTTCTTCCCCGGGATTTTCCGGTTCTCCGGTCCCCTCCCCGGGGACCTCCTCCACCACCGGGGGCACGAAGTCCGGCCGGTCGATGGACTCAAGGTAGTAGTCCTCGGGTTGGTAGAGGGTGCCGTCAGGCATCCTGATGGACATGTTGGGATTGAAGCGGGAGGCGAATTCCAGCAGGATTCTCTCGCCGCTGACCAGGGTCACTGAAATGGGCCTGAGGACGTAGACGGTGCCTCCTGGAAAGATGGTGAACTTATCCTTGTCTTCAAAGCGGTCCATGAAGCCTTCGCTGGAATAGCGGTGCAATTCGCAGTATTCCGTGGGAAGGACGTATTCGTGATCCCTGATGTAGATGGGTTCCAGATACCGGTTGAGATGGTCTTCAGGATCATAGGGTTCCTGCCGCTGGATGAAGACCCGGGTCTCCACGAGCTCCTCGGGACAATTGGGGGTGGCCAGCTGGTTGGTGGAGACATCCACCGTGGCCTGTACATGGACGTCGTCAAAGGTGGTGGGCTGGGTGCCGGGCAGGAAGATTTCGGAAATCACCGTGGATCCCCTGGGATCCTGATAAGAGAGTTCCGTGGGCAGGAGCCCCGACTGGGTGTCCACCTGGACCGTCACGAGACCCTCGGGTCTTTCGAAATCGGCATCAGGCAGGTCTTCATGAACCGCCCCCATCAGTTTGGACCAGAAGACCGCACTGACCTTGGAACCCTGGTCAAGGGGGACGTTGAGGTCGTTGCCGAACCAGAGAGCGGCGGCGTAGTAGGGGGTATAGCCCACGAACCAGGCATCGAACTTGTTGGAGGTGGTGCCGGTTTTTCCGGCCACGGTGATGCCGCTGTTATAGGGACTGATCTGGGCCGAACTGGAAAGTCCCCGGGTGACCCCGCTGACCATCATGTCCTGGACGATATAGGCGACCTGGGGGTCCACCACCTTGTTCTTTTCGGAGTCCTTTTCCAGGATGATGTTGCCCTTGAGATCCTCCACCCGGGTATAGGTGATGGTCTGGGTGTGGATGCCGCCGTTGGCCAGGGTGCCGTAGGCCTCCGTCATCTCCATGGGGGAGATGCCCTTGGACATGCCGCCCAGGGCCATGGCGGAGAGATTCACATCGCTGACAGGACCGCTTTCCACGATGGAGCTGATCCCCATTTCCTTGAGATACTTGATGGAGGTTTCCGGTCCGAGATCGTGGGCGATCTTGGCGGTCACCACGTTGAGGGACTGCTCGATGCCCATCCTGACGGTCATCAGACCCCAGTATTTGGGGACGGACTGGTCCAGGGTGCCGGTTTCATACCAGTTGAGGGGCCATCTGGCATTGGGATCCGGACTGAGATAGGTGGGGACGTCATCGATGACGGTGGCGGCGGTGTAGCGCCTGGAATCGATGGCGGGGAGATAGACGGCGATGGGTTTGATGGAGGAACCGGGTTGTCGGGGTTCGTCGGCCCGGTTGTAGATTTTCTGGCCGGTGACATTGCGACCACCCACCAGGGCTCTGAGCTGACCGGTGGCATAGTCCGTGAGTACGAAGGCGCTCTGGGGCTGGATGGTCCCCTTTTCGTCAATGGCATAATGGTCCTTGCCGATGAGCAGATTGCCCTCTGGATCCTGGGTGAAAAAGGACTCGCCGAGGATTTCCTTTGAGAGGATGAGATTGTTGTCTTCATCAAGGGACTTGTATTCGTCCTGGAGGTAGAGGTCGCGGCCGGTATAGGTGAAGAAGCTGGGGATGTTGTAGCTGGGCAGCCGGGTGATGGACCTGACCCCGGCCTCGATCTGCTCCGGCGTGAGGTAGTCGCTCCTGCCGGAAATCTCGGTGATGGTGGGGTCCTCTTCGTCATAGGTGAAGGAATTCTTGAGATAGACATCGACCCGGGAGGTCCCGGTGTCCGGGTCCTTCCGCTCGACGAAATAGAGGCGGCGGTTCTTGCTGAGGACATAGTCGCCTTCGTCGTTGAGGGTATAGTCGGTGGCGGGAATCACGAGATTTTCATCGGCATCCACCAGGTTCTGGTAACGGTAGATAAGAATGGTCCTGTTCTCATTGATGATGTTCTTGTCAGCGTCCATATGGACCGTGACCCTGGGGAAATACTCGTGGTTGTTGAAGAAGCCCATCTTGTTCAAGGACTCCTTGAGGGTCACCACCGCCTCGTCGGTCATGCCGGTTCTCAGGAGGTAGTCGGGAATCATTTCCTCCTCCACGGCGCCGAGTTCGAGGAGCTTCGACCAGGTCCCTTCTCCCACGATGCCGTCCACGGCGATGGCGTAGCGACTTTGGAAGTTTTTCACCGAGGCTGCCGTGGAATCGCCGAAGTAATCCGAAAAATCCTTCTGATTGTAGATGTTTTCGATGGTGGTCTGAAGTTCGAGATCCATGGTGGAATAGATTTTCAAGCCCTGGTTGTAGAGGGTCTGGGTGGCTTCATCCTTGGTGTAGCCGTATTCCGCCATCAGATCCGTGATCACGTCCTCGATGACGAGGTCTGAAAAATAGCTGGAAATATTGGAATCTTTGAGCTTGCCGGGGACGATTTTTTCGTAGAGGGGGGTCTCCTTGGCCAGGGCGTATTCCTCCTCCGTGATGACCCCGTTTTCGTGCATCAGGCGGATCACGGTGAGATAACGGTCCCTGCTGCTTTCATTGAAGACGATGGTGTAGACGGGGTCCGAATCATCGATGATGATGCTGTCGGGGGACACGTCCTCTTTATTGAGGGTCTTCATGGGGGAGTAGGCGGTGGGGGATTTGGGAATCCCCGCCAGAATGGCGCTTTCGATGTAGTCGAGGTCCCTGGCGCTTTTTGAAAAAAAGATTTCCGAGGCGGCCTCCACGCCGTAGGCGCCTGATCCCAGGTAGATGGTATTGAGATAGGCTTCCAGGATCTGTTCCTTGCTGAGGCGCTGTTCCATGAGAATGGTGTAGTAGGCTTCCTTGATCTTTCGGTCCATGGTTCTCTCCGTCATGGAGTCCGGCAGGTAGAGGTTTCTCGCCGCCTGCTGGGTGATGGTGGAGGTGCCGCTGATCCGGCCGCTGCCTGAGACGGCATCCCAGACGGCGCCCACCAGGCGGACATAGTTGAAGCCGGTGTGCTCCCAGAAGGTCCTGTCCTCCACGGCGATATAGGCGCCCACCAGGGAGGGACTCATGTCATCGTAATCGATGACGGTGCGGTAGCCACCGGATTGAATCTTCTCGATCAGAGCGCCCTTCTGGTCCAGGAGTTCGGCGTTCTGGGTCCAGAGTTCGGAAAACCGGGTGGGGTCGATCCTCGGAGCATCGTCGATGATGTCCTTGACGACATATAATACGGCACCGGCCGCCAACAGGCCGAGGACGAGGACGATGAGCACAAGGGTGGTGAAAATATTGAGCAACCGATGTTTCTTCTTTGCACCGGGGCGTTTCTTTTTTATCGTCATATCGGGCCTCCTAATTTCGCTTGTTTTCTAGTAGATTATAACATAGAATGGGGTTTTTTTGTACGCGGCTTGAAGCAAGTCTGTTATAATAGACCATGACAAGAAAAGGAGCCACTTGAAAAATGAAAGAAATGACGACGAATCATGAAACCCTTGAGCAAAGAGCCATTCTCATGGTGGTGGATTTCGGCCTTCAGAATCCGGCGGAGACCCTGGAGGAGTTGAAAAACCTCACCATCGCCGCCGGAGCCCGGGTCATGGACACCCTGGTCCAGAAGCGGGAAAAGGTGGACAGCCGCTACTATATCGGCAAGGGAAAGCTGGAAGAGCTTGGTGAACTGGCGAAATTCCACGAGGCCAATCTCGTGATCATCGACCATGAACTCTCCGGGGCCCAGCTTAGAAATCTCGAGGAGGCCCTGGATCTCAAGGTGGTTGACCGGACGGCCCTGATTCTGGATATTTTCGCCTCGAGGGCCCATTCCAATGTGGCCAGACTCCAGGTGGCCCTGGCCCAGATGAATTACAGCCTGCCTCGTCTGACGGGCCTTGGCAGATCCATGTCAAGACTGGCCGGAGGCATCGGCACCCGGGGCCCCGGGGAACAGAAACTCGAGATCGACCGCCGGAGAATCAAGAGCAAAATCGACGATATCAAGGCACAGCTGCAGGAAATCGAGAAGGAGAGACGCACCCAGCGGTCCCAGCGGGAAAAGAACAGGATTCCCCTGGTGGCCCTGGTGGGCTACACCAATGCGGGAAAATCCACCCTCCTCAACGCCCTGCTGCAGACCTATGAAACCACGGGAAACCAGGTCTTTGTCAAGGACATGCTCTTTGCCACCCTGGATACCAGCACCCGCCGCATCGCCCTGGACAAGAACCGGGTCTTCCTCTTGTCGGACACCGTGGGTTTCGTTTCCAATCTGCCCCATCAGCTGGTGGCGGCCTTCAAGGCCACCCTCGAGGAGGTGGTCCTGGCGGACCTCCTGATTCATGTGGTGGACGGCACCGATGAAAGGGCGGAGTACCAGAGAAAGACCACCGAGGAGGTTCTCGAGGAAATCGGTGCCGGGGAAAAGCCCCAGATTCTGGTGTACAACAAGATGGACCGGAGAAGCCAGCCCCTCTACAGTCCCCTGGAACATCTCGAGATTTCCGCCACGGAGGGCTATGGCATCGGGGACCTGATGGAGAAAATCTCTGAAGAGCTTTTTGCGGATTTGAAGCCGGTGACCTTTCTGATTCCCTATGAAGCCGGTCAGATTCTCAATGAACTGATGACCCACGGCGAGTCAGCCAGGGTGGACTATCTCGAGACCGGAACGAAGATCACCCTGGTGGTGGACCGGGTGTTGAGGAACCGCTACGGGGCCTATCGAATCGAGGAGGACTGATGTACCGTTCAGTGCTTGAGGCGACCCATCATGAAATCACCATTGAGAAATCCCGGTTCATCGGCCACGTGAGTCCCGTGAAAACCGTGGAGGAGGCCAATGCCTTCATTGAAAGAGTCCACAAGGACCACTACAATGCCACCCACAATGTGCCGGTTTACGTCATCGGGGAGGATTATGCCCATCAGAAGTTCTCTGATGACGGAGAGCCCTCGGGAACGGCGGGACTGCCGGTGCTGGAAATGCTCAAAAAGGAAGCCTACACCAACCTGGTCCTGGTCATCACCCGTTATTTCGGCGGCGTCAAGCTGGGCAAGGGGGGCCTTGTCAGGGCCTATACCCGCAGCGCCAAGGAGACTCTGGCCCGGGCCGGTGTCCTGACCTTCGACAGGTATCTCAAGGTCAGGATCGAATACGATTATCCCCACCACGGCAAAATCGAGAATCTGCTGGCCAACCAGGACGATGTTCTGGTCGGTGAAATCGGTTTTACCGACAAGGTGACGGACATTCTTTATCTTCCTCCGGAATCCGGGGATTTTCTCAAGACGCTGATATCCCTCACCAGGGGGGAGGCGGTGGTGGAAACCCTTGGGCAAGGCCATTATGCCAGGCTGGGGGATCAAATAATTGGAGGTTGACGAGGATGAGACAGATCATGCAGGAAATGCTGGATAAAAAAATCTGGGCGGTGGTGGGAGCCACCGGCAATCCGTCGAAATACGGCTATCACATCCTGGCGTCTCTGAGGGACTCGGGATACACGGTGTATCCGGTGAACCCCAATCATGAGACCATCGAGGGCCTGAAATGCTACCCCTCCCTGGGGGATTGTCCCGGGGACCTCGAGGCGGTGAACGTGGTGATTCCGCCGGAAAAATCCCTGGTCCTCGCCGACGAGGCGGCGGCCCTCGGACTTGAATATCTCTGGTTCCAGCCGGGAACCTATGACGGCAAGGTCATCAAGAAGACCGCGGAAAACGGTTTGAAAACAGTTTACGGCCCCTGTATCATGGTGGCCCTGAGGGAGGGAATTTAAATGACGATTGCAAATGAAGTCAATGGTGTTGTAAAGTGGTTGAGGCGGCAGGTGGAGGAGGCCGGTGCCGGGGGACTGCTGGTGGGTCTTTCCGGCGGTGTGGATTCCTCGGTGGTGGCCTTTTTGATCAAGGAGGCTTTTCCTGAGAATTCCCTGGGCGTGATCATGCCCATCCACTCGAACCCCAGGGATGCGGAGGATGCCCTGGCCCTGGTCGAGGCCAGCGGTATCGACATGAGGATGGTGGATCTTACCCGGGTGCATGACAGCGTCAAGCACCTGGTTCTGGAGAATCTCGGAGAGGACATCAACGCCCGGAGCGCCGATGCCAATCTCAGGGCGCGGCTGAGGATGAGCACCCTCTATACCTTTGCCAACGCCTTGAATTATCTGGTGGTGGGTACGGACAACGCAGCGGAGCTTCACACGGGATACTTCACCAAGTACGGCGACGGCGGGGTGGATCTGCTCCCCATCGCCAATCTGGCCAAGGGTGAAGTCTACGAGTGGGGCCGTTATTTCGGGGTGCCCGGGACCATTCTTGACCGGGATCCCACGGCAGGACTCTGGGAGGGTCAGACCGATGAAAAGGAGATGGGGGTCACCTATGCGGAAATCGACCGCTATCTCAAGGGAGGGACCATCGATGAAGCCTCCAGGGTCGTCATCGACCGGCTCCACCAGAAGAGCGAGCACAAGAGAAGGATGCCCCCCATGCCCCAGGGGACCGGCCGACAATAAATCATCGAGGAGATATCGAATATGGGAAGAATAGGAACCATCATCAACCGAAAAGGCAAGCAGGATGCCAAAAAGGCGAAAATATTCACTAAAATGGGCCGGGTCCTCATGGTGGCCGCCCGGGAGGGAGGGTCGGATCCGGAATACAATCCCACTCTGAAGACCGCCATCGAGAAGGCCAAGGCCAACAACATGCCGGGTGACAACATCGACCGGGCCGTCAAAAAGGGTGCCGGAGAACTCGAGGGCATGGTCTTCGAGGAATTCACCTATGAGGGCTACGGGCCCGGCGGGGTGGCGGTCCTCGTGGAAATCCTCACCGACAACAAGAACCGCACCGCCGCCGACGTGCGGAGTTATTTTTCCAAGACGGGGGGCAATCTCGGAGCCAACGGCTGCGTGGGTTTCCTCTTCGACCAGGTGGGGGTCCTGGTCATCGATCTCAAGGAGGGGATGGATCCGGAAACCCTCGAGATGGATGCCATCGAGTCCGGCGCCTCGGATTTTTCCCTGGAGGAGGACCATGTCGAGATTTTCACCGAGCCCCAGGACTTCGGTGCCGTCAGGGACTATCTCAAGGAAAAGGGTTATGAATTCTCCATGGTGGAGTTGCGGTATCTGCCCAATACCTACACCCGTCTCAGCGGGGAAGAGGATTTGAAAAACATGGCCAGACTCATCGATCTCCTGGAGGACAATGATGACGTTCAGAACGTCTATCACAACTGGGAGGAATAGATTCGAAAGGATCTGATCGAAGGTGAAGAAAAAAATTCTGATTCCGGTCCTGTGGCTGCTGGGAGCGGCTCTCCTTTTGTGGGTGGTTTTCCCCGGGCTGACGGGAGATTCCTACCCCTTGAGACTGGGGGTGGGGATCATGAGGGTCACCTTGGGAGATGAAGCCATCGTGACCTATGCCCGGGACCTGTCCACGGCCTACATGGTGTCCCCCTTCTCTTCAGGAGCGGCCCCCCTGAAGGCGGTGCTCCTTGCGAAGGGGTGGCGTTTCACCGAGCAGATGGGTGCCGGCTATCTTTTCGAGAGGGAGGGGCGTCCCGATGAAACCCTGATGGTCACCGGCCGGCAGTTCACCCGGCATTTCAGGGTCTGGCAGGTGCCGGGGATTTTCTTAAAACAAGGGGACGGCCCTGAACTGCACTGAAAAAAACCACGGCACGACACAAGCCGGTTGAGGAGTTTGTCATGATGGGATCCGAACTGAAAAAGGGCCTTGTCCGCCTCTTGTTCGTCTTTTACATTGGATTGCTGGTCAAGGTGATCCTGCTCAGAGGGGTCTCCCCCGGGGAGTTCTGGGAATTGACGGTCCACTCACCGGTGTGGCGGTTCATTCCGAGACCCCTGGAGCGGATCAACTGGGTCCCCTTTGACACCATCAGACTTTATATCGATTATTACCGGATCGTGACTCTGGAACTCAGCCTGCTCAATCTCATCGGCAATGTCCTCCTCTTCATTCCCCTGGGTTTTCTGCTCAAGCTGCAGAAAAATCCGCCCCTCAAGGGGGGGATGGTCCTGGTCCTGGGGATGGCCCTGAGCCTGCTTCTGGAGGGCCTGCAGTATGTGAGCGGCACCGGGGTCATGGATATCGACGATGTGATGCTCAACAGCCTGGGGGTCGGCATCGGCCTGGGGCTGTATCTGGTCATGAAAGGACTCAAAGGATTGTTTTGAAGGACGGCAAGTCGAAGGGCTTGACTCAAGGTTTGGATTGGAGGAATTGATGTGAAAGGTTGGAGCATCGCCCTGGTGGTGATTTTGATCGTACTGGGTTCTTTGGGCTCGGTGTATCTCCTCAGGGCCGTGGGTGAACTGAGCATTGAAATCGAAGCCCTCAAGGGGGAACAGGAGGTTCTCGAGAACTTCAAGGCCACTGCGGAGGAGACCTTCAAGACCCTTGAGGCGGCCCAGGGAGACCTGCAGGAGCAGATGACCGCCCTGGATGAGGAAAACCAGGGGCTTGAAGAGACCCTGACTTTTCTCAAGGAGAAATTCGTGGCCCTGCCCGGCGTCCTCACCCGCCTGGGGACCATTGACAAGATGGCCGTCGCCTCGGGTCATATCGAGCTCGCCATCGATGCCGTGGAGGTGATTGAAGGAGAGGAAGCCATGCGCTATCTCATGGAGACCTACGGCTACTCCATTCAAAGCGCCTCCGAAGCCCTGGTCGACGGCCGGTTCAGAATCGACCTGGAAAACGACGGGGTGACCTACCGGCTTCGAAGAGAATCCATGATCTATCTGGTCAAGGAGGATGAGGTGGCCGAGGCCACCCTGGAGGAATTGGTCGCCTATGTGCAGCAGACCTATCCGCCTGGAGAGGAACCCCTCTTCAGTTTCTATGTGATCGAGTCGGAAATCGTTGAAATCAAGGAAGTGCATCTCCCGTGAAGGAGGGTTATGAGATGACCGCAGTCCTGAGACTGGAAAAAATGAATGAAAAAACCAGGGGGGAGGTCCTGGAGCTGGTATCGAGGTGCAATGCCCACGACGGTACCCGGTCTGAACTGAAAATCGACGAGGGCATCAATTTCCATCCTGACATGGCCACCACATTTTTGATCTACGAGGGGGGGACCCTGGAGAGTTTCATGCATCTCATGGCCATCACGGCCACTGAAATCGAGATTTCAGGATATACCCTGCCCGAGGCCCGGGGGAAGGGCCATTTCAAGGCGCTTCGGGAGGCGGTCTTTCGGGAGGCCCGCCGTTTGGGCTACCACAAGGCCGTGTACGTGATCGACACCAACTCCCTGGAGGGTCTGGAGTGGACCAAGAAAAAACACTTGACCTACGAATACACCGAGGTTTCCATGTTCCTGGCCAACCCCTCCATCAAGGAGAAGATCAACGACAAGATCCACTGCCGGGTCCTGGAGAAAGCCGGCCTGCCCCTGGCCTTCGACATCTACAACAAGATATTCGACCTTGATCCCGTGGCCGCCGAAGGCTACTTGAACCGGTTGCTGGAGGATCCTCAACGGCATTTTCATATTTTCTACTACGAAGAAACCCCCATCGGCCTCGGCGGCATCCAGTACGGGGATGACCGGGCCATCCTCTTCGGAGTCGGCATCCTCAAGGATTACAGGGGCAGGGGCTACTCCAGGCAGCTGATGCAGCGGCTGATGGGGAAAATCAAAGAGCAGGGAATCTCCAGGATTCTTCTCGAGGTGAACCAGGACAACCAGGTGGCCTATGAAGCCTATAAAAAACTGGGCTTCATCGATGCCTACGCCATGAGTTATTACAGTGAAACGATACCATCATCGGAAAGCTAAAAGGAGACTGACGTGTTGATATTGAGTGTTGTAATCTACGGTCTGGTCGTCACGGGAGTGGGGGCCTACTTTTTCAAGCGGGTCCAGCATATCAACGATTTCATTCTGGGCAATCGCGGCATGAATTTCTGGGTGTCGGGACTCAGCGCCCAGACCTCCCTGCTGGGGGGCTGGGTGCTCCTGGGCCTGCCGGCCCTGGGCTTCAGTCTGGGCCTGGAGGCTGTCTGGCTGGTTCTGGGCCTGCTCCTGGGGACCTTCCTGGGCTGGCGGACTGTCGCCTTCAGACTCAGGATTTTCAGTCTCAAATCCGAGAACGCCCTGACCATCCCCGCCTATTTTCAAAAGCGGTTCAGGACCGACCGGATCTCCTTGAGGCTGCTGGTCTCCGTGATCCTCCTGGCGGCTTTCATGGTTTACACCGCCGCCGGTCTTTCCATGGCCGCCGGGATGCTTCAGGTCATCCTCGGGGTCGGCTATCTGGCGGCCCTGGTCGGGGTGACCCTGCTGGTGGTGGCTTATGTGGCCCTGGGCGGTTTCCTGGCCGTCAGCTGGACCGATGTCATCCAGAGCCTCATGATTCTGACGGCGGCGGTCGTCCTTCCCCTGGTCACCCTGGGCCGACTGGGAGGGGCTGAAAGAGCCCTGGCCATTCTTCATGAGATGGATCCGGAATTTCTGAGTCTGAAGGGGGGGGCCCTGGGCCTGGTGGAGAAAATTTCCTTTTTTGCCCTGGGCCTGGGCATTCTGGGTCAGCCCCATGTGCTGGCCCGGTTCATGGCCATGAGGGACCCGGAAAACACCCCCCTGGCCGCCTTGGTGGGGGGAGGATGGACCCTGCTGGTCCTGACCGGCGCCCTGGCGGTGGGGGTCCTGGGAAGAGCCTACTATCCGGGGGCCTTTCCCTTTGAGACGGACATGCTGGTCTACCAGCTTCTTGAGGCCTTTTTCGAGGGATCTCTGGGAATCTTTCTTCAGATCACTCTCCTGGCCGCCCTGATGAGCACCATCGACTCCAAACTCATGGTGACGGTATCGGTTTTCATGAGGGACTTCTATCGCATCATGGTGCATCGGGAAATCCCCAATCAGACCCAGGTGAGAATGGGCCGGTTCCTGGTGGTCCTCATGGCCCTGGCGGCATTTTTGATCGCCATGGATGCCGGAAGTTCGGTCCTTGGTCTTGTCGGTCTGGCCTGGATCGGTCTTGGCGGCACCCTGGGTCCCGCCTTGATATTCAGCCTGTATTATCCGGGAGTCACCTACCGGGGGGTCCTGTGGGGGATCCTGACGGGAGGGGCGACCCTGCTGTTCTGGGAGTTGATGCTCAGCGGCGGTGCCTTCGATCTCACCGGCCTCATTCCCGGGGCGGCGGTGTCTTCACTGGTGATCTGGCAGGTCAGCAAACGGGATTCCGGGCACCAGGACCGTGAGCATTTCGAGGAATTGATGAAATGGTGAAGGGGGCGGGAGCCTGATTCCAGATTATGGTGAATCATACTTTTGCCTTCCATATTGATTTACCCCGAAATCGTGGTATGATATTAACAGAATGTTGCCGAACCGGCACGTTCAAAGATATCTAAGGGGGAACCTAAATGAAAAAAGTCACATTTTTGCTGGTACTCGTTCTGATCCTCAGCCTGGCCTTGACGGCCTGCAGTGCACCTGCTGCTGAAGCACCGGCGGGAGAAGAACCGGCAGCCGAAGAACCTGCTGCTGAAACCGAGGAAGTCGTTTTCGGAGTTTTTGAGCCCTTGACAGGTGCCTATGCGGCAGGCGGCGCCATGGAGCTTGAAGGCATTGAGCTGGCCCAGGAACTCTATCCTGAAGTATTGGGGATGCCGATCCGTGTGGTCGTAGTCGACAACAAGTCCGACAAGGTGGAATCCGCCAATGCGGCGACCAAACTGGTCGACCAGGAAAAAGTCAACGTGGTACTCGGCTCATGGGGGTCTTCCTTCTCTATGGCAGCCGGCCCCATCGTCGAAGAAGCCGGCGTTCCCGCCATCGGGACCTCCTGTACCAACCCGCTGGTCACCCTGGGCAATGATTATTACTTCCGCGTGACCTTCATCGACTCCTTCCAAGGGGTGGTCATGGCCAATTACGCTTATGACGTTCTCGGCGCTGAAAAAGTCGTCATCGTGCAGGATATTTCCAATGACTACGCCGTCGGTCTGGCGAAATTCTTCAAGGATGAATTCGTTCGACTCACCGGTGACGAAGAATCCATCATGTCCATCGCCAACTACAATACCGGTGATCAGGACTTCTCGGCCCAGCTGACCAATATCAAGGCCATGAATCCCGATGCCATCTTCGCACCCGGCGGTTATTCAGAAACAGCCATGCTGGTGAAGCAGGCCAAGGAACTCGGCCTGGAAGCTCCCTTCCTCGGCGGCGACGCCTGGGAAGCTGCTGAATTCCTGGAAATCGGTGGAGATGCCGTCAATGGCGTGGTCTTCAGCACCTTCTTTGATGCGGCAGCACCTCTGACTCCTGAATCTGAAATCTTCATCAATGCTTATCGTGAAAAATACGGCGAAGATCCCGCTTCAGTGACGGCTCTGGCCTATGACGCCTATATCCTGGCCATCGATGCCATCGAGCGGGCCGGCAGCACCGATCCGGAGGCCATCCGTGACGCTCTGGCTGAAACCGTCGGATTCGACGGCGCGGCAGGGGTGGTCACCCTGGATGCCAACGGCGACGCCATCAAAAATGCCGTCATCAAAACCGTTGAAAACGGTGAATTCACCTACCTGACCACGATTTCACCCAAGTAAGACAAGAATAAAACATCCATGAGTTGTGCAGAAGAAATTCTGCACAACTTGTTGTTGTCTGGAGGCGTTTGAGATGTCCATCAATACCTTTTTCCAGCATCTCAGCAACGGACTTGCGCTGGGAAGCCTTTACGCCCTGATCGCCATCGGTTATACCATGGTGTACGGGATCCTACGACTGATCAACTTCGCCCATGGCGAAATTTTCATGATATCCACCTACGTGGTCTTCTATGGCGTATCCATGTTCTATCTGCCCTGGTGGGTTTCCATCCTGGTCGCCATCCTGATCACCGGGCTGCTCGGCATTATCGTGGAGCGGGCCGCCTACAGACCCCTGAGGAATTCTCCCAGGATCTCAGTCATGATTTCAGCCATCGGCGCTTCATATCTGATCCAGAATCTCGCCATCGTCATTTTCGGCGGCAGACCCAAATCCTTTCCAATTCCAGATTATTTCAATACGGTTATTCAAGTGCAAGGCGTGTCCGTTCCGATCGTGAACTTCTTTATCCCCGTCATCACCCTGGTCGCCCTTGTGGTTTTAATATACATTGTTGAAAAGACCAAGACCGGCATGGCCATGCGGGCGGTTTCAAGGGATTACGAAACGGCGCGACTGATGGGAATCAGCGTTGACAACATCGTTTCCATCACCTTCGGCCTGGGCTCCATGATGGCCGCCATCGGCGGGGTCATGTGGGGACTCAAGTACCCCAACCTGATCCCCCTCATCGGCACCATGCCCGGGCTCAAGGCCTTCATTGCGGCGGTCATCGGCGGTATCGGCAATATCAAGGGGGCGGTCCTCGGCGGCTTCCTGCTGGGAATGACGGAGATCATGATCATCGCCTCCCTGCCCGATGTGACGGGATACCGGGATGCCTTCGCCTTTATTCTACTGATCGGTATTCTGATCTACAAGCCGTCGGGCTTGCTGGGCCAGGATATCGGAGAGAAGGTGTAGCATGATTGACAAAAAGAACCTGATCCGGTTCGGACTGATCCTGATTCTGATCCTGATCCTGACCATTCTCAATACCACCATGGGGAAATACGAAATCAGGGTGCTGAATCTTGCAGGAATTTACATTATTCTGGGCCTGAGTCTCAACGTGATCAACGGTTTCACGGGACTCTTCTCCCTGGGGCATGCCGGCTTCATGGCCATCGGCGCCTACACCAGCTCCCTCCTCACCATGAGTGCGCTACAGAAGGAATCCAATTTTTTTGCAGAACCCATCGTTCCCTGGCTGGCCAACGTCCAGATCGGTTTCCTGCCGGCCCTGCTCATGGGAGGAATCATTGCGGCGATTCTCGGCGCCCTGATAGCCGCGCCGATTCTCAAACTCACCGATGATTATCTCGCCATCGCCACCCTGGGCTTCAGCGAAATCATCCGGGTCATTTTCACCAACACCCAGTCCCTCACCAACGGGGCCCTGGGCATCAAGGGTCTCACCCGGTTCACCACCATCCACTATACCTGGGGGATTGCCATCCTGACGGTCCTCTTCATGTTTTCCCTGAGGAGGAGCAGCTACGGCAAGGCCCTGATGGCGATCCGGGAGGACCAGACCGCCGCGGAGGCCATGGGGATCGACCTCTTCAAGCACAAGCTTCTGGCCTTCACCATCGGTTCTTTTTTTGCCGGCATCGGCGGCGGCCTGCTGGCCCATCTCATGGGCACCATCGATCCGCTGATGTTCCGTTTTCTCCTGACCTTCAACGTGCTCCTCATCGTGGTTCTAGGCGGGATCGGCAGCATCACCGGCACGGCGATTTCAGCCGTGGTGGTGACCGTGATGCTGGAGTGGCTCAGATTCCTCGACGGGGTCATCGACCTGGGCTTCATGACCATCCAGGGCATACCCGGCCTCAGGATGGTGCTCTTTTCCCTGCTTCTCATGATGGTCATCATTTTCAAACAGAAGGGTCTGATGGGGCGGGATGAAATCACACTTGACAGTCTGGGCGGTTTTTTGGGCCGTTTCAAGAAGAAGGAGGCCTAAAATGACGATTCTCAGAACCAACAACCTCACCATGCGCTTCGGCGGCCTCACTGCGGTATCCGATCTGACCATCGAGGTGCCCAGGGGCGGCATCGTCGGCCTCATCGGCCCCAACGGGGCGGGCAAGACCACGGTCTTCAACATGATCACGGGGGTCTACAAGCCCACCTCGGGGAACATCATTTTCGACAACAAGGACATCAGCCGGATGGAGCCCCATGTGATCACCAGAAACGGCATTGCCAGAACCTTTCAGAATATCCGGCTTTTCAAGGACCTGTCGGTGCTGGACAATGTCATGATCGCCAACCATCTCAGACTTGATTCCAACTTCTTCTCCGCCGTCGCCCGGACCCCGGGCTACCGGCAGAAGGAGGAGGGGATCCGCAAAAAATCCCTGGAACTCCTCGATGAGGTGGGTCTGCTTGAATTCAAGGATGCCAAGTCCACCTCCCTGCCCTACGGACAGCAGCGAAAGCTGGAAATCGCCCGGGCCCTGGCTACGGATCCGAAAATGCTCCTCCTCGATGAACCGGCCGCAGGGATGAATCCCCAGGAATCCATCGAGCTCATGGCCTTCGTGAAGGAAGTCCGGGACAAGTTCGATCTGTCCATTTTGATGATCGAGCATCACATGCAGGTCATCATGGGAGTCTGCGAACATATCTACGTGCTTGACTATGGGTTGAAAATCGCCGAGGGCAACCCCGGTGTGATTCAGAACGATCCCAAGGTCATTGAAGCCTATCTGGGGGTGGAAGAATGATTACCATCAGCGATCTGCATGTCTACTACGGCGGAATCCACGCCATCAGAGGGGTGTCCCTGGCGGTTTCAAAGGGACAGATCGTCAGCCTGATCGGGGCCAACGGGGCCGGCAAGAGCACGACCCTGCGGTCCATCATGACCCTGGAGAAGCCCAGGGAAGGCAGGATCCTGTACAAGGACAAGGACATCACCCTCACCAGGACCACGGACCTGGTCAAGGACGGCCTCGTCCTGGTGCCGGAGGGCAGACACGTCTTCACCAACCTCACCGTGGAGGAGAATCTGATCCTGGGGGCCTATTTGAGAAAGAACGCCCAGGCCATTGCAGAGGACATGGCCTGGGTCTACCAGCTCTTCCCCAGACTGAAGGAGCGGAGCAGGCAGCGTGCCGGGACCATGTCCGGCGGCGAGCAGCAGATGCTGGCGGTGGGCAGGGCCCTGATGAGTTCTCCGGAACTGCTGCTGATGGATGAACCCTCCCTGGGCCTGGCCCCGCTGATCGTGAAGGATATCTTCGAAATCATCAAAAAAATCAACGAGAAGGGGGTCACCATCCTCCTCATCGAGCAGAATGCCAAGGTGGCTCTGGAGATTTCCGACTACGCCTACGTCATGGAGACGGGCAACATCGTACTCGAAGGCAAGGGTCGGGACCTGCTCAAGGACGAAAATGTGAAAAAAGCCTATCTGGGCGCCTAAAGAATTCAGGAGGGATCCGATGTCCTACCAGCAATTGAAATCAGAAGCCAGAAAAAACCTTGAGGGTCAGTGGCCCCTGCTCGTGGGGGTGACCCTCCTGGTCATGATCGTCACCTCGGTGGGATTCAACAGTCTGAGAGTCGGGGGAGAGGAGGGGGCGAGGGCCTCCATCGACTTGATTTCCCTGATTCTCTCCGGCCCCGTCAACCTGGGGGTCGCCCTCCTCTACCTGGAACTCAGAAAGACGGGAGTGGCCCGGATCGAGCCCCTCTTGGAAGGGTTTCGCCGGTTCATCGACGCCTTCATGCTTCATCTGATCACCATGGTCTTCATTTTTTTATGGAGTCTTCTCCTGGTGGTTCCCGGCATCATCGCCGCCATCCGTTATGCCATGGCCTATCTCATCATGGCGGAGGACCCCGCCATGACTCCCTTCAAGGCCCTTGAGGCCAGCAAGGCCCTGATGGCCGGCCACAAGGCGGACTACGCCCTCTTTGTCCTGAGTTTCATCGGCTGGGGGATTGTGTCCCTCCTGACCTTCGGCCTCGGGACCCTCTACCTGCTGCCCTATTTCAATGCGTCAAAGGTGAATTTTTATCAGGCCATCAAGGGAGATGTCTAGAGGGAGTCTGGATGGCGTGGAGAGGAAAAACCAGTCGAGAAGCGTCAATCCCATGGGGTTGACGCTTTTTAAATGGAAAATAAATCACATTAAAGGCACATATTGAATTATAAGTGATGAAGAGGTAAAATTTGGGTATCAAGAAAACTGTAAAGCATTCAGGAATCAATGAGAATCCATGATGTGATTGGAGGTGAAACACGTGGGAGGCAGCGTGTCGGCGCCACAGGGCATGACGGAGCAGAAATTTCTTAGAGAGATTGCTGATTTTTATCTGTGTCTGGATGAAAAGGGTCGGGTTCTCGGCATTGAGGAAGCCAGTCACCAGGCGAAGCGCTACATCGACAGCCTCAGAGAGGTCCTGTTGACGTGGCGTTTTTTGCCCGCCGGGCCGGAGGAATCCGGCAGCCCCTTAGAGAGCCGGGACGGCTCATTGACGGTTGCTCCCCACCGAAGGACGGTGCTTCACCTTGACCTCCCCCAGGAGGGTCCCTTGAATTTTCGAGGAGAATTCATCCAGGAGGCAGAGGCCGGAAAAGCCCGCTACCACGGCTACTTCATCCGGGTACATGCGGATGACAGGACGGGAACGGACCAGAGCAGCTTCGAGGCCTTCTTCCACAGGATGGCCCAGATGCTGCTGGTCATGGATGCCGGCTACCGGATCATTTTCGCCAACGGGGAGGTCATCCGAAGGACGGGCTATTCCTTCGAGGCCCTCAAGGGCATGAGAATCTGCGACCTGTTGTCCCTCGAAGGAGTCGATTGCGACCAGGCCAGGCTCAAGGCCCTCTGCGAGGGCTGCCTCACCCCCTGTGAAATGACCATGACCGCCCGGGACGGGGGTCTCATCCGGGTCAGGATGCAGGCCCATGACGGACAGTGGGAAGGCAGCCCCTGCATCTACTGCCTGGCCAGCGAACTCACCGCCGATGAAGCGGCCCTCTACCGCTTTGAAAAGATTTTCCAGAAATGTCCTGACCTGCTGGTCATCCTGGACGGGGCCACCCAGGAAGTCATCGACGGCAATGAGACCTTTTACAGGACCACGGGCTATCTCCCGGAGGAAATCGTGGGTCGTCACATCGACCAGCTGGCCATCATCCACCCCGTCAAATACTACAAGATTCTCAAGAATGAACTGGTCCGCAAGGGATTCCTCCATGAAAAAGAAGTGACCTTGAGACTCAAGTCCGATCAACTCTATGACGTGGTCCTCAATGTCGACCGGGTGCAGCATCATGACAGGGCCTACTGGGTGATTTTCATGCTGCCCATCGGCCGCCTCAAGTCCCTCAGAGGCATCCTTGAAAACAAGTCCCGGGAAAGAAGCATCCTCTTGAACAACATCGGCACCCAGGTCTGGTACCTCATCGACGCCTACACCTACGGCAAGGTCAACCGGGCCCATGCCAGGTTTCTGGGCTTGAAGACCCGCGACCTTTCCCACCAGGATATGAGAAAGGTGCTGGACAAGGCCCTGGTGGCGGTTTTCGGCCTGCCGGACTTCGAGACGGGGGCCGTCCGCAGGACCACCTCAGAAGTCTGGGTGGATCCCCCCGGAGGCGGATCCCGCTGTCTGGCCATCAGACGGACCCCGGTCCATGATCTTCAGGGCAACCTGCAGTATGTGGTCTGTTCCGCCGAGGATATCACCGAGAGCATTCTCGACAAGCACACCCTCCAGGCCCGGGAGGCGGAGTTCTGGGCCCTCATCAGCCGGATGAACCAGGGGATTGCGGTTTTCAAGGCGGTCCCGGACCAGACGGAAGAAGTGGTGGATTTCAAGATCACTCAAATCAACCACCGGTTCGCGGAGATGATGGGCCATTCCCGGGATAGAATCCTGGGATCCCGCCTGCTGGAACGGGAACGGGAAGCCCGCCTGGACTGGTTCGGGGTGATGAAGCAGGTGGCCCGGGAGGGGACCACCTCGACCCATGTGGAGTTCTATCCAGGAACCGGCCTCTGGCTGCAGGTCACGGTCTATCGGCCCCTTCCGGGCCATGTGGCGGTCATGCTCAACGACATCACCCTTCAGAAGTCCTTTGAAGAAAATCTCCACATTGAAAAGGAGCGCCTCAGGATGACCCTCCTGTCCGTGGGGGACGGGGTCATCACCAGCAATGAAGGGGGTGAAATCCTTCTGATGAACCAGGTGGCCCAGGAACTCACCGGCTGGCCGGCAGGCGAGGCCTGCGGGCGGGAAATCACCGAGGTCTTCCAGATCAGAACAAGTCAAAGCGGGATGGACAAGGACCTTTTCAAGACCGTTCTGGCGACCAACCGGTCCTTTGACCTGGATTCCCACCGGGTCCTTGTTCCCCGAACTGGAGAGGACCTGTCCATCGAGGGGGGGATCCATCCCATCCGGGACGAGTCGGGTGCCCCCATTGGACTGGTGGTGGTCTTCCGCAACACCGCGAAAAAAAGGGAAGAAGAGAAGAAAATCGAGTATCTCAGCTTCCACGACTACCTGACCGGGCTCTACAACCGGCGCTATGTGGAGGAATCCTTGAGCCGGCTGGATACACTGAGAAACCTGCCTCTGACCCTGATGAGCCTCGATGTCAACGGACTCAAACTCACCAATGACGCCTTCGGCCACCAGGAGGGGGACCGGCTGCTCAAGATCGTGGCCGGAATCCTGACGACCAGCTTGAGAGAGGACGAGATCATCGGAAGAATCGGCGGAGATGAGTTCATGATCCTGCTGCCCGCCACCACGCCCCAGGAGGCCGACCACCTGAGAGAAAGAATTCTCCAGGCGACCAGGGTCAAGTGCCGTGATCCCCTGGTCATCTCCCTGGCCGTGGGCCACGCCACGAAGACCTCTCCTGCAGAGGATATCGAGGAAATCAAACGACTGGCGGACCAGAGGATGTATGAAGACAAGCTGGAAAACGGAAAATTCATGCGGTTGCAGACGGTGGAGATGCTGCTCAGACTGGTCAAGGCCCGCTTTTCCCATGAAAGCATGCACGTCCTGAGGGTCACCCGGTATGCCGAGGCCATTGCCAGGGGTCTGGGGCTTTCCCGGGAGGAAATCGACAACGTCAGGTCGGCCAGCGAGCTCCATGAAATCGGCATGGTGATGATTCCCCAGGAGCTCATCAGCAAGCAGGGCCCACTGACGGAAAAGGAAAGGCGCCTCATGGAGCTTCATACCAAACGGGGTTATCAGATTCTCAGGTCGGTGGACGAGTACTCCCATCTGGCGGATTTCATCCTCCACCACCATGAGTTCTGGGACGGCAGCGGCTATCCCGAGGGACTCCAAAAGGATGAGATTCCCCTGTGTTCGCGGATCATCGCCGTGGCCAATGCCTATGAGGCCATGACCGCCCTGCGGCCCTATCGCCGCCGGATGACCATGGAGGAGGCCCTGGGTGAAATCCGACAGAACAGCGGCAGCCAGTTCGATCCCCGGGTGGTGGCGGTTTTTGTCAAGCTGCTGCATCAGAAGGGATTTGATGACCTGGCCTGAACAAGAAAAGGTCCCTGACCGCCTCCATCGGCGGAAAGGGACCTTCTTTTTTTAGAGCTTCTCCAGGGCGTCCAGGGCCGTTTCACTGTAGGTCTTCAGGCCGGTGATCCTGGCGGCGGTTTCCGTCAGGGGGACCAGGTCCTCTCTGGCGATGTGGTCCAGGGTGAAGCGGCGATTCAAGGCCATGAACTGCTTGAGGCCGGTTTCAATCCGACTGAGGTAGGAATAGACCCCGACGGATCCCAAGGGAAGCGATTGGGCTGCTTCACCGTACCAGGACTTGAGAACCCGGATCTGGTTGAAGATTTCCCCGGCGGTTTCACCATAGGCGGCGTGGGTCTTGGAAAGGGTGCCTTCCTTCAGGGCGTCTCCCGTTTCCTTGCCCACGAAGGCGGCGGCCATGGCGCCCCGGCCGATGCCGACGAACTTGATATGGGGGGCCCCCAGGGCCAGGGCCTTGTAGACGTCATCCTCCATGACCAGCCCGCCGGCCAGGGCGACGTTGGGAAGTTCATAGCCCTTTTCGGCCATTTTTTCAAGAATCCGGACCAGGAGACTGCCCATCTCCACCGTGGGAATGCCCCATTCGTTCATCATTTTGGTGGGGCTGTTGCCTGAGCCGCCGCCGGCGCCGTCGAAGGTGACCAGGTCCACCCTGGCCTTGGAGGCGATGACGAGGATTTTCATCAGGTCGGCAGGGTCGAAGGGACCGGTCTTGAAGAAGACCTGGTCCGCCCCCAGGGCCCTGAGTTCCTCGACTCTCTGAATCAGAAAGGCTTCATCCCAGAGGGGGAGTTTTCCGATTTTCATGAAGGGCTCTCCGATCCCCTCCTCGTGGGCCCGGGCCACTTCGGGATCCTTGGGATCCGGCAGGATGAGATAGCCCATGGCGTCGAATCTCAAGGCGTCTTTCAGAGTCTTGACCGGGCCCATCCCCTGGATGCCCTTGGCGGCCTGGCCGAATTTCAACTCCACGGACTTGACGCCGAGCCGGGTGATGGCGTAATCCAGGACCTTCAGATTCTCGTCATCGGGGTTGGCCTGGAGGACGATGTCCCCGTAACCGCGGTCATATCTGCGGAAGGTCTCCACCATCTCCTGAATGAGAGGCGCCTTGGTGACCACGCCCTTTTCAAGCTCGAGACCGGGATCCTTGGCCACCACGTCTTCACCGATGACCACGGGAATGCCGTAGAGGGCGGCGCCGGCGTAGTAATCCTGCCAGTTGAGCTTGGCCATGGCCGGGAGGATGATGGGGGCGGTCATTTTGATCTTTCCGATTCGAGTGGCCAGGGAAGCCCTGGGATAGGTGGCCTCCTCCTGGGTCTCGCCGGTGCCGTGGACTCCGAAGACCCTGCCGTTGATATTGAAGGAGGAGAAGTCCAGGGGATAATCCTTTTCTGAGGCGAACTGGTTGATGTCCGCCTTGTAGGGATAGATGGCGTCGGGACCCCTGAGAGCGGACAGGCCGATTTCACAGGGACCGGGGCAGTTGCTCGAACAAGTGGCGCACATGCCGGACAGGGGGGAGACGTTTTGAGGCGTACGCATTCTGGTATTGGTGATGGATGAACTGAGGGACGGACTGTAACTCATGGCATGACCTCCTTGAAATGGATTGAACGGGGCGGCAAACATCTGTATAATCTGATTATATACGATTCATGGGGAGATGCCAAATAATCAATATTTTCGTATCATAATACAAGTGACTGGAAAAGGGAGGACATCGATGAAAAAAATTCAAGATTCCCAGGAATTGACTGACCCCTTCCGGCGGCGTGTCGTTTACGGCAGGCGGGGGATGGTAGCCACCTCCCAGCCCCTGGCCGCCCAGGCCGGGCTTGAAATCCTGCACAAGGGGGGCAATGCCGTGGACGCCGCGGTGGCCGTCGCCGCCGCCCTGACGGTGGTGGAACCTGCCAGCAACGGGATCGGAGGAGACAGCTTCGCTCTGGTCCATACCGGGGGAAGGCTTCACGGCATGAACGCCAGCGGCAGAGCGCCCCTGGGTCTGAGCATTGAAGGACTCAGGGACTTGGGGTATGAGGGGATTCCCAGGGAGGGGGTCGTCCCCATCACGGTTCCCGGCGCCCCCGGAGGCTGGGCGGCCCTCAACCGACGGTTCGGAAGGCTTTCCCTGGAGGAGGTCATGGCACCGGCCGTCCGCCTGGCGATGGAGGGCTACGGGGTCACGACCACGGTGGCCCACCTCTGGCGGCAGGCCTGCCGGGACTACGGTGAAAGACCGGGGGAGGAGGTTTTCAAGCCCTGGTTCGATACCTTCATGCCTCAGGGAAGTCCTCCCCGGGAGGGTGATCTGATGGTGCTCAAGGATCACGGGGAGACCCTCAAAGAGATTGCCGGAACCGGGGCCAGAAGCTTTTATGAAGGGGCCCTGGGGCAAAAAATCACGGACTACCTGCAGAGGCATGGTGGTTTTATGACCCTGGCGGATCTGAAGAATTTCAAGGTGGAATGGGTGGATCCCATCAGCGTGGCCTACCGGGGGTACGAGATCTGGGAGATGCCCCCCAACGGCCAGGGCATCGTGGCCCTCATGGCCCTGAACATTCTCAAGAAAGACCATTTTCAGGAGACCCGGGACCTGTCCGGTCTCCACCGTCAGATCGAGGCCATGAAGCTGGCCTTCGCCGACGGCGAGGGGTTCGTGGCGGATCCGGATTTCATGCGGGTGACAACCCGGGATCTTCTGAGCCCGGAATACGGTCAAAGACGCCGGGCCCTGATTTCAGACAGGGCGGCCCTTCCCTCGGCGGGAGACCCTGAGGGAAGCGGTACGGTCTACCTGGCCACCGCCGATGAAGGGGGGGACATGGTTTCCATGATCCAGAGCAATTACACCGGCTTCGGTTCCGGTGTCGTCATTCCGGGTACCGGCATCGCCCTGCACAACCGGGGGGCTAATTTTTCCTTTGATCCGGCTCATCCCAATGCCCTTGCCGGGGGCAAAAGACCCTACCACACCATCATTCCCGGCTTCATCACCCGGGGGGGAAGGGCCGTGGGTCCCTTCGGCGTCATGGGGGGCTTCATGCAGCCCCAGGGGCATCTGCAGCTGGTGATGAATCTGCTGGACTTCCACATGGATCCCCAAAGGGCCCTGGAAGCGCCGAGATGGCAGTGGCTGGGAGGCTTGAGGGTGGGGGTCGAGGCGGGATTTCCCGAGGAGGTCCTTGCAGGTCTCGAGGCCCTGGGCCACGACCTGGTGAGGAACTACGACCCGGTCCGGATGGGTCGCGGTCAGATGATCATCAAACTGGACAACGGTCTCTACGCCGGGGGCACGGAGCCTCGGGCGGACGGGGTCGTGGCAGCCTGTTAGGAGGAATCATACAGTGAGTATTGAAAGCGTCAAAAGTGAGTTTCAAAGCAGGGGGCTGCCCCTTGAAGTGATTGAAATGGATACCAGCACCGCCACGGTGTCCCTGGCGGCCCGGGCCCTGGGGGTGGAGCCGGCCAGAATCGCCAAGACCATGGCCCTGCGCCTCAAGGAAGAGGATATCCTGATCCTGTCCAAGGGGGACGCCCGCCTGGACAACCGGAAATTCAAGGACCTGTTTTCCCAGAAGGCCCGGATGATTCCCCTCGACGAGGTGGAGGCGGCGACGGGGCATCCCGTGGGAGGGGTCTGTCCCTTCGGTCTGAAAACTCCCCTGAAGGTGTTTCTGGATGAATCCCTGAAAATCTTCGACGTGGTGTATCCGGCCGGCGGGGGACCCAATACCGCGGTTAAAATCACCGTCGAGGATCTGGCGGCGGTCACCGGGGGCCGCTGGGTGGACCTGTGCCAGGTCTGACCGGACCATTAAAAAAAGCTCAGGAGAGTTTTCTCCTGAGCTTTGTGTTGGCTAGAGGGCTTCGATGGTCTTGAGGAATTCCTCAAGGGGCTGGTTGCCCACCAGATCCGGTCCTTCATTGAAGATGATCTTGGGGACGCCGCTGACGTTGAAGCGGTTGGACAGTTCGCCGAAGGTGTTGGCTTCCACCATCTCCGCGTTGACCATGGGATTGAGCATGGCGATCTTGTGGGCCTTGGCCACGGCACCCGGGCAATGGGGGCAGGACAGGGTGACGAAGACCTTGATGTTGACCGGGGTGTTGATTTTTTCGATTCTCTCGACGATTTCCTGGGGCAGCGCTTCGCCGACACCGGAGACTTCCAGCACACCGGTGATAAAGGAATTGATTTCGTGGCCGGCGGGAATGCCGTAGTATTTCACGCCCAGATCCTTGCCTGCTTCGTCCAGAAGGACGATGGCGGGAACCATTTCCACGCCCAGCTCACCGGCTCTTGCCGCATCTTTTTGTGCATCAAGGACTTCAAGGGAGATTTTTTCACTGAGTTCAGCCATCTCCTCCATGTAGCCCTTGGTATCTTCACAGGATTCGCAGCCGCTTTCCTCGGTGAAGACGACGATCTTCACCTCTTTTTCCATGGGGGCGAAAATCTCTGAAATCTGCTTTCGGATATCATCGTTCAAAAATGCCATTGTTATTCCTCCTAAAATTATAATTTATTCACAAAATCATTTGCGCTCAGGGCCGCCTTGGCGCCGTCTGCAGCGGAAATGATGATTTGCTTGTAGGGACCGTCGGTGATGTCTCCTGCGGCGTAGATGCCGGGGACATCGGTTTCTCCCAGGGGGTTGACCATGATTTCCTTCTTGTCGTTCAAGGCGACGAGGCCTTCAAAGAGCTCGGACTTCGGCAGGTAACCGATTTCCACGAAGAGTCCCTCCGCCGTGATGTCGATTTCTTCTCCCTGGGTCTTGTCCAGGGCGGTGACGTGGGTCAGAAGGTTTCCCCCCTTGATTTCAAGAATCTGGGTCTGAAGGTGGACTTCCACATTCTCAAGACTCATCAGTTTGTCGATGAGGACCTTGTCGGCCCTGAAATCGCTGCGGTGGACCAGCTTCACCTTGCTTGAGGTCTTGGAAAGGTCGATGGCCGCCTCCACCGCCGAGTTGCCGCCGCCGGCGACGATGACATCCCTTCCGGTGAAGAGGGGACCGTCACAGATGGCGCAGTAGGCGACGCCCCGTCCTGAAAATTCCTTTTCGCCGGGAACGCCGAGTTTTCTCGGCTTGGAGCCGGTGGCCAGGATCAGGGTCTTCGCCCTGTAGGTCTTGCCGTCGCTTGAACTCACCAGCTTGGGGCTGCCCTCGACGATGCCCTCCACCAGGACGTCCGTGGTGACGGGCACCTGGTATTCCTTGACATGGGCTTCGAAATTGTGGACCATGTCCTCCCCGGTGAGGAAGGGGTAGCCCAGGTAGTTTTCAACGCTGGAGGTATCGAGAACCTGACCCCCCATGCGCTCGGCGATGATGCCCACTTCAAGGCCCTTTCTTTTGGCGTAGAGGGCGGCGCCGAGTCCGGCGGGGCCCCCGCCGATGATGATGGTATCGTAGAGAGTGCCGGGATCGAGGGCTTTCGCCTTTTCGCCGCCGACGTTGATGCTGAAGTCTAAACTCATAATTTTCACCTCGAATTATTTTGTTCTGGAAATGATCTTGCAGACGGCGGATTCCGAGAGTCCGCCGAAGAGGAGGCCGATGTCCTTCAAGGAGAGGGTGGTCTTTTTCCGGAATTTCAGCAATGCCTCGTTTCTCAGGGCCTTGTTCGCGAGAAAGTCATCGAGGGCCAGCCCGTATTCTCCGGCGATTTCCTGCAGGATCTCCTGCCCCTTTTCATAGGACCGGATGCAGTCCGCCGTGTTTTCACAGTGGGGTCCTTCCCGCATGCAGACCTCGTGGGTTTCGGGGTCCAGGACCAGGATCTGCTCCTTGTGGGAGTCGGCCAGGGTGAAGATGATTTCTGTGTCGATGAGCGCTTTTAACGAAATCCCGTGGTTCAACACCGGGTCGGGGGGCTTGAAGGCTTTGAGCACCTCCGTCAGCGCCTCAGGGGTCTTGATCAGGGTGGACCGGTACCGGTCCTTGAAGACCCTGCCCCGGTCCTTCAAGAGGTAGCTGAGGGAAATGTTGATGGATTTCATGATCTTCGAGATGTCGCTGCCGTGGTCGTAGACCACGAGTCTGTAACAGGTCTCGTCATGGATCATGACCCCGTAGATCTTGAAGTTGAACTGGCGCTTCTTCTCCAGGAGGAGATCTAAAAATTTTGCCCGGTCTTCATCGGATTCAAAGATTCGCTTGCCGGGGACCCCTCGCTGCTCGATTTCATAGGTCCCGTAAGGAATTTTTTCTCGCGCTTTCCGAGGCATAAGCATCACCTCAAGGACCACGATACAACAAAAGGGAACGGTTGTCAAGTACCGTCCCCTAATTTTTCAGGTGATTTTTTCTGTGAATTCGAAGCGCTCGTTGTTGGGGCCCTTGATGAAGATGATCCTGGCGCTTCCCACGATCCGGGGTTCTCCGATGATGTCGATGTGGTGATTGTGCAGTTTGATCATCACCTCGTCCAGGGAGTCCACCTTGAAGGCCATGTGGTCGATGGCCCCCCTCAGGGGACGATAGGCGCTGTTCTCTTTCTTGATGAGCTCGATGACCGTGCCGCCGGCGTCGAGAAAGACCAGGTGGGAGTCCGGGTATTCGTACTCCTTGAGGACCTCGCAACCGAGAATTTTGGTGTAGAAGGCCTTGGATGCCTTCAAATCGTCGACGTAGACTCCGATGTGTCCGAAGGTGTACATGGGCGCCTCCCTTCTTTACGATTCAGTGACGTCTTCAGGTGTCGCTTCAGGTTTTGCAGGGGCGGGGGCCGGTTCCGGCCTGTCATCGGCAATCATTTCCTTCAAGGAGGCGGCCATACCGGCCAGACTCTGGATCTCTGAAGGAATGATGATCTTGGTGGCGGTGCCCTTGGAGACCTCCACGAAGGCGTCGAAACTTCTCAGGGTGAGGATTTCCTTGTTGGGGGCCGCTTCCTTGATCATCTTGATGGCCATGGCCTCGCCCTCGGCCACCCGGATGGCGGCTTCCTTCTTGGCTTCGGCCTGGAGGATGAAGGCGGTCTTCTCCCCCTCGGCATACAGAATCTGGGATTCCTTCTTGCCCTCGGCGATGAGAATGGCGGACCGCTTCTGTCCCTCGGCCCTGAGGATGCTTTCCCGTCGCTCCCGCTCGGCCCGCATCTGCTTCTCCATGGCGTTTTGAATGTCCTCGGGAGGCAGGATGTTCTTCACCTCGACCCGGTTGACCCGGATTCCCCAGGGGTCCGTGGCCTCGTCGAGGGTGGCCCTCATCTGGGTGTTGATGAGGTCCCGGCTGGTGAGGGTTTCATCGAGCTCGAGCTGGCCGATGATGTTTCTCAGGGTGGTGGCGGTGAGGTTTTCAATGGCCAGGATGGGCCGGGCCACACCGTAGGCGTAAAGTTTCGGATCGGTGATCTGGTAGAAGACCACGGTATCGATGGTCATGGTGACGTTGTCCTTGGTGATGACGGGCTGGGGCGGGAAGTCGATGACCTGTTCCTTGAGATCCACCTTCTGGACCACCCGGTCGATGATGGGCATTTTAAGGTGGAGGCCCACGCTCCAGGTGGTGAGATAGCCTCCGAGGCGTTCAATGACGAAGGCGGTGGCCTGGGGCACGATCCGGACATTGGTGATGACCAGGACTGAACCCAGAATCACGATGAAGAGAATCAAAAATAAGTCTAGCATGTCGATCATCCTTTCTTGACTTTGAGGCGCACGCCGCTGACGGATTCCACCTCGACGGTGGTGCCTTCAGGGAGCTCTTCCTCGCTGTAGGCGGTCCAGATCTGGCCATTGACCTTGATCTGACCGGTTTCATGGGTGGTGATGGCTTTGGTGACGATTCCCGTCGCCCCGATGTATCCGTCGATATTGGTTTTTTCTTCTCCCACGTGGAGGTGGCGCTTCACCAGGGGTTTGGTGAAGACCAGGGAGAGGACGGAGGCCAGGACGAAGACAATGATTTGAAGCAGGAGGGAATCGATGAAAAAGGCGGTGATGAGGGCCGCTAGAGCGCCCAGGGCGAACCAGATGGAGGTCAGCCCCAGGGAAATGATTTCAAGAATCACGAAAAGTATCATTAAAGCGGTCCAGATGATCTGGGGGGATAGACTCAATGGCATGGGAACCTCCTTGTCGGTTGAAATTGGCTTGCTATAAGTAGTTACCCCAAGGGGGCCGGCTTCAATAAAATATTTTCAAAATCGGATTCAGGACACCGGCATGCCTTTTTGCGGGGAATCAGTTATAATGGGGGTGTCGGTTTGAATTTTTCTCAGCAAGGGGATTGGATCGAGGAGGATACTGAAAAGGATGAATTACAATGAAGCCCGTTTAAAAACAAAAACAATGGAAAATTTTTCATGCAAGTCCTGTGAAGTCTGCAACGGCGTGGCCTGCAGGGGCGAGGTCCCCGGGGTGGGGGGCAAGGGGACCGGCAGCGGTTTCACCCGGAACTTCGCCAAGATCAAGGAAGTGATGCTTCAGATGGACACCCTGTATGAGGCCGGCGTCATCGACACCGGCATCGAACTCTTCGGGACCTCCTTCGAAACCCCGATTTTCGCCGCTCCCGTGGGAGGCCTGGCCAACGCCTACAACGATTCCATGACGGACTATGAATATTCTAAAGCCATCCTCGAGGGGACCCTGAGGGGGGGCGGCAGCGGCTTTCTCGCCGACGGCATCGCACCGGAACAATTCCAGGGGCCCCTGAGGGCCCTGAAGGAAAAAGAGGGAAGGGGCGTCCCCACCATCAAGCCCTGGGAGGACCCGGAGGTCTTTGAAAAAATGGCCATGGCCCGGGAGGCCGGAGCCATGGGCCTCGCCATGGACGTGGACGCCGCCGGACTCACCCTCCTGGCGGATCTGGGCAAACCGGTGCATCCCAAGTCAGCCGCCACCCTGAAAACCTACATCGACCAGGCGGGACTGCCCTTCGTCATCAAGGGGATCATGACCCCCGGGGCCGCCTTGAAAGCCCTGGAGGCGGGGGCCTACGGCATCGTGGTGTCCAACCACGGGGGACGGGTTCTCGACCATACCCCGGCCACCATCGAGGTACTGCCGGCCATCAAGGCCGCCGTGGGGGACAAAATAAAAATCTTCATCGACGGCGGCATCCGGACCGGTCATGACGTTTTCAAATGCCTGGCCCTGGGCGCCGACGCCGTCCTCATCGGCAGACCCTACGCCCTGGCAGCCTTTGGCGGCGGGTCCGAGGCCGTTGAATCCTACACCAGGCAGCTGACGGCAGAGCTGGTGGACGCCATGAGGATGACCGGCGCCCTGAGTCTCGATCAGATCGATGAGACCCGGGTGATCCGGGAGTCGGCCCTGGGCTTCTAGAGTTTTTCAAGCAGGTCGGTGAGGCCTTTGAGAAAGGCCTCATCCCGGGTCTTGTCCCTTTTCTTCTGTCTGGAGTAGATCCGATGTTTGCGTCGAAGTTCGGCCTGGGCATGGCGGCGGCCGAGGAGTCCCTGGATATTGCCTTCGTCGATCACGAGACCGTCCTGGGTGAGGACCGAGGCTTTTTTGGCCAGGGCCATGGCGGCGAGACCGTAATCCTGGGTGATAAGCAGGTCGCCGGCCTGGAGTCGATTGGCGATGTAATAGTCGGCGCCGTCTGGGCTGATGTCCACGGTGACCACCCTGGCCCCGGGGTGGGAAATTTCATGGGCATGGTTTTTGACGATCACCGACTCGACGCCATAGGCCAGGGCCTTGTCCACGGCGATGCCCACCACGGGACAGCCGTCTGCATCAATCCATAATGACATGTCATCACCTCGACAAGATTATATCACAAGAAACCCCCTTGAAAGGAGGAAGAAAATGGATCTGGGCACCCTGGGCTACGATGCCTTCATGCTTTATTTCGAGAAACGCGGCCTCGACGCCATGAGAAAAAAGATTCTCACGGGGGTGGCGGGCAGGGTCCTGGAGCTGGGTCCCGGCACCGGGGTCAATCTGAAATACTACGATCCGCAAAAGATCGACTCCCTCACCTATCTGGACCTCAAGCTGAAGCCGGAACTGGCAAAGAGGGCCAGGGCCCTGTGCCCCGACATCACCCTCCGTGAGGGGGATGCCAGCCGGCTGCCCTTTCCCGGGAACAGCTTCGACCGGGTGGTCTTCACCCTGGTCTTCTGCAGTGTCGCCGACCCTCTCAAGGGCCTTGAGGAGGTCAGGAGGGTCTTGAAGCCCGGCGGCACCCTGCACTTCATCGAGCATGTGGCCCCCCCTGGAGGCCTTCTCCAACCGGTCTTCAACCGGGTCAATCCCCTGTGGCGCCATATTGCCGGGGGATGCAACCTCAACCGCCCCACCCTGGACCTCATGACCGGGGTTTTCAGGGAGGTGACGGTGGTGGACAGACGCTTTTCCGATATTTTCGTCGGGGGAACCGCCCGGCCATAATTATGACATATTTTTCCTCTAGAATGATACGGCACCCTCCAAATGACTCAAGAAAAGAGGAAAAGCGATGACTTTGTGGTTCAACATCATTCTGGCCTGGACGGCATGGGTCCTCAGCGGGCTGCTTGCCGTCATCTGGCCGTTGAGAGTCTTCACCCAAAAGAAAAGGCTGCCAAAGGGCCATCCCCTGGCGAGAATCCACCGGGTCCTGAGAAGGCACCACAAAAGCCTGGGAACAGGGATGGTGGCGGCCGGCCTGGCCCATGGCCTCCTGTCCTCCCAGGAAGTATGGCATTTGAATTTCGGCACCCTGGTCCTGGTCCTGGGAATCCTGCTGGGACTGGTCTTTTTTGTGAGAAAAAGGTTCAGGACCGGCAGGGGCTGGATCCGGTGGCACCGGGGTCTGACCCTGGCCTTTTTCACGGTGCTGGCCCTGCATCTCGTGGAGGTGGAGGGCTTCGTCGGCATGGCGGCCTTGCAGGAGGCCCTCCGCGAAGCCCCGCCGGCGACAATCTACGCCCTGCCTGAGGGGAATGTCTACGCCGACGGAGTCTACCGGGGGGAGGCCACGGGCTACCGGGAGGGTCTCGTGGTGTCGGTGACGGTGAAGGACAACCTCATCACCGCCATCGAGGTGGTTTCCCACCATGAAGTCGGAGAACGGTTTTACGAAAAAGCCATCCTGGGGATTCCCCCGGCCGTCCTGGAGGCCCAGAGTCTGCAGGTGGATGCGGTATCCGGCGCCACCCGCACCTCGACGGGCATTCTGAACGCCGTGGGGGAGGCCCTGAATGAGGCCCTGATTGAAGGAGAGTTGATTCAAGATGAAGTGCTGGCTCAAAGCCCGACCCGGGGCGGGGGCAAAGGCAAAAACGCCGCCCAAAAGAATGCGGATCAATGACCGGGAGGTCCTGGTCAGCTTCAAGACCATGAAAAACCTCAGGATGAGGCTCTCCAGGGAGGGCCGGGTCCTGGTCAGCGCCCCCCGGGGGACCTCTACGGGGAGGATCCGGGACTTTGTCCAGGGTCAGGAGGCGTGGCTTTCAGGGGTCGAGGAAGCCGTCGCCAGGCAGGCCCGTGATACATGGCGCTTCGAAAGCGGCCTGGTGGATTACCTGGGCAGGCCCTGCCGGATTGAAATGAAAGCCGCCCGCAAGAAAGAAGTCCTTTTGAAGGAGGGGGTCATCACCCTCTATCTGCCGGATCCCGGGGATGCCGGCGCCGCAGAGGCTCTTCTGAAGGCCTTTCTGAAGAGTCAGGCGGCCGGGGTCTTCAAGGCCCTCCTCGGAGAACTGGCCATGACGGGGGCGGATTATCCCTGGGAGGACATCACCCTCAAGCCCTATGCCATGAAAAAGCGCCTGGGGACCTGCTATCCCGACAGAGGCCTCATCCACCTGAATACCCGCCTCATCCACAGCGACCCTGAGGCCATCCGCTATGTCCTGTGGCATGAAATCGTCCATTTGAAACATCCTGACCACGGCAGGGGTTTTTACGAGGAGCTCGGCCGGCGGTGTCCCCGGCATCGGGAAAGAAAAAAATTATTAGAAGACCAGCTCAAGGGGTATCTATAAAAAGGTTAACCCGGCTCGGCATTTCAGACCGGCGGCAACCCTGAAAGAACAATGAGAGAACACAATTTTTAAGGAGTGATGATGTGCAGAAATATGATATGATCGTGATCGGCATGGGACCGGCAGGCATGGTGGTTTCGGGAATGGCTTCCCAGATGGGGATGAAGATTCTGGGTGTGGATGCCAAGAAGGTCGGGGGAGAGTGTCTCAACAACGGTTGCATTCCCTCCAAGTCCCTGCTCAAAATGGCCAATCTCAAGCATGCGGCCGACCATCTCGAGGGCAAAGGCCTGGAACTGGCCGGCGAGGTCAAGGTCCTCAATCCTCTGGGGGTCGTGAACCAGCAGCTGAGGATGCTCACCGGTGACAACCTGCTCAAGAAATTCCACCTGGTGGATCTCATCATCAAGGAAGGCTACGGCCGCTTTGTGGATGACCATACCGTGGAAGTCGCCGGAGTGAAATACACGGCGGACCTGATTTTCATCGCCACGGGGACCGAACCCTTCATTCCACCGATTCCGGGTCTGGACCAGGTGCCGGTGATCACCAATCTCAATGTGTTTGAAGAAAGGCCCGTCCCTGAACGCCTGCTGATCATCGGCGGCGGGGCCATCGGCTCTGAAATGGCCCAGGCCTTCAACCGCCTGGGTTCTGAAGTGGTTCTGGCCCAGATGGACGCCCACCTGCTCCCCAACGGGGACGAAGAGGCGGCCCGGGTCCTGGAAACCGCCTTTGACAGGGAGGGCATCAAGGTCCTCAATTCCACCGGCATCACCAAGGTGGCCAAGGGGAAGAAGGGGATCGAAATGCACACGGACCAGGGAGTTTTCTACGGCGATGAAATCCTGGTGGCCACGGGAAGAAAGCCGGTCCTCGAACCCTTGAATCTGGAGGCGGCGGGCATCGAATACACCAAGAAGGGCATCACCGTGGATGAATTCAACCGCACCAGCAAAAAGCACATCTACGCCGTGGGGGACTGCAACGGCCAGTGGCTCCTGTCCCACGCCGCCATGCACCAGGGCATGGTTTCCCTCATGCAGGCCATGAGCGGGGCCGAGGACCAGAAATACAACCGGGACAACTATCCGGTTCCCTGGTCGGTCTTCACCGATCCCGAAGTCGCCCAGGTGGGTCTGACGGAGGCCCAGGCCAAGGCCCGGGGCATTGACTGCTTCGTGGTCAAGGAGGAGTACAAGACCTACGCCAGAGCCATCACCGACGGGGCCACCCAGGGCTTTGTCAAGGTCATCACGGACCTCAAGGGGACCGTCTACGGGGCCACCATCGTGGGAGAGCTGGCCTCGGAACTGATCCAGGAATGGACCATGATCATGAGCAACCGGCTGACCATGATGAACGTCCTCATGATGCAGCACAGCTTCCCGACCCTGGGACTGCTCAACAAGAACCTCAGCGAAACCTGGATGATGAGGGTGGCTCAGCAGGGAGACCTCAGAAAAATGCTGTAAAGGAGAAGGATGGGCTTTTGTCCATCCTTTTTTTGTGTCTGTCTAATGATTCGACGAGCCCCATTGCTTTTGCCAGGAATTGTGAAATAATGGGGATGAAGGAGGTTTTTCTTTTGAATACGTATCGCTATTTGTATGGTCCCGTGCCCTCGAGGCGGATGGGGATCAGTCTGGGCATCAGCCCCATTCCCCAGGGCACCTGCAACCACGCCTGCGTCTACTGCCAGCTGGGGCGGACCAGCCATATGACCAATACCCCTGAAATGTTTTTCGAGGTGGAGGCGATTCTCGAGGAATTCAGGACCTGGCAAAAGACCGGCAAGGCCGTGGACGTCATCACCATCGTGGGGGAGGGGGAACCCACCCTCTACAAGGGTCTCGGAGACCTGCTGAGGGGACTCAAGGCCCTGACGCGGATCCCCGTGGCCGTCATCACCAACGGGGCCCTGCTCTATGATCCGGCGGTTTCCGAGGCCCTCCAGGCCGCGGACATCGTCCTTCCCTCGGTGGACGCTCCCGATGAAGCCGTCTACAAAAGAATCAACCGGCCCCACGGCCAGCTCCAATACCGCCGGGTCACGGAGGGCCTTGTGGCATTTTCCAGGGTCTACAAGGGCCAGCTGTGGATCGAGACCATGCTGGTCAAGGGGGTCAACGACGATGACGAGGCCCTTTTCGGTTTAAAAAAACTCATGGATGAGATTCACCACGACCGGATCTACATCAATACACCGGTGCGTCCTCCCGCGGAATCCGAGGTGGAGGAACCCTCGAAGGACCGGGTGGAAAGGGCCATCGAAATCCTGGGGGGCATCGCCATCGACCACCTGGTCAGCGAGGGATTCTCCAGCGACATCGAGGATGACTTCCAGGCGGTCCTCAGCATCATCAAGCGTCATCCCATGAACCAGTTCGAGGTGAAGAGCTTCCTCGCCATCCGGGGAAACCCGGACCCCGAGGGTCTGCTCGCCCGTCTGGAAGCCTCGGAGGCGGTCAAGGTGGTGGCCTACAAGGGCTATCAGACCTACCGGGGCTGAAGGACCCGGGATTCTCAATAATTTACAGTGCAAAAGCCCGCCTTTTGAGGTAGAATTGACTTGAGATTTTTTCAAGGGAGGTGGGGCATGAGTCGCAAGGTATCCATGATGGACCACAACGTCACACAGACCATCCTGAAGCTCACGGGCCCCATGATTTTCGGCATGCTGGGGATGATGATCTACAATCTCATCGACACCTATTACGTGAGCATGCTGGGGACCAATGAACTGGCGGCCCTGTCCTTCACCTACCCGGTGGTCCTCATCGTCAATTCCATTTCCCTGGGCATCGGCATGGGGACCACCTCGGTGGTGGCCCGGGCCATGGGGGAGGACCGCTTCGACCTGGTGGTCCGCCGGTCCACGGATTCCCTGATTCTGGGCCTTGTGCTCTCCGTGATCTTTTCCATCATCGGCGTGGCCACCATCCGTCCGGTCTTTCACCTGCTGGGTGCCGAGGGGGACATCCTCGAGATTATTGTGAGCTACATGCGGATCTGGTTCATCGGCAGCGCCTTCGTGGTGGTGCCCATGATCGGCAACAGCGTGCTCCGTGCCCTGGGGGATACCAAGACCCCCAGTTACGTCATGCTCTTTTCCGCCCTGACCAACGCCCTCCTGGATCCTGTTCTGATCTTCGGCCTGGGCCCCTTTCCCAGGCTCGAGGTGCCGGGGGCGGCCATCGCCACCGTCATTGCCCGGATGATCACCTTTGTCGCGGCCCTCTATCTCCTGGTCCACCGGGAAAGGGTCATCTCCTTCAAGGCCGTGGCCGTGAGAGACCTGGCCGCTTCCTTCAAGGGGATTCTCTATATCGGGGCCCCCAACGCCTTTATCCGCATGGTCCAGCCCTTCGGGACGGGGATCATCACCGCCCTCCTGGCCACCATCGGTGTGGAGGCGGTGGCGGGATTCGGCATCGCCGCCAAACTTGAGCGCTTCGCCATCATCATCACGGCGGCCCTGGCCGTGGTGATGATTCCCTATATCGGACAGAACTACGGGGCCAGGGCCTACGGCCGGATCAGGGAGGGCCTGAGGGCGAGTTACCGGATCATCGCGATTTCCTCCTCGGTGATCTACCTGGTCCTCTATTTTTCAGCCCCCTTCATCGGCGGCCTCTTCAGCAGGGATTCCGAGGTCATCAGGGTCTTCGTCATGTATGCCCGGATCGTGCCTCTTTTCTACGGCATCTACGGCATCCAGCTCATGGGCAACTCCTTCTTCAACGCGGTGAACGCCCCCTTTGTCGCCGCCTCCATCACCGTCCTGCAGATGTTCATCGTCTTCATCCCTCTGGCCTATTTTTTCAGAGGAATTTTCGGCTATGCCGGGGTCTTCTTCGCCCTCGGTCTCTCCTTCCTGATCACCGGAGTCGTGGCCTACGCCATGATGCTCAGGCGCATGGATTCCTGGACTGGAGAGGAAGAGCCCACCCCTACAAGGAGGTAACACCATGCACAAGACCAATCCGGTCAAAAAAGTGATGGCCATTCACGACCTTTCAGGCTTCGGCAGGGCCTCCCTGTCCGCCATCATTCCCATCCTCTCCACCATGGGAACCCAGGTCTGCCCCGTCCCCACCGCCATCCTCTCCACCCATACGGGGAATTTTGAAAATTTCATCTACGTGGATCTCACCGACACCATGGAGGCCTATATTGACCACTGGAAGTCCCTGGACCTTGCCTTCGACTGCGTCTACAGCGGATTCCTGGGCGGCATCCGGCAGATCGAGATCGTTTCAAGGGCCATCGACCTTTTCAAGACCGAGGACAATTTTGTGGTGGTGGACCCGGTGATGGGGGACGACGGCGAGTTGTACCAGACCATGGACGAGACCATGGTGGAGGCCATGAAGCACCTGGTGCAGAAGGCGGACATCATCACCCCCAACTACACCGAGGCGGCCCTCCTGCTGGGAAAACCCTATGATCTGACCATCGACGAGGAGGAGATCAAGGTCTGGCTCAGAGCCCTGTCGGCCATGGGACCCCAGATCGTGATCCTCACCAGCGTGCCCCACGACGACAACCACAAACGCACCTCGGTCATGGCCTTCAACCGGGACCACGATGTCTTCTGGAAGGTCACCTGCGACTACATTCCCGCCTACTATCCCGGGACGGGGGACGCCTTCGCCAGCGTGGTCATCGGCTCCCTTCTCCAGGGGGATTCCCTGCCCATCGCCCTCGAGCGGGGGGTCCAGTTCATCACCACGGGGATCAAGGCCAGCTACGGCTTCGATTATCCCAAGCGGGAGGGGATTCTCCTGGAACGGGTCCTGGATTCCCTGAAGCTGCCGGTGATGACCTCGAGCTACGAGCTCGTCAAGTGAATATTCAAAAAATAAAGCGGGGGGAAGTCAAGAGACTTCCTCCCGCTGGTTTTTTTGCCCGTCAATCCGGTGACAGGGTCACCCGGACCTTGTAGAGGTGGGGATGGTCCGACAGGGGCAGCCGGTTGCCCGGCAGGGCCTTTTCGTCCAGGGTGATCCTGACCCTTCCCCTGGAGATATGGTGGGGGTTGGTCACCTTGATTTCATAGAGGGCTTCACCGTTGCGGTAGGAAATTTCATAGCCGTCCCAGGCCTTGGGGATGCAGGGATCGATTTCGAGCTGGTCCTTTCTTTGACGGATTCCCAGGATGGATTCGATGCCCACCCGGTAGAGCCAGCCGGCGGCGCCGGTGTACCAGGTCCACCCGCCCCGGCCCACCTGGTCCTTGGCATTGTAGATGTCCGCGGCGATGACGTAGGGCTCCACCTTGTAGTGGTTGGCGGTGTAGACCGACCGGGAGTGGACGATGGGGCTGAGCATCATGTAGAGGTCGAAGGCCTTGGTGCCTTCGCCGAGGCGGGTGAAGGCCTCGATGACCCAGGCGGCGGCGTGGGTATACTGGCCGCCGTTCTCCCGGATGCCCCCGGCGTAGCTCATGATGTAGCCGGGGTTTTTCTCCCACCGGTCAAAGGGCGGGGTGAAGAGGAGAATCAGGCCCTGGTCCTTGAGAATCAGGTGGTTCTCCACGCTTTCCATGGCCTTTTTCGCCTTGTCGGGGTCGCCCTGGCCGGAAATCACCGACCAGGTCTGGGCGATGGAGTCGATCATGCACTCCGGGTTGACGATGGAGCCCAGGGGGCTGCCGTCATCGAAGAAGGCCCGTTTGTACCAGGAGCCGTCCCAGGCCTGGGTGTTCAGGTTCTGGCTCAGGTTCACGAGATGTTCCGAATAGATGGCGGCCTTTTGAGAATCCCCACGGGCTTCACAGATGGGGATGAAGCCTTTGAGAATGACTGTAAGAAACCAGCCCAGCCAGACGCTTTCCCCCCTGCCTTCGATGCCTACCAGATTCATGCCGTCGTTCCAGTCGCCTCCCCCCATGAGGGGAAGACCGTGGACCCCGCATTCAAGACCCCGGTCGACGGCCCGCAGACAGTGGTCGTAAAGGGTGGCGGTTTCCTTTGAAACCCCGGGATTGAAGTAGCGCTCGGTCTCCCCGGGTGCCAGGACCTCCCCGGTGACGAAGGGCATCCGGTGGTCCAGGAGGGCGGTATCCTCCGTGGCTTCGAGGTAGCGGAGGAGGGCATAGGGGAGCCACAGAAAATCGTCCCTGAACCGGGTCCGGATGCCTCTCAAGGGCCGGCCCTCATGCCACCAGTGGAGGACGTCCCCCTCGGGAAACTGCCGCCTGGCGTGGAGGAGGATCTGCTTTCTGGCCAGGGAGGCGTCGAGGATGATCAGATTGACGGCATCCTGCAGCTGGTCCCGGAAGCCCAGGGCCCCGGAGGTCTGATAAAAGCCGGTCCGGGCCTTCAAGCGGCTGTTGATGGTCTGGTAGGGCAGCCAGTCGTTGAAGAGGATGTCGAATTTGCGGTCCGGTGTCTTGATCCTGAGGCGACCCAGGAGGGTCCGCCAGGAGTCCTTCACCGCTTCGAGGGCGTTCCGGGCGTAGTCGGGGTCCCGGTAGGCCTGGCTGAGGTGACGGGCCTTTTGGAGGGAATCCGCCGCCCCCATGAAGACCACCGTCTGCCGGCTTTCCCCCGGGGCCAGGGTGAGGTCCATCTGGATGCCCCCGGCGGGATCCAGGCCGCCCCCGGTCTGTTGGATCAGCTTGTCATACCCCAGGAGGGCTTCTTCCCTCAAATGGCGGGCATGGCCGGTGAAGGCGACGGGGGGGATGGAGGCCCCCATGAAGAGGAGCTTGTCCCCGTGCTCCAGGTGGTAGGGGTTCTTGAAATAGAGGCCCGCCGCCTGGTCATAGTAGCTGACCAGGTGTTTTTTGGTTTTTTGTGCATGGATGCCCAGGACGGGATCCACCCGGTAATAGAGGCTCAGGGTCCTGGTCCTGGCCGTGTCGTTGGTCAGGGTGACGAGGCTGACCTTGACGGCATCGGTTTTGGGGACGAAGACCGTCAGGGTCTGGCGGATGCCCCGGTTTCTGGAATCGAAAAGGGTGTAACCCCTGCCGTGGGTCACTTCAAAGGGGACCTCCCTGCCCAGGGGATCCGGAGTCAGGCTCCAGAGGTCTCCGTACTCCCGGTCCTTGAGATAAAGCACCTCATGGGGCGTATTGAAAAGGGGGTCGTTGACCCAGGGGGTGAGCTTGAATTCGTTGGCGTTGTAGGCATAGGTGCAGCCCCCGCCGTTTTCTGAGACGATGGCGCCCAGGTGCTCGTTGGCCAGGATGTTGACCCAGGGGAGGGGGGTGGTGCCGCCAACCTCCAGCCGGATCATGTAGGCGTGGTCCTTTTCGGTGAAGCCGCCGTAGCCGTTGAAGTAGGTGAGGTTCTCCACCTTCTGGAGGGGATGGCGGGCTTCACGGTCATCACTCTTGGTGCGGGGCGGAGGGGTCTTTCTTTCGGTCTTCATCTGCAGCTGGTCCTTGAGGGGGGCTTTGGCCTTGAAGATGAGGTCCGCCGTGGCATGGAGGAGGTGCCTGTCGCCTTCCTCCACCTGGCTGCCCTTGAGGGTGAAGATGCCCAGGCTGGCGGGATCCGTGACAAAGCCGAACTTCTTGTAGATCATCTCCTTCACCAGGTCTTCGAAATCACTCAAGTAGGACTGGGGACACAGACTCAGGATGACCAGGTCCACGTCAAGGCCCTTGAGCTTGAAGAATTCCTTGGCCTTGGTCAGGGTCCAGAGGCTTCTGGCGTCCTCCAGGTCATCGATGGTGATGAGAATCAGGGGTTTGTCTCCCGAGATGCCGAACTTGAAGAGCTCGCTCTGGGGGAGGGTGCTCTCTTCAATCAGGTGGCGGTAGTGGTGGCGGAGGGGACTGGGATAGACCAGGTGGGGGAACATGTCGAAGAAAAGACCGATTTCCGCCGGACTCAGGTCCAGATAACTCAGCTCCACCTGGGATTGGATGGTGCTGATTTCCAGCTGGTCCTTCACCATGTGGGGGTTCTTGTAGCTGCTGATGAGCTCCGTCAGATCCTCCTTGACCTGGGTGGCTCCGAGACTGAAGGTGACGACGGTCTTTTCGCCGGCTTCAAGCCGCAGCCGCTTGCGCAGACTGAAAATGGGCTCCAGGACGACTCCCCGGCTATAACCGAGGACCTTTTCGAGGGCGATGGGGTTGCTCAGATTCCTCCCCCGGCCGACGAAGGCGGTGCGGTCGGTTTCATACTGGGTCTCCCCCTGGAGGTTGCCGGTGCACAAGAGGGTTTCAAAGAGGTAGAGGGGGGCTTCCGAGGCGTCCCGGGGTCTGAGACTGGCCGTCAAGGCTTCGGGACCGGCCAGGTAGTCCGTGGTGACGAAGAGGTTGTTGAAGGCCGGGTGGGTCACGTCCTGCTCATAGGTCTTCATGGAGAGTTCGGAATAGCTGGTGACCTCGAGGGTCACGGGGTGGGTATTCTGGTTGACCAGGGTCACTCGACGGATGGCCACCGGGTCCTTGGGGGAAACGAAGACCTCGAGGTGGCTCAGGATGCCGTAGTCTCTTCGGATGATTTCTCCCTTGTTGAGGCTGAAACGGGCTTCGTAGCTCTGGGGGGCGGCCATGGCCTGGTCGTAGTGGATGGACCAGGATCTCGAGGCCTCGATGTCCTTGAAGTAGATGAGGGTGCCCTTGTAGGGACTGGCCGTCTCTTTTCGGAAGCGGGTGATGAGCCGGTCCCCGATCATGTCGTAACCCGTCCCCGTCTGGGTCAGAAGGAGGTGGTAGTGCTTGTTGGAAAGGATCGTTCCCTGGGGCAGGGGCCCCGGCATCTCCCTGGCGACCCTCAGGAAATTGACCGGGGTCACGGGGGTCTTGAAGATTTCCCGGGGTTCCTCCGCGATGGGCTTCACCGTGGGAATCCGGTAGGGGAGTTTTTCCTGAAGGAGGAAGTCTCCGGTCTTGACCAGGGTCAGGCCGTGGAAGCGCTCCTGCATGATTCCAGAGTTGATGCCGTTGTTGATGGCCAGCAGACTCATCCCCATGTGATGGGCCATGTAGCTCTTGATGACCTTGTGGGACTGGCCGGGTTCCAGGCGGCCGGGGGTGTAGTCCACGGCCTCGAAGAGGCCGTAGGGACCCTGCAGGTCCGCCACTTTCCTGAGGGCTGTGAGATTGTCCAGGGCCTTGCGGTGGTGCATGCCCAGGGCCAGATAGGTGGCGTAGGGGGAGACCACGTAGTCGTTGACCAGACCCCGCTTGAAACCCAGACTTGGAACGCCGAAGGCCTTGTACTGGTAGTTCAGGTCCAGGTCGAAGGCGTAATAGGCGGATTCCGAGACCCCCCAGGGCCTGCCCTTTTCCAGGCCGTAGCGTTCCTGGGCCATGATGACGGAGTGGTAGGTTTCATCGAAGAGACTTTCGTCGTAATTGCGCATGATGAGGTTGGGCATGAAATACTCGAACATGGTCCCGGACCAGGAGGCCATGGCCCGGTAGCCCTTGGAGAGGGTCAGGGTGCGGCTCAGGGCGTACCAGTGTTCCAGGGGGACCTGCTTGTGGAGGATGGCCACGAAGCTGGCCGTCCGGGCCTCCGAGGCCAGGAGGTCGTAGTAGCTGTCGGTGAGCACATGGTTCTCCTCGTCGTAACCGATGCTGAAAAGCCGCTTGTTGCGGTCGTAGAGGGGGGAGAAGTCCGTGGCCAGGATGAGCCGGTCGGTGATGTTGGCCATCCGGGTGATGGACCGGTTGAGATCCTCGAGATTGCCGATCATGGTCTTGATCTTGTCCTCCAGGTGGTTGAGATGGGCGGTGTCCGACAAGGGATCATGGCGTTCCTTTTTGAGGTCCATGAGGATCTTCACGTAGGCCGCCTTGAGGTCCATGAGACTCAGGGCCATGGGAATTTCCTGGATCTCCCCCTTGATTTTCAGATAATGGGGATCCGCCATCAGACCTTCTTCCCTTTCAGGATAGAGATAGAGGTCGTAGTAGCGGTGGTGTTCCCTCTGGAGTTCCAGGACCATCTGCAGGGTCTTGCTGCAGGGGGCGGGACTGCCGGCGCAGCGGTCCTTGAAGGCGGCGAGAAAATCGGACCACTCCTTGACGGTTTTGCCCCGGATGGTGGCGAAATCATCGAAAAAGGCCTCAAGTTCCGGATGACTGCAGCCCTCCAGGGCGCAGGTCTCCCTGAGCCCGTCGACGATGTCGTCGTCGATCACCGGCAGGGACCGGTATTCCTCCAGGGCGGCCTTGAGCACCATCAGGTAGCTCACCAGATTGCCGCTGTCCACGGTGGAGACGTAACGGGGTCTGAGGGTCTTCAGATCATCGGTCCGGTACCAGTTGTAGAGATGGCCGTGCCATTTTTCCAGGCGGTCGATGGTCAGCAGCATGTGGTTGAGGAGGCCGAACATCCTTGAGATGGAGATCATTCCCATGTCCCGGGCGCTGATGACGCTGAGGAGGCCCAGGCCGATATTGGTGGGGGAGGTGCGTCTGGCCTCCTCCCGGGGGGGATAGATCTGCAGGTTGTCCGGGGGCAGAAAGTGGTTTCGGGCCGTGAGGTATTCCTCGAAGTAGGACCAGATCATGCGGCCGTCCTGGCGGAGGGTGGTGATTTCCTCCCGGGTGAGGGGCAGGACCTTGGGCGGTTCCCGGCCGATGAAATAGGCCACCAGGGGGGCCAGGCCCCAGAGGAGGAGAAGGGGGGTGACCGCCAGGAGTTCATCGGGGCGAAGATACAGGATTCCCGTCAGGAAGACGAGAAGGAGGGGATAGAGGGCCTTCATTTCGAGAAACTGCGACCAAAGGTCCCTTTTGGCCCGTTTGTCCACCAGGGCGGCGGAGGTCCATTCTAAAAGTCTTTTGTGGCTGATGAGCAGCCGGTAGAGGGCCTTGAGGATGGCGGAGAGGGTCAGGACGGCTTCAAAGGGCAGGAAGATGAACTGCAAGAAGGTGTACTGGAAGGAACCCTTGAGATTGAATTTGATCCGGCGGCTTTTGCGGTATTCCCGGTGAGGGGTGTAGAGGCGGCCCATGAGGACGGTGTCGAAGACCTCCAGAATCAGGGGGGTGAAGATGAAAATCAGCACCAGAATGATCCAGGGATGGGGGGGCCCCGGCAGGAAGAGGTAGGTGGCGACCAGGATCATGAAGAGGGTGACGGATTCCAGACTCCTTCTGAGGTTGTCGAGGATCTTGAACTTGCTCAGGGTGGAGAGGGGGTTGAGGCGCCACTTGTCCTCGGCGTCCTTGACGAGGGGGAAAAGCCAGCCGATGAGCTGCCAGTCTCCCCGGATCCAGCGGTGGAGCCTCAGCAGATAGGGGATGTACTGGGTGGGGTGGGTGTCGATGAAGCTGATATCCGAAGCATAGGCGGCCCCGATGTGGCTCCCCTCGAGGAGGTCGTGGCTCAGGATGCAGTTGAGGGGGATCTTGTGATTGAGGACCTTGGAGAAAAGGTCGACGTCATAGATGCCCTTGCCGAAGAAGATGCCCTCGCCGAAGATGTCCTGGTAGAGGTTGGAGATTCCCTCCACGTAGAGGTTGGTACCGCTGGTCCGGGCGTAGATCTTGGTGAAGCGGGAGTGGTTGGCGTATTCGAGACCGATGCTGATATGGGGCTGGATGATGCCGTAGCCCGAGACCACCCGCTGTTTTTTTTCGTCGAAGACCGCCCGGTTCAGGGGGTGGTGGATGGTGCCCACGAGTTTTTTGGCGCTGTCGATGGGCAGCTCCGTGTCTTCGTCGAGGGTGATGACGTAGCGGATTCGTCCCTGGAGGTCATTGAGACCCTGGGACAGAAAAAGATGGGAGGTGGGGGAGTGGTCCAGGATGAAGTTGTTGAATTCCGTCAGGGACCCGCGCTTTCTTTCCCAGCAGAGCCATTTCCCCTCCTGGGGATTGTAGAGGCGTTTGCGCTGAAGATAAAAAAAGACGGGGTCGTACCGGCTGTTCAGGGCCTTGACGGCGGCATTGGCGGTCTTGATCAGTTCATTGTCCTCGGGAACGAATTCCGTCGCGGCATCGGGGAATTCCCCGAGCAGGGCGAAATAGAGGTTGGGCCCCCGGTTGGCCAGGTAGTATTTTTCAAGTTTCTGCGTCATCTCCAGGACGTGGTCCGGAGACCGCAGCAGGGTGGGAATCACCACGAAGGTCCTGGCCTCCTCGGGGATCCCCTCCTCGAGCTCGAGTTTGGGCAGAAAATCCATGGGGAATATCTTCTGCAGCAGATGGTTGAGCAGGTGGATGACCAGGCCGCTCACCGGCACCAGGAAAAGAAAGGTCATGACCAGGGAAAAGGGAATCGACGAGGCGTAGCGGTAGTTGAGGCCGAAGAGACCGAGACCCATGAGGAGGGTGATGAAGCTCACGATGAAAATGTAGACGGTATCGTTGAATTTGAGCCTGTCAAGGAAGCCCTGTCTGATCTTCAGGGTCTCGAGGAGGGCGGGCCGTCCCTCGCCGATGAGGTAGTAACCCACGTGGGAGCCCTTGCCGGTGGCCCGGCCGGCCAGATTCAGGGCTTCCTTGGCCACGTCGAGTTCCCTTTTCTTGTATTTTTTGGCCAGTTCTTCGAGTTTTCTGCGGGTGTAATTCCTCGAGGGGAAGTCCATGCTGGCGTAGGTGGCCGCGGGATCCTTCTGCAGGGTGGCTTCGACGAGGTTGACGGATTCAAAGATATGGTGCCAGTTGAAACGGTTGATCCGGCTCAGGGACATGAAGAGATTCCCGATATAGATGTCCTGGGTGGACTGGGTGATATGGCTGAGGGTGATGGTCTTCGAGAGGGTGGTATCATATTCTTTGAGTTTTTCCTGGATGAATTCAGTGATGCAGTCGGGATGGTCGGGGAGGTCCTTGGCCCGCCTGAAGAGGGTTTCAATGTAGATGGGGGACAGGGTGGGGGAAAGGTCGAACCGGGCCTTGACGGTTTCCAGGGCCTCCTCAGGGTGGGTAAGGTCCAGGTCACCGGCCTGCTGTCGCTGGACTTGGTGGTTGTAGATGGCCTCGGTGGCGGACCGGATTTTTTCAATCAGGGCGAAGATCAGCAGGGTGTTGAAGTTCCACACCTCACTGATGCTGAGAATACTGACCTTCTGGTAGGATTTGAGGAATTCGATGATGGTTGCTTCATCGAAGTTGCCGCTGGTGATGCGGATCAGCTCCAGGGCCATGGGATAGACTCTGGGGAAGCCGGCGTAGGGGCCTGAATTGAGGACTCCGAGGGAAATCTTCTCCCTCTTGTTCAGGGTCTGGGTCAGTCGCTGGAGGTTCTCCTCCACCTTGTAGAAATTGTCCAGAATCCATTCGACTCCGGGCAGGAGTTCCTGTTCCCTGGTGGCTACCAGGGAAAGGGCGGCGGCGGTTTCCTTGATTTTTTCGAAGTCTTCTCTCAGCCGGGCCAGTTGATGCCTGACGGGGAATTCCTCGAAGGCATACCGGCTTTCCATGGCGAATTTTTCGATTTCGAGATGGGTCTTTTCACTGAGCAACATGACAAACATCTCCATTCTAACACTTATAGATACCCTAAAAACCGGCTTTTATCGGTGGCTGAACAGATAAAGGCCGGTTTATTGATTTTAAGGAAGAAAAAAGAAGACTTTGATGTTCAAAGTCTTCTTACCAGTTGCCTCGTCTCCGGTTGGGACCTGGGCCCTTGCCGTGGGGCTCTTCGTTTTCAATGATGATCCGCTTGCCGTTGATCAGGCTGTCGGTCAGCTTGTGCCGGGCCTCCTTGTAGATGCGCTGGAAGGTGGTGCGGCCGATATTCATCATATCGGCACACCGCTGTTGATCGTGATTCTCAAGATCCATGAGACGCAGGCTTTCGGCTTCCTCGATTTTCATCACGATCACTTCTTCATGACACTCATTTCCCCGGGGTCCGAATTCATTGAACCGGGGGGAAAAGCCGATGTGCCTTCGTTTGCGTGGTCTTGGAATGGCAATCACTTCCCTCTATTTGTTTTTGACAAGTTCCTCTAGTTCGGCGATACGGCTTTTCATTGATTGTACTTCATCCTGGGTGGTTTCGTCAACGGCGTAACCCCGGTATCCGAAGCCGAACCCGCGACTGAAGCCGAAACCTCTACCGCGGCCGAAACGAGGGGCGCTGCGACGGGCGATGCCATCACCGCACTGGCCGAGACCTCTACCGGTCATGGGGCCTTCCCCGAGGGGTCCTCTTCTATCTCCTGCTGGCATATTCATACACCTCCTTTGAATTGTTAAACGGGCATATGCCCTTTACACTTACAGTATACTCTGTTTTGGGCATATGTCAATAATCAATTTGTTTTTTTCAACTGCAAAGCAATATCAAAACCGGCAGTGACAGAAAAGGCCCGGACTTTTAACCCTGCCTTATTCAAAGGAGACCGGATATGTGGTATAGTGACAGTATCTTGAATCTCAAAAAAAGGAGTTCACCATGCTCTATTTTTCATCGCCCTGGGGGCGACCATTCTAGGCGGCACCATCGGAATCGGGGAGGAATGATCACCCGGCCCATCCTGACCTTCGTGGGGACGGCAAGGAGCTCGCTTCCTTCACCTCCGCCTTTCGACCGTCATGGTCATATGGCGGTTTCCAATCTCACCATGCACCGTCTCAAGGGCGGCCGGATCGAAATCAAGAGCCCTCGACCCTGGCCCCGGGGAGTATCGGGGGTTTTTTCGGGGCCAGTCTCCTCACCCTGGCCTCTGAGAATTTTGTCAAGTTACATCGTGATCATGACCCTGGTCTTTCTGTTGGTCTATTTCAAGGTCTACCTCCCGGACATCCTCATCACCCCCGGCCCCTGTCCGTCTTCGTCATCGGGGTCATCACCGGGGGATGTCGGGTTTCTCTTGGCATCGGAGGCGTCCTCCAGATGGCGGCCCTGATCCTGCTCCTGGGCTACGAGTCCAAGGCGGCGGTGATTCAGAGTGTCTTCATCACCCTGGTCACGGCCCGCGCCCTGACCCGCTATGGCATGGCCGGCTATGTCGACTTTCCATTGCCGTCACCACGGTTCCGGCGGCGGCGGCGGGGGAATCTCGGGCGGCGTCCTCAACAAAAAACTCACCGACCGGCAGATCACCCTGGTCTTCAGTGTCACCTCATCATGGCCATCGTGATTCTGCAGTCGGCGAGAATCGTAAACCATCATTAGGGAGGATCGAATCAGTTGAAAAAACACTGCTCTGGCAGGCCTCACCGCCCTGATTTTCTTTTCAGCCTCATCTTCCTCTCCCCCTCATCGGGACCCTGGGATATCTCCGGGAGGTCTCCTACCATCAATTGACCCACGCCCTGTTGGTGGCCTTGATTTTCCTGGTGCTCATCAGCACCCTCCTTGTTCTGGAGGAGATCAAGGAAATATCTCAGAAGGACAAAAGGTAGTAGAAAAATTGAAATTCTTCATGGCATTGTCAATTACAATTATCTGATATTTTTTCTATCACTCTTAGGGCGAGAGTAATAATCTATCCTCTATAGGTGGGTGGTGAATCGCCTTTCTGTTATAAACGCAACTTATATTAGATACTATTAATTAATGGCAGTATTGTGCTATAATTACCATATACAACCAGTTAAAGGAGGAACCCTTATGAGTCGGGGGAAAACAACCAATGTCCTATTTGGTATTCAAAAGCAACAACTTAAAAAAATTATCCCAAAACGAAAGTACATGGCTATAAGGGGAATTATGCTCCCTGTCCAAAAACATGTATAATGTGGCCCTATACAATGTTAGGCAATATTTTTCGTTGAGCAAAATACCTATCATACGAAAGCACTACCAGCTTTGCAAAGAAAACGAAAACTACCATATAATGAATAGCAACTCAGCTCAACAGATCATGAAAGTGGTTGATCGTACTTCAAATCGTTCTTTGCACTACTCAACTAGCAAAGAAGGGTTGCTATCAGTTTTCTAATATCAAGTTGCCACGGTATCTGCCAAAGGACGGCTTCTTCAATCTGATATTCGCTGAGTTTAGCTTGAAAGACGGATATTTTACCGTGCCCATGAGTACCTCTTTTCGCCAAGAGTAGCGGGAAAATCAAAATCAAGTACCCTAGCAATCTTGAGGGCAAACGCATCAAGGAAGTTCGATTCTGCCCAAAGCAAACGCAAGGTTCTTTGAGATACAATACATTTATGAAATTGAAACCTCAAAGGAAAGTCCCAACAAAAACCAACGTACTTGCAATAGACTTAGGTGTAGATAATTTGGCTACCTGTGTGACTAATCAAGGGAAGGCTTTCATAGTAGATGGCAAACGACTCAAGGGAATCACGCCTAGCGAACAAGAAAAAATGCCCTACTTCAAAGTATCAAAAGACAAACAAGGCATCAAAGGAACCACCAAAGCACAACAAGAACTATGGAGTAAACGTAACGATAGAGTGAATGATTATCTAAGCAAATCGGCAAAATTGATCATCAACTATTGCAGAGATCACAATATCGGAACGCTGGTAGTTGGCTACAACCCTACAATCCAGAAAACTCCAATATGGGAAAGTAGAACAACCAAAACTTCGTCAATATTCCCATAGGGCAATTCAGAACTAAACTGGAGCTACTTATGCAATAGATACAAATATCACTTTTGTAGAACAAGAGGAAAGTTACACTTCAAAAGCCGATTTCTTAGCTTCTGATCCAATCCTCACCTACAAGGCTTTTGACAATATGGCATATGAGCTTTAACGGATCTCGGATTAAACGGGGCCTTTACCAATCCAGCACAGGGGTAGCACTTAATGCTGACATTAATGGTGCCTGAATATCCTCAAAAGAGCTACATGCAGATAGACCTGAAGCAAAAGAGTATTTGAGTCCTGCACGAATAGTATAAAGGTAGCTTAAGTTACCAATAGTATCCGGCTACTTTGGCTTAGCCGTAAGGAATAAGGCTTCCACGCAACATATTGTGGTTGAAAAGTAATTAGCAGACTTCCTAGAATCCCCGCTTCAAGCCTACAAGGCTAAGCGGTGGGAGTGTTCAATAGAACGCTCAGTTGTCGTTTTAAAGATACAATTGTTAAACCGCTACCGGATAAAGAAAGATCAAAAGTGGTAATATTCCTCTAAAATACCAATGATTTTTTTATATCCTCAATGGCTCTATTTGCATTTTTAATGGCAAGCAGAATTTTTCCCAATCAGTTTCTTTGATTGGGATGTCGGCAGAACTACTTTTCAAATCGGGTGTTTTTTCTCCAACAGTTTGATGGTTTTGCCATGTGCTAGATTGTTTCTGAATTTAATCAGAGACTTTATTGTTTGATAGGGTCTTTTCCTTTCTCAAAATCGCACTTAAAATGATGCTCAATTATTGAAATTTTTTTTCAATGCTGTCGTGATTTTTATTTGGAGCTAGAATTGCAATAACAAATTGAACTAGTGCTCCTGTAACATAGTATTTCGTTCATTAAGCAAAAAAGGTTGCCCTTACGACAATGCAGTCGCTGAATCAACGTATAAAACCTTCAAAGTAGAATTTGTCTACCAGAACTCATTTAAGTCTCTAGAACACCTGAAACTAGAATTGTTTGATTATATACATTGGTTTAACCCTATCAGATTACATTCATCGCTTGGATATGTGGCTCCAATAACTTACAAATATTTACACCTTAATAAAGTTGTCTAATTTAGTGTTGACAAACACCGTTCCATATAGCGTGATATTTTGTGTCAACACACACTACAAATTATCGATAATCAAATATGCTAAATTGTTCGACAGAGTCGTAAGTTTGAACCTCCCATGACTGAAGTCACGGGATTCTTAGAACAGAGCTTACTTGATATCAGAATGTTTTTGATAACAGCGGCTTCTCCATTTATTAAGTTATCCTCATGTCCCGACGGTTCTATTTGGAGATTTAAGCCGATCGTAACTTTAAACCCTCGTTTCGTATGTTGATACTGGCGTTGATGTCTTCGGTCAAGGGCACAGCCGCAATTTGGACAAACCCATTCACGAATACCCAGAGATTTCTTGCCATCTCTGTAGCCACATTCAGAGCAAATTTGACTAGAAGGGTACCAACGACTGATTTTTACAACATCCTTACCATACCACTCGGCCTTGTATTCCAGCATTGATGTGAAGCTACTCCAAGAAACATCTGCAATGGCTTTCGAGAGTTTCCTGTTCTTCATCATGCCTTCGTGGTTAAGGTCCTCAATACTGATGATGTCGTGGTTTTTGACAACTTGTGCAGAGCTTGTGGAGATAGTCTTTCCTTTGGTTGGCGATTTTTTCGTGGAGCTTAGCCACTTTCAACTTTTGCTTTTGGTAATTCTTAGCCTCTGAAAGGTTATCAACCGCCTTTCTCTTTGGCTAAAAGTGCTCTCTCTTTGAAAGCTTACGTTGTTCGCGAGCTTGTTTGAGCCATCTCCTAGAAAAATGAAGGTTATCAATCTTCACCTGTTGAAAGGATTGCAAAATCAGTAAGACCCAGATCGATGCCAACCGATTGATTGGTTTTTTCAAACGGTGTGATCTCGACCTCACAGACAACAGAAATATAGTACTTGCCAGTTGGGCTTCTACTGATGGTTGCTTTAATTATTTTGCCATCAACCTCACGACTTTTGGTAAATTTAACAAGACCCAGTTTTGGAAGCTTGATATGACTGCCCAAACGGCAATATTGTCGTTCGTTAGCTTTGTTGTATAGGACTGTCGACTATATTTTTTACTCTTGAAATTTGGTACCCCCGAGCTTTTGTAAAAGAACCGGTCAAAGGAATCCCCTAAAAAACTTAACAAACGATTGCAAAGCAATGTTATCCACTTCTCTGAGCCAAGGGTATTCATTCTGAGCTCTGGGAGGAGGGCTGAACACTTAGAGTAATCCGAGACCATTTAAGGTATCCTGATATGTGTGATTCCACAGATTTAGAAAATAGTTGTACACAAAGCACTGCTCCCAACTGTCTTAAGAATCAGGGTTTCCTGTTCTTTGTTGGGCTTGGAGTCTGAATTTGTAGCTTTATAGGTCATCTATTCACCTTCTTTGGTTATGGATATAGGCTTTGATTTGGTCCTCTGTATTTTCACTGACCGTTGCCACACAAAATAACCAGGGTTCCAAAGATGCCCACCCCACAACTGGATTTAAGCTCAGGAAACCTGAAAAGTAATCGGGCAGACACACCTTGAGTCCCTTTTACAAGACTAGGAATATAGTGCTGGGGCGTGCATTCCACTAATAGGTGAATATGATCCAAGTCAGACTCCATTTCTCTATGGTGAAATTTTGCCCAAGAGCCATCTCGTATAGAAGTTCCTTTGAGTCTGGTGTCTTACAGAACCTTCGAGAATATCTTTACGATACTCAATAATAACTATACTATGGTATTTGATGGAATAGACATAACCACGACCATGATGAACAGTACTCATTAACAATCACCTCTATGGTAATTACAACATATATAGCCAATATATTCCATCAATATCAATATTTACAAGCAATATATTAAACAACATATGCTACCATTCAAACCGCAACTGAAGTCGCGGGTGTTCTGGTAGCAAGGCATAAATTACGGCAACAACAAAGTATTGACAATTCGTCACAAAAAACATATGATAATTGACGAAATACTAGGTGTATGAGCTTTGAATTCTACTTTTGCTTTTGAGAGGAGAATAGCTATGGAAAGAAATATTATTGTGATCAATAAAATAAAAGATAGAGTTTATGAGTCGAAGAAAGGACAGATCTTTACATTGACTGGATTTGGATCTGGCCAGTTATGATGCAACTAGAAAGGCCTTGTCCAGATTGGTTAAATCAGGAGATCTCATAAGGATTCTTCGCGGTGTTTATAAAGTGCCGGAATTACAATGATTTTTTACAAGAAGAAGTCCCGGCATCACCCGATGATGTTGCCAAAGCAATTGCAAAGGAGAGGAATTCGACCATCGCTCCTAAAGGTGATGCAGCACTGAATCTTTCGGACTTACAACTCAGGTACCGGCAGATATGAATATATCTCTGATGGGCCATATAAGAATGTTGATTATAGCGATCATGATTAGTTCATCAGACGCTCAAATAAGAATATCAGCGGGAAAACATATAAGCGTAATATTGATTAACGAGGCTATTAGGAACGCTTGGACAAGATGGTGTGAATGATACTACGAGAAGTCTGATTGCAAAAAATGTGTACCCAAGAGGATTTCGGGTTGTTGTTTGAGGTGCAAGACAAGTAGCAGATGGATATTTGAAGAGATTAAGAAAATTTAATGATCGAGGATTTGAAGGTGCTGAATTTGGCAAGGGAGATCTAATGACGACAGACGGGCAATCTTTTTCCAGTACAGCTTTACAGAGAAAGCTGAGGGAAGCAATTATCGAGAAAGATTTCTGGGTCTGCTGGATGCTAGAGATACTGTTCCATCACTGTGATTACTGGAGCATTTTTCCTTCAAAGGTGGTACCAGTTTGTCGAAAGGCTATGGGTTGATTGAAAGGTTCTCAGAGGATATTGACTGATCCTGACTGAGATTGTTAGGTTATGGTTTAGACGAACCTTGGGCAGAAAGAAATCATACGGCCCAAGACCGTTTCACCAAAGAAATCAATCAGAAGACAGCAGATTTTCTCTCAGAGAAGAATTGATGTCGTTTGGAAAGGGTCACCGAAAATCAAGGCATTGGTTCATTTGGAATATATCGATGAAAGGATCAGCAAAACCATTAGGTTCGTGTATCCCCAAATTTATGTAGATGAAGCCCTGGTTCAAGAAATAAGACTTGAGATAGGAAGTTTGGCGGCATGGACTCCGATTACTGAAAGAATTATTACACCTTTTGTCTCAGAGAACTCTTTGCGCATCTTTTTTCAAGTACCAAGCACTCAGATAAGAATGGTCGAAGCAAAGAGAACCTTCTGGGAGAAGGCAACGATTTTGCATAGCGAAGCACATCGCACAGGAAGAAAGTGCCGCCCAGATACCCAGACATTATTATGACATGTATATGCTTTATCGTTTCTCCTATTAAGGATGAAGCGTTTGTGGATTATGATTTACTTGATAAGGTTAGACTTTAAGCAGAAGTTCTACAAATTGAATAGAGCAAGGTACGGGGAAGTTAATCAAAAAGTGGTTTAAGGTTGTTACCCCTATGAGAGTATTCCAGTGTTGAGAGAGGACTATAAAGCATGCAAAGCATGATATTTGAGAAATTATTTCATTTGAAGAGATTTTAAATGGTCTAACCGAGATGCTGGTAGAAATGAGATCGGAAAAATAATCAGAATAAATCACCAAGCGTATCATTGTTTTGTGAAATGATAAAAATGTCGATTCAGTCGAAAGTGTTGGTATGACAAGCGTTGCAACTGCAATGGGTGACATGAAAGACGCCAGTATACCTCTCTAGGAGTGATCGAATCAGATGAAAATATCGCCCTGGCAGGCCTCACCGCCCTGATTTTCTTTCAGCCTCATCTTCCTCTCCCCCCTCATCGGGACCCTGGGATACACCTCCGTGGAGGCCTCCTACCATCAATTGACCCACGCCCTGTTGGTGGCCTTGATTTTCCTGGTGCTCATCAGCACCCTCCTTGTTCTGGAGGAGATCAAGGAGGTCAGGGAGGGTCTGGGGGACCGGGAAAAAAAGAATACACCCCGGTGAATATTCATGCTCCGACCAGCCGGCGATGACATCGGCGGACACAGGTGTCCGAGAGAGCTTTATCAAGGCGCGAGGGGTTCTCAAGAGGGACTTGAAAGACTCTTGCAGGGGACGATATTTGAATTTTGCCATGAAATTTGGTATAATGATACAAAGTACCGCCAAAATTCAAATCAAAAGGAGAGAATCTATGTCTATGCTGGAAGAGGTCAATCAATTACCGCGGAAACTGGTCAAGGATATCGATGGCAATATGGGGCGTCTTGGGGTCTACCTGGTCCAGGACTTCAATTTGAAATTATTACGCCGAATGGTGAATTTCGGTCTCAATATTTTTGGTGAACTCGGAATGGACGAGTGGGGACTGGTGCCCCAGATCCGACACGGCAATGTCTATGTGCTCAAGGAAAAGGACAAGCAGCAGGTGATCGGTCTCGCCATTTTCATGAGGGACTGGGATGAGGACGACAAGGTCTACCTCTTTGACTACGCCATCAAGGAGGAGCTCCAGGGCCACGGCCTGGGCTTTGAATTCCTCAGGGGGATCGCCGAAAACCTGGTGGACCAGGGCTACAGGACCATGAGTCTCACGGTGGATGTGGAGAACAAGCCCGCCATCCGTCTCTACAAGGACAAGATCGGTTTTGAAATCATCGAGTTCAAGGAGAACGAATACGGCGAGGGTCATGACCGCTACTACATGGAGTGGGACATGAAAAAGTCTGTGGATGAAAAAAACACTCAGTGATGCCTCAAAGGGGCTTCTCGAAAGAGGAGTCCTTTTTTTGTTAATGAAATCTTTAGATTTCGACGGTTTTCAAAGGGACCCCCGAGGGTATAAAGCCGTTGAAGGTTCACCAGAAGGAGGTTGTCAATCGTGAGTGATTCGATCAGAAATATCAAAAAAATCGTGGCAGGCAGGGAGGCGGTGGACGGTGCCGGGGTGCATCTGATCCGGGTCTTCGGCCACCGGGATACCGGGGACTTCGACCCGTTTCTGCTCCTCGATGCCTTTGATTCAAAGAATCCCGAGGACTACACCGCCGGTTTTCCCTGGCATCCCCACCGGGGGATCGAGACCATCACCTACCTGGTCAAGGGGGAAATGGCCCACGAGGACTCCCTGGGCAACAAGGGAAGCATTCTTGAAGGGGAGTGCCAGTGGATGCGGGCGGGTTCCGGCATTCTTCACCAGGAAATGCCCAGGGCGGCGGACCACATGCTGGGGCTTCAACTCTGGCTCAATCTGCCGGCAACGGATAAAATGGCCCTGCCCGCCTACAACGGCATCAGCCAGGAGTCGGTGCCGGTGGTGAAGGAAGCCGGGGTGGAGATCCGGGTGATCAGCGGTTTTTACAAGGAGACTCCTGGGGCGACCCAGGGACGCAATGTCCAGGCCACCTATTTCGACGTGACCCTGGACAAGGGAGGGACCTGGGAGTTTGAAACCAGGCCCGGGGAGACCCTTTTTATCTACGCCTTCTACGGCGGCGCCATCTTTGGTGAGGATGAAGGAGTGACGGCCCCCCGCCAGGCGGTGCTCTTCGACCAGGGGAAACGGTTCGTCGCCAGGGCGGTTTCGGAGCCCACGCGGTTCGTCCTGCTCATGGCTGAGCCACTGAAGGAGCCCATCGCCTGGGGAGGCCCCATCGTCATGAACACCAAAGAAGCCCTGGACCAGGCCTTCAAGGACCTGGAGGAGGGCACCTTCATCAAGGATCCCGGGGTCAGAACATGAAGGACCGCCTGGGCAAGCCTCTCTATTCCGTCGGGGAGGCCTACATCATCACTTATCTGGCTTTTCGCAGCCTGCCCCGCCTCTTGAGGGCGAGAAAAAAATCCGGCCTGGACCCGGTGTTCATGGAGCGGATCATGATTGCAGTGACGGAGGTCAACGGCTGTGAGATCTGTTCCTACGCCCATACCAGGATGGCCCTTGAGGCGGGCATGCCGGAGGAGGAGATCCGGGAGATTCTTCTAGGGGTGCACGACAAGGTGCCCCGGCACCAGCTCAGTGCCATATTGTTCGGCCAGCACTATGCCGACAGCCGGGGGCAACCCAGTCCCGGTGCCTATGACAGGCTGGTGGCAGTCTACGGCAGGGACCTGGCCACGGGCATCCTGGCGGCGGTCCGCCTGATGATGTGGGGGAACACCTACGGGATTCCCTACAGCTCCCTGGTCAATCGCTTCAAGGGAAAGCCGGATCCCAGAAGCAGCCTCGGTTATGAAGCCGGTATTTTGCTCAGTGTCCTCATCCTGACGCCGCTGGCGGGTCTTCAGGCCCTGCTGGCGGGTCTGGTCAGGGTGCCTTTTGAAATTACCGATTAAATGATGAAGAAGTCCGTGTGTGAATGCGGACTTTTTTTCTTTTTTTGCCGATCAACACCCGGGAAAAGCAGGATCAAGGACTTTTTTTCAATATTTAAGGTAAAAAGGGCCTGTTTGTATGCTCTGAGCACACCAATTGTGACATCCAATAGGTTAGAATAAATTATAAGGAATTTTTAAGTCGGGCTTCAATATTTTTTCGGTGGATAAATGGATAGAAGACCCAGAAGAGGGAGACCGTCAAAATGTTGAGAATTTGTTCCATTATTTTTGATTTGATACATGGATGATGGCATAACCAGTGTTATGTTGAAAAGGGTGGTCAATGATGAATCGAACAGCGCTGTCCATCAGAATGCTGCTGCTTTTGAAAAGCAGGGGCCAGATGAAGAAAAAAGAAATCGCCAGAGCCCTCGAGACGAATCCCAGGAATATCACGGAATTCAAAAAAGAACTCGAGGCGGCAGGCTACTATATCGACTATCAGAACGGCCCTCATGGAGGCTACTCCATGAAGGACAGGAACATGCTTCCGGTAGCCGGGCTTACGGAAAGTGAAAAGGCGGCCCTTCGAAGGCTCAGCGAGTATTCCCGCCTCGAGGAGAATTTCCTCCTTCACAGGGATTTGATGACGGCTCTTGAAAAGATCACCGTGGTTCAGCGGATGGGTTCCGAGGAAATCGGAATCAAGCAGGTCATCAAGAAATTCCCCCTGTCCAAGGACCACCGGGAGCTGCAGGAAATCTATGAAAAGGTCCACACCGGGGTGATGAACCGCCAGGAGATCAGAATCGGTTACCGGTCGGTCTCCTCCAAGCAGGTCAAGGAGCGGGTGATCCACCCCTATGAGCTCTATTACTACGGGGACGCCTGGTATGTCATCGGTCTGGACAAGGCCCAGGATATGGTGAAGAATTTCAAGTTGCCCAGAATCGTCGCCATTGACAATCTCGAAGAAAAATTCAAGGTCCGTGAGGATTTCGACATCCACGACCATATCAGCCGTTTCGGCATGGAAATCAAGGATCAGAAGCACCGGGTGAAACTGAGAATCTTTTCACCCCTGGATACCATCATCCAGGAGAGGATCCTGGGAGAGGACCAGATCATCACCGAGGGTGAGGGTCACATCGACCTTGAAGTCACCATCACCGGGAACTACATCCTCGAGGAGCTGATTCTGGGCATGGGGGCCAAGTGCCAGGTCATCTCCCCGCCGTCGGTCAAAAAGAAAATCAAGGCGGAGCTCAAGGCGGCTCTTGAGGCTTATTGACAGGATAAAAAAATCATGCAATGGATTATTCCATCACATGATCCAGGATGATGCCTTTTTCAAAACCGCCGCGTTTGTCATATTTTTCTTGTCTGATGGTCTCGATTTCTTCAAGGTCGTACTTGAGATGAAAGGCGAGACCGTGGATGAGTTCCAGAATGTCCGCCAGTTCCTCCTTGGCGTAGGCTTCTCTGAATTCTTCGATTTCCTCACTGAATTTTTCCAGGAGGTAGGTCACCGCTTCCTTTTCGTCAACGATATGGGTTTGATATTCCTTGTTGGCACCGGCGATGATTTCCGGAATACCATCCCGCACCAGTTTGTTGTAGACAATCATAAAATCGCTCCTTTCGGCAGGTGAATTCATTTGACAGACCAACTCATGGCCCTGAACAGCATCACCAATCACGAGGTTTCCTTAATTGATTATATCAAAGAACTGGTCAAAGAATCAAAATCCGTGGATTTGATGGTTTCTTTCATTATGCTCTCGGGGGTTGAGGCCCTTTTACAGGAGTGGGTCTACCTCAGGGAACAGAAGATTCCCGTCAGAATTCTCACCAGTACCTATCTGGGCATCACGGAGCCCCATGCCCTCTACCGGCTCAAGGACCTGCTGGGCGAAATGCTGGATCTGAGGTTTTTTTCTGAACAGGGAATCTCTTTTCACCCCAAGGCTTATTTTTTCTACCGGGAAGAAAACGATTATCTGATCATCGGTTCTTCCAATCTCTCAAGATCCGCTCTGATTCAGGGGTTGGAATGGAATTATCGCCTCACCCTGGATCAGGATCCGGAGGCCTTTGGTCACTATCTCAGGCAATTCAACCGGATTTTCCAAATGGAGGCCTATCCGGTGACCCATGAAGTCTTGAAAGAGTATTCCCGGCACTGGCACCGGCCAGGATTCAGTCTGGAGGCTCCGGGCCCCCAGGCACCGGTCAGCCGGCTCCATACTCCGAATCCCTCTCAGATTGAAGCCCTTTATGAATTGGAGGCCCTGAGGGAGGAGGGGGCGGACAAGGCCCTGGTGGTCGCCGCCACGGGACTGGGCAAGACCTATCTGGCCGCCTTTGATGGCAGGGGTTTTGACCGGATTCTCTTCGTGGCCCACCGGGAGGAGATCCTGAGTCAGGCCAGGGCCGCCTATGAATCCCTGGGTTACGAAAATACCGGTTATTACAAGGGCAGTATCAAAGAGGCTGATAAAAAGGTTGTTTTTGCCTCGGTCATGACCCTGGGTCTCAGGGAGAATCTCATGGAATTTTCCCCCGAGGCTTTTGATTATATCGTCATTGATGAATGCCATCACTCTGCGGCGAAAACCTATCAGGATGTGATTCGTCACTTCAGGCCCGGATTCATGCTGGGGCTCACCGCCACCCCCTATCGTATGGACAATCAGGATATTTTCGCCCTCATGGATTACAACGTGGCCTATGAGGCGGATCTTTTCTCCGCCATCAACAAGGGCTGGCTGGTGCCCTTTCACTACTACGGCATTTATGACCAGACCGTGGATTATGACAACGTCACCTATTTGAACGGCCGGTACAGGGTAGAGGATCTGGAGAAGAAACTCAGCATCCACAGCCGGGCGGATTTGATTCTGAAGCACTATAAAAAGCAGGGGGGAGAAAAGACCCTGGGCTTTTGCACCTCCATCGCCCATTCGGATTATATGGCGGCGCATTTCAACGCCCAGGGCGTGCCGGCCCGGTCCGTGCATTCGGCTTCCAACAATCGACAGAAGGCCCTGGACCAGCTGAGAAAGGGTCAAATCAAGGTGGTCTTCTCCGTGGATATCTTCAACGAGGGCCTGGATGTGAAGGATATCGATACCGTCATGTTCCTGCGACCTACGGAATCGCCCACGGTGTTTCTGCAGCAGCTCGGCAGGGGACTGAGAATCTCTCCGGGCAAGGACCATCTCAAGGTGCTGGACTTCATCGGCAACTTCAAGAAGGTCACTTTGATTCCATACCTGCTTTCCGGGAAAAACAGGGGGGAACTGCTGGAGGGCAGGATCGATCTCAAGGCCATCAGGGAGGATGCTTTTTATCCCGACGGCTGCCGCATCGATTTCGATTTTGAGGTGGTGGATCTCTTTGAAAAATATCTCAAGGAAAAAGCAAGCCTGAGTGAATTGATCCGGGAGGAATTCAACAGGGTCCAGGAGGATCTCGGGAGGACTCCCGGCCGGGTGGAACTGTTGACCAATCTGGATGAAGGAATCTACGCCCTCCTCAAAAGGCAGCGGAAGCTGAATCCCTTCAAGGATTACCTGAAATATCACAGCCCTGGCAGCCGGCTGATCGGAACCATCGCCCATGACTTCATCAAGATGATAGAAAACACTTCCATGTCAAAACTTTACAAGCTGCCGGTCCTTCTGGCCTTTTACAATGACGGAAGCCCCAGGTTGACCATTGATGAAGAGGACATTTACCAGGCTTTCAGAGAATTCTACAGCAACGGGCAGAATGCCCTGGACATGAAACAGCATAAGAAGACCCGGAGATTCAGGTCCTGGGAGAAAGAGGATTTCCTGAAACTGGCCTTTGAGAATCCGATTCATTTTCTAAGCAAAACCCACGGTGATTTCTTCGAAATCAAGGGGAGAACCTTCAGTTTGACTGAAGGCCTCAGGAAGTATCTCGACTCAATGGCATTCTTGAGTGAATTCATCGATGCGATAGAATTCAGAAGAATCGAGTTCTTGAGAGAAAGACTGGAGAAAAAAGAAATGAGTGATAGAAAATAAGGGTATTGGAGGAAGATCATGAATGATCTGACGAAGCAGCAGGAGGAATTGCAAAGTGCTGAATCCTATTTTGACGGGGGTCTTTTCCAATTGATCGGGTGGTCAATATTGGGACTTGTTGTTACATTAGTCACCCTTGGAATCGCCTATCCCTGGTCCTATACCATGATTTACGGCTGGCGGATCAATCACACGGTCATCAACGGCAGACGGCTCAAATTCAGCGGTTCGGCGGTCGGATTCTTGGTCAATGTGGATCAAATGGTTTAAAGGATCATCGCACCTTGGGCATCTATTCCTTCTGGGTGGGGATTGCTCTGGAGAAATGGCGGGTCAAGCATACGGATTTTGAGTGAGTTTAGCAGAATGAGGTGTTCAAATAGGGACTCATAATCTAAGACAGAATGATGAATTTGAGTTGATGGTTTTTAGTAATCATTGGTTCAAAATCGAAGAGAGGCGAAGAAATGACTGCTAGTATTGACAGCAAGGATAGTCTATCAACAGCAGTACATGCCAAGTTTTGTAGATGATCGAATTCTTTCAGATGAAACTTTGCAGTAAAATTTCTATCGAATGATCCAAGCAGAAATTGCAAAGTTCTAGAAGTGATTAAGAAAGAATTGTTGTCATGTTCAGATTTTATGTTTTCAGCTGCCTTTATTAGGATAGTGGCTTAATAACATTATTAAATTCTTTTAGAGTGCTTGAGGAGAATGGCATCAGAGGGCGCCTACTCACAAGTACCTATCAATATTTTAATAAGCCAGCAATTTTCAAAAACTTTTAAGACATTTGTGGTGTTGTAGATGTGCACATCTACCAGATAGTAATTTTCATGCAAAAGGATACATTTTCAGGAACGGGGATAAGGATAAAATAAATTATATCGTGGGCAGTTCAAATCTAACCCAAGAGGCTATCACATCAAATCATGAATGGAATATCAAAATAAATTCTACATTACATGGAGCTTTGACCAAAGAGTTCAGGAGGAGTTTGAATATCTCTGGATGAATTCAAAACCCTTAGTGAAGAATGGATAAGCGACTATGAGAATATGAGAAGTCACATGTTTTACTCTAACTAGCGACCGTTTCCAGCAGGAGACAAGTATTGTTCCGAATAAAATGCAACGTGAAGCCCTAGAGGAGCTAAAAATTTCGCGAAAAGGGTTATAAAAAGGCATTGTTGATTTCAGCTACTGGCACTGGTAAAACAATCCTTTCCGCCCTTGATGTAAAAGTAGTAGCCCTGCAAAAGATTCTTATTTGTCATTCACCGTGAGAATGTGGAAGTACTTAAAGTGCTCATAAAAGCTTTAGAATGATTTTAGGGGATAAAATTTATGGGATTTTTAATGGGTCAGAACATTTCCGGATTATTCGTCTGATTATATATTTGCAACAATTCAGACACTCTCAAAAGAAAAATCTTGAAAATTCTCACCAGATCATTTTGACTATATCGTTATTGATGAGGTTCATCACGCTGGGGCGAAAACATACCTAAAGATTATGGATTATTTTAGCCGGCTTTTATATTAGGGATGACGGCAACTCCAGAAAGAATGATGGCATCAACATTTTTCAACTATTTGAACATCGCATCGCTTATGAGATTAGGGCTTAATGAGGCAATGAAATATGATCTACTAACCCCATTTCATTATTTTGGGATTAATGACTTGATGATTAATGGGCAAGTAATCGATGATTTTACAAATTTCAATTTATTAGTCAGTGATTTACGAGTAAATCACATTATTGATAAAATTGAGTACTATGGTCACAGTGGAAAAATCGATTAAGAGGTTTAGTGTTTTGTAGCCATGTAAATGAGGCGATTGAACTTTCAAAATCATTTAATCAGAGGATATCGGTCAACATACTTAGATGGTACGAGTTCAGATGAGAGTCGACGAATTGCAATTGATCGTTTAGAACAAGAAGAGTATGAGAATGGATATGATCTAATTTTTACTCGGGATGTTTTTAATGAAGGTGTCGATATTCCCAGAGTCAATCAAATAATTATGCTTCGCCCAACTCAATCAGCAATTATTTTTGTCCAGCAATTGGGTAGGGGTCTTAGAAAAGGCAAACGATAAGGATTATGTTGTTGTATTAGATTTTATAGGTAATTACAACAATAATTGGATGATTCCAGTTGCTTTATCAGGGGATCGAAGTTACAGCAAAGATCAACTCAGGCAATTTATTAAAGAAGGAAATAATCAGCTCTGGGTTCTTCCACCATTAATCTAGATCCAATTACCCAAAAAGCAGATATACGATTCAATTAATCGCATTAATTTCTCACTGTCAAATTTATCAATAAGGAATACAATTACTAGTAAAAACATTGTAGGTTTGAATTTTGTCCTCATAGATTTCTACGAACATGGCGCCATGGAGCTATCCCTGATTTTTGAGAAATTTAAGTCTTATCATGCATATTTGAAAGTTCACGAAAGGCAATATTCAGCAAGTATGAAGCCTTACAGAAGAGCATTTGCTGCATTATTTCACCAGAGATTTTTCAAATGGCAAACGAATCCACGAAATTTTAATTATCGAGTCTCTGTTAACCAGTGAAACAGTTACAATTGAGAATTTAAGAGAAAGACTCATGAATGAATATGGATTATCAAATCAGGATGATTCGATATCTTCAGCATTAAGATTATTAAATGGTTCATTTCAGACCAGCCAAGAAAACATAGCAGTAGGTTCGACAACATTTGTCAACAATGAAAACAGCACCATTAAGCGGTCTGTTGATTTAAGGTATGCTTTAGCTTCTAATGATTTTAGAAGTAGTCTAATCGACTTAATTGCATACAGTAAGCGAAAATACCTTAATGAATATTCAGAGCATATTGATTCAACAGGCTTTTATTTTGAATAAGAAGTACTCTGTGAAAAGATGTTTGCCGCATCCCTCAATTGGGAGGATACAACGAAGCGTCTACGATTAATGGGTATCGAATCCGGCACAATACCTGCCCATTCTAGACCTATAACAAAAAGCGATCACAGTATAAAATACTCGATTATTTTGTTACCCGGCATCAATTTCATTGATGACAAGAAATAATCGAACCCTTGAATCGAAAGAATCACTAGCAATCAGGAATCAAATGGAACTATCCAAGATACAACTCTTCGTAAAAAAATCTGATGATGAAGGAAAGATCACTACTATTTTGGGAAAAATGGAATTTATAAGTATGGTAGAAGAAACAATAGTAACTCCTGGTGGTCCGGAAAAGCTGTACCGATCGGTAAAGTGGTTTCTGCTTATGACAACTCTTAGAGACGATATTTTGACTATCTGACAATCAATGATTAAAATGATGATGGGTTCGGATATTTGCATATTATGAGTTATTGCAGAGGAGTTACCAAATTTGTGAGATTATCCATGGGTGCCGAATCCAGGACAAGTTTCAGATTGGGAGAGAATCTTCTATACCGCTTTGTTTGATGCCGGCAGCACAACAATTCCGCAGTACCCAGTGGATAGGTATAAACTTGATTTGGCGGTTATTTTGCAAAATGGAAGAAAGCTTGACATCGAAGTTGATGGTGAAATGTACCATAGGGATTGAATGGAGAATTGTGCCAGAGATCAATTGCGCAATCAGAGACTGTTTGAAATTGATGGGATGTTAAGCGATTTTGCATATCAAACTCGAGACCAACAATCATTGTGCATTAAGCAGATTCAGCAATGGATAGACGATAATAAGGTCAAAATTGGGGAGCAGGTATCAGCATGAAGAAAAAAATTCTTGGCTTAAGAATCAAGAATAAGGTGGACCATTTTTCAACTGATCGAGTGGACCAAATTTGGGTTGACAAATACAACTGGATGGCAATAGACCTGCTATAGATCCGTTGAATTCATGCAGGGAGTCAAAAATATCACAAGTCAGTACATTTGCTAAGTATACTGCACAGCTGTCAATTCTTAGATGAGAGGAATGAGATTTTGAATAAGGATGCTTCAGATATCTTAGATATTTAAAACGAACTAGTAGTAGAAGAGCATCAAACTACAGCCTCTCCTAGGTTCTATGAATTCCTATAACCGAGTGAAATGGAAAGAACCCTAAAGGGACTTTTGAAAAACATGAGGTGATTTTTAAGGAGATGGACACCATAGAGGTTGCATCTATCCTATCACTTTATGTAAAAAGCATTAGAATATGGTTTAAGACATTATAAAAAAAGAAGAAGAAATGAGAGGCAGCTGGAATTGCTAATTCAATTATTCAGATCATTAAACAAATGACCGCTGACGATGATCTTGATGACTGGGAATTGATCGAGTCAAAATTCTTAGGGCTATTGTTCAAAAAACCAACCAATGTGAAAAGAGATTAATAATTCAATACCAGAGACTTCGTCGAAAAGCAGCTTGTTTACAGGCAGCCAAAGAGAACCTATGGTGTATCATGAATTAAAAGAAATCGCGACGGCCGATCGCGTGAGTCTATTAGTGTCCTTATCAAACACAGTGGTCTTAGGTTAATCTATGAGGACTTAAAGGAACACACCAGAACAAAACCCTTAAGAATAATTACAACCAGTTATATGGGTGCTACATGGACGCCAAGGCCATAAAAATCCTCTCCGATTTACTGAATACGGAAATCAAAATCTCTTATGATACACAAAGAACTCCGGTTACATGCTAAAGCATACTATTTTGAAAGAGATACCGGTTTCAGTACAGCTTATATCGGATCATCGAATCTATCTAAGGCAGCGCTGAGTGAAGGGACAGAGTGGAATGTGAAGCTTACGGAGTATTCCTCACCAGAGCTCATTGAAAAGTTTAAGATTACCTTTGATACCTACTGGCACATGGCTGAATTTGAAGCCATGACGGGAGAGTGAAATTGATCAAAGCGATTAGAAGAAGCAATACAAGCGAAAGCAACTATTCGATCCCGCCTATTTTGACCTGAAACCCTATGCTTTTCAAATATATTGTCTTTAGAGCAAACTGAAATTATAAAAGAGAGGTGCACAATTCTTACAAAAATCTCATTGTGGCTGCTACGGCACGGGGTAAAACCAGTGGTGGCTGCTTTTGACTTCAAAAAGTCTCTATCGGGAGAATCCTAGCATTAAGCTGCTATTTATTGCCCATCGAGAGGAAATATTAAACAAAAGTTTTAAAGACCTTTAGAGGGGTTCTCAAGGATAATGGCTTTGGCGAAACTCAAGAGTGAGCCAACCAACCATTACCACACGCCTTGCATCCACACAAACCCTCAATTCTAGTGCTCAATATTCAAAATTTTCAATCGAACCACTTTGATGTGGTTGTTCTTGATGAAACCCATCATATTCAGGCCAAAAGCTATCAAAGCTGGTTGAATATTTTGAGCCCAAAGTGCTTCTGGTCTTACTGGTGACTCCAGAGAGAATGGATGGAAAACCATTTACCAGATTTTTAATGATCGAATTGCCTATGAGATCCGTCTCAATCAGGCCATAGAGCAAAATTTACTTTGTCCCTTTCATTACTTTGGAATTACCGATGACGATTTAAGTCAGGTGAAATTCCAATCAGGGCAATATGATACTGAAGAACTGGCCAAATTCTTATCATGACTATCACAGAGACCGGAGGAATTGTTGACGCGGTGGACCGCTATGTAAGTGACCTGAAAACCAAAGGTTTGGGATTTGCGTGAATCAGGATCATGCAAACATATGGCTTCAGTCTTTGAAAAGCTGGGATTCCCAGTGAATCGTTAGATGCTAATTCGAATAAAGCAACTAGAGATACCATTCATGGCCTGTCTTAAGTCGGGAAAATCAAATTTATTTGTAGGACCCCTACAACGGAAGGGATTGACTTGCCCTATGTCAATACCGTGCTTTTCTTAAGACCCACCAAGTCAGCCACAAATCTTTATTCAAATAACTTGGTCGAGGATTAAGACTTCATGAGGACAAAGAAGTCCTCACAGTGCTTGATTTCATTGGTCAGGCCCATGCAAGATTACGACACCGTATGAAATTCCAAAAGATTGCTGGAAGAACCCATCGGTCAGTCAGTGAAGAAATAAAAACTGATTTCCCGTCTGCATCGAGAAATTGCTTTATTCATTAGAAAGATTGGCCAAGGACTATGTACTTAGAAATCTTAACCAAGGGAGCATCAATCTGAATAAACTTCGCAGATTATTGCTGCTTATGCCACTGTTGCCCACAGGCCGCTGACCTGAGGAATTTTTTAAGATACTTTGATCTGACAGCAAAGGAGCTTTATTACACCAGGTGTCTTTTCCAGCTTAAGAATGAAAGTATTCTCTGGGAAGAGAAAAGTCCGATTCTCAAGGGTGCTAATCTACCACTAAGGTTCTATCAGATCAGTCAAATTGATGATATTGGACTATTGCAGTTTGGAATCAAGTATTTAGAATCTAGAGATTTTATACCACAGGGTGAACTGTCAGTAATGGGATCAAAGAAGATTTATAATGCTCTATTACACCTTAAATGATAGTGTCCCCAATGGCCCATTCATGAATACTTCTATCAATTAAGCATTAGCGCATTTGAAGTCTATCAAGAGATTTTAGAAGTATTGCATGCTCCCTTGATCAGACCAACCATTTACCGAAAATGATCAATTTAGTGGATATTCCGCTAGAAATCCATGCCAGTTACAATACCCATCAAGTGTTTAGTGCCATAGGAATTAATAACGAGAAAAAATCGCGAACCTTAGAGAGGGGGTTAAATACTCAAAAGAAGAAAATCTTGATCTGTTTTTCATCACCTGAAAAAGTCAGCCAAGCACCACAGAGACCACCATGTATGAGGACTATGCAATCGATGAGGAGCTATTCCATTGGCAATCTCAAAGTCGAACTTCGATCAATAGTCCTACTCAAAAGCGATATGTGAATCAGAATCACAACGGTTCTAAGGTCATCATCTTGTTTGTTAGAGAGGGAAAGACGGATGAGAATAATAAATCACAGACTTACATTTGCTTAGGCTTATGGATTATGTGAGTCACAAAGGCAGTGCCCCTATTAAGCTATTTATCGTTTGAGAGAGAAGATGCCAGTCCGAGTGCTCAGAATATCCAATGATTTTGTGGAGTTGGGTAGTAGTCATTGATGAAATAACCATGAGGTTGCATTTGAAGCTGATGCAGCGAAGACTTCAGTTAATATTTTGGATAAACACTCTGAAGTTATAAAAGCTTATGGAGGGTGATATGAGCTATGGATTTGATGTATGGAGAATAAAGATTGGATTTACTCTTGGCGAGGAAACGAAATTCAAAAGAGAATTAGAATCATAATAAAAATACCAAAGAAAAAACTGTTCAAAAGGGCACTTATCTATCCGCTTGTTATAACTACCTAGGCATTGACTGAGAAATATTCAACACGAATTTTGAAAAATAGATTCTTCGGTACCGTACGATATGCGATGGTTATCAAGATATGGAGGTTTGTTCATGCGGCTGTGATTGACTTTTTTGGGCGTCGCCTTGGGCATAAGATTCCGAAGAGCAATCAAGAGAAGATTATCAATAATGCGGTTTGTGTTTCCTGTAAACTGACCACGATTGTTGACTATACGATACACGATGATAACGATGGTATTCTGTTAAAGGGAAAATGCAAAAATGTGGCAAAGAAGTTGTCAGAATGGTTGAAGATGAGTGAAATAACTGTTTCTGCTCTCCTGATTTGACCATGCCTTGCTCTGTGGCATTGTCCCGGAGCAGACATTTTTGCTCTCTTGTGTTGCCGCAATAATCATGTCATGGTTTCCGTCGGCCGGAACAATGGCTCTACTTGAAACGGAATGGCGGCTCTCTCAAACCGGACTGGTGGTACAATCTTTGACCGGAATACTCAGTAACTATTCGTATGGATGAAAAATTGAAAGAAGCATCTGAGAAATTGTTTGAAGCACTTGGATTAAATATGACAACAGCAATTACAGCTTTTGTAAAACAAGCAGTAAGGGAACAAAGAATTCCATTTGAAATTGCACTGAATACACCTAATGCAAATACTGTTCAAGCGATTTTTAGAAAGTGAGAGGATGCTGAAAGATACATCATCTAAACCCTTTTCAAGTATGTCTGATTTGATCAAGGATTTGAGGATGAATTATAAATCTTCAGAACATCGCAATTCAAGAAAGATTACAGCCGTCAAAAGTCGCAGATTAGATATGGATCTTTGTTGATGTTATTGAGATGCTGGCAGATGGAGAAGTGCTTCCAGAAAGTTTCAAGGATCATCAGTCTGGCTGGGAGCAAATGTTGGTTGAGAGTGCCATATCCAACCTAATTGGTTGCTTATCTATAAGAAAACTGAAAGAGATCTGGTTTTTGACATTGATTAGAACTGGATCACATAGTGATTTATTCTGATATTTGTAGTACAGGTAGTGTTATAGCTCTCTCTGATTGACCATGCCTTGCTCTGTGGCATTATCCCGGAGCAGACAATTTTGCTCTCTCAATTTATCGGTGCCGTTTACAGACATTCGGACATTAGTTTTGCGAAATCGACTTATTCGTCATTAGAAGTTCATAAATATTTGTGGCACAGAAACCCACGACCTTTAGGTGGTGGGAGGAGTGCCATACTCCTTTCTCAACCCTGAGTTTCAATGTATCTTTGAATTGTTGCGGAAGAAACTTCACCTTTACTACAGGCAAAATAGCCATCTGACCAAAATATCTTTCTTTTCCAGTATGGCCTTGAAAGCGGCGCAGAATATTTCTGCCACAATCGATAGGTTGTTTCTTGCTGGATTCTTTTTACAATCGAACCTACGCTATCGGTCGTATCATATCTTATAAGAAAATGTACATGGTCCTTGTCTGTTTCCATAGCAATTATTTCGCAAATATATTGATAACCAATGTCGTATATTATCTTCTTGATATCACCGGAGATCACACCTGTCAACAGTTTCTTTCGATACTTCGTCACTAACACTATTTTCACTGAACAAGGTCTTATACGCTACCCTTCGTGAGAAGTTTGGTCTTAAATCACAAATGGCTCAATCAGTTTTTAAAACGGTCATTGCAAGGTATAAGACTATTCTTGAAAACGAAAAAGAATGGATTGAGCCCTCATTTAGGAAACCGCCATATGACTTGGTATGGCATAGAGACTATTCCTTGACCAAGGACAAATTTTCTGTCAACACCCTAAATGGTCGCCTTAAATCAGATTACTATTCCGAGGGTATGAAAAAGTACTTCGACCATGACACGTATAAATTTGGTACTGCAAAACTTGTGAATAAACAGGGTAAATACTTTGTGCATATCCCTGTCACATACGATATCCCTGAAAGTGATTTATCAGATATATGTAATGTCGTGGGCATTGACAGGGGCATTAACTTTTTAGTGGCTGCTTATGACAGTAACCATCAATCCAAATTTGTAAACGGCAAAGCCATCAAGCAAAAACGTGCCAACTACTCTAAGCGGCGCAAGCAACTACAAATGCGTAAAACACCCTCTTCAAGACGAAGACTCAAAGCAATGGGACAACGAGAAAACCGTTGGATGCAGGATATTAACCATCAGGTATCAAAGGCACTCGTTGAAAACAATCCCAAGCATACTTTATTCGTACTGGAAGATTTAACAGGTGTTCGTAATGCTACAGAAAAGGTGCGAACCAAGGACCGCTATGTTTCTGTATCATGGTCATTCTATGACCTTGAACAAAAGCTGATTTACAAAGCAAAACAGAACGAGTCCACTCTAATCAAGGTAAACCCGGCCTACACAAGCCAATGTTGCCCTAAATGTGGTCACACTGAAAAATCTAACCGTAACAAGAAAACACATGTATTTACATGTCAGAGCTGTGGTTATCAGTCAAACGATGACCGCATAGGAGCCATGAATCTGTACCGTATGGGAATCAATTATCTAGCAGATAATCAAGTACCTGGTACAGTTGCAACTGAGTAAACTCTGTTGTAAAGGGTGTTGTCAACCACCCTGTGATGTAACGCCACGGTAAGCATTTTGCTTGTTGGGGTTAAAGGTAGGAGGCGTAAGCCGTCAGTACTACTGGGCAGTTACAAGCCCACTTCCTTTAGGTGGTGGGTAGTTGACCAAAAGAATTATTTCAAAGGAGTCCTTGAAAATGGATGAATACTCAAGAATATTGATTGAGGAATATATCATGAATCATAGTTCCAAGAAAAGCCGTCAGCTAGGGCGATTGTTGGAATTGTCTTACTCTATGGCAACACGACCTACAGATGATGATGCGATTTTTTTGCTAAAAGTTATTCGGAGTGAGAAAAATCCGGAGTTGAAGGAGGCCCTACAGGAGTTGGATGAATATCTGTTTAGTTAGGCCTTCTCAGAAATTGTCACAACCGGGTAAGGACATTCGGTGGTCTTCGTGATAGAATAGACAAAAGATCATTCTGGGGAGGAACCCTCGATGTACCGACTGGAAAAGGTTGACTATAAAAATATTCTCAAAATTGATTCCCTTCACATCCGGGGCCGTGAGATCACCTTTATCGAAGGGGAAAGCGGCAGTGGAAAAACCACCCTGCTGAGACTCCTGAACAAAATGATCACCCCGGACAGGGGATCGATTTTTTTCAAAAACACGCCGATTTCAACCATCAATTCCGTCCTGCTGCGAAGACGTGCGGTGATGCTCTCGCAGGAGCCCGTCATTTTTCAAGGAAATATCCGGGAAAATCTGCTGATAGGGCTGAAATTTTCAGAGCGGGCGCCTGTCTCAGAGAAGGACCTGTCAGCCATGATGACGCTTTTGCATCTGGAAAAAAGTCTTGATGACCCGGTGGTGAAACTCTCAGGCGGTGAAAAACAGCGAATCGCCTTGGGAAGAGTTCTTTTGATGGATCCTGAAGTGCTGCTCCTGGACGAACCCTCCTCGGCCCTGGATGAAGACACGGAGCATCTGATGATAGAAGCCTTGGTCAGTTTTACCAAGGACCGGGGGAAAACCCTGGTCATGGTTACTCACTCAAAGAAAATCATCGAGGATTTTCCAACGCGAATCATCCAGCTCAAAAAAAACACTGCTTATGATGACAAGGAGGTCGATCGACCATGCTGAATCCCTCCCTGCTTCAGATTGCCTCTGCATTTTTTTTCGTGATAATCACACTCCTGATTCTTCGAACCAGGAAAATCTCCCGGGAAAAGGAACTGGTCATCGCCTCAGGACGGATGACGCTTCAATTGACGCTTACGGGCTATATTTTGATTTTTCTGTTTGATCATCCCCACCCCCTGTACTCATTGGCGGTCATCCTGGTGATGACGGTTTTCGCCATCCACAACATCTATGCCCGGGTCAAGAACCCCCTGTCAAAGTCCTTGAAAAGAATCATCGCTCTGTCGATGACCCTTGGCACGGGTTTCACGGTCTTCTACTTCATGCTGGTGGTGGTCCAGGTGGATCCCTGGTATGATCCCCGATATCTGGTTCCCATCGCGGGGATGCTCATCGGCAATGCCATGACCGGGATCAGTCTGGGGGTCACCCGCCTGGTCACCGGCATTTCTGACAACCAGTCACGGATCGAAACGGCTCTGATGCTCGGAGCGACGCCGCGAACGGCCACCAAGGAGGTTGTAGACCATGCTTTTGACGCGGCCATCATGCCCACCATCAATTCCATGATGGGGATCGGCATCGTCTTTCTCCCCGGTATGATGACGGGCCAGATCCTTTCAGGGACTTCACCGGTGACCGCCATAGAATACCAGCTCATCATCATGCTGGGCATACTGGGCAGTGTCGCCTTCACCACCATCCTCTTCGTCGAGCTGGGATATCAGACCTTTTTCAACAAGGACCAGCAGCTGATTGAAGTCAACTGATCCACCGAAAAGGCTTCCAACGTTTTCGACGGGAGCTTTTTTTGAACCAGCCACCACTTGAAAAATTCTCATTGCGGGGGATTACCGGGGCCTGTCATGCCCATGTGCCTTTTTCAGTTTCTATTTTACGAGGAAACCCGATGACCATAAGTCACCACACAACGAGGAGGAATCACGATATGACCACCCGGCAAAGACGCACCGATTTCATCAGGACTTTTGAAAAGATGCCGATTTTCATGCTGCAGGGTTCCGTGGGAGAGCGGATCTACCGCGAGTTCACTCACTTCAAACCCCGGCAACCACTGGGTCTTGCCGGACTCTACTACACCGGGGAGGGCCACCGGGGACTGGACGCCGTCTTCCACGATTATGTCGGCATCGCCGACAAGTATGATCTGCCCATGATACTGCATCCCTACAGCAAGGTCATCGACCGGGAGTCCCTCAGAGGGACCTATTATGAAGACCGCAATATCACAGCGGACAACTTCAATCATTGCCGGTCCATCGTGGACGGTTATCCCTCTGTTCGTGAAAAGGTCTTCATCGGAACCCTGCTGGGTTTTTCAGGGGACGCCTACCGGCCGGCCTCAGGGCTTTCGGAAGAGGACGCCTATACCCTGCATTCAAAGACCGCCCGGGTCCTGGACCTCATGGACCATGACCATGCCCGCACAGGATTGACGCCTGCCCTGCCTGAGGCGGCCGGTGCCGCCCGGGCCCTGAGCGAGACCTCTCTGCCTTATTTCGTCAGCTTTCTGGTCCGCAAGGACGGCAAGCTGCTGGACGGCACCTGGCTGCATGACGCCATCGCCTACATCGACAGCAGAACTGAAAAACGGCCGCCCCTCTTCTATCAGGTCAACTGCGTCCACCCGCGGAACATGATGAAATGCCTGGACCAGCCCTACAACCGGACGGACCTGGTTCGCACCCGGTTTCTGGGCCTCGAGGCCAACGGCTCCGAGCTCAGTCCCGAGGAACTGGACAATGCCGGTGTTCTCCATACCTCCCCCCCGGAGGAGTGGGCCGAAGACCTTTTGACCCTGTACAGGGAGTATGGTCTCAAGGTGCTCGGCGGCTGCTGCGGGACGGACCACGACCACATGGACCAGCTGGCCATGAGAATCCGAAGGGTCTATGACGAAACCGGAATCTGATTGAAATCATCGACCCCTTGTCAGGAGGAATGTTCATGAATTATCAAGATTTGGATACCCCCGCCCTGCTGATTGATGAGGAAATCATGCAGAGCAACTTGAGACGGATGCAGGCCTATGCCGACCGGTGCGGGGTGGCCCTGAGACCCCACACCAAAACCCACAAGATGTCCAGACTGGCTTTGATGCAAGCAGCCCTTGGTGCGAAGGGGATTGCCGTCGCCAAGGTGGGGGAGGCGGAGGTCATGGCGGCCCGGGGAATCAAGGACATCTTCATCGCCAATGAAATCGTGGGAGAGATCAAGCTGGCTCGAATCCGACAACTGGCCCGGGAGATTGAGATTTCCTTCGGGCTCGACAGCATCGCCCAGGCGGACTTGATCGAGAAGGCCTTCGAAGGCAGTCATAAACCGGCGGTGGTCTTGATTGAGATCGAGGTGGGTGAAGACCGGTCCGGAATCATTGAAGAATCGGATTTCGCGGCTCTTCTTGATCACTTGAAGGGCTGCAGGAATATCCGCTTGAAGGGAATCTTCTCCCATGACGGCCATTCCTACGGGGCACAGAATGCCCAGGCCTGTAAGGCCATTCATCTTGAGGCCCAGGAGCGGACCCTGGCTTTTGCCCGCCTGGCCGGTGAGATGGGTTATAATCTCGAAACCGTGAGCATCGGATCCACCCCATCTTTGATGCATGAATTTCCCTTGCTGGAGGGCATCACTGAAATCAGACCGGGGACCTACATTTTCATGGACGCCTCCCAGGGCAATGCCTATGGCAGTCATGAAATTATCGCCGCCTCCATCCTGGCCACTGTGATCAGCAAACCGACGCCTGAGCGCGTCATTCTGGATGTGGGGGCCAAGGGCATCACCGCCCAGACGAGGAGCCGGGGATTCACGGCAACCCAGGGTCTGGGTCTCATCAAGGGATGGCCCGGGGTCAGCATCTTCGATGTCTATGATGAACACGCCATCCTCTATGACCGGGCCTTGCACGATGCCGTCAAGGTCGGTGACAAGGTGGCCATCATCCCCAACCACATCTGTCCGGTGGTCAACCTGCATGAATCCGCCTTTTTGATTGCCAAAGGCGAGGTCATGGAAGAGATTCCTGTGGACGGCAGAGGGAAGCTGAAATAGGAAAAGTCGGGGTCATGGTGAAAAGCCTGTCACCCGTTTGGCGGTGGCGGTCAAGGGGATGATGTGAAGGGATCATTTTAAGTTTGAGGGAAAATACAGTACAATGAATTTAGGAATCGATACGGGTGGTGAATCAAAGTGAGCGGCAAGTCAAAGAAAAAGAAGGGGGCCGGGTCCTATCTGGGGATGGGAATGGCTATCGGTCTGGCACTAGGTGCGGCATTTGAAAATATTCCTATCGGATTGGCGCTCGGGGTGGCCCTTGGCGCAGCCCTTGACCGATAGGGAAAGAGTCTGATACTCCCTACGGATCAGTCCGGGGGAGTGTCAACTGAAGCCAGAGTCCCGGCTTTGATTTCAGATTGGTGAAGAAAACCGGGCAGGAATCAGGGATGACCAGGAGAGAATGTTGGTGAAGAAAACCGGGCAGGAATCAGGGATGACCAGGAGAGAATGATGGATAATGATCAAGATCATGGTGGTGGAAGACGACAGGCTTTTGAACAACAGTATCGTAAAAATACTCAGAAGCAGGCACTACAATGCCTTCGGCGCCCTCAACATTCTGTGATGGCAGGCTTTCTCTTTGAGAAGGAAAACCTGACCTCGTGCTGCTGGACCTCATGCTGCCTGACGGAAAGGGGTATGAACTGCTGCCTTTAATGACCCTTGAATCAAAGGTCATACATGACGGCCCTTACTGACCGCGAAAGCAAATACATATGCTATGAGAAGGGCTGAGGATTACATCCTCAAAAATTTCGATATGCAGGAGTCTGCTGTACAAAATCGAAGTCACCCGAAGAAACATCCCAAGTGATGAGCTGATAATCGGTGATATTGTCATCGACCTCAAAAGCCAGAGAATGTCCTGCAAGGGCAGGTGGGTCGACCTGCCCCACAGTCAAGTCGAGTTGTTGAAAGCTCTGTATAAAAACAGCAGCAAAACACCTATCTGCCGAAGGAGGAGATCGTGGCCGCGGAAACCGAGGAAATCGATGAAAGCGCAAGAATACAAAACATGATCGCCCGAATCCGGAAAAATCTGTATCACGTGAAAAGCGAAAGGGTGCTCATCGAAACCCTCTACGGCATGGGTTATCAATTGGTGATTCTTTCATAAATATTTGTGGCACAGAAACCCACTACCTTTAGGTGGTGGGTAGTTGACGAAAGAAGCCTGCTTATGAGACATCATCAAAAAAATCGGCTGATCCAGTTCATTATCCTGGCTTTTGTGGTCTATTTCAGCCTGCTCCTGGCCTTCGACGGCATCCATCGCTTCACCACTCAAGGCATCAGAATCGAGGGGGGCGTCCTCAGTGGAGAAGCCGTCGACCAAGGACTCCAGGTGATTGAGGGAATCGGGTCAGGCGACGGCACCCGGACTTTGACTATTGAAACCACAAAGGCGCTGGGGCTGGTCATCCATAACCTTGCCTATCCCCATGTCCTCAGCTTCAATGGAGAACCGGTGGTCACCGACGGCTATGCCTACCACTGGTTCAACATCCCTGAAGGGGAGACCACCATCGAACTCACCGGCGAAGGCGCCCGACGGTCCTTCTTCTTTGTTTCAGAAGTTGATGCCATGAAGCATCATCTTGAACTTCGTTTTCTGATCAATGCCTTCCTGTTCTTTTTACACCTGCTGGTACTCACCGGCTCCTTGATTTACCTTTTGATTGCGAAGAAAAAAATGATTCCGGGAATTTTCCTCATCTTCGTCCTCTCCTCCATTGTCAAGGGCATCAATCTGGGGGAACTGACCCTGGTCTCCACGGCTCTTGGAATGAACCCCTGCAGCTACGGCATGATTGACGGCGTTACCACGGCGATCAACAACATCCTTCCCATCTACATCCTGCTGCTGCTCTTCGATATCCATCTGAAAAAAACATACACGGTTTCCCTGGGCCTGCTCATCATTCCTCTGGCCATGCTTTCCCAGGATATTTTCAACCGGTATCAAGTCAGTCATGGGATCATCAGTCTCGCAATCCTGTTCCTGACCAGCCTCATCATCCTCTACGGCTATGTCAATGAAAAGAAAGCCGCTCTCCCCATCATGATCCTCAGGGCCGTGTTTCTGGTGTTCACCGCCAAATATCTGACGGTGATCAGAAACGGTCCCCCCCTCAGCAATCTGATCTTCTATTTCAACTATGCCTACCTGGGAGCCACCCTCTATTTTATTGGGATTTCCGGGGTGGTGACGGCTTTTTTTCTACAGAGCAACCGGCAGCTGGCCTTGAAGGAAAAGGAATACGAGAGGGTGATGCTGTTGAAGGGACTCGGACACGACCTGAAGCACCCCGTTCTCACCGCCAAGCTCAACAACCAACTGCTCCTCGAAGCTGATCTGAAGGAGTCTGAAAGGGAAAGTGTGGAAATCTCACTGAAGGCCCTGGCCAGACTGGATAAAATGATTGAAAATATCAACGACTACTTCAATCGGCAGGATGCCCGGGTAAAGCCCGAGAGAATGTCTCTAAAAGACGCCTTGAAGAGAATTGAAGAAAATCACCACACACAGACGGACCACCGACTGATTGTGAAATATGCCCAGGAAGACGGTATCATCCGGATCAATCCCCTGAGCTTCTACAGGATCATCGACAATCTGACCGACAATGCCTGCAAATTCAACGAGGATGAAAAGATCGTCACAATCTCCTATGAAATTCTGGACGATCATGCCATCATCAAGGTTGAAGACAATGGCCGGGGCCTCGATAAAGTGGAGATCGACAGGGTTTTCGATGTCTTCTATCGAGGAGAGGAAAGCCGCAGTGTCGAAGGCCTCGGCATCGGCCTCAGTGTGGTCAGACAATTGGTTGAAGGCTATCACGGTGAGATAGGGGTTCAAAGCCGTAAGGATGAAGGAACAGTTTTTATGATCAAATTCCCCATTGAGGAATTCATAGCCAGGGAGTAGAAGCAATGAATCCCGAGATGAAACCTATCAATACTGATGGGTTTTGTTTTTTTTTGGTCTTCATTCGTTAGAATGAAGTCACTGAAGCAGCAGAATCAATAGTTGTGCTGAAAGGGATGAATGATCATGAAAAGAAAGATGAATTATTTTGCTTTAATCGCAATTTTCTTCCTGCTGTTGGCCTCCTGCGCCAAGGCCGAGGACCGGCCCGGGACGCCTGATTATGGGAATCCTGAATCCTGGATCACTCCCTTTGAAACGGACCATGAAGTGGATGTGTTTTACATCTACCCCACAGTCAGCAGCAATGAATCAGGGAACATGGACATCAGCAGCGAGGCGGAACGGGCTCTGGCCAGGGGGATTCATGAGGCCCAGGCTTCAGTGTTCCGGGGAAGCGCCAATATCTATGCCCCCTATTACCGGCAAATGTCCACAGGAGCCAGAATACCCGATGATCCAAACGCTCTGGCCACGGACTTGGAAGAATTCAAGCAGGGTGCCGGGGATGTCAAGGCCGCCTTCAGTTACTACATGGAAAACCTGAACCAGGGCAGACCATTCATACTGGCGGGCCACAGCCAGGGGACCATGGCGCTGATCGAACTCATCAAAGAGGAATTCGGGAGCTCCGAGGCCCTCAGGGGAAAACTCGTTGCCGCCTATCTCATCGGCTATACGGTTACCGATGAAGATCTGGCCCTGTCCGGATTGACCGCGGCTCAGGGAGAGACGGATACCGGTGTGGTGGTCACCTTCAACACCCAGTCTGAAACCTCCCTCGGCGGCCCCATGCTCATGGCGGGGGCCAACTGCATCAATCCCTTGAACTGGAAGACCGACGGGACTCCCGCCGAAGCCGGTCTGAACCGGGGGGCGGTCTTCTTCAATGATTCGACGGGGGAATTTCTCAGAGAGGTTCCAGCCTACTGTGGTGGGGTGATCGACTTAGAAACCGTTGCCCTCACCACCACTATCGGAGAAGAACTTGAAATCGGACCCTATCCCGAGGGGGTCTATCATCGTTATGATTATGCCTTCTGGTATCGGAACCTTGAGGAGAACGTGAAGGAAAGGATTAAGGCCTACCTTCTAGATTGACTATCAGCAGGACCACTCCGCCCGGTCTGCCGGTGCGGCTGACCGTGGCCGTGTCCGGTGACGTGTTAATCCAGGAGACGGCAGTGCAAGGGGGTTCAGTCCTTTTGGAGGGACAAGATCAGTCTTGAAGCTGCCGGACCCTGGTCTGATGAAAGAGGCCACCTCTTTGACGATGATTTTTTCAAAGATCAGAACAGGCACATCGGGACGGTATCAATTCCTGG
>JAGYOH010000014.1 GCA_018399635.1 Clostridia bacterium
ATGGATTTCAGCCGCCAGGAGTGTACTGAGCTGAGAGGTACTAATCGGTCGAGGACTTAATCTAAAATGTTTCGTTGTCGCACTTGTCTACGCGCTATTCACTTTCTCAAGTTTTAATCCGGTGGCTATGGCACAAAGGCTACACCTGTTCCCATACCGAACACAGAAGTTAAGCTTTGTTGCGCCGATGGTACTTGGTGGGAGACTGCCTGGGAGAGTAGGTCGCCGCCGGTTTTCAAAAACCAGAGAGATTACTCTGGTTTTTTTTTGTTAATTATCAAGGTAAATTTTCAAATAGCAGTTGCAGAAATTCGTCATTCTGATACAATATATAGTGTATCGAATCGGAGATACACACAACATATAGACAGGAGTGGGGTTCATGGAACAAGTAATCAAAAGAGATGGCAACGTTGTAGATTTCACTAAAATGAAAATCGTCACCGCCATTGAAAACGCCATGATCGAGACGGAAAAGGGAGTGGACTCGAAGGTCAGCAATGCGGTGGCTGACAAAATAGAGGAGGAACTCTTAAAAAGCAACAAGCCGATCGAGGTTGATGAAATCCAGGACATGGTGGAAAATCAATTGATGGCCAGTACGAGAAAAGATGTGGCAAAGAAATATATCATTTACCGGAATGAAAAAGACCGGACCCGCAATGCGAGGAAAAAGGAAAACCGGATTCTCACCGATGAATTCATCAGCAGATACAAGCACATGACTTCGCCGATGAATCAGCTGGGAAATTTCGTGTATTACAGAACCTACTCCCGATGGCTGCCCAATGAAAAACGAAGAGAGTACTGGTGGGAAACCGTCAGAAGGGCTGTGGAGTACAATGCCTCCCTGGTCCCTACCACCAGGGATGAAGCGGAACGTCTTTTCGACAACATATTTTTCATGAGACAGTTTCTCAGCGGCAGAACCCTCTGGGTGGGCAACACGGACGTGGCCAAGCATTATCCCATGTCCAACTACAACTGCTCCTTCCAGGTAGTGAACTCCTTCGAGTCCTTCAGGGATATTTTTTATCTTCTGATGATCGGTTCCGGTGTGGGTCTTAGAATTCTCAAGGACGATGTGGAGAAGCTGCCCAAGGTCAGGACGGATTACGAACTGATCCACAAGGATTATTCGCCGATCCCGAGGTCAGAGAGGGAGGACAGTACTTCCCTTGATTTTTACTTCAACAACACGGTCAAAATCACTGTTGGAGACTCGAAGGAGGGCTGGGTCCAGTCCCTGGATTTCTTCTTCAAGTTGATTCACTCCAACGAGTACAGGGATATCAAGACCGTCATCGTGAACTACGACAATGTGCGACCCAAAGGCGAGAAGCTCAGAACCTTCGGCGGTACGGCCAGCGGTCACCAGAGCCTCAAGAACATGTTTGAGAAAATTCACCGGGTAATCAAAAAAGCCGGGCTGATCAATGAAAAGAGGCGTCTGAAACTCAGAACCATCGATTGCCTCGATATCGCCAACATCATTGGTGAAAACGTGGTGGTAGGAGGCGTCAGAAGGACCGCTGAGATCATTCTGGTCGACCCTGATGACAAGGATGCCATCGAGTCAAAAAGCAACCTGTACAAGCAAATCGACGGCCAGTGGATCGTGGACCAGGAGATCCTCCACCGTCAGATGAGCAATAATTCCATATTCTACCGCTCAAAGCCCACCAGAGAAAAACTCCACTGGCAGCTTGAGCAGATGAGATATTCCGGAGAACCGGGCTTTGTCAATGCCGAGGCCGGAGAGAAGCGACGACCCAACTTCCAGGGGGTGAATCCCTGTGCGGAGATTCTCCTGGACAACCGGGGTCTGTGCAATCTCACCACCATCAACGTCTTTTCCTTTGTCAAGGAGGGGGTCCTCGATGTGAACGGACTCCTCAACGCCCAAAGACTGTCTGCCAGATCCGGCTACCGCATGACCATGGTGGAACTTGAGCTGCCCTTCTGGGACGAGGTCCATCAAAGAGACAAGCTGATCGGATGCTCCTTGACGGGATGGCAGGACATGGTCAACGCCACTGAAATGACCCGGAATGACGAAATCGACCTGCTCAAGAAGCTCAGGGCCGTCGCCCACAAGGAAGTGGAGATGTACGCCATGGAGATCGGTGATGAAGTGCCCCTGCTGGTGACCACGGTCAAGCCAGAAGGCACCTTGTCCCAGCTGCCCACGGTATCGAGCGGGGTCCATCATTCCCATTCACCCTACTATATTCGAAGGGTGAGAATCAATTCCCACGATCCCCTGGTCAATGTCTGTGAAGAACTGGGTTATCCCGTATTCCCCGAAGTGGGACAGGACCCGGAAACCTGCACGACTAAGGTGGTTGAATTTCCTGTCAAGGCGCCGGTGGGGAAAACGAAGTATGAGATTTCCGCCCTGGAGCAGTTGGAAAACTATAAAATGTTCATGGAGCATTACGTCGACCACAACGCCTCGGTGACCATCCATGTCAGGGAGAAGGAATGGGAAGAAGTGGAGGAATGGGTCTGGAAGAACTGGGACGACCTTGTGGCCATCTCCTTCCTGTCCCTCGATGACAACTTCTATGAAATGCTTCCCTACGAGTCCATCACCAAGACGGAATATGAAAAGCGGGTCAAAGGGATGAAACCCTTCAGACCCTCTCTCATCCAGAAATATGAGAAGGAAGAAATCAACTTTGATATCGGGGATTCCGATTGCGATACGGGAGTCTGCCCGGTCCGGTAGTCGAAGAAGACGGCTCAAGAAGGAAAATGCCAAGGAAAACACGATTGACGTCGTGTTTTTTTTGTGGGGTTTGGAATATTGAGGAAAAGTCATGGCAAAAAAAAGGCGGGTTGGTATAGTGGATGGTAGCTAAGCAAAAAAATCTGATTGATGGAGGTTAATGATGGCAATTCGGAACACCTGGGAAAATATCATGGCTGTGGAAAAATCTGAGACGGTCTCTGTGAAGGAGTGGATCATCACGACATTGATTCTTTTGATTCCCCTTGTCAACCTGGTCATGCCCTTCGTCTGGGCCTTCAGTGGCCATACCAACCCGTCGAAGGCGAACTATTTCAAGGCCTTCATACTGACGACCTCCCTGGCGGTGGTCTTGTATTTCCTCTTTGCCGGGAGGGTGATGAATATCCTGTATCGCGCGATATTCGCAGGCTATCTGGGATAGGGACAAGGGCCGGTGAACCTCACCGCCTGAATCGGAAATCATAGGAGAGGACCGGAGTTTTTCAATTTTTTCAAACCTTGAGCACGGGCTGCAGCCCGTGCTTTTTGTATCTGGCGGGATTTGCGGTATAATGAGAAAGTAAAAATCATACGGCAAGGAGCGTGTCCCCTTTTGAAAACAATTGAAACCCTGCAGCTTATCAGCCACTTCGCCTTGATCGCCTTTCTGGGATTTCCCCTGATTCTGATGATGATGAAGAGTCTGGCGTGGGAAAAGATGCAAGGCAGGGATTATCGCCTCCGCATCCACCAGGTTCTTTTCTTCTCGATGCTGATCCTGTCCACCAATCTGATGGGAAGGTTTGAATTCGTCGCCGGCTATCTGTTTTTCGTCCTGCCCTCCTCCTGGGTGATCTTCACCTATCAAGTCCCTGTCCATGAGCCTGGTTTTAGACTGCTGGAGGCTGTGAAAAGCCAAAAGAAATGGTTGGTCATTCCCTTGGCAGGACTTCTGATCATGGCGGGCCTGTATCAAATGATTCCCAGGGAACTCGTCGAGGAACAGATTGCGATGACCCGGGCCATTTCAGAAGACGACCCGGGGGAAGAAAGCGAAAACCTTTACAGGATTCGCCGGTGGTTCGAGGAAAATCCGGATGTCCTGGCAGGCTTTGATGAAGACCGGCTCACCGTGGCTCAAAAGGGGATGACCCTGATCGTGTTGCAATACAGGCAAGGGGACCGGGTGATCGATTTCCTGTACGGACTCGAAGCGAACCGATGGCGGCTTCATTGGATTCACGAGGTCGGGGATCTCCACGACATGACCCTTGAACCATGATGCCGATTGCCAAAAAATGAAAAGGCGAGTACACTTAGAAATAATCCATCAAGATCACGAGGATTCTCTTTTTCAGGCAGCCTGAGAAGGGGCCGCGTGACGAATCAGTGAAGGGTGAAAGGAGTGGATCCATTGATCAGACCGGGACTCAAGCAGGACGCTGGAAGAATCAGCGAAATCTACAATCACTATGTGTTGAACACTTGTTTCACCTTTGACGAGGAAGAAACGGATCAGGAGGATATTCTTCAGAGAATGTCCTCAGGCTACTGGTTGGTCTATGAAGTAGATGGGGAGGTTGTGGGCTACACCTATGCCACCACCTGGAAGGATCGTAGCGCCTACCGGTTCACCCTGGAATCTTCGGTGTATGTTCACCAGGACTATCACGGCAAGGGGATCGCCAGCAAGTTGTACGGGGCGCTTTTCAAGGACTTGTCGGCCCGGGACATCCACTCGGTGATGGCCACCATCGCCCTTCCCAACCGGGACAGTGTTCATTTTCACGAAAAAATGGGTTTCCAGAAGGTGGGCGTAGCCAGAGAAGTGGGTTACAAGTTCAATCTCTGGGTGGATGTCGGTTACTGGCAGAAGATGCTGGATTGACCAGGGAAGGGTTGGCAATGCTTCGAAGAATGACCATGAAGATCACGGATGAAAAACAAGGGACCTATCTGATCGAGGTCGAAGAGAGGGAGAAGGCCCTGGTCAGTTTTGATCCGGCTCAAAAGCGGCTTGAGGTGTTGAGTGAAAACTCCCTGGGCTTGTTTTTGCGTGACAACGAGGACCAGCTCAGGAGGATGCTCCACAACAAGTCCAGGGAAAGCTTTTTTGTCGGCTTCTCCCTGCGCTTTTCTCTGATGCCAGGCAAGGACATCAGGGCTTTCAATGACCGGGACAATATCATCGTGACGGATCACGGGGAAATCCAGGTGATTTCGCGGGAAGAAGCCCGTAATCTCAAGGTGGTCTACACCGATGGCAGTTACAACGAAAAGGCCGGTCGGGGGGGTTGTTGCCTGCTCATCAAGGATCTTGAGGGCCGGTACCGGGAAATCAGCTTTGAAACCGCCTCAAAGAGCAGTTCCCTCATCGAGCTTGAAGCAGTCCTGAGGGCCCTGGAACTGGTGGCGGGGGATCTGAGGGTCGTCACGGATTCCCAGTATGTCAGAAAGGGCATTACGGAGTGGATTCATCACTGGCTGGAAAACGACTGGACCACGGTCAACGGCGCCAAGGCCAAGAATATCGAGGTCTGGAAGCGGCTTCATGAGCTTTCAAGACATCGGAGAATCGAGTGGGCCTGGGTCAAGGCCCACTCCGATCACTTTGAGAACGAGTACTGCGACCATCAGTCCAGGGAGATATCCGGTATTTGAATGAGTTTTTCTTTGAGGTGAAAGTTTTTTTTGATATAATTATATTTAGAATATTCGAAGAATAAGAGGGCCCGCATTGGCATGCCCGATTCTTTTCGATGGGTCAATTACAAGATGATGAGGAGGAAGGCAATTGAAGACTTACAAGTATGACAAAATCAGAAATATTGCTCTGCTGGGCCATGGCGGAAGCGGAAAAACCACGCTGGTTGAATCGGTTCTGGCGATTCTTGGTGAAACCAAGAAAATGGGTCAGGTGACAGAGGGCAATACGGTATCGGATTTTGATAAAGAAGAGATTGCAAGGGGGTTTTCCATCGGTTCGTCAGTGATTCCAGTGGAATACAACAACACAAAATACAATTTTCTTGACAATCCGGGGTATTTCGATTTTGTCGGCGATGTTTTCGGTGCCCTCAGGGTAGCGGGTGGTGCCGTGATCATGGTGGATGCCACCTCCGGCATCCAGGTCGGGACTGAGAAGGCCTGGACCTACTGTGAAAAAAGAAGCATGCCCAGGATTATCTTTATCAATAAAATGGACAAGGAAAACGTGAATTATGTCAAGGTCATCCGTGACCTCAAGGATACCTTCGGCAAGAAAATCGCCCCCTTCACCATCCCTCTAGGGGAAAGTGAAGACTTCAAGGGTTTTGTCAATGTGGTGGATCTCAAGGGAAGAGAATACAACGGCAAGGCCTGTGTCGACGTGCCGATTCCCAAGGAGATGGAACCCAAGATCGCCCCGGTAAGGGACATGCTCATCGAGTCGGTTGCCGAGAGCAATGAGGCCTTGATGGAAAAATACTTCGAGGGTGAAGAATTCACCCTGGAGGAAATCCATAACGGCCTGAGAGAGGGCGTGATTTCCGGAGAAATCGTGCCGGTCATCATCGGGTCCGCCGAGAAGCAGGTCGGGATCAACACCTTGATGAACATGATTTTTGATTATCTGCCGACTCCCAAGGATCTTCATGGTGGCGAGTATGAAGGCGTCAACCCCAAGACTGGAGAGAAAAAGGTGCAGACGGTGGAGGAAAACGGTCCCTTCAGCGCCCTGATCTTCAAAACCATCGTGGATCCCTTCGTCGGAAAGATTTCGATTTTCAAGGTGTATTCCGGTACTTTGAAAAAGGACATGGAGGTTCTCAATCCCAACCGGGACGAGGTGGAAAAGATCAGCAATATCTTCCTTCTCAGAGGCAAGAGTCAGGTAGAAGCCACTGAAATTGCCGCCGGGGATATCGGAGCCACTGCCAAACTTCAATTCGCCCACACGGGGGACACCCTTTGCGACAAGAACGACCCCATCCAGTATCCCGGCATCAAGTTTCCCTCTCCCGCCCTCTTCAAGGCGATTGAGCCCAGGTCCCAGGGGGATGAGGAGAAAATCGGCGTCTCTTTGCAAAAACTCAACGACGAGGATCCCTCCTTCACCCTGAACCGCAACAAGGAGACCAAGCAGCTGGTGATCGGGGGACAGGGCAATATCCAGATCGACGTGGTGGTCAGCAAGCTCAAAAGGAACTTCGGCGTGGAGGTGACCCTCAGCGAACTGAAAATTCCTTATCGGGAGACCATCAAGGGATCGGCGACGGTCCAGGGCAAACACAAGAAGCAGTCCGGCGGAGCCGGCCAGTATGGCGATGTCCACATCAGATTCGAGCCCTCGACGGAGCCCTTCATCTTTGAAGAGAAGATTTTCGGAGGCTCAGTGCCGAAGAACTATATCCCGGCAGTTGAAAAAGGCCTTGAAGAATCCCTGGAGAAGGGGGTTCTCGCCGGTTTCCACGTGGTGAACATCAAGGCGACCCTGCTCGACGGCTCCTACCACGCGGTGGATTCCAGCGAGATGGCCTTCAAGATGGCGGCCCATGTCGCTTTCAAGAAAGGCATGCAGGAGGCCCAGCCTATTCTGCTTGAACCCATCATGCATCTTGAAATCGTGGTTCCTGATGAATTCATGGGGGACATCATGGGGGACATGAACAAGCGACGAGGCAGAATCCAGGGGATGCAGCCGGATGAAAAGGGTTACCAGAAGGTGATTGCCGAGGCCCCTCAGGCTGAACTGCTCTCCTATGCCACGGATCTGAGATCGATGACCCAGGCCAAGGGCTTTTTCAAGATGGATTTCGCCCGATACGATGAAGTGCCCATGCAGCTGGCTGTCAAAATCGTCGAAGCCGCCAAAAGCGAAGAATAATCCTGACAGGAACCTTTTTAGGTTCCTGTTTTTCAAGATGAAAAGGTGATGAGTCATGACCAAGTCAAAAACGGTATTCGTCTGTCAGAACTGTGGCAACACCAGCTCGAAATGGTTGGGCAAATGTCCCGAATGCGGGGCCTGGGACAGCTATGTGGAGGAATTCAGCGCCCCCCGGAAGGGGAAGGGTCTTTCCGGTGCGATTGAACTCAAAAAACTCAAGGACATCGATCTCAGTCAGGAGAACCGGATCAAGACCGGAATCACCGAGCTTGACAACGTCCTAGGCTCGGGCATCGTCCAGGGATCCCTGATTCTGGTCGGCGGGGACCCGGGCATCGGGAAGTCCACCCTGCTGCTGCAGATGACCCTGAACATCTCCAACGAATTCCAGGTGCTCTATGTTTCAGGCGAGGAATCCTTGAAACAGATCAAGCTGAGGGCCCAGAGGCTGGGGATCGAAAGCGAGAAAATCGACCTGATGTCGGAGACCTCCCTGGAGAACATCCTTCTCGCCATTGAAACCGTCAAACCCAGGGTCATGATCATCGATTCCATCCAGACGGTGACCATCGAGGAAATCGCCTCCGCTGCCGGGAGCGTCTCCCAGGTCAGGGAGGTCACCAACGGTCTGATGAAGGTATCCAAGCGCAAGGGAATCGCGACCTTCATCGTGGGTCATGTCACCAAGAGCGGCGCCATTGCCGGACCCAAGGTCCTGGAGCATATCGTGGACACCGTGCTCTACTTTGAAGGGGACAAGAACGGGCTTTTCAGAATTCTGAGAAGTGCCAAGAATCGCTTTGGATCCACCAACGAGGTGGGACTCTTCGAGATGTCCTCCCGGGGTCTTCTGGAGGTCACCAATCCCTCGGAGATTTTTCTACAGCAGACCAACGTGAGTGAGCCGGGGAGCGTCATTTTTCCCAGTGTCGAGGGCACCCGTCCTCTGCTGGTGGAGGTCCAGAGTCTTGTCTCCAGTTCAGGCTTCGCCACCTCGAGGCGGATGGGACTTGGCGTGGATTACAACAAACTGGTGATGCTGATCGCCATTCTGGAAAAGAAACTGTCCCTGATGCTGGCCAATGAGGATGTCTATGTCAATATCGTCGGAGGCATTCAAATCAGTGAACCGGCTCTTGATCTCGCCATCATCTCGAGTATCGCGTCGAGCTTTTTCAATAAAAAGATACCCAGGGAGATGGTCATCCTGGGTGAGGTGGGTCTGCTTGGAGAAATCCGCAGCGTTCCCCAGGTTGAAAAACGCCTGATAGAAGCCAAACGCATGGGATTCACCAAGGCCCTCATTCCCAAAAACAGCCTGGAGGACAAGAAGGCCTTGAAGGGATTTGAGATTGCTGAAGCCAGCAGCGTTTCCCAGGCTTTTGAAATACTGTTCTAGGCACGTGAAAAGGGATGCTGTTTTTCAACGGCATCCCTTTGATGATTATCAACGGCAGGATTTCAATAGAGACTGAACTTGCCCAGGGTCGTGATGTTCTTGTATTTTTTGAGCAGAATGTCGTAGATGTTCAGGTCCAGTTTGTTGCACAGAGACGCCATGTAAAAGAAAGTATTGCCGAGTTCTTCCTCGATGGCCTTCTGACAGGCGGGGCACAGGGTGCCTTCAAGATGGTCGTGGGGAAAGTTCTTGAGGTCCTCGTAGCTGAGATCCTTGGGCATCTCCGGTTTTCGGGTATCCAGGCTGATGCAGCCACAGGTGGTGATGGACTTTGCCACGGCCCGGTTGCTGTCCGCCATGGCCTGGGAAAGCTTTGTAAGAATATCCAAGAGGGTGGCATGTCGCAGGGACACGTCCTCTACAGCAGTCTGGAATTCATCATAAATCAAATCCTTCATGGTTTATCCCCCCTTTTTCTATGATGATTTTACCATAGGGACCCAATAATTAAAAGGAAGATGTCGGGTCACTATTTCCTGTTTCAAGAAAAATAGTGTATACTAGAGGTACGCGAGGTGATAATATGTACGAAGTTGGACAGGACATCGTCTATCCCATGCACGGTGCCGGAACGGTTGAGGATATAGAAAAAATCGAACTGCTGGGTGAGATAAAGGATTATTATGTGATGCATATCACCTATAAGGACATGAAGGTCAAGATCCCCACTCAAAAGGTGGATGAGCTGCATGTGCGTCCCCTGGCGACCCTTGACGATATCCGGGAAGCCTTCAAGGAGGCTTCGAACAAGGAGTTTGACAGTTATCCCAACTGGAATACTCGCTATCGCGTCAATATGGAAAAAATCAAAAACGGTGACATCGGCAGCATCACAGAGGTCATCAGCATGCTCAACGCCCTTGACGTCAGCAAGGGATTGTCCACGGGAGAGAAACAGCTCCTGAACAATTCCAAAGAAATCCTGGCCAGTGAAATCAAGATCATTGAAGGGGTGGATTTCGCAGAAGCTGTAAAAATCGTCGAGGATCTGATTGTGCAAAAGACGTAAAGGTGGTGAATGAGTGGCTAGTAAGTTAATCAAATTCATACTGATAGGGCTTGGAATTGTGCTGGGGTTGGTCAGCGGCATTTATTTCCTGCGTTTAGAGGTTTTCGACCTGGGGGACAATGTGACAACCAACAGTGTCTCCGTGGTCACTTTGTTTGTGGTTGTATTCGGCATCATATTTTATTTTATTTCTCCCATCCTGATTTATCTGATCAAAAAGGCTATCAGCTATACGGAAGTGGAATTGGCAAAATTACCGCCCTTGCAAGTGGTGACAGGTGCAGTCGGATTGATCATTGGCCTGATCATCGCTTATTTTATCAGTAATATTTTCAGTATTTTTCCGATACCCATGATCAGCATCTTCCTGACCGTGGTCTCCTACTTGTTTTTCGGGTATCTGGGGATTGCCGTCACGACGAAAAAATTTTCTGATGTCAGCAACATCACGGATCTCTTCAAGAAACCTCTGACCAAGAACGACGAGGAGACCGGAATTTACAATCCCAAAATTCTGGATACCAGTGTCATCATCGACGGCAGGATTGCGGATATCGTCAGGACCGGTTTCTTAGAAGGTCCCATCATCATCCCTGAGTTTGTCCTCAAGGAGCTTCGTCATGTGGCGGATTCATCGGACAACCTGAAGAGGACCAAGGGCCGCAGAGGTCTCGACATTCTCAAAACCATCCAGACCCAGATGGACATCGAGGTCATCATCACCAACCAGGATTTTGAAGAGGTTTCAGAGGTGGACATCAAGCTTTTGAAGCTGGCGATCGCCATGAAGGGCAGCGTGGTGACCAACGATTACAACCTCAACAAGGTGGCCGACCTGCAGGGTGTCCGGGTGCTGAACATCAACGAACTTTCCAATGCCGTCAAACCCAATGCGATTCCTGGTGAGGAGATGGAAATCTTCGTCCTCAAGGAGGGCAAGGAAAACAATCAAGGAGTCGCCTATCTTGACGACGGGACCATGATCGTCATCGAAGAGGGAAAGAGCCTCATCGGCCAGTCCATCAAGGCCGTGGTGACCAGTGTGCTCCAGACCCCGGCGGGACGGATGATTTTTGTAAGACCAGTCTGAAGAGGGCCCCCGGGGTCCTTTTTTTGGAGGTGGAATCATGTATGATGGCGTGAAGGTCATTGCTCTGATTCCGGCAGCCGGCAAGGGCAGTCGGATGAAAACAGAGAGAAACAAGCTGATGGTCACCCTCGAGGGCAGACCCCTGATAGAAAAGACCCTTGAGGCCTTTGAGAATCATGACTGGGTGGATGAGATCATCGTGGTCACCCGGGACATCGTCATTGAAGGGGATTTCAGGAAAATCAGCCACCGTGTCCAAGGGGGGGATACCCGTCAGGAATCTGTCGCGAGGGGTCTTGAAGTCATCGAGGACCCGGAGGCCTATGTGCTGGTCCACGACGGGGCCAGGCCCTATGTCACCGGGGACCTGATCAGCCGGGTGATTGAAGGGATCGCCGAGACCGGTGCGGCAATCCCTGGGGTCAGGGTCAAGGATACGGTGAAGAAAGTAGAAGGAAACCGGGTCAAAAAGACCTTGAATAGAGAGGAACTCCTTTCAGTTCAGACTCCCCAGGGTTTTAAGGCCCGGCTCCTCAAAGAAGCCTATGGGCGCTTCGGGGAGCAGGCCGTGACCGATGAAGCCACTTTAATGGAGATGATGGACCAGCCGGTCTTGACGGTGGAGGGGGACTACCGCAATATAAAAATCACCACCCCCGAGGATCTTGCCGGCATCAAAGGAGTCAATCAAATGAAAATAGGAATCGGCTACGACGTGCATCAACTGAAATCCCACAGGGATCTGATCATTGGAGGGGTGAAAATCCCCTATGAAAAGGGTCTGATGGGTCACTCGGATGCGGATGTCCTGATCCATGCCGTGATGGACGCCCTGCTCGGCGCCCTGGGAGAAGGGGATATCGGCCAGCATTTTCCTGACAAGGACGAGGCCTACAAGGGGATCTCCAGTCTGGTCCTGCTGGCCAAGACCAGGGATTTGATGATGGCGAAGGGGTACCGCATTCTCAATATCGACGGCGTGGTCGTCGCTCAGAAGCCCAAACTGGCTCCTTATCTCCTGGAGATGGCCAAGAACATTGCCGGCGTCCTGTGTCTTGAACCTGCCATGGTGAACATCAAAGCCACCACCACCGAGGGGATGGGTTTTACCGGGCTTGGTGAGGGGATTGCCGCTGAGGCGGTACTGCTTATTGACAAAGAATTATAAATTGTTTATGATAAATTTAATTTATGAGGCAAGGCATTGACATGGGGTTAGTAGTCCTGGTGATTCACCAAAGAGAGGAAGTCCTTAGGCTGAGAGACTTCTTGAAGCGCCTTGATGAACCTGCCCATGAGCATGGGGTTGAAAAGCCCCGCGGATAGGACCCGTTATCCTCCTCAAAGTGAGCCTTTTTAAGGCTAATTAGAGTGGTACCGCGAATCTTCGTCTCTAGAATCATTGAGGCGGAGTTTTTTTTGCCCCCCGGGGGATTGAAAAGGAGAGATCGATGTGACCAAGGAGAAAAAAGAGTTTGTAAAGGAAATCACCAAGATGGAAGATGATTTTGCCCAGTGGTATACGGATGTCATCCGCAAGACCGATATGATCGACTATTCGCCGGTGAAGGGTTTTCTGGTGCTCAAGCCCTACGGCTATGCCCTGTGGGAAAACATCCAGAGTTTTTTGGACCGGCGGTTCAAGGAGACCGGGCATGAGAATGTCTATTTCCCCCTGCTGATTCCTGAAAGCCTGCTGAACAAGGAAAAGGAACACGTCGAAGGCTTTGCGCCGGAGGTCGCCTGGGTGACCCATGGAGGCTCGGAAGAGCTTGCAGAGAGGCTGTGCATTCGACCGACCTCGGAGACCATCATTTGTTCCATGTATTCAAAATGGCTCAAATCCTATCGGGACCTGCCCTATCTGTACAACCAGTGGGCTTCCGTGGTGAGATGGGAAAAGGAGACCCGACCCTTCCTGAGACATCGGGAGTTCCTGTGGCAGGAGGGACATACCCTTCATGAGACCTATGAGGAGGCCCAGGAAGAGACCCTCAGAATGCTGGGAATTTATCGGGAACTTGCCGAGGATTTTCTGGCCATTCCAGTGGTTTCGGGCATTAAAAGCGACAAGGAGAAATTTGCCGGCGCCGAGGCGACATATACCATCGAAGCCCTGATGCACGACGGAAAAGCCCTCCAATCCGGCACGAGCCACAACCTGGCCAGGCATTTCACGGAAGCCTTCGACATCACCTATCTCGACAGAGACGGCCAGTTGAAAAATCCCTACCATACCTCCTGGGGGGTTTCCACACGGCTCATCGGGGCTGTAATCATGGCCCACGGGGACAACCGGGGACTGATTCTGCCACCCCGACTGGCCCCGATACAGGCAGTGATCATTCCGGTCATGCTTCACAAGGAGGGCGTTCTGGAGAAGGCCAGGGTCATTGAAGCCATGCTCACGGCCAGGGGCATCCGGGTCAAGCTTGATGATTCCGAGAACAATTCTCCAGGTTGGAAGTTCAATGAATACGAGATGAAGGGGGTTCCCCTGCGTATCGAAATCGGACCCAGGGACATCGCCAATGAAGTGGCCATGGTGGCCAGACGGGACAATCTGGAAAAGCAGACCTACCCTCTTGAAACCCTTGATGAAACGGTGGCACAGCTTCTCGACACCATTCACGGGGACATGTTCGACAAGGCTCTGAAGGAAAGGGAGGAAAAGACCTTCCTGGTGAACAATATGGAGGAGCTGAGACAGGGAATGGAAAGCCGGCCGGGCTTTGCGAAAATGATGTGGTGCGGCTCCGGAGCCTGTGAGGCGAAAATCAAGGAAGAAACCACGGCGACGATCCGGTGCATCCCCTTTGAAGAGGAGAAGATTTCCGACAAATGTGCGGTGTGCGGCGGTGAAGCCAAGCATATGGTGTACGTGGCCAAGGCCTATTAGGAGGTTCAAGATGAGCGAGAATTACAAGTTTTTTCAAAACAAGGACTGTGAATTTTTCCCCTGCCACAAGGGTGCCGACGAGGCCACCTTCAACTGCCTTTTCTGCTTTTGTCCCCTCTATGCCCTGGGAAAGGATTGCGGCGGCGATTTCACTTATACGGCGACTGGAATCAAGGATTGTTCCAACTGTCTGATTCCCCACAGCCCTCAAGGTTATGATTACATCATGAGCAGAATGGATGAGGTCATGGAAATCGCCCGCAAAAAAGACTGACCAGAGCGGGGGTCGTGAAGCTTCAAGTGGCTTGAACTTCAACCGGATTTGGAGTATGATGTACTTTAGAAGTCAATGAGGAGGTATGCCCATGACGGTAAGGGTAAGATTCGCGCCAAGTCCCACGGGTTCGGTGCATATCGGCAGTTTGAGAACCGCTTTGTACAACTATCTCTACGCCCGACAGCAGGGTGGAAAATATATTGTTCGAGTGGAGGATACGGATCAGACCCGACTGGTGGAGGCGGCGGTTGAAGGGATGATCGAGGCCATGGCCTGGGCCGGCATCCATCACGACGAAGGTCCCTACATCGAAGGAGACCATGAAATCCTCGAAAAGGGAGAGCACGGTCCCTATATCCAGTCCAAAAGACTGGCGATCTACAGCGCCTACGCGGATGAGCTCCTTGAGAAGGGGCACGCCTACTATTGCTTCTGCTCGAAGGAACGTCTTGAACAGCTCAGAGAAGGCCAGAAGGCAAAGGGCCTGACCACCAGATATGACGGCCGTTGTCGCGACATTCCTCTGGCAGAGGCCAAGGAAAGGGTGGCCAGGGGTGAGGACCATGTCCTCAGATTGAAACTGCCTGAGAAGGCTGATATCGCCTTTGAGGATGTGGTCAGAGGCAGGGTCGTCTTCAATACGGCGGACCTCGACGACCAGGTGCTGATCAAGAATGATGGATTTCCCACCTACCACTTTGCCGTGGTGGTGGATGACCACTTGATGGAAATCAGTCACATCATCCGGGGGGAGGAGTGGTTGTCCTCCACACCCAAGCATGTTCTGCTGTATGAAGCTTTTGGCTGGGACGCGCCCAAATATGTGCATCTGCCCAATATCCTCAATGCCGACAAGAAAAAACTCTCAAAAAGGCAAGGGGATGTTTCCGTAGAGGATTTCAAGAAAAAAGGCTATCTTCCCGAAGCCCTGATCAATTATATCGCCCTGCTGGGATGGGCGCCGGAGGAGGAAAGAGAGATCTTTTCCCTCGAGGAACTTATCGAAAAATTCTCCCTTGAACGGGTTTCAAAGAGCGGTGGCGTCTTCGATGTCCACAAGCTCAACTGGATGAACAACCACTATATCCGGGAGGCGGGTGACGATCGCCTGGTGGAAATGGCCGTCAGACACCTGTTGATCGATGGTGTGATCAAGGACGAGGAAATTTTCGCCCTCACCCCCTGGGTCAAGCGGATCCTTCTTCTGGAGAAGGAAAAACTCGAATACATGCAGCAGATTTCGGGCATTGTCAGGGAATTCATGTCAGAGGAGGTCACCGTCACCGAGGAGGCGGCCAGGGAAGTCCTCAAGGCCGACCATGTCAAGGGGCTGCTCACGGCCTTCATGGAGCGCCTGGCGGCTCTGGAATCCTTCGAGGGTGAAGCCGTCAAGGCGGTGACGAAATCCCTGCAAAAAGATCTCGGCATCAAAGGGAAGGATCTCTTCATGCCCTTGAGAGTCGGGGTCACCGGCACTGTCCACGGCTCGGATTTGGTTGAGACCATCGGAATTCTGGGTAAAGATAGAGTAGACAAGCGACTCAAGTCAATCATCAACACATTGTAGATTGAGACAAGTAGACAGATAGACAGGGTTAAAGAGAGGTCGTCGAAGGCTGAAAGATGACCAACCCTCCCTCATCTGCCGAATGCCCTCAGGAGAGCCGGATCGAAGCCATGCGTAGATCTGGACGGGTGGTCCCGTTAAAGGCCTTTCGAGAGAAAGAACAAAGTGGAACCGCGGACCTCGCCTTTGTGTGATGGTCCGTATTTTTTTTGGAGGTGAAAGGATTGAAACTGTATAACAGCATGTCAGGCAAGAAGGAAGAGTTCAAAACCATTCATGAAGGGGTCGTCAACATGTACGTGTGTGGCCCCACCGTCTATAATTTCTTCCACATCGGCAATGCCAGACCCTTCATGATGTTCGATGTCCTGAGGCGCTACTTCGAATACAAGGGATATCAGGTCAACTATGTGCAGAACTTCACGGACGTGGATGACAAGATCATCAACAGGGCCCATGAGGAGCACCGCTCTTCAGAAGAAATCAGTGAAACCTATATCAAGGAATACTTCAAGGATGCCGACACCCTGGGAATCCACCGGGCCACCCATCATCCCAAGGTGACGGAAAATATCGAAAACATCATCGAATACGTCAAGGTGCTGGTGGACAAGGGGTATGCCTACGTGGTGGGTTCAGGGGACGTCTATTTCAACACCCACTCCTTTGACGGTTACGGGAAGCTTTCCGGCCAGAGCATCGAAGACCTCGAGTCCGGAGCCCGGGTCGAAGTCAATACGGACAAGCGGCATCCCACGGATTTCGCCCTCTGGAAAAGCAAAAAAGAGGGAGAACCCTCCTGGCCCAGTCCCTGGGGTGAGGGCAGGCCCGGTTGGCACATCGAATGTTCGGTGATGAGCACCCGCTACCTGGGACAGACCCTCGACATCCATGCCGGCGGCCATGATCTGATTTTCCCCCATCATGAGAATGAAATCGCTCAAAGTGAAGCCTACTCCGGAAAGACCTTTGCCAATTACTGGATCCACAACGGATACATCAACATCGACAATGAAAAAATGTCCAAATCCAAGGGCAATTTCTTCACTGTGAGGGAAATCCTGGAGGAATACGACCCCGAGGTCATCCGTTTTTTCATGGTGAGCGCCCATTACCGGTCCCCGGTGAATTTCAGCCGGGACCTGATTCAGGCGGCGAAAAACGGCCTGGAGCGACTGTACACGGCAAAATACAATCTGGAGTTCTGGATGGAAAAGTCCCGGCGTGAGGCGATGGACAAGGAAGAAAAGGAATCCCTGGAAAAAATGATGACTTACAAGACGCGATTCATCGAGGCCATGGACGATGACTTCAACACCGCCGATGCCGTGGGGGCTATTTTTGAACTGGTCCGCTTGATCAACACCAGGACCGGTGAGGACACCTCTAAAACCCTGCTTAGAAGCAGCCATGACCTGCTCATGGAGCTGACCTCGGTCCTCGGTATCCTGGTCAAGGAAAAAGACCTGCTGGATACTGAAATCGATGCCCTGATCCAGGAAAGGGAGCTGGCCAGAGAGAACAAGGACTACGCCAGGGCGGACCAGATCAGGGACGATCTTCTCGCCAGGGGGATTCGACTGGAGGACACGCCCCAGGGCGTCAAGTGGAGCCATATCCGGTCATGAAGGCTTTTTTGGATCAGCTGAGGGTCGCCCCCCTGGATGAAGAGGCTCTGAAAAGCCTGGCGCCCAACAAATTCGCCTATCTGGGGGACGTGATTTATGAACTATATGTCCGCAATTACGTTATAATAAAGGAAAAGGGAAAGATGAACGCCATCAACAAGGCCACCGTCCGCTACGTCAATGCCTCCGCCCAGGCCTTCATGGTCAAGGCCTTGAGGGAAGTTCTGACCCCGGAGGAATGGAAAGTGGTGATCAAGGCGCGAAACTACAAGTCGGGCAAGGGGCCCAGGAATTCGGATCTGGGGGAATACCGCTATGCCACCGGTTTTGAAGCCTTGCTGGGCTTCCTCTTCCTGGAGGACAGGATTGAGCGTCTGGAGTGGCTCATCGCCCGGGGAATCGATGCCATCGACGAGGGCGGGGAGAAGAGTTGAGTGAAGTCATTGAATGTGATTGAGAAAAGAATGCTGGTCCTGACCCTGCTGCTGTTGGCGCTGCTGCTGGTCAAGTCTCTCTGGATGGATGAGTACACCCCGAAGGACGCCTCGGAGCTGGCCGTGATGGAACATTGTGAAGCCCGGGAGGTATTGAGCCGCAGTCCCCTGACCTATCAGAGAATCGTCGACCTGATTCCCCTGGCGGAGGAGGATATCGCCGCCTACGAGGGTGACTTGAAGTTTGACTACCGGATCAAGGTCCGCTGGTATCTTCTGGGGGTGCTGCCCTATAATGAAAGAAGTCAGTATATCGAAGAGTAGGAGGTCTGTATGAAGGTTCAACTTATCGCCCACACCCTGCAGCCTGAAAATATTGTGGCGGCCGCGGCGAAACTCTGCTATTCTAAGGTGGATGCCAGCGAGATCATGATGAATCTTGACCCGCCCAGGGTGGAGGGGTTTGTCAATCATCTGATGGAACTGGGCCATGAAAGCCCCATCGAGCACGTCTCCTTCACCTTTGCCATTGAAGGTGTCAGCCGGGTCCTCAGCCATCAACTGGTCAGACACCGTCTGGCATCCTATTCCCAGCAGTCCCAGCGCTATGTGAGACTCGACCAGTTTTCCTATGTGATGCCACCGGCCATTGAAGAAGATCCCGTGGCCAGGAGTTTGTTCGTCGAGATGATGGAAAGGGACCAGGCGGCCTATGATGCCCTGACAGGGATTCTGAAGCAGAGGGCGTATGAAACCTTTATGGAGGAAGGGCTGCAGGAAAAGGACGCCTTGAGAAGTGCGGAGAAAAAGGCCATTGAGGATGCCAGGTACGTCTTCCCCAATGCCGCGGAAACCAAAATCGTCATGACCATGAACGCCAGAAGCCTGAAGAACTTTTTCGCCCAGAGGACCTGCATGCGGGCCCAGTGGGAAATCAGGGAACTGGCGACTCGAATGTTGAAAATCGTTAAAGAAGTCGCACCGGTCATCTTCAAGGATGCCGGACCGGGATGCCTTTCAGGACCGTGCCCTGAAGGCGTCATGACCTGCGGAAAAATCACTGAAGTACGAGAAAAATTCAAGAATTTGTAGGTGGAGAAATGGAAGAGTTTATTTTTGGAAAGAATGCAGTGAAGGAAGCCTTGTCTTCCGATGAAGAAATCAACAAGATATTTGTTCAAAAGGACGCCAGGGTCAGCGGTTTGACGGAGATTGTCAATGCCGCCCTGGACAAGAAGATCGTGGTTTCCAAGGTGGACAAGCGAAAGCTCGATGATATCACCGAGGGCGGGAACCACCAGGGCATCGTGGCCATGATTTCCCCCTACCGCTATCTTGAGGTGGAAGACCTGATCGCCGGCAAGGAACAGCCGCTTCTGATGATTCTGGATTCTGTCCAGGACCCCCATAATCTGGGAGCGATTCTGAGGACGGCTTACGCCGCCGGCGTGGACGGGGTCATCATCCCCAAAAGAAGATCGGCTTCCGTCAACGGCACGGTGGTCAAGGCCAGTGGCGGCTATGCTTTGAAAATCCCCATCGCCCGGGTCACCAATCTTGCCAAAACCATCGATTATCTCAAGGAAAAGAATATCTTCGTGGCGGGGGCCGATGCCGAGGGCAGATCCTCTTTGTTTGCGAGTGATTTCAAGGGATCCATGGCCCTGGTCGTTGGCAATGAAGGGGAGGGACTTTCGAGACTGGTCAGAGAAAAGTGTGATTTTCTGGTTTCGATTCCCATGAAAAATGAAGTGGAGTCTCTCAATGTTTCGGTGGCGGCATCCCTGATGATCTACGAAGCCCTGAGACAAAGAGGTTGATCCATGGCCAGGAATGACACCCGGAAATATCTTTTGGTCGACGCCTACAACGTCATCAATGAAATCGATGAGCTGCGGGCTTATATGGATGAGGATCTGGAGAAGGCCAGGGAATATTTTATCGGGCGGATGATTGAATTCAGCCATTATACCCGGGAAAGAATCATCCTGGTCTTCGATGCCTACCTGGTCAAAAACCGGGTGGAAAAGGTGGAGATGCGCCAGGGGGTGGAGATCGTGTTCACCAGGTTCACCCAGACTGCGGACACCTATATCGAGGCCCGGGTCAGTGAACTGACTGAAAAAATCACCAATGAAGTCAGGGTGGTGACCAAGGACGCCCTCGAGCAGCAGATCATTCTGGGAAAGGGCGCCCTCAGAATGCTGCCCAGGGAGCTTTACTACGAGGTGGCGTTCATGGGGGAGCGGATCAAGAAAAAGTATCAACCCGAGGACGACCGGGTCAAGGATCGGCTTGAGGATCGATTGAACCAGCGGTCCCTGGAGGCCTTGAAAAAAATTTCTGACAAAAACTTTGAATATTGACTTGAAATTCACCCCTAATGTATAATATATTAGATTAGTGTCAGAAAGAAGATGATCCCGATCGGTTCTCCAAATCTTTCCTATGAGATGATGTCAGAAGAAGCTGTTGTTGAGGAAGCCAAACGAGGCGATGCCAGGGCTGAAGAACACCTCATCAAAAAATACAAAAACTTCGTACGCGCCAAGGGAAGAAGTTACTACTTGATTGGCGGGGACAAAGAGGATATCATACAAGAGGGAATGATCGGTCTCTTCAAGGCGATCAGGGACTATGACACCGACAAGTCGGCTTCCTTCAGAGCCTTTGCCGATCTGTGCATCACCAGGCAGATCATCACCGCCATCAAGACGGCGACCCGGCAGAAGCATATCCCCCTCAATTCCTATGTCTCCCTGAATAAATCGGGTTCGGACGAGGACCCGCAGAAGAGTCTGTTGGAAACCTTGTCGGAGAAGGGGATTTCGGATCCGGAACAAATGGTCATCAACAAGGAAGAACTTTCCCAGATGACCCTCAAGATCGACCAGGCCCTCAGTCCCCTTGAACTGGAAATACTGCACCTGTATCTCAAGGGAATGAGTTATCACGACATGTCGATGAAAATGGTCAAGCCCATCAAGTCCATTGACAACGCCCTGCAGAGGGTCAGGAAAAAACTGGTCAATTCAATGTGAATCAAGTGGTCACCATGCCCATGTAGCTCAGTAGGTTAGAGTGTCGCCTTGGTAAGGCGGAGGTCGGCGGTTCAAATCCGCTCGTGGGCTCCAAATATGAACATCAAATAAAAATTGAGGAGGAAGAGAAATGGGAAAAGCAAAATTCGAGAGAAACAAAACCCACGTTAACATCGGGACCATCGGTCACGTGGACCACGGTAAAACCACGTTGACGGCAGCCATCACCAAGGTGCTCCATATGAAATACGGTACTGGAGAAGCTGTAGATTTTGACAATATTGATAAAGCCCCAGAGGAGCGGGAAAGAGGGATCACGATTTCAACGGCCCACGTCGAGTACGAGACCCCCAACCGACATTACGCCCACGTGGACTGCCCGGGTCATGCCGACTATGTCAAGAACATGATCACGGGAGCGGCCCAGATGGACGGATCCATCCTGGTGGTCAGTGCGGCGGACGGTCCCATGCCCCAGACCCGGGAGCACATTCTGCTGTCCCGTCAGGTGGGTGTGCCCTATATCGTGGTCTTCATGAACAAGGTGGACATGGTGGACGACGAGGAGCTTCTCGAACTGGTGGAAATGGAAATCAGAGATCTCTTGAGCGAATACGACTTCCCCGGAGACGACACCCCCATCATCCAGGGCTCGGCCCTTCTGGCCCTGCAGGAGCCGGAGAGCGAGTGGGGAGAAAAAATCATTGAAATGTTTGAAATCATCGACAAGTACGTACCGGATCCCCAGCGGGATGTGGACAAGCCCTTCCTGATGCCTGTAGAGGACGTGTTCAGCATCACGGGACGGGGCACCGTGGCCACGGGAAGAGTGGAGCGGGGCATCGTCAAGGTATCCGAAGAAGTTGAAATCGTAGGACTGGCGGAAGCCAAGCGCAAGGTCGTGGTGACGGGAGTCGAGATGTTCAGGAAGCTTCTGGACCAGGGCCAGGCGGGAGACAACATCGGCGCCCTGCTCCGAGGGGTTCAAAGAACCGATATCGAGCGGGGCCAGGTACTGGCCAAGCCCGGCAGTGTGAATCCCCATACCAAGTTCATGGCCCAGGTCTACGTGTTGAAGAAGGAAGAGGGCGGCCGACATACCCCCTTCTTCAAGGGATACCGACCCCAGTTCTTCTTCAGAACCACTGACGTGACCGGGAACATCGACCTGCCTGAGGGCGTTGAGATGTGCATGCCCGGGGACAACATCGAGATGACCATCGAGCTGATCGCTCCCATCGCCATCGAGAACGGATTGAAGTTTTCCATCCGTGAGGGTGGCCGTACCGTGGGCGCCGGCAGCGTTATCGAAATCTACGAATAGACTAGAGGGCCAGTGCTGCTGGCCCTTTTTTAATGGTTTTGATTGACAAGAAAATCAAATTGTGATAGTTTATATTAGTGACGTTATAAGGGCGTATTTTGTCTAAATTTTGTTTCGTGTTTAAATTTAAATGGAGGTGGCTAAATGCGGGTCAAGGTTACTTTAGCCTGTACAGAGTGCAAGCAAAGAAATTATCACACAAGCAAGAACAAGAAAAACAATCCTGATCGGATTGAAATGAAAAAGTACTGTAAATTCTGTAGGACTCACACAACGCACAAAGAAACGAAGTAATTGAAAAGGTGTGGATAAGATGGCAGAGAAGAAACAGAAGCTGGGTTTGATCAAGTTTTTCAAAAGTGTCATGAGTGAACTCAAAAAAGTCAGTTGGCCGACAAAAAAAGAACTCACGAACTATACCCTGGTGGTACTGTTCATGGGATTTGTGACCTCTGTGGGAATCTGGATTTTTGATACAGGCTTCAGGGCCCTCTTGACACTATTCATGTAAGCAAAGAAAGGGACTGATTGTCAGTGACGGAGACCGCCAAGTGGTATGTGGTGCATACCTACTCAGGACATGAAAACAAAGTCAAGATCAATCTTGAGAAGATTGTGGAAAATCGCGGAATGGAAGACATCGTTCAGGGGGTTGAAGTCCCGACTGAGGAAGTCATCGAGATCAAGAATGGCAAGCGCAAGCTCAAACAGCGCAAGGTATTTCCGGGCTATGTCTTGGTCAAAATGATCATGAACAGTGAATCCTGGTATGTGGTACGCAATACAAAAGGCGTCACCGGGTTCGTGGGACCGGGTTCGAAACCCGTGGCTTTGAGCAATGATGAAGTGCTCAAGATGGGAATCGAAAGAAGGAATCCTGAAATCAATGTCGAAGTCGGCGACGAGGTCAAGGTCGTATCGGGTCCTTTCGAGAATTTTATGGGAATCGTCAAGGATCTCAATCACGAAAAGAGCACGCTCAAAGTAATGATTTCAATGTTTGGAAGAGAGACATCCGTAGAGTTGGAATACACACAGATCGAAAAGCAATAGCTTTTAGATAGCCATTTTTGATTTGAGGAGGTGGAAAATATGGCAAAGAAAGTCACGGGAATGATCAAACTGCAAATTCCTGCAGGAAAGGCAACACCAGCGCCACCAGTCGGACCGGCACTAGGTCAGCACGGCGTCAACATCATGCAGTTTTGCAAGGAGTTCAATGCGAAGACGGCGGATGAAGGCGGGTTATTGATTCCTGTAGTCATCAGTGTCTACCAGGACCGATCCTATTCCTTTATCACCAAAACACCACCAGCTGCGGTGCTGATCAAAAAAGCCGTCGGCATTGACAAGGCTTCAGGCGAACCCAACCTGAACAAGGTGGCGACCATCAGCAAGGACGATCTCAAAAAGATTGCAGAGCTCAAGATGGAGGATCTCAACGCCGGCAGTGTCGAAGCGGCAATGAGTATGGTTGCGGGAACGGCCAGAAGCATGGGAGTCCTCGTAGAAGAGTAAGTTTTGGCCTGTGGGAGGTAAAACCGAATACCACGAAGGAGGAAAGAAAAATGGCTAAAAAAACAAAAAGAATGAATGAACTTTTATCAAAAGTAGACCGAACGATCGCCTATGATCTCGATGAAGCAATCAAACTGATCAAGGAACTGTCAAATGCAAAGTTTGACGAAACGGTTGAAATCCACGCCCGTTTAGGGGTTGACGGCCGTCATGCCGACCAACAGGTCAGAGGTGCGGTGGTATTGCCCCACGGTACGGGAAAAACCAAAAAAGTACTGGTGATCGCCAAGGGCGACAAAGTGCAGGAGGCGACTGAAGCAGGGGCGGACTATGTCGGCGCCGAGGATATGATCGAAAGGATTCAAAAGGAAAACTGGTTCGATTTCGACGTCATCGTGGCAACCCCTGATATGATGGGACTTCTCGGAAGACTCGGAAAGGTTCTTGGTCCCAAGGGATTGATGCCCAACCCCAAATCCGGAACGGTCACCTTTGATGTGGGTCGGGCCATTGAGGAAATCAAAGCGGGCAAGGTGGAGTATCGTCTGGACAAGACCAATATCGTCCATGTTTCCGTCGGAAAGATTTCCTTTGAGGAGAATCAACTCAAGGAAAACATCAAGATGTTGATGGATACCCTGACAAAGGCCAAGCCCTCTTCATCCAAGGGAACCTATTACAGGAACGTGACACTCACGAGCACCATGGGTCCCGGTATCAAGCTGAACACCCTCAAGTTCTAATTTGACTTATAAGGGTCAAGGTGTTATGATACTTAAGAATTGAATATCCACCGTAGACCGTAGGTGCCTTTTTCAAGGCTTAATTTCCTACCGAGGTATTATTTATACACCCTATAAATAGCCGACCTCTCTTTGTCTACGGAAGAGAGGTTTTTTATCCCAATAATAAGGAGGTGGAGGAATGTCAAAAAATTTCGAGAACAAGAAATTGGTCGTTGATGAAATCAGAGGAAAATTCGACGGGGCCAAAGCCGCGGTTCTGGTAGATTATCGAGGCCTCAATGTGGCTGAGACGACAGAGTTGAGAAAACGATTCAGAGAAGCCGGCGTCGAGTACAAGGTCTACAAAAACAACCTGGTGAAACTGGCGATCAAGGACACTGAATTCGAGCCCTTGGAAAAGGACCTGCTGGGGCCCAACGCGATTGCCTTCGGTTACGACGATGCCGTGACACCCGCAAAAATCATCAAGGATTTCGCGAAGGACCACAAGCATCTGGAACTCAAAACCGGTGTCATCGAGGGAGAGTACTACGATGTGACCAAGATCGTTGAAATCGCTGATATTCCATCAAGAGACGAACTGATCGCCAAGTTCATGGGAAGCATCAAATCCCCGGTCAGCAACTTTGTTTACTTGTTGAGCAACATTGTAGAGGAAAAGGAAAAAGAAGCTTAAATCATACGGAGGTGTTTATCAATGGAAAAGGAAAAAATTATAGAAGCCATTAAAGGCATGACGGTTCTGGAATTGAACGAGTTGGTCAAAGCCTGTGAAGAGGAGTTCGGTGTATCGGCATCAGCCCCGGTCATGATGGCGGGTGCGGGCGCTGCCGCAGCAGTCGAAGAAGAGCAGACGGAATTTGATGTCATCCTGGCCAATGCCGGTGCCAAGAAAATCGGCGTGATCAAGGTGGTCAGAGAAATCACAGGTCTTGGTCTTAAAGAAGCGAAGGAACTTGTGGACAACGCTCCCAATGCTGTCAAAGAAGCGATTTCCAAGGAAGAAGCCGAGGAAATCAAAGCCAAGCTTGAAGAAGCCGGCGCTGCAATTGAATTAAAGTAATCATGATAAAATCTCTGTTAAGCTTCAAGATTAACAGAGATTTTTTCCCTACAGCCATTTCGAAAATGGCAAAAGGCATCTGACAAACCTGTTCATGACGATCAGGTTTTCACCTTTTTTGACTCAGATGGTTTTAGCAGATCACGGCCGGTGGGACTTCAGCCGATTAAAAGGGACCTCAAAGTCCGATTTTTCAAGGAAAACCTTGGAAAATCCAGTGTTTTTATTGACTGGACATGGCATCTATGATATTATTTTATAATGCGAATAGTGTGCGATTTTTTATTTTTTTTGAAAAAAATTGGTCTCTAACTCAAGGTGCACCTGGCAAAACTATGAATAAGGGGTGAAGTGAATTGCCACATCCTGTACAACTCGGAAAAACTGAAAGAATGAGTTTTTCAAGAATCAACCAGCTGATTGAATTACCGAATCTCATTGAGATTCAGATGAAGTCCTACGAGTGGTTTCTCAAAGAAGGTCTTCTTGAAGCCTTTCAGGACATCTCTCCCATCGAGGGATATGCTGGAAACCTGGTGCTTGAATTCATTGATTACGAACTGGAAAAAGAACCGAAGTACGAAGTGGAAGAATGCAAGGAAAGAGACGTGACCTACTCAGTACCTCTCAAGGTAAAAGTTCGCTTTTTCAATAAAGAATCAGGTGAAATCAAGGAGCAGAAGGTGTTCATGGGAGATTTTCCCCTCATGACCCCCAAGGGGACCTTCATCATCAACGGCGCGGAACGGGTCATCGTTTCTCAGCTGGTTCGATCTCCCGGACCTTACTACAGTGAGAAAATCGACAAAAACGGCAACCGGCTCTATTCGACCCAGGTCATTCCGAATCGCGGGGCCTGGTTGGAGTATGAGACGGATTCCAACGACATTCTCTATGTCAGGATCGACCGAACACGAAAAATCCCCTTGACCGTTCTGGTAAGAGCCCTGGGATACGCGACAGACCAAGAAATCATTGGTCTTTTTGGCGAGGACGAGCGCCTGTTGAAGACCCTTGAAAAGGATACCACCACCACCAGCGAAGAGGCCTTGCTGGAAATCTACAAGCGATTGAGACCGGGTGAACCGCCTACCCTGGACAGCGCCACCTCCTTGATCAACAATCTCTTTTTTGATGAGAAACGCTATGACCTGGCCCGGGTGGGCCGGTATAAATACAACAAGAAGCTGGGTGTGGCCAACCGGATTGAAAACCAACTGGCGGCCAGGGACATCATTGACGAAAACACGGGAGAGATCATTGTCGAGGCCGGGTCCAGGATTTCAAAGAAAAAAGCCCGGTTCATTGAAAACTCAGGCATCAAGGAGGTTTTCCTTGCCAAAAAGGATTCCAACAATGAAATCAAGGTCATCGGCAATCACTTCGTGGATATCAAGGGTTACGTCGAGAATATCGGCGATGTCATCATCAATGAAAAAGTGCATTACCCGGTGCTTATGGAAATCATGGCAAAGGGCGGATCCGAAGAGGATGTCGTTGAGGAGATCCGCAGAAGAAGGAAGGATCTCATCGGCAAGCATGTGATCATCGACGATATCATCGCCTCGGTGAGCTATCTGCTGAATCTCCCCCACGGCGTGGGCGAAATCGACGACATCGACCATCTGGGGAATCGAAGGATTCGCTCCGTGGGAGAGTTGTTGCAAAATCAATTCAGAATCGGTCTGATGCGGATGGAAAGAGCGGTCAAGGAAAGAATGACCATCCAGCAGGACCTCGAAACCATTACACCTCAGGCTCTGATCAATATTCGACCGGTGACGGGCGCCATCAAGGAATTCTTCGGAAGCTCGCAGCTTTCCCAGTTCATGGACCAGACCAATCCCCTGGCGGAGTTGACCCACAAGAGAAGACTCTCGGCCCTTGGTCCTGGTGGACTTTCCCGGGAGAGAGCCGGATTCGAAGTGCGGGACGTGCATCACTCCCATTATGGCAGGATGTGTCCCATAGAAACCCCTGAAGGACCCAATATCGGTTTGATCGGTTCCCTCAGCACCTATGCCAGGATCAACGAATACGGTTTTATCGAGTCTCCCTATCGCATTGTCGACCCGGAGACCGGAATCGTGACTGACGAAATCGAATTCATCACGGCGGATGTGGAGGAGCGCAGTGTCGTGGTGCCCGCCAACGAACCCCTGGACGATGAAAACCGTTTCGTCAATCAAAACGTGGCGGCACGACGCCGTGCGGATATCAAGGAATTCCCCAGTTCGGAAGTCGAATACATGGATGTTTCCGCCCAGCAGATGGTTTCCGTCGCAACGGCGATGATTCCCTTTCTGGAGAACGACGACGCCAACAGGGCCCTGATGGGATCCAACATGCAGCGCCAGGCGGTTCCCCTGGTCAAGGCGAGATCCCCCATCATCGGTACGGGCATGGAGTTCGTGGCGGCCAAGGACTCCGGTGTCGTACACATCGCCCGTGAAGATTCAGAGGTGGTGAGTGTGACTGCGGATGAAATCGTTCTCAAAACGGACAAGGAACACAAACTTGATCGTTATAAACTTCTCAAATTCAAACGTTCCAACCAGGGCACCTGTGTGAATCAGAAGCCCCTGGTCGCCAAGGGTGAAAAAGTCAAGGCGGGAGACACCATCGCCGACGGCCCCTCGACGGAGAATGGCGAAATCGCCCTGGGCACCAACCTTTTGGTGGCTTTCATGACCTGGGAAGGATTCAATTTCGAGGATGCCATCCTATTGAGTGAAGAATTGGTGGAGGAGGATGATCTGACCTCCATCCATATTGAAAAATACGAGTCGGAAGCCCGGGATACCAAGCTTGGTCCTGAAGAAATCACCCACGACATTCCCAATGTAGGGGATGAAGCTCTGAGAAACCTCGATGAGCGCGGGGTGATCCGGATCGGCGCTGAAGTAGAGTCCGGAGATATCCTGGTGGGCAAGGTCACTCCGAAGGGAGAGACGGAGCTGACACCGGAGGAGAGACTGCTCAGGGCCATCTTCGGCGAAAAGGCCCGGGAGGTCAGAGATACCTCCCTCAAGGTTCCCCACGGAGAAAGCGGGATCATCGTCGATGTCAAGGTCTTCACAAGACAGAATGGTGACGAATTGTCGCCGGGCGTCAACGAGCTTGTGAGAGTCTATCTTGCCAAAAAAAGAAAAATCAATGTGGGAGACAAGATGGCGGGACGCCATGGCAACAAGGGCGTCATTTCCAAAATTCTCCCCAAGGAAGATATGCCCTTCCTGGAGGACGGGACACCGGTTCAGGTGGTGCTCAACCCCCTGGGGGTGCCCTCCAGGATGAACATCGGTCAGGTGCTCGAGATGCATCTGGGTCTGGCTTCGAAAAAGTTCGGGTGGAAAATCGCCACCCCGGTATTCGACGGCGCCAATGAGATCCAGATCATGGACCTGCTGGAAAAAGCCGGCTATCCGAGACACGGCAAATTGAATCTGAGAGACGGCAGAAGTGGCGAGTTCTTCGATAATCCAGTGACCGTGGGCTACATGTACATGCTGAAGCTTCACCATCTGGTAGACGACAAGCTCCATGCCAGAAGCACCGGCCCCTACTCTCTCGTGACCCAGCAGCCTCTTGGCGGTAAAGCGCAAATGGGCGGTCAGCGGTTCGGTGAGATGGAGGTCTGGGCCCTGGAAGCCTATGGAGCCGCTCATACCCTTCAGGAAATTCTGACGGTGAAATCTGACGACATCGTCGGACGGGTCAAGGCCTACGAGGCCATTGTCAAGGGAGAAAGCATCCCTGAGCCGGGTATTCCGGAGTCCTTCAAGGTGTTGATCAAGGAATTCCAGTCCCTGGCCCTGGATGTCAAAGTCATCAACGATTCCGATGGAGAAATCGAAATCAAGGACGGGGATGATGATGACGAACTGATCACTCTGCACATGGACGAGGCGGATATCGTTCCTGAAGCCTTCTCTGAAGAAGAGGATCCGGAAAAGGATTTTCTAGGAGACGACGAGGAGGAAGAGGATGAAGAATTGGAAGGTCACCTGGCCCCAAAATCCTATTCTGAAGACGAAGTCGATGATATTGAGGAACATTTTCTAATCGATGATTTGAGCGATGAAGAGTAAACCTATGATGAAGGGAGAGAAGCCCCTTGTTTGAATTCAACAATTTCGATTCTATCAAGATAGGATTGGCATCACCGGATAAAATCAGGCAATGGTCGAAGGGCGAGGTCAAGAAGCCTGAAACCATCAATTACCGTACCCTCAAACCGGAGAAGGAAGGGCTCTTTTGCGAGAAGATTTTCGGGCCCACCAAGGACTGGGAATGTCACTGCGGAAAGTATAAAAGAGTTCGCTACAAAGGCGTGGTCTGCGACCGCTGCGGCGTTGAAGTGACCAAGGCCAAGGTCAGAAGAGAGCGGATGGGCCATATCGAGCTCGCCGCACCGGTTTCCCACATCTGGTACTTCAAGGGGATTCCCTCTAAAATGGGGATTCTTCTGGACATGTCACCCCGCAACCTGGAGAAGATTCTATACTTCGCCTCCTACGTGGTGACGGTTGCAGGGGACACTCCCCTGACCTACAAGCAACTGCTCTCGGAAACCGAATACCAGGAGTACAAGGACGTCTACGGGTCAAAATTCAAGGCCCAGATGGGAGCCGAGGCCATCAAGGTCCTCTTGGAGGACATTGATCTGGCGGCCCTTTCTGATGAACTCAAGGAAATCTTCAAGGACAGCACGGGGCAGAAGAAGGTCAAGGCGATCCGTCGGCTTGACGTGGTGGAATCCTTCAGGACCTCGGGGAATCGTCCCGAGTGGATGATTCTCGACGTGGTGCCTGTCATTCCGCCGGACCTCAGGCCCATGGTGCAGCTGGACGGCGGCCGTTTCGCCACCTCTGATCTCAATGATCTCTACCGAAGGGTCATCAACCGGAACAACCGCCTCAAGCGGCTGCTGGATCTGGGTGCCCCTGACATCATTGTCAGAAATGAAAAAAGAATGCTTCAGGAGGCGGTGGACGCCCTCATCGACAACGGTCGAAGAGGCCGGCCGGTCACGGGTCCGAGCAATCGCCCCTTGAAATCCCTCTCAGACATGCTCAAGGGGAAACAGGGACGGTTCCGACAGAACCTCCTTGGAAAACGGGTGGATTACTCGGGACGAAGCGTCATCGTGGTGGGTCCGAGCCTGAAATTCTATCAGTGCGGCCTGCCCAAGAAAATGGCCCTGGAGCTCTTCAAGCCCTTTGTCATGAAGAAACTCGTATCCGAAGGGTATGTCCACAATATCAAGAGCGCCAAGCGCATGGTGGACCGTGGCCGTGCCGAAATCTGGGATATCGTCGAAGAGGTGATCAAGGAGCATCCGGTGCTGCTCAACCGGGCCCCCACCCTGCATCGACTCGGTATCCAGGCTTTCGAGCCGGTTTTGGTGGAAGGAAAGGCCATCCGGCTTCATCCCCTGGTCTGTACGGCCTACAATGCGGACTTTGACGGCGACCAGATGGCGGTCCATGTGCCCCTCTCCGTGGAGGCCCAGGCGGAGGCCAGGTTCCTCATGCTTTCCGTCAACAACATTCTGGCTCCCAAGGACGGCAAGCCCATCACCACCCCGACCCAGGACATGGTCCTGGGAAGCTACTACCTCACCCTTGAGATTGAAGGTGAGAAGGGCGAGGGCAAGATATTCAGGGACTACGACGAAATGCTCATGGCCTATGACGCCAGGGAGGTCGACCTGCATTCCAGGGTCAAGGTCAGAAGAAATCATCTCACGGATCCTTCGGCCCCCAAAAGGCTGGTGGAAAGCACCGTGGGCCGGTTCATATTCAATGAAAACATTCCACAGGATCTGGGCTTCATCGACCGGGACAAGGATCCCTACGGTCTTGAAATCGACTTCCTCTGTGACAAGAAGAGTCTAGAAAAAATCGTGGCCCAGGCCTTCAAAATGCGGGGAAATACCGTCACGGCGGCCATGCTGGACCATATCAAGAACCTGGGCTTCTCCTATTCCACCAAGGGGGCCATCACCATCAGCGTGTCGGACATGATCATTCCGCCCCAGAAGAAGCAGCTTATTGCAGATGCCCGCGTCAAGGTGGAAAAATATCAGAAGGCCTATCGAAGGGGACTGATTTCCGAGGATGAGCGCTACAATTCCATCATCAACACCTGGACGGTGACCACCGACGAGGTGACCAAGGCCCTGATGAAAAACCTCGACCGTTTGAACAATGTCTACATCATGGCCCACTCGGGTGCCAGGGGCAGCGACAACCAGATCCGACAGCTGGCCGGGATGCGTGGTCTCATGGCCAACGCCCTGGGAAAAACCGTAGAGATTCCCATCATCGCCAACTTCAGAGAGGGTCTGTCGGTCCTGGAGTACTTCATCTCCACCACCGGTGCCCGAAAGGGTCTGGCGGATACGGCCCTTAGAACGGCGGACTCCGGTTACCTGACCCGGAGACTGGTGGACGTATCCCAGGATGTCATCGTCCGGGATCTGGACTGCCAGACCTCCGAGGGAATCCTCATCAAGGCCTTCAAGGGAAGAAGCACCATCGAGAGCTTTGTAGAGCGTTTGACCGGAAGGTATCCCACTGAGGACGTCTATCACAAGGAAACCGGAGAACTCCTGTGCTCCAAGGACAAGATGATCACCGAGGACATCGCCAGGACCATCGAGGATGCGGGCTATACGGAACTCAAGGCCCGGTCGGTGCTGACCTGTGAACTTGAACACGGGGTCTGCGGCAAGTGCTACGGCAACAACCTGGCCACGGGCAAATCCGTCAACGTGGGGGAAGCGGTGGGCATCATCGCCGCCCAATCCATCGGCGAGCCGGGAACCCAGCTCACCATGAGGACCTTCCATACGGGCGGGGTCGCCGGGGCGGACATCACCCAGGGTCTTCCCAGGGTCGAGGAGCTTTTTGAAGCCAGAAAGCCCAAGGGACTCGCGGTCATTGCAGAGATTCCAGGGGAGGTCAGCTTCAAGGAGAGCCCCAAGAAAAAGGAAGTGGTCATCACCGGCGATGATGGAGAAGTTTTCAGTTCACAGATCATCTACGGGTCCACCCTCCTGGTGGAAGAAGGAGACCGGGTTGAAGCCGGGGACCTGATCACCGAGGGCTCCATCAACCCCCACGACATCCTCCGGGTAGTGGGCATCGAAGGGGTGCAGGACTACATCGTCAAGGAAGTGCAGCGGGTCTACCGCCTCCAGGGGGTTGAGATCAATGACAAGCATATCGAGATCATCGTGCGTCAGATGCTTTCCAAGATCAAAATCGAGGAATCCGGAGACACCACCCTGATGCCCGGCAGCATCATCAGCTATCAGGAGTACCTCAAGACCAATCAGAAGATCGCCGATGAGGGTGGCGAACCGGCCTACGGCAATCGGGCCCTCCTGGGAATCACCAAGGCTTCTCTGGCCACGGATTCCTTCCTGTCAGCGGCTTCTTTCCAGGAAACCACCCGGGTTCTTACCGATGCGGCCATCCGGGGCAAGGAAGACCGGTTGATGGGACTCAAGGAGAACGTCATCATCGGCAAGCTGATTCCAGCCGGTACCGGCATCAAGAAATACAAGAATATCGCCATTGAAACCACCGGTAAAGACCTCTTTGATGAGGATATCATTTAGAGGGAAATTCATTGACAATAAATTTCCCGGGTGTTAAAATATCTATTGTGCATATTGACGATACTTTTTTATAAAAGAGGAGGATGATTATGCCGATCAAAGAACTTGAGGATGCAAAAGTCAGACGGGTGGGAATCAAGCAGTCCACCCGGGCTTTGATGGAAGGCCGGGTTTCAAAGGTTTTCATTGCAGACAATGCCGACCAATACGTGATACGCAGGATTGTGGACATGGCCCAGGACCACAACGTGGAAATCGTTCGAGTTCCCACGATGAGGGATATCGGCCAGGCGTGCAGGATTGACGTTGGTGCTGCGACAGCGGTAATCATAAAAGATTAAAGCAAAGGAGGTGTAAGTATGCCTACAATCAATCAGCTAGTCAGAAACAGTAGAAAGCAGGAAACGACCAAATCAACTTCACCGGCTTTACAGAGAACCTTCAACTCCCTGCAGAGAAGACCTGTCAATCAGAGTTCTCCTCAAAAGAGAGGGGTCTGTACAGCAGTGAAAACCGTGACACCCAAAAAACCAAACTCAGCGCTTAGAAAAATCGCCAGGGTGAGGTTGACCAACGGCTTCGAAGTATCCGCTTATATTCCTGGTATCGGTCATAACCTTCAGGAGCATAGCGTGGTTCTTGTCAGAGGTGGTCGGGTCAAGGACTTGCCTGGTGTCAGATATCATATTGTACGTGGGGTTTTAGATACATCCGGCGTTCAAAACCGCATGCAGGGAAGATCGAAATACGGCGCTAAAAGACCCAAGAAGTAAACCATTTTGCCTCTCCCTCAAGGGAGGGGCAAATGCAAGTTATTACTAGAGCACAACGACAATGAAGCATTGTCGAGTACCGATGATCATGAAATTAAGGAGGGAAGTACAGTGCCCAGAAAAGGAAATGTACCCAAAAGAGAGGTTTTGCCGGATCCGATCTACGGCAACAAAATGGTATCAAAGCTGATCAACAACATCATGGTGGATGGCAAAAAAGGAACCGCACAAGCGATTGTTTACGGGGCCTTTGATATGATCAAGGAAAAGACCGGCAAAGATCCGGTAGAGGTGTTTGAAGAAGGACTCAACAACATCATGCCTGTTTTGGAAGTCAAGGCCAGAAGGGTCGGGGGTGCCAATTACCAAGTACCGACAGAGGTTCGTCCTGTCAGAAGACAGACTCTGGGACTTAGATGGTTAACCACCTACACGAAAAAAAGAGGCGAAAGAACCATGGCTGAAAGACTGGCCAAAGAAATCATGGATGCTGCTAACAATATGGGTGCATCAGTCAAGAAGAAAGAGGATACTCATAAGATGGCAGAGGCTAACAAGGCTTTCGCGCATTTCAGATGGTAATCTAAGTCTTAGACGTGTTTTTTGGAGGGAGGTAATAATATGGCAAGATCCTTTTCGTTAAAAGATACCCGGAACATCGGCATCATGGCTCACATCGATGCGGGTAAAACAACGACAACTGAAAGGATATTGTTCTATACTGGTGTCAACTACAAGCTTGGCGAGGTGCACGACGGTGCCGCGACCATGGACTGGATGGAACAAGAACAGGAACGGGGCATCACGATCACATCGGCCGCCACTACGGCTCAGTGGAAAAATACGCGGATCAATATCATCGATACACCAGGCCATGTTGACTTTACTGTAGAGGTCGAGCGATCCTTGAGGGTGCTCGATGGTGCCGTAGCGGTATTTTGTGCCAAGGGCGGCGTTGAGCCGCAATCCGAGACAGTTTGGAGACAGGCGGACAAATACCAGGTGCCGAGACTGGCCTTTGTCAATAAAATGGATATTACAGGAGCGGATTTCTTCAGGGTCGAGGAGCAGATGCGAAGCCGACTCAAGGCCAACCCTGTTCCGATTCAGCTGCCCATCGGGGCGGAGGATTCCTTTATCGGCATCATCGACCTGGTGGAAATGAAGGCGAGAATCTACAAGGATGACCTGGGCCAGGAAATCGAAATTACGGATATTCCCGAGGAATACCAGGAAATGGCTGAGGAATACCGGGCCAAATTCATTGAGGCCATCGCCGAGACGGATGAAAGCCTGTTGGAAAAATTCTTCGAGGGTGAAGAGCTCAGCCAGGATGAACTGATGAACGGAATCCGTGTGGCGACCCTGAACAACCTCATTGTGCCCATGCTCTGCGGTTCTGCCTACAAGAACAAAGGGGTTCAGATGCTCCTGGATGCAGTAGTGAGCTACATGCCCTCTCCCCTGGATATCCCTGCAATCAAGGGAATCGATGAAAACGGCGAGGAAATTACAAGACCTGCCAATGACGAAGGTCCCTTTGCGGCTTTGGCTTTCAAGATCATGACCGACCCCTTCGTGGGCAAGCTTTCCTTCTTCAGGGTCTACTCCGGTACGGCGGAAGCGGGCAGTTATATCTACAACTCCACCAAGGAAAAGAAAGAACGCCTGGGCAGGATTCTGCAGATGCATGCCAACAAGCGGGAAGAAATCCATAAGGTTTATTCCGGGGACATCGCCGCAGGCGTGGGCTTCAAGAACACGACTACGGGAGATACCCTCTGTGATGAGAATCATCCGGTGATCCTCGAATCGATGGTATTCCCTGAGCCGGTCATCAATCTGGCTATCGAGCCCAAGACCAAGGCCGGTCAGGAAAAAATGGGAATCGCCCTGGCCAAGCTTGCCGAGGAGGATCCGACCTTCAGAACCTACACCAATGATGAAACCGCCCAGGTGATAATTGCCGGGATGGGAGAGTTGCATCTCGAAATCATCGTGGACCGTCTTTTAAGAGAGTTCAAGGTGGAGGCCAATATCGGGGCGCCTCAGGTTTCCTTCAAAGAGACCATCAACGGCTTCGTCGATATCGACCACAAGTATTCCAAGCAGTCCGGCGGTCGCGGGCAGTACGGACATGTCAAAATCAAGGTAGAGCCCAATGAACCAGGCAAGGGCTATGAATTCAAGAACTCCGTCACCGGGGGCAGTATTCCCAAGGAATACATCAACTCCGTGGATGCCGGCATCCAGGAAGCTCTCAAGAGCGGTATCCTGGGAGGCTATGAGGTAGTGGACATCAAGGTGGATCTCTATGACGGTTCCTACCATGAGGTGGACTCCAGTGAAATGGCCTTCAAGATCGCCGGCTCCATTGCGGTGAAGGAAGCCCTCAGAAAATCAGGGTGTACCCTGCAGGAGCCCTACATGAAAGTGGAAGTCACTGTTCCCGAGGAATACCTCGGCGATGTCATGGGAGACATCAACTCCCGTCGTGGCCGACTCGAAGGGATGGACATGGCTCATGGCGTACAGGTCATCCGGGCCCAGGTGCCCCTGGCAGAGATGTTCGGCTACGCCACGGACCTGAGATCCAAATCCCAGGGTCGGGGAAATTACGTGATGCAGTTCAGCCATTTTGAAGCGGTGCCCAAGGGTATTGCCGAGAAAATATTAGGATAAAGGTTTTTTAAGGAGGAAGAGAAATGGGAAAAGCAAAATTCGAGAGAAACAAAACCCACGTCAACATCGGGACCATCGGTCACGTGGACCACGGTAAAACCACGTTGACGGCAGCCATCACCAAGGTGCTCCATATGAAATACGGTACTGGAGAAGCTGTAGATTTTGACAATATTGATAAAGCCCCAGAGGAGCGGGAAAGAGGGATCACGATTTCAACGGCCCACGTCGAGTACGAGACCCCCAACCGACATTACGCCCACGTGGACTGCCCGGGTCATGCCGACTATGTCAAGAACATGATCACGGGAGCGGCCCAGATGGACGGATCCATCCTGGTGGTCAGTGCGGCGGACGGTCCCATGCCCCAGACCCGGGAGCACATTCTGCTGTCCCGTCAGGTGGGTGTGCCCTATATCGTGGTCTTCATGAACAAGGTGGACATGGTGGACGACGAGGAGCTTCTCGAACTGGTGGAAATGGAAATCAGAGATCTCTTGAGCGAATACGACTTCCCCGGAGACGACACCCCCATCATCCAGGGCTCGGCCCTTCTGGCCCTGCAGGAGCCGGAGAGCGAGTGGGGAGAAAAAATCATTGAAATGTTTGAAATCATCGACAAGTACGTACCGGATCCCCAGCGGGATGTGGACAAGCCCTTCCTGATGCCTGTAGAGGACGTGTTCAGCATCACGGGACGGGGCACCGTGGCCACGGGAAGAGTGGAGCGGGGCATCGTCAAGGTATCCGAAGAAGTTGAAATCGTAGGACTGGCGGAAGCCAAGCGCAAGGTCGTGGTGACGGGAGTCGAGATGTTCAGGAAGCTTCTGGACCAGGGCCAGGCGGGAGACAACATCGGCGCCCTGCTCCGAGGGGTTCAAAGAACCGATATCGAGCGGGGCCAGGTACTGGCCAAGCCCGGCAGTGTGAATCCCCATACCAAGTTCATGGCCCAGGTCTACGTGTTGAAGAAGGAAGAGGGCGGCCGACATACCCCCTTCTTCAAGGGATACCGACCCCAGTTCTTCTTCAGAACCACTGACGTGACCGGGAACATCGACCTGCCTGAGGGCGTTGAAATGTGCATGCCCGGGGACAACATCGAGATGACCATCGAGTTGATCGCTCCCATCGCCATCGAGAACGGATTGAAGTTTTCCATCCGTGAGGGTGGCCGTACCGTGGGCGCCGGCAGCGTTATCGAAATCTACGAATAAGTCAGGATCCAGGGGATTCTTTGAGAAATCAAAGGGTCCCCTTTGTCATAAGTCAGGCTAATGGTGGTTCTAATAAACAGTTAGTGAAATAATTGACAAATATTCTCAACTGTATTACCCTTGAATTGTTAAAAAAGTATCGTGTTGACATGAGAATGCCATGCCAAGGAATATTCTCAAAAATTCAAGGAGGTAGGAAAATGATCAAAACAGATGTATTGGTAATCGGGGGCAGCGCTACAGGACTGGTTGCGGCAATGACGGCCAAGTCCAATTTCCCCGACAAGGATGTCACGGTGATCCGTAAAGAGGAGAAAGTGATGATCCCCTGCGGCATCCCCTATATCTACGGTTCCGTAGGTAGCAGCGACAACAATATTCTGCCGGACGGCGGATTGGTCAGTCTCGGTGTCAATATCGTCGTGGACGAGGTTACCGATGTGGACGTTGACAAGAAGGTGGCGACCACAAAGAATGGCAAAAGCTTCAGCTATGAGAAACTGATCATGGGAACCGGGTCTCTGCCCGTCGTACCTGGCTGGTTAAAAGGGGCGGACAAGGAAAATGTCTACACGATTCCCAAGGACAAGGTCTATCTCGATGAGTTCCATGAAAAACTCGAGGGCATGAAAAACATCGTTGTCGTAGGAGCCGGCTTCATCGGCGTCGAGGTTTCCGATGAACTGAACAAGATCGGCAAGGCGGTCACCCTGGTGGAACTGCAGGACACGATCCTCGGCATGACCTTCGACGAGGAATTCGCCCTGGAGGCCCAGAACCTGCTTGTGGAACGGGGAGTGAAGGTCATGACCGGCGTGGGCATTGAAGAAATCATCGGTGAAAAGCAAGCCACCGCAGTCAAGCTCAACAACGGTACGCAAATTGAAGTGGATGCCGTGATTCTTTCCATGGGATACCGACCCAATACGGATCTTGCGGCAAAAATGGGTCTTGGCTTGAATCAATTCGGATTCATCAATGCGGACCAATACAGAAGAACTGAGACACCTGATATTTTTGCAGCCGGGGATTGTGCTTCCAAGGTGGATTTTTCCACCGGCAAGCTTTCAAGAATCATGCTGGCTTCGACGGCCTGTACCGAAGCGAGGGTGGCCGGGATGAATCTGTATGACCTGTGCACCTTCGGCACTTTCAGGGGAACTGTCGGAATCTACGACACCTGCATCGGTGAAACGGCCCTCGGTGTGGCGGGATTGATTGAAAAGACAGCCAAAAGAGAGGGATTTGAGGTGGTCACGGGTTCCTTCACGGGAATGGACCGTCATCCAGGCCAGATCAAGGACGCCCACAAGCAAACCGTGAAGCTGATCGTTTCCAAGAAAAGCGGCGTGATCCTGGGTGGAGAAGTCCTGGGAGGCAAATCCGTCGGAGAGTTGACCAACGCCTTGGGCATCGTCATCCAGAATCACATGAATGTGCATGACCTGCTCATGATGCAGATTGGCACACAGCCACTTCTGACCGCGTCTCCTGCGGCCTACCCCATGGTGAAAGCGGCTGAAGCCGTTGAAAAATCCCTCAGATAGCGCCGGGATAAAATTTAATAAAATACAGCAAAAACCTTGCGTAAAGCAAGGTTTTGCTATATACTATTTTAGTGTGTGAAACTGTGCGATGATGCAGAAGGTTACCAGGCGAAATGGAGAACTTTTGCGGAGTATGTCTACTCACGAAGTGGGCGATGAGGGCTGAATTAATTTAAAAACGACCAGGGAACACCAGGGTTAGTTTACGCCCCATCGTATGAAATCATGCGATGATAGGAGGTAAAAAAATGGCAGGTTTACAAAAAATCAGGTTGGTACTCAAGTCTTATGATCATCAAGTGCTCGATGCATCCGCCGCTAAAATCGTTGAGAGTGTGAAGCGGACAGGTTCAGAGGTTTCGGGACCCGTACCCCTTCCCACCAAGAAAGAAATCGTGACGATTCTGAGAGCGGTTCACAAGTACAAGGACTCAAGAGAGCAGTTTGAAAGAAGAACCCACAAGCGTTTGATTGATATCCTCAATCCGACCAAAGAAACCAGCGATGCGCTCAAGCGTCTCGATCTACCCGCTGGCGTACACATTGAAATCAAGTTGTAAGCGACTAAGTATGAGTTCAAATAGATCTCAGATTTTAGGATGATTGCATAGGGCAATCCGCTGTAAGATTATTGGGAGGTGCAGGAATGTTAGGAATCTTAGGAAAAAAGATCGGCATGACCCAGGTTTTCGACGAAAACGGGAAATTCATGGCTGTCAGTGTGATTGAAGCGGGACCCATGTTCGTCACACAAATCAAGACCGAAGCCACCGATGGCTACAACGCCATCCAGGTCGCCTTCGAGGACAAAAAAGAGTCCAGAGGAATCAAGCCTGAGAAAGGCCATTTCGAAAAATCGGGAGTGTCCCTCAAGAAACATCTGGCTGAGTTCAGAGTAGACGACCCCGAGACTTTCACTCTGGGTCAGGAAATCAAGGTGGATATTTTTGAAGCGGGTGCTCAGATCGATGTCAGCGGCGTCTCAAAGGGAAAGGGAACAGCAGGAGCCATCAAGAGATGGAACCAGTCCAGAGGACCTGAAACCCACGGCTCAAAATACCATAGAGGGGCCGGATCTCTGGGTTCTTCAGCCTACCCGGCGCGAGTCATCAAGGGAACCCACATGGCGGGCCGCATGGGCAACGAAAAAGTGACGGTTCAGAACGTGGAAGTTGTTAGGGTTGATGTACAAAAGAATTTGCTTTTGGTAAAAGGTGGAACACCAGGCCCCAAGGGTGGAATTCTGACCATCAAAAAAACTGTTAAGAATAAATAACAGCTGATGAAAGGAGGAATGACGATGCCTAAGTTTCGTGTATATAACCTTTCAGGTGAAGGTGTAGAAGAGATCGAATTAAGTGAAAAGGTGTTCGGGATCGAGCCTAATATACCTGTGATGCATGATGTAGTAAGAAATATTCTGGCCAACAATCGCCAGGGAACGCAATCCGCCAAAACAAGAGCCGAGGTCAGAGGTGGCGGCAAGAAGCCTTTTAGACAAAAGGGAACCGGTCGTGCGCGACAGGGGACCATCAGAGCACCTCATTACAAGGGAGGCGGCATTGTATTTGCGCCAAAGCCAAGGACCTACGGTTACAAGATTTCCAAAAAAGCCAGAAAACTGGCCATGCGATCCGCCCTGAGCGGGAAGGTCCTGGACCAGGAAATGAAAATCGTCAATGATTTCACCCTTGATGAAATCAAAACGAAAAATGTAATCGCTATCCTCAAGGCTCTCGAAGCCCAGGGAAAAGCGCTGATCGTCACCGCAGGCAAAGAAGACAAGGTGATATTGTCCGCCAGAAATATTCCCGGCGTTCAAACGACCTTTGTCGATACTCTGAATGTGTACGATGTGCTCAATCATGAGTATCTGATTCTTACCTTGGATGCGGTCAAGAAAATCGAGGAGGTGTACGCATAATGAAAACGCCTTACGATGTCATTATCGCCCCCATTGTTACCGAGACGAGTGTGGACCGTACTGCTGAGAAGAAGTATACGTTCAAGGTCGCCCGGGGAGCGAATAAGGTAGAAATCAAGCAAGCCATTGAAAAAATATTCGATGTGAAGGTTTTGAATGTCAACACCATGACGGTGAAGGGCAAGAAGAAACGACAAGGTAAGTTCGTAGGACTAAGACCGACCTGGAAGAAGGCAATCGTTCAGCTTTCTGAAGACAGCAAAGAGATCAAATTCTTCGAGGGCATGTAATCAATAATAAAAGGAGGCTGAAATCATGGGGATCAAGAGTTATAAACCCACTTCTCCCGCGATAAGACACATGACGGTTTCGACATTTGAAGAAATCACGAAAAAGAAACCGGAAAAGTCTTTGGTAGTTGCCATAAAGAAAAACTCAGGTAGAAACAATTCCGGAAAAATCACCGTGAGACATCGCGGTGGCGGCAGCAAGATCCAATATCGGATCATTGACTTCAAAAGAAATAAAGATGATGTGCCTGCTAAAGTAGCGGCCATTGAATACGATCCCAACCGAAGTGCCAATATCGCGCTGCTCCATTATGCCGATGGTGAAAAGCGGTATATTCTGGCACCGAACAAGATCAAGGTCGGAGATGTCATTTACTCCGGCGAAAAATCCGACATCAAGGTCGGCAACGCCCTGCCCCTGGGGAAAATCCCGGTAGGCACCATGATTCACAACCTGGAGCTCAAGCCCGGCAAGGGCGGACAATTGGTCCGTTCGGCAGGGAATTCCGCCCAGCTCATGGCCAAGGAAGGCAATTACGCTCAGGTGAAGCTGCCCTCGGGTGAAGTGCGCATGGTGCGAATCGAATGCCGTGCCACCATCGGACAGGTCGGCAACCTGGACCATGAAAATATCTCCATCGGCAAGGCCGGAAAGAAACGACACATGGGTATCAGACCCACGGTCAGAGGTTCTGTCATGAACCCCAACGACCATCCCCACGGTGGTGGTGAAGGTCGGGCGCCGATCGGTCGTCCCTCTCCAGTAACTCCCTGGGGCAAACCGGCACTTGGCTACAAGACCAGAAAGAAAAACAAGGCATCTGATAAATACATCGTCAGATCACGCAAGAAAAAATAGTAAATTTCGAAAGGAGGACGATTTAAGTGGGAAGATCTCTTAAAAAAGGACCTTTTGTTCACCAGGGTTTGCTCAAGAAGGTTGAGAGCATGAACAGTTCCGGAGAGAAAAGAGTCATCAAGACCTGGTCAAGAGCTTCAACTATTTTTCCTCAAATGGTTGGACATACCATCGCAGTCTACGACGGCAGGAAGCATATCCCGGTTTACGTCACCGAGGATATGATCGGACATAAATTAGGGGAATTTTCACCAACTAGGACCTTTCGATCTCATGCTGGCGACAAGTCAAGCAAGGTCAGATAAAGATAGTTGGAGATCAACTGAAAGGAGGCTACAAAATGCAAGCTAAAGCTGTAGCGAAATACGTCAGAGTTTCCCCCAGAAAAATGAAGCCGATTGCAGATCTGGTCAGGGGAAAGAGTGTGAGTGAAGCAAAAGCGATATTAAAGTTTACACCCAATAAAGGTGCGGATATATTTCTCAAGGTTCTGGGTTCAGCCGTTGCCAACGCAGAAAACAACCACGGAATGGACCAGGAGAAATTGATTGTAACCGATATCTACGCGAATCAAGGCCCCACTATGAAGCGTTGGAAGGCCGGTTCAATGGGTAGAGCCAACCCCATCAAACACAGAACCAGTCACGTCGGCGTTGTTGTGGCTGAAAAAGAGTAAAGGAGGGAACGTTGAATGGGTCAAAAAGTAAGCCCCCACGGGTTAAGAGTCGGGATCATCAAGGACTGGGATTCGAAATGGTATGCCGATAAAAAAGATTTTCCGACACTGCTCAAAGAAGATTACGATATCCGAGAGTATATCAAGAAAAAATACTTTACATCTGGCATCGCCAGAGTCTATGTGGATAGAACTGCCAACAATCGCGTTTTCGTCAACATTTTCACGGCCAAGCCGGGTATGATCGTCGGAAAAGGTGGCGAGAACATCAAAGCCATTCGAGAAGATCTTGAGAAAATCACCAAGAAAAACATTCACATTGATATTTCTGAGGTGAGAAATCCTGACCTGGATGCCCAGATTGTCGCTGAGAGTGTCGCCTTCGGCCTGGAAAGAAGGATTTCTTTCAGAAGAGCCATGAAGCAGGCGATCCAGAGAACCATGCGCGCCGGTGCCAAAGGGGTCAAAATCGGTGTAGCAGGAAGACTTGGCGGCGCTGACATGGCGAGAACCGAAACCTACTCGGAGGGCAACGTGCCATTGTCAACCCTAAGAGCCGATATCTCCTATGGTTTCGCTGAAGCGGATACCACTTATGGAAAAATCGGCATCAAGGTGTGGATGAACAACGGCGAGGTACTTTCCAAGCCGGGACAGGGCAAGGTCCTCAACCGGTTGGCGGCCAGAAAGCCCGGGGACAAGCGTCCGCCAAGAGACCGCAAACCCAAACGAAACACCAACGCCCCGAACAATAAAAGAACCAACCAACGATAATATTGCAGGAAGGAGGCAAAACCATGTTAATGCCTAAAAGAACAAAACATCGTAGAGTCCATCGCGGCCGGATGAAGGGCCAAGCGCAAAAAGGCAATACGGTGACCTATGGAGAATACGGACTGGCTGCTATGGAGCCTGCATGGATTACATCCAATCAAATTGAAGCGGCAAGGATCGCAATCAATAGAAGAATCAAAAGAGGGGGTAAAGTCTGGATTAAAATATTCCCTCACAAGTCAGTAACACAGAAACCTGCGGAAACTCGGATGGGTGCCGGTAAAGGTTCCCCGGAATACTGGGTGGCGGTAGTAAAACCTGGTCGTGTGATGTTCGAAATGTCCGGGGTTTCAGAGGAAGTTGCTCGAGAAGCGATGAGATTGGCTGCGAACAAATTACCGATCAAGTGTAAATTCGTCAAACGAGATGAATTGGTGGATAAAGGCGGTGAATCTGATGAAAGCTAAGGAACTCAGAGATATGACAGGCAATGAACTGAATACTAAATTATTGGATTTGAAAAACGAGCTTTTTAATCTAAGATTCCAACTGGCTACGGGACAACTTGACAACACCAGTAAAATCAGACTGGTAAAAAAGGACATTGCCCGTGTTAAAACGGTTTTAAGGGATATGGAGTTAGAAGCTTAAGCTAAAGGAGGTTTGGCTATGAGTGAAAGAGGGTTACGAAAAGTCCGAATTGGTCAGGTGGTTTCTGACAAGATGGACAAAACCATTGTTGTAGAGGTGGCTACCACCATCAAGCATCCGATCTACGGCAAACGCATCAAGAGAACCAAGAAATTCAAAGCCCATGATGAGAGCAACGTCTGTGTCATCGGGGATAAAGTAAAAATAATGGAAACCAGACCACTTAGCAAAAGCAAGGGATGGAGACTCGTCGAAGTCATTGAGAAAGCTAAGTAAGGAAAGGTTGTCAGAGGAGGTAAATCCATGATACAACAGGAAACCCGTTTAAGAGTGGCGGACAACTCCGGCGCAAAGGAATTGCTGGTAATCCGCGTCTTAGGTGGTTCAAAAAGGAAATACGGCAATATCGGCGACACGGTGGTATGTGCAGTCAAAAATGCAACACCCGGCGGTGTTGTCAAAAAAGGCGAGGTCGTCAAAGCGGTGATCGTACGTTCCAAATCAGGCATCAGACGCAAGGATGGGATCCATCTGGCCTTTGATGACAATGCGGCAGTCATCATCAAAGAGGACCTGAACCCTGTAGGAACCCGTATCTTTGGCCCAGTCGCTCGTGAACTTAGGGACAAGAAATTTATGAAGATTGTTTCTTTAGCTCCTGAAGTACTTTAATAGGAGGTGTCAAAAAGTGGATATAAAAAAAGGTGATACGGTCATCGTCATCTCCGGAAAAGACCGGGGCAAGAAGGGCAAGGTCCTTCAGATCAACAGAGCCGACAACCGGGTGATCGTTGAAGGTGTCAACATGGTAACCAAGCATCAGAAGCCCACTCAAAAGGTACAGCAGGGCGGCATCATTCATCAGGAAGCACCTGTGCATGTTTCCAACGTGATGTACTATGATTCCAAGGTGAAAAAAGGCACGAGAATCAGGCACCAGATTTTAGAGAACGGCAAAAAAGTAAGAGTCTCCGTTAAAAGTGGAGAAACAATAGACTAATCCTTACTTTGAAAGGAGGTAAATCAAGTTGGCCAGACTTAAGGAAAAATACAATAACGAAATCAAAAAAGCGTTGATTGATAAATTTCAGTATGCCAGTTCCATGCAAGCCCCCCGGTTTGAAAAAATCGTGATCAACATGGGTCTTGGTGAAGGAAAAGAAAACACGAAATACTTGCAAAGCGCCGTAGAGGAGCTTGCGTTGATCACGGGGCAGAAGCCGATCGTGACCAAGGCGAAAAAATCAGTCGCTAACTTCAAGGTTCGAGAAGGAATGAGCGTAGGTGCAAAGGTGACCTTGAGAGGGGAAAGAATGTACGAGTTCTTCGACAGATTCGTTTCCATCGCCCTTCCTCGAGTGCGTGACTTCAGAGGAGTGAATGCCAATTCCTTTGATGGCAGAGGCAATTTTTCGATCGGCGTCAAAGAACAGCTGATATTCCCTGAAATTGAATATGACAAGGTTGACGCGGTCAGGGGAATGGATGTGACCATCGTAACCACGGCAAAGACCGATGAGGAATCTCGGGAACTGCTAAGATTGATGGGAATGCCATTCAGTAAATAAAAGGAGGGTGTGCTGTGGCTAAAAAGGCTTTAAAGATAAAACAATCTCGAGAGCAGAAGTATTCGACCAGAGAGTATAATCGATGCTCGATCTGTGGAAGACCCCATGCGTATTTAAGAAAATACGGCGTCTGCAGAATTTGCTTCAGAGAACTAGCTTATAAAGGCGAAATACCAGGAGTGAGAAAGGCAAGCTGGTAAAGTTTGAAAGGAGGTTATAACCATGATGATAACAGATCCTATCGCAGATATGTTAACTCGTATCAGAAATGCGAACAGCGTTAAACATAAAAGCGTAGAAATACCTGCTTCTAACATGAAGACTAAAATCGCCCAGATTCTTTTGGATGAGGGATTCATCAAGAACTTTGAAGTCCAGAAAGACAACAAGCAGGGTATTGTTAAAATCGAACTGAAGTACGGTGCTAACAATGAAAAAGTAATCAGCGGATTGAAAAGAATTTCAAAACCGGGCCTGAGAGTATACGTGAAAAACACAGAGGTGCCTCGTGTTCTTGGCGGACTTGGTATTGCAATCATTTCAACGTCTGAAGGTATCATGTCAGACAAAGAAGCAAGAAAAAAAGGCGTAGGTGGCGAAGTACTTTGCTACGTATGGTAAACAGGCTTAGGAGGTGTAATGATGTCTAGAATAGGAAAACTTCCGATAGATGTCCCCCAGGGTGTTGAAATTACAATCGACAAGGACAACCTTGTTTCAGTAAAAGGCCCCCTCGGCACATTGAGTGAAAAGATCGACAAGAACATCAAGGTCGCTCTTGAAGATAATCAAATTGTGGTGACCCGTCCCAATGATCTGAAGGTGAACCGATCCATGCACGGATTGTATCGATCGCTCATCGCCAACATGGTTGAAGGGGTCACAAAGGGATATGCGAAGAAATTGGAAATCGTTGGTGTCGGATACCGTGCCACGAAAAAAGGCAGTGACCTGGATCTTCAATTAGGGTTTTCACACCCTGTAGTCATGACGGATCCCGAAGGAATCACCACAGAGGTTCCGGTTCAGACCGAAATCATCATCAAGGGAATCGACAAGCAGATGGTAGGCAATTATGCGGCGAAAATCAGAGACTTGAGAAAGCCTGAGCCCTATAAGGGCAAGGGCGTAAGATATGCTGGCGAACATGTACGAAGAAAAGAAGGAAAAGCTGGTAAGTAGGAAGGAGTGACAACATGATCAATAAGATCGGCAAGAATAAAAGCAGACAATCCCGTCAGAAACGTGTCCGGGGAAAAATATCTGGAACTCCTGATCGTCCTAGACTGAATGTGTACAGAAGCAACAGCAATATCTATGCACAAATCATCGATGACGTCAACGGAAACACCTTGGTTTGCGCTTCATCCCTGGACAAGGAACTTGAGGGCAAATTTGCCAACGGCAGCAACAAGGAAGCCGCCAGGTTCGTAGGAGAACTCGTCGCCAAAAAAGCGATTGATAAAGGTCTTTCCCAGGTGGTCTTTGACCGGGGTGGCTACCTCTATCACGGCAGAGTCAAAGAACTGGCCGATGGCGCCAGAGAAGCAGGACTGAAATTCTAAGAAGGAGGGATAGAATGGTTCAAAGTAGAATCGATGGATCTAAATTAGATCTTAAAGAAGAAGTAATCAACATCAATCGAGTCACCAAGGTTGTCAAGGGCGGCCGAAACTTCAGATTCAGTGCCTTGGTCGTCGTCGGCGACGGCAACGGACATGTAGGCATCGGCAAGGGTAAAGCCCTGGAAGTTCCTGAAGCGATTCGCAAGGCAATCGAGAATGGCAAAAAGAATTTGATTTATGTGCCTACCTTGGGAACGACCATCCCTCATGACATCAAGGGAAGATTCGGTTCTGGCGTGGTGTATCTCATGCCTGCCAAAGAAGGTACGGGTGTTATTGCGGGTGGTCCCGTTCGTGCGGTGCTTGAATTGGCCGGCATCAGAGACGTAAGGGCGAAATCATTGGGTTCTAACAACCCGAGAAACGTCGTCAATGCGACGATGGAAGGACTTAAAGGACTTAAAACGGCAGCAGAGGTTGGGAAACTTCGCGGCAAGACGGTAAGAGAAATTTTAGGTTAGGGGGTCAATAGCCTTGGCTAAGACTTTGAAAATCAAAATGATTAAAAGTACGATTGGCACGAAACCGGTGCACAAGAAAAACATAGAGGCCTTGGGCTTGAAGAAAATCGGTCAAGTCGTTGTAAAGGCGGACAATCCTCAAATGCGGGGAATGATCGCCAAGGTCCAACATTTAGTAGAAGTTGAAGAAGTTTAAAAAGGAGGTGCAAACTCAATGAGACTACATGACTTAAAGCCTGCTGAAGGATCCAGGAAGTCTAAAAAAAGAGTTGGCCGTGGTACGGGATCTGGCTTGGGAACGACAGCCGGACGAGGAATGAATGGACAGAATTCCCGTTCAGGCGGTGGTGTGAGACCAGGATTTGAGGGTGGCCAGATGCCGCTTTTCAGAAGGATTCCAAAACGCGGATTCACCAACGCCCGATTTAAAAAGCAGTGGTCCATCGTGAATGTTTCTGACTTGAATCAATTCAGAGCAAAAACGAAGGTGACCCCTGAATTGTTGGTAGAAAAAGGATTGGTAAAAAGCCTTAATTATGAAGTGAAAATTCTAGGTGACGGAGAACTGACCAAAGAGCTTACAATTTCCGCTCATAAATTTACTCAGTCTGCTAGGGAAAAAATCGAAGCAGCTGGAGGGAAGGTTGAGGTGATTTAATTGCTTTCAACACTGAAAAACGCGTGGAAAATACCTGACCTGAAGAAGCGGATTCTCTACACCCTGGCCATGCTCATCATCTTCAGATTAGGTGCCGCGATTCCGGTGCCCGGAATTGACAAATTGAAGCTGGCGACCCTTTTCACGGCGGACGAAGGACTCATTGGTTTCTTCAACCTCATGTCCGGCGGCGCCTTCAAGAATTTCACCATCTTCGCCCTGGGGATTTCACCCTACATCACGGCTTCGATCATTGTCAACCTCCTTCAAATCGCGATTCCAAGTTTGGAAGCGATGGCCAAGGAAGGGGAAGCCGGCAGGAAAAAACTCGCCCAGTTCACGCGATACGGCACGGTCATTCTGGCCCTGATCCAGTCCTTCGGCATCAGTGTCGGTTTCTTCCGGCAGGCCTTCATCACCTACAATGCACAGTCCGTCGCAATCTCGGTAATCACCTTGACGGCGGGTACGGCCTTTCTGATGTATCTGGGTGAAAAAATCAACGAAAACGGCATCGGCAATGGCATTTCCCTCTTCATCTTTGCGGGAATCATCGCCGGCATACCGGATGCGACCATCAGAATCGGATCCCGACTGATGGCCGGCGAATTAGGAATTCTGAGCATACTGGTCTTTTTGATCATCGCTGTCATCGTCATCATGGGTGTCATCTATATCCAGCAAGGTGCCAGAAAAGTACCGGTGCAATATGCCAAAAGAGTCGTCGGAAGAAAAATGTATGGGGGTCACAACACCCATATTCCATTAAAGGTCAACCAAGCGGGGGTTATTCCGGTCATCTTTGCGATTTCACTTCTGATGTTCCCCATCACCATCGCCCAGTTCTGGCCGACCTCAGGTTTTTATCTGTGGATATCCGCCTACTTCAATTCAACCACTTTGCTCTACAACACCCTGAATGCCGTGTTGATCATATTCTTCACCTATTTCTACACTTCCGTCATCTTCAATCCCATGGAAGTATCGGAAAACATGAAGAAGAACGGCGGCTTTATCCCGGGGATCCGACCGGGTCGGCCGACAACCGAGTATTTGACCCGCACCATGAACCGACTGACCATGGCCGGCGCTGTTTTCCTGGCGGCGATCGCCACCCTGCCCAATGTCATACTGGCACTTGGTGAGTTGCAGATCTCCTTTGGAGGAACCTCGTTGCTGATTGTTGTCGGTGTGGCTCTTGAAACCATGAAACAGATTGAAGCCCAGATGGTCATGAGACATTACCAAGGATTTTTGAAGTAGAGGTGTAGAATGAAGCTAGTGCTTTTAGGCCCTCCAGGGGCTGGTAAAGGAACGCAGGCGGCCGGTATCATTGAACGGTATCATATCCCGCATATTTCTACGGGTGACATATTTAGAAAGAACTTGAAAGAGGGCACCGCCCTGGGTCTTAGAGCCAAAGGCTATATGGACCAGGGAGCATTGGTCCCAGACGCCCTGGTCGTGGATATCGTCGTGGATCGCCTTACGGAACCCGACGCTGAAAACGGCTATCTGCTGGACGGCTTCCCAAGGACTTTGAATCAGGCGATCGCCCTGGACGAGTACCTGGCGAAGCAGGGGGATCACCTGGATCATGTCATCAATGTGAAGGTGGATCCGGAGGTCCTGGTGGAAAGGGCCGTAGGAAGAAGAATCTGCAAAAACTGTGGGGCCACCTACCACGTGGATTTCAATCCCCCGAAAGTTGAAGGGGTTTGCGACAAGTGTGGCGGCAGCCTTTACCAGCGGGAGGACGACAATGAAGCCACTGTCGCCAATCGGATCCAGGTTTATATGGATGAGACCTCACCGCTGATCGATTACTATGCCAAGAAAGAAATTCTGGTGGAAATCGATGGACAGAAAGAAATATCAGAGGTTTTCCAGGATATTATCAGCGTTTTGGGTGAGTAGAATGATCATAGTGAAGTCGAAAAGAGAAATTGAACTCATGAAGGAAGCCGGAAAAATCGTGGCCTATACCCATGAAGTCATCAAGGAAAAGATCAGACCGGGTATTTCCACTTTAGAGCTCGACCAGATTGCGGAGAAAGTGATCCGCAACCATGGGGCGGAACCCTCCTTCAAGGGTTATGGCGGTTTTCCAGGAAGCATCTGCTCATCCATCAACGATGAAGTGGTTCACGGGATTCCCTCCACGGAGAGGATTCTCGAGCCTGGAGATATCATCAGTGTCGACATTGGGGCCTTTTTCAAGGGTTACCACGGCGATGCGGCCAGGACCCACGGGGTGGGGGAGATCAGTACAGAAGCCCAAAGACTGATCGATGTCACCAGGGAGAGCTTTTATCAAGGCTTGACCTATTGCCGGGAAGGGTATAAACTCTCCGACATATCTCACGCCATCGGCAGTTATGTGGAAAGCCATGGATTTTCCGTGGTGAGGAACTATGTCGGCCATGGCGTAGGACAATCCCTTCATGAGGACCCCCAGATTCCCAACTACGGGGAACCCAACAAGGGCCCCAGGTTGAAAAGCGGCATGGTATTTGCCATCGAACCTATGGTAAACTATGGGGGATACGATGTCAGAACTCTTGCCAACGGATGGACGGTGGTTACTATGGACAACTCATTATCAGCTCACTACGAAAACACCCTGGCGATCACAACCGGTGAGCCCGAGCTCTTAACCATTCTTTAAGTGAGGTGTTTATAATGATAAATACTTCGAAGTTTTTACCAGGACAGCTTGTTATTTCAAAGGCAGGTAGAGACCATGGAAAGATGTTCATCGTGACCGAGGTCATCGATGAGGATTATGTCTATCTGGTGGATGGCGATTTGAGAAAAATCGAACGTCCGAAAAAGAAAAAAGTGAAACATCTTCTGTGGACTGATCAGATGAGCCAGTTTGTCTATGAAAAGCTGCAAAAGCAGGAGAAGATAACAAACCCCATGGTAAGACGAGAAATTGAGAAACTGAATTTAGAAAAGGAACTGAGTTAGGAGGTTCACAAATGGCAAACAATGATTCGATTGAAGTCAAAGGTGTGGTGATCGAAGCCTTGCCCAACGCGAACTTCAAGGTGAAGTTGGAAAACGGGCATGTGGTGTTGGCGTATATTACTGGAAAGCTGAGAATGAACTATATAAGAATTTTGCCTGGAGATACGGTCACGTTGAAATTGTCTCCTTACGATTTGACCCAGGGCCGAATCGTGTGGCGTGGAAAGAAATAAGGAGGTATAACATGAAAGTCAGACCATCAGTGAAACCCATGTGTGAAAAATGCAAAGTCATCAAACGCAAGGGAAAAGTCATGATTATATGTGAAAACCCGAAACACAAACAAGTACAGGGATAGATGCTTTTGAATGATGACCGGTGCGGCTGATTAACCAATAATGGATTAAACCGTTGTCATTTGATATAGAATAATTTTTGCTATTAACCAGGAGGTGTAAGTAGATGGCGCGAATCGCAGGTGTTGACCTTCCGAGAGATAAGCGGACTGAAATCGGACTGACTTATATATTTGGAATTGGACTACCAACATCACAAAAGATTTTGAATCAAGCTGGAATCAATCCTGATACTAGAATCAAGGATTTGACAGAAGAAGAGGTAAGCAAACTACGACAGATCATTGATAGTGATGTCACTGTTGAGGGTGACCTCAGAAGAGAAGTGGCGATGAATATCAAACGACTCAAGGAAATTGGCTGCTATAGAGGGATTCGACACAGAAAAGGTCTTCCTGTAAGGGGACAAAAGACCAAGACGAATGCGAGAACCCGAAAAGGTCCTAAGCGTACCGCTGGACGAAAGAAAAAGTAAGGAGGTTGACTAGATGGCGACTAAAGGAAAAAAAGTCCGAAGAAAAAAACGTGAAAAGAAGAATATTGAACGTGGACAGGCCCATATTCAGTCTACTTTTAATAATACCATCATCACTTTGACAGATCTTGACGGCAATGCCATTGCATGGTCAAGTGCAGGCAGCGCCGGATTCAAGGGGTCAAGAAAATCGACTCCCTTTGCGGCTCAAATCGCTGCTGAAGCGGCTGCGAAGGAAGCGATGGAACACGGGCTGAAATCAGTACAGGTTTTTGTCAAGGGCCCGGGCTCCGGCCGTGAAGCGGCAATCAGGTCTCTACAGGCAGCGGGATTGGAAATCAACTTGATCAGCGATGTCACCCCGATTCCCCACAACGGATGCAGACCACCCAAAAGAAGAAGAGTATAGTGATAGGAGGTGTAAATATAAATGGCAAGATATACAGGACCATCTTGTAGACTCTGTCGACGTGAGGGAGAAAAACTTTTTCTCAAAGGTGACAGATGTTATTCTGATAAATGCGCAATGAACAGAAAGGCGAGTGCGCCAGGGCAGCACGGCACCCGCAGAGGAAAGTTGTCCAACTATGGCATGCAGCTCAGAGAGAAGCAAAAGGTGAAGCGATATTACGGCTTGCTTGAGAGCCAGTTCAGAGGTATTTTTGACCAGGCTGTCAAAATGGAGGGCATCACCGGAGAGAATTTCTTGAGACTCTTGGAGCTCAGATTCGATAACGTGGTTTTCAGAATGGGCATGGGAAGCTCCAGAAAAGAAGCGCGACAACTGGTGACCCACGGTCATTTTACAATCAATGGTAAAAAAGCAGACATTCCTTCAATGACTTTGAAAGCAGGAGACGTTGTTCAGGTGAAAGAGAAGTCTCGTTCTAGTGAAAAATTCAAGAGCCTGGCTGAAAAATCTGTCACCGCACCCCACTGGGTGGAAGCGGATCTTGAAAAGTTAGAAGGTAAAATTGTAGCTCTGCCGGCTAGAGAGGATATCGAGCTCCCGATTGAAGAGCATATGATCATCGAGCTTTACTCTAGATAGGTAACCGCCGATTTTTACCCTCATTACTATAGTTATGAAGGAGGGTCTTAGATGATAGAAATTGAAAAGCCAACCATAGAGGTTGTCGATTATGATTTAGAGAACAACTATGGAAAGTTTGTAATTGGACCTCTTGAAAGAGGATATGGGACCACCTTGGGCAACAGCCTGAGAAGGATTCTTCTATCTTCGCTTCCGGGGACGGCGGTAAAATGGGTGAAGATCGACAATGTGCTTCATGAATTCTCGACGATCAAGGGCGTCAAGGAAGACGTGGTGGAAATCGTTCTGAACCTGAAGGGCTTGTCGGCAAAGATCCATTCTGATGATCAGATCAAAATCATCAGGATTGATACGGATGAACCCGGTCCGATTACTGCAGGAGACCTGATCGCTGATGCTGACGTGGAGATTCTGGATGAGAATCTTCATATTGCGACATTGGAGGAGAAAAGTTCCTTGAGCATGGAGATTGCCATCGCCAAGGGCAGAGGATATGTTTCCGCTGATGCCAACAAGGACGAAGAAACTCCCATCGGTACGATTCCGGTGGATTCGATTTTCACTCCGGTAAGAAAAGTGAACTTTGCCGTGGATAAAACCCGTGTTGGACAAAATGTCGATTATGACAATCTGACCCTGGAAATATGGACGGATGGCAGCATTAAACCCGATGAGGCGGCTTCCCTTGGGGCAAAAATCATGAAGGAGCATTTGAATCTCTTCATCGACATGACGGACCATGTGGACAACATGGAAATCATGTTCGAAAAGGAAGAAGGGAAAAAGGAGAAGGTTCTTGAAATGACCATCGAAGAACTGGATCTTTCTGTGCGATCTTACAATTGCCTGAAGCGTGCGGGGATCAACACCGTAGAAGAATTGGCTTCAAAAAGCGAAGACGATATGATGAAGGTCAGAAATCTGGGGAAAAAATCCCTCGAAGAAGTTAAAGTAAAATTAGAGGAACTTGATTTAACCTTAAGATCAAATGACGAGTAAAGGAGGTTAAAAAGTGGCAGCTTACAGAACGTTAGGAAGAAAGCATACTCATAGAGAGTTGATGCTTCGAAACATGACCACTCAGCTGTTGATGCACGGCAAGATCACCACCACGGAAACCCGTGCAAAGGAGATCAGAAAAACAGCGGAAAAAATGATTACCCTAGGGAAGCGTGGGGACCTCCACGCGAAACGACAAGCTTTGTCTTACCTGACAAGCGAAACCGTGGTCAAGAATCTATTTGATGAAATTGCCCCTAAGTACGACGAGCGAAATGGCGGCTATACCCGAATCATAAAAACTGCACCTCGACGAGGGGATAACGCACCTATGGCGATTATCGAACTACTATAAGGGACTATTCATTAGTCCCTTTTTTTACCCATAAGGTCCAGAAGAGGATTGAAATGATAAAAATTGAAAATCTGACCTACCATTACAAGACAAGTGAATACGAATCAGTGGCCATCCAGTCCATGGACCTTGCGGTGGCCAGGGGTGAGTTCGTGGCCATCATCGGCCATAACGGGTCTGGGAAATCAACCTTGGCGAAACTGATCAACGGGATTCTCCTTCCCACGGAGGGAAGGGTGCTGGTTGCCGGTCAAGACACTTCGGATCCCGGTCAAATCTGGGAGATCCGCAAAACGGCGGGGATGGTTTTCCAAAATCCCGACAACCAGATCGTGGCAACGGTGGTGGAGGAGGATGTGGCCTTCGGTCCTGAAAATCTGGGGGTACCCTCAGAAGCCATCAGAAGGCGGGTGGACACCGCCTTGGAACAGGTTCACATGACGGAGCATCGGCTCAAACCGCCCCATCTGCTTTCCGGCGGTCAGAAGCAGCGGGTGGCTATTGCCGGAATTCTGGCCATGGAGCCGGAATGCATCATTTTCGACGAGCCCACCGCCATGCTGGACCCCATCGGAAGAAAAGAAGTCATGGAAACCGTAGAGACCCTCAACAAGGAAAAGGGGATTACGGTGATTTATATTACCCATTTCATGGAGGAAGCCATGAGAGCGGACCGCATCGTGGTGTTGGAAAGCGGGAGGGTGATTCTCGACGGCGAGCCCAAAGTGGTTTTTTCGGACGTGGAAAGGCTTCAGGATATGGGCCTTGACGTGCCTGAGGTGACCCTGATGGCCCACGGCCTCAGGAAAGCCGGCTTTCCCTTGAAACTGGACATTTTGACCGTTGAAGATATGGTGGAGGCGCTATGGCAATTGTTGTAGAAAATTTAACCTATGTATATGATGAAGGCACTCCTTTTCAGACCACGGCCCTTGAGGAAATCAATCTTTCGATTGAAAAGGGCGAGTTCATTGGTCTTATCGGTCATACGGGTTCAGGAAAATCAACCCTTATCCAGCATTTCAACGGTTTGATCAAGCCCTCCAGCGGCCGAATCATCATCAACGGCCTGGATATTTCCGGTGAAAAGGTAAAGCTGTCAGAACTCAGGAAAAAAGTGGGCCTGGTTTTTCAATACCCGGAGTACCAGCTGTTTGAAGAGACGGTCTACAAGGACATCGCCTTTGGCCCGTCCAATCTGGGGGCCGATGATGAGGAGATTGAGCGACGGGTGAAATACGCCATGGATCTTGTCAATCTGGACTTTGAAACCTACAAGGAGAAGTCACCCTTCGAGCTCAGCGGCGGACAAAAGCGACGGGTGGCCATCGCCGGAGTGCTGGCCATGGAGCCGGAGGTGATTATTCTTGATGAACCCACGGCGGGACTTGATCCCCGCGGCCGGGACGAGATCCTCAGACAAATCAAAAGACTCCATGATGAACATCAGGTGACGGTGATTCTGGTTTCCCACTCCATGGAGGATATTTCCCGACTGGCAAACCGCATTATCGTGATGCACCAGGGCAGGATCGAACTGGTGGGTTCCAAGGAAGAAGTCTTTTCCCACGGGGACCGGCTGGAGGCCATCGGCCTGGGTCTGCCCCAGATTCTCTACCTGGTCAAGGCTCTGAGAGAAAAGGGAATGGACATCGATCAAGGGGTGATCAACTTTGACGGGGTCGAGAGGATGCTCATCGACCGCTTAGGAGGCTTGAGATGATTCGCGATATCACCATCGGACAATACTACCCTGTAGACTCTCCCATTCATCGACTGGACCCCAGGGTCAAAATTCTGGCCAGCATGCTTTTCATCATCTCCCTCTTTGTGGTCAGGGATTTTTATCAGTATCTACCCGCCCTTTTTTTCGTGGCCCTGACAGTGAAGGTGTCGGGTGTTCCCATCAGCTATATCCTCAAGGGCCTCAAGCCCATCATGATCATTCTGATCTTTGCCTTTGTCATCAATATTTTTCTGACCCAGGGGGAAGTGATCTATGCCCTGGGGCCGCTTCATGTGACCAAGGAAGGCATCTATCAGGCTTTCTTCATGATGCTGCGATTGATCCTGCTCATCACCGGGACCTCCCTTCTGACCCTGACCACCAGTCCCATCCTGCTCACGGATGGCCTGGAAAGCCTTCTGTCCCCACTGAAGAAAATCGGACTGCCGGCCCATGAACTCTCCATGATGATGACCATCGCCCTGAGATTCATTCCCACACTGCTGCAGGAAACCGACAAGATCATGAAGGCTCAAATGGCACGGGGAGCGGACTTTGAAAGCGGCAATCTGATCAACCGGGCCAAAAGCCTGATTCCCCTTCTGGTGCCCCTTTTCATCAGTGCTTTCAGAAGGGCGGACGAGCTTGCCATGGCCATGGAAGCCAGATGCTATCGCGGCGGAGAAAACCGCACCCGGCTCAAGGTTCTGAAGTACACCCGGGGGGACGTATTGGCCGGCCTGTTTCTAATGGGCTATATCGGGCTCATTGTCGGCGCAAGGATCTATTTATGATGAGGAACATCCACATGACCATCGCCTACGACGGCAGTGATTTTTCGGGATGGCAGCGGATTCCCGGAAAGCATACGATCCAGGGCTATCTTGAAAAGAGTTTCAGTCGACTGCTCAGGGAAGAAATCGTGGTCAATGGGTCAGGACGCACCGACAAGGGGGTCCATGCCCTGGGGCAGAGTCTGAGTTTCATCTATACCGGCAGCATCCCCACGGAGGGCCTGAAGCCCTACCTGGGGAACAAGCTGGATGAGAGTATCAGGATCCTTGAGGTAGGGCAGCGGCCCCTGGACTTCCATGCCCGCTACAGCGCCAGGGCCAAGACCTATTTGTACAAGATCAGTTTCAATGGGGATGACGCCCTCTTTTTCAGAAAGTACTTTTGGTTTACGGGGCCTCTTGATGCCGGAGAGATGGAAAAAGCCAGCAGGGCCCTTGTCGGAGCCCATGATTTTACAGCCTTTTCCTCAAGGCGGGACCGATTCAAGACAGTGAACCCCCACAGGGAAATCAAGCGCATCGAATTCCTCCCCCATGGGGACACCCTGTGGATCCGGTTTACCGGCAACGGCTTTCTATATCACATGATCCGCCTCATGGTCTATCATCTTGTCGAGGTGGGACGAGGGCAACGGCAAGCCAGCAGCACCCAGGAAATTCTCAGCAGCGCTTCAAGGCAGGGCACCAGTCGCCTCGCACCCGCCTCGGGACTCTATCTGGAGTCGGTGGACTACTAAATAATCTTGACAAAAGAGTGCAACTATTATAGAATATTACTTGACTGTATAGAACACAACCCAACTAGCCCCGGGTTTTTATATAGGTGAAAACAAGGAAAGTCAGGAGGCATGAAATGAAATCTTACGTAGCGAAACCATTGGAAATCGAAAGAAAATGGTATGTGGTGGATGCCACAGACAAGACTCTGGGTCGTTTGTCCACTCAGATTGCAACGATTCTCAGAGGCAAGCACAAGCCCATTTACACCCCCCACGTGGATACGGGTGATTTTGTGATTGTAATCAATGCTGAAAAAGTCAAAGTGACCGGAAACAAGGCGACCGAAAAAATGTACCGTTGGCACACAGGCTACCTGGGACATATGAAGGAAAGAAATTACAATGAAATGATGGCAAAAAAGCCTGAGGAAATCATTCGCCTGGCGGTGAAGGGCATGATGCCTAAGAATTCTTTGGGACGTCAGATGTTCACAAAATTAAAAGTCTATGCAGGGCCTGAGCACAAGCACAGCGCTCAACAGCCTGAAGCATTAGAATTGTAGGGAGGTAATTTGATGGCTATTGAACAATATCAAGGAACAGGCAGACGAAAGACCTCCGTTGCCAGGGTGAGATTGTTGCCGGGCACCGGAAAAATCACAATCAATCAAAAAGACATTTCAGAATACCTCGACTATGAAATTCTAAGAAATGAAGTGAAGCGACCCCTGGTTTTGACAGAAACCCTTGGAAAATTTGACGTCATCGTCAGAGTGCATGGCGGCGGCTTTACAGGACAGGCCGGAGCTATCCGCCACGGTATTTCCAGAGCACTTTTAGAAGTGGACGGCGAGTACCGGGGTGCACTCAAAAAAGCAGGATTTCTTACAAGGGATCCCCGGATGGTGGAAAGAAAGAAATACGGTTTCAAAAAAGCAAGAAGGTCTCCTCAGTTCTCAAAGAGATAGGTATCTTGCCCAACAAAATGATCCAGAACCTCTCAGGACGATTGTCCAGGGAGGTTTTTTATTGTCAGGCCGGCCCTTGAATCCCTGGCTGCGGGCCACCCGTCCTCCGGCACTCGAAACTTGGGGATGGCTGCAAACCAGAGGGTTTTTCCTGAAAGGGCCCCATAGGCCGTGGAAGTTAATGAATTGTTAATCCGCGTGTAAGGGCCAGGAAATCAGCCTGGGGTATATTGAAGGTATCAAAATGATGAGGTGGTTTGAAATGATCAAAAAATTGGCGGTACTTAAGAATAAAAGGGTGTTGATGGTGCTGGGGGCTCTACTGGCGATCATCGTCATTGCCCTGATACTGGGTTTTCCAGGTGGCGACAAGGTTGAAACCGATGCACAGACCCAGGTTTTCACCGTTGAGAAACGGGACATCGAGGAGACCTTCGAGACCACGGGAATCATTGCCGCCTCCGAAGAGGCCGTGATTGTCGCTCCCTTCACGAGCGGCGACCTTGAGATCAAGGTGCAGATCGGTCAAAGGGTTGAGGCGGGTGAGGTGCTCGGGATACTGGACACGGAGGAAATCGAAGAGCTGGTCAGGGCGACGGAAATCAGCCTTCTCAATTATGAATCCCAGCGGAAACAACTCTTTTCTCAGACCAATCTTTCCTATGTCAACAGTCTGGCGGTTTCAAAGGCCAGTTATGAGGAGGCCTCGAAGGATTATGAGGCCAATCTCTCCTTTTACGAGACCGGCAGTATTTCAAAGCAGGTTCTGGACCAATCCAAGGACCTTGTGGACCAGGCCTACAACGATTATCTTTTAAGCCAGAAAAAGTACGAGGGATACGATGTCTCTTCAGAGATTGCCATCCTGGACAAAAGCATCGAATCAGAGCTTAAAAAACTGGAGGGACTCAAGGAGGATTTCGAACAGGCCCGGATCAAGTCCCCCATTGAAGGAACGGTGACCTCTCTTGAAGGCGAAGATCTCAGGAATATCTCCAAGGACGCGACCCTCTTCACCGTCACCAATCTTGAAGCCCTTGAAGTGGAGGTGGCCGTCAGTGAATATGAGGTCCATCAACTTGCGGAAGGACAATCCGCCATGGTCTACACCCTTGCCGATTCCACCAGGCGCTACCCGGGGACCGTCAGTCAGATTTATCCCGTCGGCGATGTCCAGGGGAGTGAAGTGACGGTGACGATCATCGTCACCCTCGATGAAGTTGATGCAAACATCAAGCCGGGATTTTCCGCCGGTCTTGAGATTCTGGTGGCCCAGGCCAAGGAAGCCCTGGTGGTGCCCTACGATGCGATCCTTCTCACACCTGAGGGCAGCCGGGTGATGAAAACAGACGCTCAGGGGAGTGAAGTCCCGGTCGTGGTCCAAACCGGCATAGAAAGCGATCTGATGATCGAGGTCATGGGGGAGGGGCTGAAGGAAGGGGACCAGGTCCTGGTGTACAGTACCATTGATCTCACCCGGACCAGCGCCGGCGGTTTCCCCGTACCGGGCAGCGGCCGGGGGAATCCCGGACCGATGATTGACTAGGGAGGCAGGGAACAATGCTGACAGTAAAAGATCTGCAAAAGGTTTACGGCCAGGGGGATATCCGGGTGGAGGCTTTGAAAAGGGTCAGTTTCCAGGTCGACAAGGGAGAGTTCCTTTCAATCGTCGGACATTCCGGCTCTGGAAAATCGACCCTGATGAATATTCTGGGCTGTCTCGACAAGCCCACCTCCGGCGAGTATGTCCTTGACGACAAGCTCATCAAGGATTTGAGTGAAGAAGCGCTCAGTGAGGTCCGCAACGCCAAAATCGGATTTGTTTTTCAATCCTTCAATCTCCTGCCCCAGCTCAGCGCCTTCAAAAATGTGGAGCTCAGCATGATCTATGCCGGGGTTCCCAAAGAGGAGCGCACCAGGCGAGCCCGGGAAGTCCTGGCCAGGGTGGGACTTGAAGACCGGATGCATCATTTGCCGACAGAACTCTCAGGAGGCCAAAAGCAGCGGGTGGCCATCGCCAGAGCCCTGGTGAACCGGCCGGCCATCCTTCTGGCGGATGAGCCCACGGGGAATCTGGATTCCGAAAGCACCCGGGAGATTCTGGAGATTTTCAAGGGACTTCACGAGGAGGGGGTTACGATTCTACTGGTGACCCATGAAGAAGACGTGGCCAGAATGACCAACCGCAGGCTCTTTTTCTCCGACGGTGAATTGATCAAGGATGAGGAGGTGTCCCATGAATTTTCTTGAAGCCTTCAAAATCGCCTTTGCTGCGATATGGAGCAACAAGATGCGGTCCTTTCTCACCATGCTGGGTCTCATCATCGGGATTTCCTCTGTGATTACCATCGTTTCCCTGGGAAACGGCACCCAGGCGCAACTTGAGGAGAGCTTTTCCACCCTGGGGGTCAACAATGTCACCATCAGTCTCGTCAGGGACAATCCGATTGCACCTGGGGATTATCTGAAGGAGTCTGACATCGATTTTCTCATGGAGGAATTTGCTGCCATCGACTATATCGTCCCCCAGATCAGCGCTTCAGGCACCCTTCAGGGGAATGTCGACAGTACCGCCATCACCCTGAGCGGTGCCTCGGAGACGGTGGTTCTGGCGGAGGACCTGGACCTGCTTGCAGGTCGGGGCATCAATGCCTTTGACTTGAATGGCTATAAAAAGGTCATGGTCATGGACTCGGACCTGGCAACGGAACTCTTTGGCAGTGAGGATGCCGTCGGCGAGACGGTGATGGTGGCCACGGGCCGTGCCACCCATGCCTTGACCGTCATCGGTGTCTACGAATCCGAGGAATCCCTGCAGGGTTTTTCAGGCTACACCGGTTACGTGCCCTACAAGACTTTGATGATGATCAACAACACCACGGATTTTTACGGTCTCACCCTGACCTACCATCAGGATGTGGATCAGGGAATTGAAACCGCCAAGGTCCTCAGCGCCCTCGGACAGGCTCATGACAACACCGACCGTGACATGTACGAGAGCTTCAGCCCTGAAAGCCTTCTGGAAATGGTCAACAGCACCATGGGCATGGTGACCTTGTTCATCAGCGCCATTGCCGCCATCTCCCTGGTGGTGGGTGGCATCGGCGTGATGAATATCATGCTGGTCTCGGTGACGGAGCGGACCCGGGAAATCGGCATCCGAAAAGCCCTGGGGGCGAAGTACCGGGATATTATGGTACAATTCTTGATAGAAGCCATCACGGTTTCGCTTCTGGGCGGCGTGATCGGCGTGATTGTGGGTGGCGGATTGACCACCCTGGTGGGAAATCTCATCGACATCCCCGCCACCCTCAGTTTTGACGCTCTGCTGATGGCCTTCGGTTTTTCCATCAGCATCGGCATATTCTTCGGGATCTATCCTGCAGACAAAGCGGCGAAGCTCGATCCCATCGTCGCCCTCAGACACGAATAGAGGAGTAGTGACCATGAGTCTCAAAAGAAAACTGATTTTTTTGTATATCCTTTCCATGATCATCCCTTTTTTGATCTACACGGCGGTCATCGGGACGATTCATCACAGCATTCAGGAGGATTATTCCCAGGAAATCGAATATTTTTTCAAGTCAGAGGGAAGGAATTTCGCCGGTCTCCTGGATCAGTATTTTGCCGCCGTGGAAGGACAGGCCATCGATGAAGAGAAACTTGTGGCAGACTTGTCTCTGATCAGTGATTTTTCCGCGGTGGCCTTTGAGGTGACCCGGGGGGAGGATTTGCTGCTGCGCTCGGAGGATTATGAGGCCGTGCAGGCCCTGGGCGAGGTCAGTCATTACGCCGCGACCCTTCATATGGGAGGGGAGGTGGTTGCCGTCAAGGCGATTTCCCGGGAGCCCTGGGAGATTTCGGATTTCAGACCGCCCCGTCCCCCCTTCATTCTTTGGTTGATTGTGGGCTATGCCGCCATGCACCTGCTTTTCCTGAGCATATTTCTGCGGAACACCCTCAAACCCCTGGAGGCCATGAAAAACGCCGCCAACCACATCAAGGAGGGACAGTTCGACTATCCTCTGCCCCGGAACAGGGAGGATGAGATCGGCGAGGTTTTTGACGCCTTTTCTGAGATGCAGCTGGCCCTGGGCCAGGCCGAGACCGTCAAAGCCCGATATGAATTGCAGCGCAAGGAAATGATCGCCAATATTTCCCATGATCTGAGGACCCCCATCACGGCGATCCAGGGCTACGCCGACGGCATTTCAGACGGCATCGCCAATACCCCGGCCAAAATCGAGAAGTATTTGAGCATCATTCGCCGATATGCCGGGAAAATGGAGATTCTGGTGGATAATCTGAGCACCTTCAGCCGGCTCGATATTTCTCAAATCGAATTCCGGATGGAAGGCGTCCTCCTCAAGGATTACATGCAGGATTGTCTCAATGACTATGAGGCCCAATTCACCGACAAGGGGATTGACGTCTCCCTGGAATTCCTGGTGGATCCGGAAACAAGGGTGAGGGCGGACCGGGATCAGATCAGGCGGGTCATCGACAATATCATGCAAAATGCCCAGAGGTATCTTGACAAGCCTCAAGGGCGGATCACCCTCCGGGTCGGGGAGGATGAAGACTGGATCGTGATCGCCATCACGGATAACGGCAGGGGGATACCGGAGGGAAAAACAGACAAGATTTTCCAGCGGTTCTATCGGGTGGATGAAGCGCGTTCCGGTCAGGGCAACGGCATCGGCCTGTCCATTGCAAAAAGCATCATAGAAAGTCACGGGGGTAGAATCTGGGCCCGGAGTGTTCCTGGTGAATGGACCAGAATCAGTTTCACCTTAAGGAGGTTGCCATGAATCGCATACTGATTGTCGAGGATGAGGAGGCCATTGCCGAGCTCCAGCGGGACTATCTTGAAATCGAGGGATACGGGGTGGATATTGCATTGAACGGGTCCCGGGGACTTGCCCTGAGCATGGAGAAGGACTACGCTCTGGTGATTCTGGATCTCATGCTGCCGGGGATGGACGGGTTCGCTTTCTTGAGAGAACTGAGAAAAAAGAAGGATGTGCCGGTAATCGTGGTTTCCGCCAGGGATGAGGATATCGACAAGATCCGGGGCCTTGGGATGGGGGCCGACGACTATGTGACCAAGCCCTTCTCACCCCAGGAGCTCATTGCCAGGGTGAACGCCAATATCCGGCGCTGCCGGCTGGCGGGGGATTCAAAGCAAGGGGCCAGGGAACTGGTGATCGGGGACCTCTTGATCGAGATTGAAGCGCGGCGGGTCTACCGCGGCAGGGAGGAGCTGGTTCTGACCCACAAGGAATTCGACACCTTCCTGCTCCTGGCCCGGCATCCCAACGTGGTTTTCAGCAAGGAAGAGATTTTCGAGAGAATCTGGGGTCTTGACTCCGTGGGTGACGTCTCCACCGTTGCGGTGCATATCAGGAGAATCAGAGAAAAGATTGAAGAAAATCCCGGGGAACCGAAGTTGATTGAAACCGTGTGGGGATCCGGCTATCGTTTTAAAAAATATTGATGGGTTGAGGGGCTGCTTTTTGAGGGGCCCCTCTTGTTTTTTGATGAAGTGGGTATAAATTCAAAGTAAGGAGTGGTGTTATGAGTCTTTTAGGAGCCTATCTGACCCCTCATCCTCCCCTGATCATTCCCCAGATCGGCCGGGGGGAAGAGGAAAAGGTGAGGGCGACCATCGCGAGCATGGTCCAGGTGGGGAAAAGAATCGCGGACCACAAGCCCGAGACCGTCGTCTTCATCACCCCCCACGGGCCCCTGTTTTCAGACGGCATCGGAATTTACAACGATGAGCATCTGCAAGGGGACTTTCATCGTTTCGGCGAGTATACCCTGAGTTACGGGATGGACAAGGACCAGGGACTGATTCGCCGGTTTCTCAAGGAACTCGCCCTGGAGGATACCGGGGTGGCCCTCATCGACCAGGAATCCGCCAAGGAATTCGGCGTATCCAGTCGCCTTGACCACGGGATACTGGTCCCCCTTCATTTCATCCAGGACCACTATCGGGATTTTCTAGGGGTGGGCCTGACCTATGGTCTCTTCAGTCATGAAGAGAACTACCGGGTGGGCATGGCGCTCAAAAGGGCCATCGATGCCAGCGGTAAAAAAGTGGTGATTGTGGCCAGCGGGGACCTTTCCCATCGCTTGAAGGAGGAAGGGCCCTACAGTTACTCCCCCATGGGACCGGTCTTTGACAAGGAGTTCCAGGACAGGCTTCTGGCCAGGGACCACTTCGGAATCGTGACCATGAGCCCCGAGCTGTGTGAAAAGGCGGGAGAGTGCGGGAAACGGTCCGTGGATGTGCTTCTCGGGGTCCTGGATGGGATGACCTACACCGTGGACCGCCTCAGTTACGAGGGTCCCTTCGGTGTGGGCTATGCGGTGATGGCCTTTGAAGAAATCGGACCGGGGGGAAAAAGCTTCGCCGGGGAGATACTTGAGGCCAGAAAAAGCCATGTGAGACACAAAAGAGAGAGGGAGGACATTTTTGTCCGACTGGCCAGGGAAACCATTGAAACCTTCATCATCGAAGACCGGGTCATGGGGGCTGCCAGGGCACCCTATGAAGGGGTGGCACTCTTGAAAACCCGCGATTTCGGAGCCTTCGTTTCCATAAAGAATTCCAGGGGTCTCAGAGGATGCATCGGAACCTACAGACCGACCCGGGAGAATCTGGGAGAGGAAATCATCCACAATGCCCTCGCCGCGGCGACGGAGGACCCGCGTTTTGACGCCGTCACTGAAAAAGAGCTGGGGGACCTCATCATTACAGTGGATGTCCTGCATCCCCCACGACCCGTCAAGGGCATGGCGGAACTCGATCCGACACGCTACGGGGTGATCGTCAGAAGCGGCTACAAGAGCGGTCTCCTCCTTCCGGATCTTGAAGGGGTGGATACCCCGGAGGAACAATTGCGGATTGTCCTGAGCAAGGCCGGGATCAAGCCCCACGAAAGCTATGACCTTGAGATTTTTGAAGTAGAAAGGCACGAATGATGAGAGAAGCCGGATTTTATGAAAAACTGACGGACGGACGGGTCCGGTGCGGACTCTGTCCCCATGGCTGCATCCTGCAGGAGGGAGCCGTCGGCCTGTGCCGGGGGATGAAAAACCTCGGCGGGGTCCTCTACAGCCTGACCTATGAGCAGATCACCGCCCTGCATCTTGATCCGGTGGAAAAGAAGCCCCTGTACCACTACAAGCCGGGGGCCATGGTCATGTCCATGGGGTCCTTCGGCTGCAATTTCCACTGCGGCTTTTGTCAGAATCACGCCATCGCCCTCGACCCCCATCCCAAAACAGTGGCCCTGGGCATCGAAGACCTGGCCCGGACCGCCCGGGAGACCCCTGGCAATATCGGCATGGCCTATACCTACAATGAACCGACGGTTTATTTCGACATGATGCTGGCTCTGGCCAAACTGATCAAGGAGCAGGAAGAGGATAATCTCATGATCAGCAACGGCTTCATCTCGGCGGCGCCCCTGAGGGCGCTCATTCCCTATCTTGACGGGGTGAACGTGGACATCAAAAGCTTCGATGAGGGTTTTTACAAAAGAGAGATCAAGGGAAGTCTGAAGGAGGTTCTCAGGACCATCACGATGCTTGTCGAGGCCGGAGTCCATGTGGAAATCACCCACCTGCTCATCCAAGGGGCCAATGACGACCCGGCGTCCTTCAAGCGGATGGTGAAATGGATCAAGGCCCTTTCACCGGATATTCCCCTCCACGTCAGCCGGTATTTCCCGGATTACCGGTATACCCTGCCGGCGACCAGTCCGGCAAGGATCATGGCCTTCGTCCGGGAGGCAAGGGAAGACCTCCCCTATGTCTACCCGGGCAATCTTCCGACGGAGGACGGGGGGACCTATTGTCCTCGGTGTGGTCATTTACTGGTGGAAAGAGGCTATACAGTGGTTAATCGACTGAAATTTGGGTCCTGCCCGCATTGTGGACAAAAAATTCCTGTGATATAATGAACAGGTATTGAAATTTCAAGAGAAACTTTTTCACGCTTGATCAGCGTTGGATTGATGAGGACAGGTCATGAATGATGGAGAATTTGCAAAGGAACTGCTGAAAAAAGGAGAATACGCCTGTGTCATCGTCAAGGACAGGCGTATTATTTATACGTCCAAGGCCCGGGGAATCTATCCCCTGTATGAGGCCGGGGAGATTCTGGGCCTTGATTTTAGGGGTGCTTTTCTGGCGGACAAGGTGATTGGAAAGGCTGCGGCCATGATCGCGGTTGAAGGGGGCATTCAGGGCATCTACGGTGAAGTGATGTCCCAGCACGCCCTGGATTTCATCCGGTCCAGGGGGATTGAGCCGGACTACCGGCACCATACCCCCTATATCAAAAACCGTGACCTCGACGGCATGTGTCCTGTGGAAACCCGGGCCATCACCACGGGGGATTACGGTGAACTGATCGGGAAGGTGGAGGAGTTTTTGATTTCCGTCAATATGAAGGTCATGGAAAACACCCTGGTGATGATCAAGCCCGACGCCTTTTCCGAAGGCCGGGTCGGTGAGATTTTCAGCATGTATGAGTCCCGGGGTCTGAAAATCGTGGCGGCCCAGGTCAGCGATGGGGATACCGGCAAGCTCGGCGCCCACTATGAAGCACACCGGGACCAGCCCTTTTATCCCTCCCTTCTGGCCTTCATGGCCGGCGGTCCCATGATGGTGCTGGTTCTCAGGGGGCTCGACGGCGTGGCCAAAGTCAGAGCAATCAACGGGACCACCGATCCCCTCCAGGCGGTTGAGGGCACCATCAGAAAATCTTATGGCAGGTCCATCCAGCGCAATGCGGTCCACGGGTCCGCCAGTCGCGAAGAAGCCCGCAGAGAAATCGGAATCTGGTTTCCGGACATGATGAAGGAGAATCATTAAATGAAGAAGAAGACAAAAGATGTTGTCCTGGCCGGGGTGCTCCTGGCCTTTGCAGTGATCGTACCCTACATATTCCACACCAGCGGCATCAGCGGCGTCGTATTTTTGCCCATGCATATTCCGGTCTTGATCGGGGGTTTCTTTTTGAGTCCCTTGACGGCCGGCCTGCTCGGGGCCTTGAGTCCTGTGCTCAACAGTCTGATTTCGGGGATGCCGGTAATGTACCCTATCGGGGTCATCATGGTGGTGGAGCTGGCGGTTTACGGCATGTCGGTGGCCATCCTCAGCAAGAGGGCCAGTGTCTATATCGCCTTGATCAACGGCATGGTGCTGGGAAGACTGGCGGCGGCGGCAACGGTTTACGGTCTTCAGAGCTTTTTTGGTCTCAAGATCAACTATCTGGTCTATATCCAGGGTGCCGTGGTTTCCGGCATCCCGGGAATCGTGATTCAACTCCTGCTTGTGCCGGTGCTGGTGAAGGTGTTGAAAAAAGCATGATCCGGGTGAGAGACGTCAGAGTCCCCCATCATCAGGGTGAGGCCCAGGCCCTTGCAAAGGCCCTGAGGATCATGGGAATTCCGCCGGAAGAAGTGGTTGAGTCCCTGGTGGAAAAATTATCGGTGGATGCCAGGAAAAAACCTGAGGTCTACCAGGTCTTCACCTTTTTGCTCAAACTCAGGAATGAAACCCCCTATGAGAAGTGGCGGGCGGCTCTTGTTTCCCCTCCTGTGGATTATTCAAGGATCAGAAGTCCCTTCAGCCATCCTCCCGTAGTGGTGGGGGCCGGGCCCAGTGGTCTTTTCGCGGCCTATTACCTGGCTAAAAAGGGACTCAGGCCTTTGATTTTCGAGCGGGGAGAAAGGGTGGGTCCCCGGACCAGAACCGTTGAATCCTTTTGGAGTGAGGGGATTCTTGACCCTGAATCCAATGTGCAGTTCGGTGAAGGGGGAGCGGGAACCTTTTCCGACGGCAAGCTGACCACCCGGATCAAGGACCCCCTGGTGGGAGAGGTTTTACAGATCCTGGTTGACAATGGAGCCCCAAGGGATATAATATATAAAAACAAAGCCCATCTAGGAACGGATCAACTCAAGAGAATTGTGATTAATATGAGAAATACGATTGAGTCCTTAGGTGGTGTTTTCTATTTTCAGTCCAAGGTCACCGACTGGCAGCTTGACGGCGGAAGGATTTCGGGAGTCGTCGTCAATGATGAGGACCGTTTTGAAACCCAGACGGTCATTATGGCCATGGGAAACAGCGCCCGGGATACCTTTGAAGCCCTGTATGAAAAGGGAGTGCCCATGGTGGCCAAGCCCTTTGCCGTAGGATTCAGGATGGAGCATCCCCAGACCGTCATTGACGAGAATCAATACGGCGATCCTGAAATCGCCACTTACCTGGGGGCGGCGGACTACAAGCTGACCTACAAGGCCTCCACGGGGAGAAGCGTCTATACTTTTTGCATGTGTCCCGGAGGTCAGGTCATCGGTGCGGCCAGTGAACCGGGTCATCTGGTGGTCAACGGGATGAGTGAATACGCCAGGGACCGGGTCAACGGCAACAGTGCCGTGATTGTCAGCGTCAGCCCTGAGGATTTCGAGGGGGACCATCCCCTGAGGGGCATGCACTTTCAGAGAAGCATAGAGAAAAAGGCTTATGAGCTGGGGGGTGGCGGCTATAGGGCTCCGGCCCAGAGTTTGTCGCGGTTTTTAAGAAACGATTCCCCGGCGACCGCCCGGGAAACAATGCCCAGCCACAGACCCGGCGTCAGATTCACGGAGCTTAAGGGCATCTATCCGGAGGAACTGGAAATATCCTTGATCGAAGCACTGGAAGATTTCCAAAAAAAAATCAAGGGATTCAGGGAGTGGGACGGGGTTCTGACAGGTGTTGAAACCAGAAGCTCTTCGCCGGTAAGGATACTCAGAAATCCGACGACTTATGAAAGCACCGGGATCAAGGGGCTTTACCCGGTGGGAGAGGGTTCCGGTCATGCCGGCGGCATCACCTCCTCGGCGGTGGACGGTCTCAAGGCGGCTCTTGAGATTGTTATAAGATTTTCAATTATTGCGAAAACTTAGGCTTTGTGCTAAAATCTTAACAAGTGTTCTTATAATTGTTGAAGCGCCCATCATGATTTGAACAATCCATGCTTGATTGTTTAAATAAATATATTTTCCAAAGGGGGAAATTTTGTAATGGACAATAACAATGTTCAAAGAGATGGTTTTAGCAGCAGACTCGGTGTTTTATTCGCGGCTGCTGGTTCAGCTATCGGTCTGGGTAATATCTGGAAATTCCCATATATTACCGGTATCTACGGTGGTGCTGCATTTATTCTAGTTTATCTCGTTTGTATCGCCTTGATCGGACTTCCTGTCATGCTCTCCGAGTTCACCATCGGTAGACGTGCACAGAAAAATGCCATCGGATCCTTCAAGAAACTGGCAGGAGGCACTCCCTGGTTCCTCACAGGCTGGGCTGGATTCCTGGCCGCCTTCACCATCCTTGCTTTCTATGGGGTGGTTGGCGGATGGACTCTGGATTACATCGTGAAAGCCTTGACAGGAGCCTATGTCGGTGCGGACGCGGATGCCATCGGCGGCATGTTCGGAGCCCTCATCAGCAGTCCTGTGGCCACAGTGGGCTATCAACTGGTCTTCATGGTACTGACGGCTGCCATCGTCTACGGTGGGGTCAAGGACGGTATCGAGAAGTATGCTAAAATCCTGATGCCGGTGCTGCTGGTCATCATCGTGATTCTGGACATCAGAGCGGTCACCCTCCCCGGAGCGGGAGCCGGCGTCGCCTTCCTCTTCACACCGGACTTCAGCGCCTTGTCAGCTGAGGCAATTTTATCTGCTCTCGGCCATGCCTTCTTCTCGCTTTCACTCGGTATGGGCACCATGATCACCTACGGTTCATACATCAGCAAGAAAGAGGACCTGGGATCCATGACGCTTCAAGTCACCATTGCCGACACTGTGATCGCCCTTCTGGCCGGTCTCGCCATCTTCCCGGCAGTCTTCGCCTTCGGCGTAGAGCCTTCTGCCGGTCCCGGACTCGTCTTCATCACCCTGCCCGCTGTTTTCAATCAAATGGCCGGCGGCATGATCTGGGGCGTTCTCTTCTTCTCCCTTCTGGCCATGGCTGCCTTTACCTCAGCAATTTCAATCCTTGAAGTGGTCGTCGCCTATCTGGCAGAAGAAGTGAACATGTCTAGAAAGAAAGCCACGATCTATGCGGCAACGGCCATCACGGCCCTCGGCGTCCTCGCCGGTCTTTCCTATACTCCCGTCCTCGGCGACGTGATGATTCCACTACCCGGATCCGGCAGTCTTCCGATCTTCGACTGGTTGGATCTTTTCTCCGCCAACTACCTCCTGCCCCTGGGCGGCCTTTTCATCTCCCTCTTTGTAGGCTTCAAGATGAAAAAGGAAGACGTTCAGGACGAGGTGACCAACAGTGGCGCACATCCGGCTTCCTGGTTGGGCGGCTACCTCTTCTTGACAAAATTCGTCGCTCCTATCGCTATCTTGATCGTATTCTTGAACGGCGTAGGTCTCTTGAAATTCTAATCGATTACAAAAAAACACCTGTCGGCAAAAGCCGGCAGGTGTTTTTATTTGGGTCAGAAAACCCGTGATTTCACTTGCGGAAGGTTCATTTGAATTTGACCTTGGTGACCTCCTCGCAGTAGCTGCACTGGTATTGAAGCTCGCCGTTTTTCCCCACCAGGGTGAAGACGGGTTTCGCGTAGTCGTCGGTATGGGAGATGCAACGGGGATTCTGACATTTGATCAGGTTGGAGACCTTTTCAGGAACCTCGACGAAGATCTTCTTCACGACCTTTTCATTCTCGATGAGGTTCACGGTGATATTGGTATCGATGAGGCCCAGGATTTCATGGTTCAGGTCGAAGTCTCCCTCGATCTTGATGATGTCCTTTTTGTTGAGATGATCGCTGCCCACGTTCATGAGCAGGACCGTGGTATTTTCAATGGTGTCGAGCTTGAGTTCATGGTAAACCCTCAGTCCCCGTCCCTTGGTGATATGATCGATGACAATACCGTTCTTGATTGAATTAACGAGCCGCATAGTCGCCCACCTCCAGCATTTTACAGATCAGTGCCATCCGAATGTACACGCCGAGCTTGGATTGTTCAAAGTAAACGCTTCTGGGATCATCGTCGATCTCGTAGGCGATTTCATTGACCCGGGGCAGGGGATGCATGACGATGGCATCCTTTCTGGCCCGCTGCATCTTTTCTTTGTCAAGCAGGAAGGAATCCTTGAGTTTGATGTAATCGGCTTCATTAAAAAAGCGCTCCTTTTGAATCCGTGTCATGTAGATGATATCCGCTTCATGAATCACGTCCTCTAGATAATGCGCCTCTTGGATTTCGATTTCCGGATGGTTTTCCTCCAGGTATTTCAGGAGGAATTCAGGAAGTCTCAGCTCGTCCGGGGAAACCAGTATGAATTTTTTTGAGTGGAAGGTGGCCATGGTCTTGATGAGGGAATGGACGGTGCGGCCGTACTTGAGATCGCCGACAAAGGCGATGCAGTGGTTTTCCAGGGTCTTCTTGTACTGGCTGATGGTGATGAGGTCCGTCAGGGTCTGGGTCGGATGATTGTGTCCCCCGTCCCCGGCGTTGATCACCGGCACCTCGGAGTACTTTGAGGCCAGGAGAGGGGCCCCTTCCTTGGGATGCCTCATGACGATGAGATCGGAGTAGAAGCTCATGACCCGGATGGTATCCGCCAGGCTTTCACCTTTTTTTGCCGAGCTGGTATTGGCATCGGCGAAGCCGATGATTTCTCCCCCCAGGCGAAGCATGGCGGAGTCGAAGCTGAATTTGGTGCGGGTCGAGGGCTCGAAGAAGAGGGATGCCAGGATTTTGCCCCTGGCAACACCATGGTAGGCCTGGGGATCCTTGTAGATCCGTTGTCCGATCTCGATGAGTCGAAGCATTTCGTCATTGGTCAGATCCTTTGGTTCAATCAGATGTCTCATCATGTACTATTCCTCCTTTTGATTTCTCAGAATCCTAGAAAAGGGCATAAAAAAACCTATGCGCCAGGCATAAGGGTAGTGGGTGTTTTTATGCCTTACTGACCTCACGGGGCCAAGTTAAAGGATGCTCGATTTGTCTCATCATACCATATCTTCGAGGGGGCATCAAGAGGCATCCCGCATTTGACAATCCCCCGGCTTTGTGATAATTTTATAAGAAATAATAGACTTTAAATAGGTACGGGATACCTGTAAGCAACCACAAGGATAGCAACTGTTCGAGCCCTTGCAGAATTCTCTGCGAAGGGCTTTTTTGATGGAGGTTTTGATATGAGGATTTTGATCAAGGGCGGCAGGGTCATGGACTTTGAAAGCAACACATTTCTTCCGAGGGATATTCTGGTTCATGATGAAATCATTGAAGGAATCGCCACACACCTTTCTCCGGAACAGGCGGACCAGGTCGTGGAGGCGGGGGGGCTTTACATTTCACCGGGATTCATCGATGCCCACGTGCATTTGAGGGAGCCGGGGGGTGAACACAAGGAAACCATCGAGACGGGAACCAGGGCCTGTGCGGCGGGGGGATTCACCCATGTCTTTTCAATGCCCAACACCTCACCCAGTCCGGACTCGCCGGACCATCTCAGAGACCTTTTTGAGCGGATCAAAAAGAGTGCCTGTATCAAGGTCACGCCCATCGCCAGTGTGACCAGGGGAATCCAGGGAGAGGAACTCGTGGACCTCAAGGCCCTTTCAAAGGAGGCCATCGCGGGATTCAGCGACGACGGTCATCCGGTCACTGCCGTGGATTTTGTGTATGAAGTCCTCCTGAACAGCATCGAGACCCGCAAGCCCCTGATCACCCATTCCGAGGATTTGTCGACCTTCACAGTGGGGGCGGTCAACCGGGGAGCCCTCAGCGAGCATTTCGGCGTCGACGGCATTCCCAATGAAGCGGAGGCCAACATGGTCAGAAGAGATGTGGGGATTCTAGAGGAAACTTCGGGTCATCTTCACATCTGCCATGTCAGCGCCGCTGAAACCGTGGACATCATTCGAGAGGCCAAGCTCAAGGGACTGAAACTCACCTGCGAGGTGACCCCCCATCACTTCAGTCTCACAGAGGAGGTCCTCTATGAAAAAGGCAGCCAGGCCAAGGTGAATCCTCCCCTGAGAACCCGAAGGGATGTCGATCGCATCATCCGGGGCATTCAGGAGGGTACCGTGGACATCATCGCCACGGACCATGCCCCCCATGACCAGGCATCGAAGGCGGTGGGAATTGAAGCGGCGGCCTACGGTTTTTCGGGGGCCGAGCTGGCTTTCAGCCTGGGCTACACCTATCTGGTGAAACCCCGGCACATCGATCTGATGACCCTGCTGCGGCTGATGTCCTATAATCCGGCGAAAATTTTCGGCCTCGAAGGGGAAGGGGAGATCAAGGAGGGATATTCTGCCAATCTCACCCTCTTGGATCTCAAAGCGAGCTATCGCGTTGAAGCGGCCGGATTCATCTCCAAAGGCAAGAACACCCCCTTTGAGGGCAGTATCCTTCATGGCAGGGTGAAGGGCACCATGTATCAGGGCCGCTGGGTCCATGAGGAGGAGTAAATCATGCGACGATTGATTCAGAAAATGAAGGAAAAGGGTTCGGCGGTGGTGGTGGGCATCGATCCGGTGATCGAGCGGTTTCCACCGGAGATACTGGCGGCTTCTCCAAGGACCTATGACCGGCTCATGGCCTTTGGCACCGAGGTCATGGCGGGGGTCTGGGATCTCGTTCCCGCCGTGAAGTTCCAAAGCGCCTATTTTGAAGCCTGCGGTCTGGAAGGACTCAGAGCCCTGGGGGACTTGATCCGTCTCGGGAGGGACAAGGGACTCTTTGTCATCAACGATGTGAAACGCGGTGACATCGGCAGCACCGCCGCCGCCTACGCCCGGGCTTATCTGTCCCCGGGAGCTGATTTTGAAGTGGATGCCATCACCATCAACCCCTATCTCGGGGATGACTCCAATGAGGCCTTTTATCGCCTGGCCAAGGAAAACGACAAGGGGATTTTTCTGCTGGTCAAAACCTCCAACCCCTCATCGGGGCAGCTTCAGGACCTTGAAATACAGGGCAAGACCCTTTATGACCATGTCGCGGAGAATCTCAAGAACAATCCCTACTATGAAAGCCGGGAGGATTACAGTTTCATCGGTGCCGTGGTGGGGGCCACCTATCCCAGGCAGCTTAAGAGCCTTAGAAGGGCCCTGCCTCGGAGCGTGTTCTTGATTCCCGGTTACGGGGCTCAGGGGGGTGGCGGGGAAGATCTAAAGGTGGCCTTCGGACCGGACGGGTTCGGGGCCCTGGTCAATTCCTCCAGGGGCATCATCTACGCCTATGAAAAGAATCCTGCAGGAATCAGGCAGGCCTCCAGGGAAGCGGTCATCGCCATGAACCAGGACCTGAACCAGTGGAGGATGAAATGAAGCTGATGACGGGGACGATCATTGAAAATTCCCGGGTGACTGACGAGGTGTTCAAAATCCGTCTGAGGATGGCCCAGCCCTTTGAGTTCAGCCCGGGACAGTTTATCAACATCAAGGTATCCGAGTGGGATGCCCCTTTGCTTCGAAGGCCGATCTCCATCAGTCGACGAATGGATGCAAGGACCATCGAACTCCTGGTGAAGGAACAGGGGGCCGGCACCCGGCAGATGCGGTTCTTCAAAACAGGGACCCCCGTGGATTTCATCGGACCCCTGGGCAGGGGCTTCAATATTTCGGGCTTCAAAAAAGAGGCCCCGCTATTGATCCTTGGGGGAGGCATCGGCACGGCGCCCCTGAAGGGGCTTTCCCGGGACCTGGCGAACCGGGGGTACACGAGGGTCTATGTCGTGAACGGCTTCAAGGACCATCCCTACGGGAAAGAGGATTTCGAGTGTTACGAGTATGTTGAAATTGATGAATCGAAGGAAAATCGCTTCGTCACCGACCATGTGTCGGCATCCTTGAATGAAACGGACTTTCAAGGGGTTTTCGCCTGCGGACCCACCCCCATGCTTAAAAGGGTGAGGGAAATCTTCAAGGACCGGGGGATTTCCGTACAGCTTTCCCTGGAGGAAAAAATGGCCTGCGGCGTCGGAGCCTGCCTGGGCTGCGCCGTCAAGATCAAAACCGGTCCCTTCGACCATGCTTACAAGAAGGTGTGTGTGGATGGACCCGTATTTGAAGCCTCGGAGGTGATTTTCGAATGAATCCACTCCAAGTGAATCTCGGGGGACTGATTCTCAAGAATCCGGTGACCGTGGCCTCGGGGACCTTCGGCTTCGGCAGAGAGTACGGTGAATTCTTCGACCTGAGTCTCCTGGGCGGCATTGCCGTCAAGGGGCTCACCCTCAAGGAGCGGTCGGGCAACCCCCCTCCCCGCATTGTGGAAACCAGGGGCGGCATGATCAACAGCGTGGGTCTTCAAAATCCCGGGGTGGAGGCCTTCATCAAGGAAGAAATCCCCTTCTTGAGACGATTCGACACCAGAATCATTGTCAATATCAACGGGGACGAGCCTGAGGACTATGCCAGGATGGCCATGGCCCTCCAGGAGGCGGACATCGATTCCATCGAGGTGAATATATCCTGTCCCAATGTCAAGAGCGGCGGCATGCTCTTCGGAACGGACCCTGAGGTGGCCTACCGGGTGGTGCGGCAGGTGGTGGAGAACACCCGCCACCACGTGATGGTGAAGCTCACCCCCAACGTGACGGATATCCGGGTAATCGCCAGGGCGGTGGAGGAGGCGGGGGCGAAGGCGATCTCCCTGGTCAACACCTTCAATGCCATGGCGATCGATATCCAGACTCAGAAGCCGGTACTTGTCAGAAAAACCGGAGGTCTTTCGGGTCCTGCAATCAAACCCATCGCCTTGAGACTGGTGTATGAGACCTACAGCGCCGTCAAAATTCCGATTCTGGGGATGGGGGGGATCACAGGGGCTCAAGATGCTCTTGAATTCATGCTGGCAGGGGCTTCGGCCATCGCCCTGGGCACCTATAATTTTGTAGACCCTCTTGCGGCGGTCAAGACCCTTGAAGGCATAGAGGCCTACCGAAAAGAGAAGGGCCTCGAGAACCTCTCGGACCTGGTGGGCAAAGCGCATCGATGATGCGTTTTTTTTGTTTTTTCATGGACATCGGGGGTATATATTTAATCCTATGAACCTTTGGAGGTGGCGATGGCCCTATGGCTTGGAAGGCTGACGGCCTTCATGTTAATCCTGACCCTGGGAAAACCAGTTTTCAGAAGACTCCCCGGGAGTGCCTTTCAGAGAAGGGGACTCCGATTCCTTGTGAAGGTCCATCCCGTCACCGGGGCGGCCACCCTGGCCCTGGGGATTGCCCATGGTCTCCTGGCCTACGGCCCCGGGTTTCTCTTCAGCGGCCACATTCTGTGGCTGATGATCTTCCTCGCCACCTTCACCGGATACATGATGGAAAGAAGAATCAAGGGCGGTATTCTCATGGTTCATCGCCTGGCAAGCCTTGGCGTGGGGGGGATGTTTCTCATCCATTATTTTTTCAGGTATCTGATTTGAGG
>JAGYOH010000015.1 GCA_018399635.1 Clostridia bacterium
AAACGATTTGAAACTGATTTCCAAATCGTTTTTCTTGTTTCTCTTAATTAGAACCAAAAAGCGGGAACTGTCCGGCCAGACTGACAACCCTTTCCTTGATGGCCTCGATGGAAGCCTGCCTGGTCAGGGTCAGGTCGATGAGCTCCGCCACGGTCACCATGTCCTTCTGGGTGAATCCCCGGGTGGTGAGGGCCGCGGTCCCCAGGCGGATACCGCTGGTAACGAAGGGGGACTCCGTCTCCTTGGGAACGGTGTTCTTGTTCACCGTGATGTGCACCTCGCCCAGGAGATGCTCCGCTTCCTTGCCGGTAAGTCCCTTGTTGCGCAGGTCCAGCAGGAAGACGTGATTGTCGGTACCGCCGGATACGATGTCATAGCCCCTTCCCACCAGGGCTTCGCTCAAGGCATGGGTGTTGTCGAGGATTCCCTGCTGGTAGACCTTGAACTCGTCACTGAGGGCTTCCTTGAAGGCCACCGCCTTGGCGGCGATGACATGGACCAGGGGGCCGCCCTGGATTCCGGGGAAGATGGCCTTGTCGACTCCTTTGGCGTATTCCGCCTTGCAGAGAATCGCACCCCCCCTGGGCCCTCTCAGGGTCTTGTGGGTGGTGGTGGTGACGAAATCCGCATAGGGCACGGGACTCGGATGCAGTCCGGCCGCCACCAGACCCGCGATATGGGCCATGTCCACCAGGAGATAGGCCCCCACTTCATCAGCGATTTCCTTGAATCGCTTGAAATCGATGATTCTGGAATAGGCACTGGCCCCTGCCACGATCATTCTGGGTTGGTGGGCCACGGCCTGCCGGTGCACCTCTTCGTAGTCCAGATAACCCGTGTCCTCGTTCACGCCGTAGAAGACCACCTTGTAAAGCTGTCCGCTGAAATTCACGGGAGACCCGTGGGTCAGGTGCCCCCCATGGCTCAGACTCATGCCCAGGATGGTGTCTCCGGGCTTGAGCACGCTCATGTAGACCGCCATATTGGCTTGAGAACCGCTGTGGGGCTGTACGTTGGCATGCTCGGCACCGAAGAGCTCCTTGAGCCGGTCTCTTGCCAGGTCCTCGGCGACATCGGCATAGACACAGCCCCCATAATAGCGCTTGTGAGGGTAACCCTCGGCGTATTTGTTGGTGAAGACACTGCCCATGGCCTCAAGGACCGCCGGGGAAACGATGTTTTCTGAAGCAATCAGCTCGATTCCCTCGATTTGACGTTGGGTTTCCTTGGTGATGGCCTCGAAAATTTCCGGGTCACAACCCTGAAGGGTACTGCACTTATCCTTTAACATTGATACACACCTCCTGATTTGATGGTTCAGTGATTCGATCTATTTTTGCCATGAACTTCCTGGAGTCCTTCATTCTCCCATCGAATTTTCTGATCACCACAAGGGTGATGAAAAGTACCACAAAACCCGCCACGGCACTCAAAAAATCCGGATTGCCCGTCATGCCCGCCGCCTTGAGTCCGTAATTGGTGAGGGCGATGCTGCCGACCATGGTGATCAGGGGAATGGTATAGGCAATGAAGGCCGCCTTGAGCAGGGAGGGGACGGCCATGTCGAACTCCACCATGTCCCCTACCCTGGCATTGACTTCGTTGATGGCCTCGATGGTCTGGGTCTCGTCATTCTGTCCCATGGCGCAGGCATTGCAGTCACCGCACTGGGCATTGGCCCGCATGGCGATGAGGGCGATTTCCCCCTGGGTTTCGAGGACTTGTCCTAAACGTCCCATCTCAATCCTCCTTCACCACTTCAATGGATAGTTCATCCAGGCTCTTTTGATCCGGCAGTCCCGGGGCCCCTGACATGAGACAGGCGGCGTTCTGGGTCTTGGGAAAGGCGATGACCTCCCGAATGCTGGTCGACCCCGTCATGAGCATCACCATCCGGTCGAGACCGTAGGCGATGCCGCCATGGGGGGGGGTTCCGTACTTGAAGGCCTCGATGAGAAAACCGAATTTCTCCTTGACTTCTTCTTCCCCCAGTCCGAGAACCTTGAACATCTTGCTTTGAAGAGCCGCATCATGGATCCTGATGCTGCCGCCGCCGATTTCCACCCCGTTGAGAACGATGTCATAGGCCTTGGCTCTGACCCTTTTCAAATCGGTATCCAGCAGGGGCCAGTCCTCCTCCACCGGCATGGTGAAGGGGTGATGCTTGGCCACGTAACGGTTTTCTTCCTCGTCGTACTCCACCAGGGGAAATTCGGTGATCCAGAGGAAGTTGAGTTCCTTTGAATCCAGAAGGTCCAGTCTTCTGGCCGCCTCGACCCTGAGGGCTCCAAGGGCGGTGAGGGTGACGTCCAGGGTATCCGCCACCAGGAGAATGAGGTCATTGTCCCCGGCTTCAAAAACCTCCCGGATTCCTTCAATTTCCTCCTCGGAGAAAAACTTCTTGATGGGTGAGGTCAGCTCGCCTTCGGCGAACTTCATCCAGGCCAGACCCTTGGCGCCGACGGTTTTGGCGTAGTCCTCCAGGGAGGTGATTTCCTTTCTGGAAAAATCCGCCCCATGGCCCTTGAGATTGATCCCCCGGACCGTCCCCCCCCTGGCCAGGGTGTCGCTGAAAACCTTGAAACCGGAGTCTGAAACGACCTTGTCGAGGGTCTTGAGTTCAAAGCCGAATCTCAAATCCGGTTTGTCACTCCCGAACCGCGTCATGGCCTGGGCATAGTCCATTCGGGGAAAGGGGGTCTTGAGATCGACCCCCAGCGTTTTTTTGAAAACCTCCGAGAGCATGGCTTCATTGATTTTAAGAATATCCTCCAGTTCCACAAAGGACATCTCCACATCGATCTGGGTGAATTCAGGCTGGCGGTCGGCCCGCAGGTCCTCGTCCCTGAAGCACTTGGTAATCTGGTAGTAGCGGTCGATGCCTGAAACCATGAGCAGTTGTTTGAAAATCTGGGGGGACTGGGGCAGGGCATAAAAATGTCCGGGATTGACCCTCGACGGCACCAGATAATCCCTGGCCCCTTCCGGTGTCGGTTTGTTCAGGAAGGGGGTTTCCACATCCAAGAACCCCTCACGATTGAAGAAATCCCTGACTGCCTGGGTCACATCGTTTCTGAACATCAGGTTCTTTTGCATCTTGGGCTTCCTCAAATCCAGATAACGGTATTTGAGTCTCAGATTCTCCCCCGCCCCATCCTCATCGTTGATGTGGATGGGAGGAATCTGGGCCTCTGAGAAGATGGTGAGTTCCTCCGCGAAAACCTCGATTTCTCCTGTGGGCAGCTGGGGGTTGACACTTTGCCGCCCCTTGACCTCGCCGGTGACGCCGATGACGAATTCACCCCTGAGCTTGTCGGCCGTTTCAAAGGCCGCCCGATTCACCTCGGGGTCGAAAATCACCTGCAGAAGCCCCGACCGGTCTCTCAAATCCACGAAAATCAATCCGCCCAGGTTTCTTCTTTTATGCACCCAGCCCATGACCGTGACCCTCTGGTCCACGTGCCGGGTTCTCAAAACACCCGCATAATGGGTTCTTTTCATCGTCGACCTCCTAGATGAGCGAGAATATAGTCGGGAATCTCGTCGATTTTGACGGATTCCTGCGTTGAAGATGCCATATGTTTCACCGTGACCTCCCGGGACTTGAGTTCCTCTTCCCCGAGGATCAGGGTATAGGCCGCGCTGAGTTTGTCGGCATAGCGCATCTGGGCCTTGAGGGACCGCTCGAGGTGGTCGAAGTCCGACTTGATGCCGGCATCCCTGAGGGCTTTGAGAATGCCAAGACCCGTGAGTTTGGCCGCCTCACCCAGAACCACGATGAAGACCTGGGTCGGTTCCGGATCTGGAAAAGCCACTCCCTCGGCTTCGAGGGTGAGAATCAGTCTTTCAATACCGAGGCCGAAACCGACTCCCGGTGTTTCAGGCCCTCCCACCTCCTCGACGAGACCGTCATAGCGTCCACCACCGCAGACCGTGGCCTGGGCACCGATATTTTCTGAAATGATTTCAAAGGCGGTTTTGGTATAGTAGTCCAGTCCCCGGACGATCCTGGAGTCCACGACAAAGGGAATCCCGAAGGCGTCCAGGGCGTCCTTCAGACCCGAAAAATGGGTCTGGCAGTCTTCACACAGATGATCGATGAGCCTGGGAGCGTCCTTCACCGCCGCCTGGCAGGTGGGAACCTTGCAGTCGAGAATTCGCAAGGGGTTGGTGTGAAATCTCCCCTGACAGGTCTCGCAGAGCTGGTCAAGTCTGGGCTCAAGGAAGGTCTTGAGTTTTTCATGGTAGACGGGGCGGCAGCTTTTGCACCCGACGCTGTTGATTTTGATGGTCAGGTCCCTCAGACCGAGTTCTTCGAAATAATTCTTCGCCAGGGCGATGATTTCGGCATCCGTCGCCGGATTCATGGCACTGAGGGTCTCGATGCCCACTTGATGGAATTCCCTCAGGCGGCCGGCCTGGGGGTTCTCATTGCGAAAACACGGCGTGATGTAAAAAAGTTTGGTCGGCTGGGCGTCGGCGTAGAGCTTGTTCTCCACAAAACTCCTCACCACCGGTGCAGTGCCCTCGGGCTTCAAGGTGAAGCCCCGTTTGTCCAGATCGAATTTTCCCTCGTGATACTTCCTCAGGTTGGCGTCACTGATCACGGTGAACATTTCCTTTTGTACGATATCCGTGGTCTCCCCCACCCCCCGTTTGAAGAGACTGGTGAATTCGAAGGTCGGGGTCCTGATTTCATCAAAGCCGTATCGATGGCAGATTTCCCTGAATTTCTCCTCCACATGCCGCCATTTGATCACCTCACGGGGCAATTGATCCATGGTACCCTTTGGTTTATTCATATTTTCCCTCCAAGTCTTTAAAAATAAACAAAAAACGCCCCTGGATATAGGGACGAGTCAACTCGCGGTGCCACCCTAATTGGTAAACCCTCTTCATTGAGTGAAAGTCTTTTATGAGGTGTCTTCGAGTCCCTGGATTCATTCTCTTCCACCGCAAATGAGAATTCTCTATCAAAATCTTTGAGTGACCCTACTCTTCCTCGACCAATCGCTATTAAATTCTAAGATGATTTTAATGGATTAATCCTCCGGTGTCAAGTTGAGGATGAAGGCCTTCTTGTCCAGAACCTCTTGAAATCTAGAAAGATACTCCTCCACGCTTCTGAAATTCTGGACCCGGTCAAAGTGGTTCTTGGAGTGGATCTTCTTGCTCACACCGCCGACGCCGAGGGCCAGTATGGGATGCTGTTCCTCCATCATCCGTATATTGTAGGGCGATTCCTTGCCCGTCAAAGCATAGCCGATGTTTTCGAAATTTCCCAGAATGTTCTTCTGTCGATAAAGGTAGTAGGGGGTGAACCCCCTATCCTCGAGATACTCTGACGAATAGGCCAGGGCCTCGGCGATTTCCTCCGTGGCCATGAGGTCCTGGCGGTCGAGGCTGGCGCTCTTTTTGATGCTCAGGGTATGCAGGGTGATATTGTCCGGACCCATGGAGACGACTTCCTTCAAGGAGGCGATGAATCCCCGGGCGGAATCCCCGGGCAGACCCGCGATCAGATCCATGTTGACGCTGTCAAAACCGGTTTCCCGGATCAGGGTCATGGCCCTTCGAATCTCCTCGGGCTCGTGGCCCCGGTTGATCCTTGCAAGCACCTCCCGGTCCATGGACTGGGGATTGAGGCAGACCCGGGTCACGCCATGAGCCTTCATCAGACGCAGCTTTTCCCGGGTGATGGTATCCGCCCGGCCGGCTTCAAAGGTGAATTCCCCGATGCGGTCCAGGTCAAAAGACCGGTTGAGAACCTTGAGAAACTCCTCGAGCAGCACTTCATCAAGGACCGAGGGCGTGCCGCCTCCGACATAGAGGTTGTCCACCACCAGGCCGTGTTTTTTCAGCAGGTCCGCCGTGTAACTGATTTCCTCATTGAGCCTGGCCATGTAGGGAGCGAGGAGGTGGGGCTTTTTTTTCAGATCATTGGATGGAAAAGCGCAGTAGGTACAGATGGAGGGGCAGAAGGGGATACCGACGTAAACGCTGATTTTGTCCAGGTCCCTCTTGACATAGGGGCGTTCCCGGAGGGCGATTTCCGTCAGAAGCCTTGCCTTGTGAGGGGCGACCTTGAAGGTTGTCATGAGCCTGTCCTCCACCTGATTCCGATCGAGGGCCTCGTCGAAGAGCTGGTGGACCAGCTTGACCGGACGAACCCCCACCAGAATGCCGTAGGGACTCCTCGAGGCTTTCACCAGGGACAGGGCTTCGTAGGCTTCTCCCTTGACGAGGTTTTTGTCCAAGATCATCTCACGGGAAAAAATCTCCTCTCCCGCCACCGTCAGGGAGACCTTGACCCCTCCTTCCACCTGGGAGACTGCCAGACAGGGACCCTCGACCTCCGGGGTGGTGACCCACTCGACCTGATCAAAAAAAATCTTCCCCAGATGGGTCAGGTCATAGACCAGGGACTGGTCAAAAGTTACGATTTTAAGCATTGTCACCTCTCAAAAAGGGATTCTCCCTTTTTTCAGCCCCGATGGTACTCTCGTCGCCATGCCCCGGGCAGACCCTGAGGTCTTCATCGAGGACCATGAGCTTTTGATGGATGGCCCGAAGAAGCTCCGCCTCATTGCCCCGGTAGAGATCCGTCCTGCCGATGGAGCGACTGAAAAGGGTGTCCCCCGTAAAGAGCACGTCCTCCCCCTTGAGACAGATTCCTCCCGGGCTGTGGCCGGGGGTATGGATCACTTCGAGGGTGAGATTCCCCACCTCGATCCTGTCCCCCTCCTCCAGATACCGGGTCAGGGTCGGTGTAATGGCTTGACCGGTCATTCGCGTTGAAAAATTCAGATCTCCGTCAGCAAAGAGCCTGTCATCCTTCTTCGAACCCATCACCGGGATATGAAACCGTCCCAGCAGTTGATCGAGTCCAAGAAAGTGGTCCCCGTGACCATGGGTCAGGACCACCCCCCTGAGGGTGATTCCCGTCCGCTCCAGAAAAGCCGGCAGGGCTACGGGATAACCGCCGGGATCGATGATGATCCCGTCAAGGGTCTTTGGATCATAGTACACATAGAGATTGACACCAAAGGGTGTCGTCAGGAACTTTCTGATCATCGTTTTTCTCCTAAAATTGTTTTTTGCTGTCCAGCAGTATGGTGACCGGGCCGTCGTTGACCAGGTGCACTCCCATATGGTGCTTGAATTTTCCGGTGCCTACCCTGAGGCCGGATTCCTCCGCCAGGGCCACGAATTCCTCATAGAGGATCTGCCCCTTTTCCGGGGAGGCCGCCGTGATGAAGCTGGGCCGTCTGCCCTTTCGGGCATCTCCGTAGAGGGTGAACTGTGAAATGATCATCAGCTCGCCTTCGATATCCTTGACGGAAAGATTCATTTTACCGGCTTCATCCTCGAAAACTCTCAGATTCAAAACCTTGTCCAGGAGATAGCGGACATCCTCCGGTCCGTCCTCCTGACCCACACCAAGGAGGACCAGCAGTCCCCCTTCAATTTCACTGACCAGTTCGTCCTGGACCACGACTCTGGAAAAAGCAACCCGCTGTACCACGGCTCTCATAAATGCCTCCTAGGATTTTATTCTTTTCACTTCTTCGGTATCAGGATGACTCTTCAGCCGGTTGATGAGCTTGGAAAGCTGCTTGGTGTCTGAAATCTCCACCGTGACGTTGACCACGGCTGTTCCGTCATCCTTGACCTTGGCACTGAGGCCCTTGACCAGAAGATTCTGTTCTGAAATGATTCCCGTCAATTCACTGAGGAGTCCCTTCTTGTCCCTGGCGATCACCTGAATCTCCGTGGTGTAGATGGCATCCGCCGCCTGGTACCATTCGACCTCGATGAACCGGTTCTGGGCATCCTGGGTTTTTTCAAAATTGTTGCAATCCGCCCGATGAACGGTCACGCCCCGCCCCCGGGTAATGAAACCGATGATGTCGTCCCCGGGCACCGGGTTGCAGCATTTGGCAAAGCGCACCAGCACGTCGTCGATCCCCCTGACCAGGATTCCCTGCTGGGAGCTCTTCGGCGGCTTCCGGTTTTCGATATGGACCTCTTTGACTTCCTCCTGGCTGCTCTTGTGCAGCTCCCGGTGCAACTCCCTGATCTTGGGAATGACCTGGGTGGTCCGGATACCCCCATAGCCCAGAGAGGCCAGCAGATCCTCCATGGTTGAACAACTGAGGCGCTTCAGGATGGGATCGATGATTTCCGGCACCAGGGCTTCCTTAGGACTGAGTCCCTGCCGCTTGACTTCTCTTTCGAGGATTTCCCGCCCCTTCTCGACATTTTCCCCCCGCCTTTCCTTCTTGAAGTACTGGCGGATTTTCGTCTTGGCCTGGGTGCTTTGAACGTATTTCAACCAGTCCCGACTGGGACCCGTGGAATTCTTCGAGGTCATGATTTCGACGATACTGCCGTTGTTGAGCCTGTGGTTGAGGGGAACGATTCTCCCGTCCACCTTGGCGCCCACACAATGATTCCCCACCGCCGAGTGGATCTTGTAGGCAAAGTCCACGGGGGTCGCCCCGTCGGGCAGTTCGATGACCTCCCCGTTGGGGGTGAAGACGTAGACCTGGTTGCTGAAAACGTCGAAGCGCAGTGAATCGAGATAATCCGTGGGATTCTCGATGTCCCTGTCCCACTCCATCATCTGACGGATCCAGGAGAGTTTGTCCTCGAAACCGTCCTGGGTCTTGCCCTCCTTGTATTTCCAGTGGGCGGCGATCCCGTACTCGGCCACCCGGTGCATTTCATAGGTCCGGATCTGGATTTCAAAGGGCTCGCCGTTGTCCCCGATGACCGTGGTGTGAAGGGATTGGTACATGTTGGGCTTGGGCATGGCGATATAGTCCTTGAACCGGCCGGGGATGGGTTTCCACAGGGTATGGACCATGCCCAGGACGCCGTAGCAGTCCTTCACACTGTCCACGAGAACCCGGATCGCGGTCAGATCGAAGATTTCATCAAAGTCTTTCTTTGAATACTTCATTTTCTTGTAAATCGAATAGAAATGCTTGGGACGTCCGTAGGTATCGTGTTCAATGGTGGCCTCGTCGAGCTCGACATTGATCTTGTCGATGACGTTTTCAATCAAGGCTTCCCTTTCATTGCGCTTTTTGTTGACCCGGTTGATCAGATCATAGTAGGCATCGGGATCGATGTACATGAAGGCCAGATCCTCGAGTTCCCATTTGATTCGGCTGATTCCCAGGCGATGGGCGATGGGGGCGTAGATTTCAAGGGTCTCCGTGGCCTTCTCGACCTTCTTTTCCGCAGACATGAATCTCAGGGTTCTCATATTGTGCAGGCGGTCCGCCAGTTTGATCAGAATCACGCGAATATCCTTGCCCATGGCCAGGAACATCTTCCTCAGGTTCTCCACCTGCTGTTCTTCCTTGGAGTCGAAGCTGATCTGACCCAGCTTGGTGACGCCGTCGACGATGTCCGCCACATTTTTCCCGAAGGCCGCCTGGATGTCCTCATAGGTGTATTGGGTGTCTTCCACGACATCATGAAGCAGGCCTGCAATCACGGAGGATTCATCGAGTTCCAGTTCTGCCAGAATCAGTGAGACGTGAATGGGATGGGTGAAATACCTCTCCCCTGATTTTCTGAACTGTCCGCGATGGGCTTCCTCAGCCAGCTGATAGGCCTTGACGATGTTTTCCAGGTCATAATGGTCCCCGTATTGCTTCAGTTGATCAATATAGGTTTCTAGATTCATACATACACCCTATTTCATGATACTCTAAAATTATACAATATACAATCTGGAAGAAGAAGTTAGAATTCGTATTGTACAATACTTTCAATTCTCAGATCATGGAGCAGGTCCCGGGCCTTGAGACCCGTCAGTTCGATCAGAAATCCCATGCCCACCACTTCGCCGCCGAGCTTTTCCACCATTTCCCTGACCGCCTTGACAGTCCCCCCGGTCGCCAGCAGATCGTCCACGACCAGTACCCTGGCCCCCGGCTCAATGGCGTCGACATGGACTTGAAGCTCATCGCTGCCGTATTCGAGTTCATAGGAATAGGTTAGGGTCTCGGCGGGCAGTTTTCCGGGCTTGCGGATGGGAACGAAGGCCTTTTTCTGCCTGGCCGCCATGGGGGCTCCGATGATGAACCCCCTGGCCTCCGGGGCCACGATCACATCGTAATCCACATCCTCGAAGGCCTCGATCATTGCAGTGATGCTGTAGTCAAAGGCCTCGGGATCCGTGAGAATCGTCGTGATGTCCTTGAAGCTGATGCCCTCCACCGGAAAGCCTTCAATCACCCTGATTTTTTCTTTTAAATTCATGCCAATCCTCCTTGATTTGAAGTATATTTCTATAGATCTGGGATTTCTCCAAGGCTGTTTTTGATGAATGGCCCAGGGGCCGGATGCCAAAGGAGTCCTTTTCACGGGATGGCCCCATCTCAATGAGTTTCAATTCCTCCAGAATACTGGCGCAGATCAGGATTCTGTTTCTTTCAATCAGGGCCCCGACCTCCCGGGCCACCGGCATCAGAGTCATCCTCCCCTGCTTCTTGAGCCCCTTGTAAAAGCCCACGAGGGCCTCCCTGTCCGGCAGACTTCGGAGAAAAACCTCTTCAAAGGCCCTCTGGTAGAGGGGATTTTTCAAGTCCGCCAGATCCTCAAAATGGAGGCTTCCCACCCGGTCATAATCCACGGTGTCGACAGCGCCCTTGGCCGTGATCCGGGAATCGCTGTAATACTCATAAGTGAAATAGGACAGCCGGTCGAGTTGCCGGTGATACTGCTTGAGAATCCCAGGATGACTTTCAATATAGTCATGATACCCCTTGACATCGAGGATGAATCTCGCGCCGGCTTCCCTGATATCCTTCAGATCCAGACTGAGGGTTTCAAGACCCAGATAGCGATTGATTTTCAGAGTCCCGATGAGATCCACCAGCATGCCCCGCTTCAAGACTCCGACCCGGTCTCCCATATTGAAGCCGATGGCATCCAGGACTCTTTGTTCCAGAAGGAATTTGATTTTCAAGTGTTCCCCCCCCTGCCCCACCTGGCGCAGGCTTTCGATTCGAACCCCTTCAATCAGCACCCCCGGCCGGGGATTGGCGATGCCGAAGGGAGCCAGCTTTTCAATCTGGTCGAGGAGTTCCCGGTGGATCTGACCTGACCCCAGGATGGCGATATAGCTGAATTTCCTGACCTGGTCCCGGGGAGCAAGATGGTCCCGGGTGTACCGGGTCACTTGCTGCTTGAAGGCTTCAAAATCCTCTTTCCTGACCTTGAGGCCGGCGGCATGCTGGTGGCCGCCGTAGGATTCAATGGTTTCCTTCGCGGCGTCGAGAGCCTTCAGCAGGTTGAAATCACCGAGGCTTCGGCCCGACCCCTTGAGGTGGTCCCCCTTGTCACTGAAAACCAGGGCCGGCCTGTTCAAGGCTTCCACAAGCCTTGAAGCGACGATGCCCACGACCCCCTCATGAAAGGACCCATGGGAAACGATAATCATGGGCGCGTTGGAATCCGCCAGTTTCAAGGCCCTGTCCTTCATGTCACCTTCGAGGCGCTTGCGGTCCTCGTTGATGGCATCGAGTTCCTTTGCAAGGGCCATGGCCTCCTCTGGCTCCGTGGTTTGAAGCAGTCTGAGGGCCTTCATGGCTGAATCAAGCCGACCCGAGGCATTGAGGACCGGGGCGATGCGAAAGGCGATATCAGAAGCACTCACCCTGGCCGGATCAATCCCCTTGACCTCGAGCAGGGCTCTGAGCCCCGGCTTTTTCACCTGGGGAACCGCCTTGAGGCCGCAGGAGACAATGATTCGGTTCAGTCCCTCAAGGGGCATCAAGTCCGCCACGGTGCCGATGCAAGCCAGGGCGAGGGTGTCCGGCGGAATAATCCGGCCGGTGGCCTCTTCCAGTTTGATGATCATGGCCAGGGCCACGCCGACCCCCGCCAATCCCTGGAAGGCACCGGGGTCGAGCTTGGGATTCACGATGATTCCCCCGGGCAGGACTTCCTTGGGCTCGTGGTGGTCGGTGATGATCACCCGCCTGCCCTCCGCCAGAAGAAAGGCCGCCTCCTTCACCGAGGTGATGCCGCAATCCACGGTGATCAGAATCTCAAAGGGATCTTCAATGGCTTCAAGGGCCTCAAGACTCAGGCCGTATCCCTCATCCACCCGGTGGGGGATGAAGGTCTTCACCCCGGCCCCCAGGGCGGTCAGATAATCCGACAGAATGGTGGTGGCGGTGATGCCGTCCACGTCATAATCCCCGTAAATCAAAAAACGGTCCCCTTGCCTGATACCCTGGAGAATCACTCCCACCGCCTCATCCATCATGGCAAAAGAGGACTGCGCCTTGACCTGATGAAAATCCGGTTCAAGAAATCTTGTCACCTCGGCCAGGTCCGGCAGGTTCTTGTAGGCGAGATAAGCGGCCACAGGCAAAAATAGGCCCCCTTCGAGGGCCAATTTTTCGGCGTGATTCCGGTCAAAATCGAGGGAATACCACCAGTGTTCGTGAATCTTCATTCAACCGCCTCTGGATTCTCCGGTGGTGTCGGTGCTTCATTCGGGGTCATGGCCTTGGCCAGGGATTCATTGGATTTGAGGAGTTGGTTTTCCAGGTCCTTCACTTGCCGGTTCAAGGCTTTGATTTTCATGGCAGCCCTGGCCTTGGTCACCAGGTCCAGCAAGAACACCACGATCGCGCCGGTAACGGCGGAAACCAGAATCACCACGGCCTGGGACAACTCGAAGGATTTGAAAACAAAACTGATGGTGACGGTTCCTGAATTGGCCAAGGCAAAAATGGTGATGATGATCGCGAAAATCATGGAGAAAATAAACGTTACCTGCATTCTTTCCACCTAACCTTTCCTTTTAGCCCCCCGCCTCATATCCTTGATGGTCGCCCAGAGCGGGCTGGCGATAAAGATTGAGGAGTATGTGCCCACCAGCACCCCTGTCATCAATGGCAGGGCGAATTCCTTGATGGCCTCCACCCCCAGCACGTAAAGACTGCCGATGACCAGCAGAGTGGTCAGGGAGGTGTTGATACTGCGGGTCAGGGTCTGTTTGAGGCTGCGGTCGGCAACCTCCTTGTAGCTCTCCCTCCCCATGGTTTTCACATTTTCCCTCACCCGGTCGAAGACCACGATGGTGTCGTTGATGGAATACCCCACTATGGTGAGGACCGCCGCGATGAAGGAAGAATTGATGGGAATCTGGAAGATGACGAAGACCGACAAGAGAATCAGCACGTCATGGATGAGGGCGATGATGGCGGTGACGCCGTAAATCAGTTCAAAACGGAAGGTGATATAGAGCAGCATGCCGATGGAAGCAAAGAGGATCGAACTCAAGGCCTTGCCCTGAAGCTCCTGGCCGATGGCGGGCCCGAATTGTTCCGCCTCGAGAAAATCCTCCGTTGTCAGGTCATAGGCCTCCGACAGGGTGTTGAAGACCGCCATTCTCTGGGTGTTGTCGAGGGAAGCCTTGGTTTTGATGATGACCTGGGTGTCATCGAATCCCGCATGGATGATATCCGGTTCTAGAGCGAAGGGCTCGACGAGGGCTCTGATTTCACTGACTTCGAAGGCTTCTCCGATATTGACGTGGATCATGGTCCCCCCGGTGAAGTCGATTCCCAGATTGACCCCGGTGACCATGGCCATGACGCCTCCGATGAGGATGACCGCAAGGGACAGGGCCCCCCATAGTTTCAAATGGTGTGCGAACCGCATCAGTTAGCCCCCCTTACGCCGAAATATTTTTTATGGTTGAAGGTCTTGATCAGGGCCAGGTTCTTAAGCAGCAGACGGGTGAAGACCACCGCCGTGAACATGCTGGTCAGAATCCCCAGCATCAGGGTGATGGCGAATCCCTGGATCGGTCCCTCCCCGAAGTAGTAGAGCACCAGGGCCGCGATGAAGGTGGTGATGTTGGAATCCACGATGGTGCGGAGTCCTTGTCTGAAGCCGGCATCGATGGAGGCTCTCACGGTCTTGCCCACGGAAAGCTCTTCCTTGATGCGTTCGTAGATGATGACATTGGCATCCACCGCCATCCCGATGGAGAGGACGATACCCGCCATGCCCGGCAGGGTCAGGGTGGCCTTGAGACCGGTCAGTAAAAAGAGCAGGATCAGGGCGTAGAGGACCAGGGACAAACTGGCCACCACCCCGGGCAGCCGATAAAAGCCGATCATGAAGATCACCACCAGCAGGAATCCGATGCCTCCGGCATAAATACTGTATTTCAGTGCATCGATTCCCAGGGTCGGACCGATGAGATTGGTCTGCACCTCCACCAGGTCGATGGGCAGCGCCCCGCCCCGGATCAGGGAGGCCAGGGTCACGGCATAATCAAAGTTGAAGGAACCGGTGATGATGGCCTCGCCATTGGGAATGATGGTCGAGGTATAGGGTGCGGAAATAACGGCGTCATCAAGAAGAATGGCGATCTGTCCTTCCCCGGCCCCGTATTTCACCACGGTTTCCGTGGCCTCCCGGAACTTCCTGGTCCCCTCCGTGTCGAACTCCAGGAAAACCGCAGGATTGCCGTACTCGTCACTCGTGGTGTTGGCATCCTCCACCATGTCTCCTGAAAGAATCAGTTCTCCGTCAAATTCATCGATGGTCATCCCGGTGATGGCGTAGGAGTCCTCCGCCACCCGGACGAATTTCAACTGAGCCGTTTTACCGATGGTCTCAGCCGCCTCCTGGACATTGGAAACCCCCGGCAGTTCGATCCGGATCCGGTCTGTCCCCTGAATTGAAATATTGGGCTCGGTCAGTCCCAGCTGGTCGACCCGGCGGGCAAGGACCTCCTTGGTCCGGCTCATGATCTGGGCCAGTTCGTCTCCTGTGGCGTCGGTCTGGGCTTCATAGACCACCACGACCCCACCCTCGATATCGAGGCCGAGCTTCATGGCCTCCTTCACGGGTCGGATCGGACCCAGTCCGTACAAGGCGACAAACAGCATTGCGACCATCACCGCCAGCATGATGACCGTCATCCATTTTCTATTTCCCACGATTGGTTTGAACCCCCTCTTGTGCGTATTCTTTCGATACTCTGACATATTTGAGTGCTGAGTCGGTCAATTCTTTGATTTCTTCCTCAGTCAAGCTTCTCACTACCTTACCCGGTGAACCGAGGACCATGGAATTCCTTGGAATCCGTTTGCCCCCCGTAACCAGAGCACCTGCCCCTATTATAACATTTTCTTCGATATGTGCACCATCCAAAATGATGGCCCCCATGCCGATCAGGCAATTGTTCTCTATGGTGCAGGCGTGGACGATGGCCCCATGGCCGATGGTCACATCACTGCCGATGTAGACGCCGTAATCGTCCGCCTCATGGATGACGGTGAGATCCTGGACATTGGTCCGCTCACCGATGACCACCTCGTTGACATCGCCCCGGATCACCGCCCCGTGCCACACGCTGGCATCCTTGTGAATCGTCACCCGGCCCACCACGTCGGCGGTGGGGGCGATGTAGGCCTCCTCGTGGATCCGGGGCCCGTGGTGCAGATAGTTACCGATCATGGTCTCCCTCCTCCTTGGTCATGATCCTGGCTTGCACATAGATGGCCGTCTCAATGCGTTTTTTCTCCATTTCACAGCCGATCTCGTAGGGGATCGTGATATCGCCGTTGAAATTGTAGGCATTGGCATGACAGCCGCCGCTGCAGTAGAATCTCGCCCAGCAGCTTCTGCAGCTGGGTTTGTTGTAGATATGGGCGTTCTTGAAGGTCAGACTGATGTCCGCATCCCAGGTTTCCTCCAGAATATTGCCCATTTTCATCTCATCATTGCCCACGAACTGATGACAGGGATAGATGTCCCCCTCGGGGGTGACGGCGATGTATTCCGTACCGGCCCCGCAGCCGCTGAGCCGTTTGATGATGCAGGGCCCCTGTTCCAGATCCAGATTGAAATGGAAAAAGCTGAAGGCCTCTGGGGTCCCGTGGGTGCGGATCATCTCCTCGGCCAGCCGTTCATATTCGGAGAAGATTTTCGGCAGGTCCTCCTCCTGGATGGCGTACTTCATCTGAGGCTCCGTCACCACCGGCTCCAGGGAGGTGCTCTTGAAGCCCAGGTCCCGGTAATGGAAGGCGTCCTCGGCAAAGTCCAGATTGAAACGGGTGAAGGTGCCCCGGATGAAGTAATCCTTGCTGCCCCGTTTCGCCACCATCGCCTTGAATTTCGGCACGATGGTGTCATAGCTGCCTTCGCCTCTCAGGCCGGGTCGCATCCGGTCGTTGACACTTTTCCGGCCGTCAAGGCTCATGACCACGTTGTCCATTTCTTCATTGAGATAATCCATGATTTCCTCGTCGAGGAGGACCCCGTTGGTGGTCATGGTATAGCGGAAACGCTTGTTGTACAACGGCTCCAGGCTTCTGCCGTAGGCGGCGATTTCCTTGACCGCTTCAAAATTCATCAGGGGCTCTCCCCCGAAAAAATCCACCTCGAGGTTGTAGTGATTCCCGCTGTTTCTGGCCAGATAAGCCAGGGCCTTCTTTCCCATCTCGGCGCTCATGAGAGACCTCGATCCCTGGTAGTCCCCCTGGGAAGCGAAGCAGTAGCCGCACCTGAGATTGCAATCATGGGCGACATGAAGACACATGGACTTGATCACCGGTTTGCGGTTCTTGAACTGGATATTGTTCTCATAGGTGTCCGGGGTGAAAAGCTGCCCCGCCTTTTTGAGCGCTTCGATTTCCTCCAGGGCCTCCAGCACCGTGGCCTCGTTATAGAGGGCGGCGTACTTTTCCAGAAGGGCCGCCTTTCCGGCGTCGTAATCCCCGATCAGGCCGTAGACCAGGGGATCCACCAGGTGGATGGCCCCGCTGCTGATATCGAGGACGATATTCAAATCGTCCTTTTGAAATTGATGTATCATCGTGTTCTCCTTTGATCATGACATAGAAAAAGCAGCCTTAAGCTGCTTGTCCCTGGATTATTTATTTTCGCAAGCTTGATTTCCTACGGTGCAGGATGTTTTGCACGCTGACTGGCAAGACGTCTGACATTCACCGCACCCCATGGTCGACCCGACTCGGTTGTGAGAACCCTTGGACAGTGTTTTGATATGCTTCATGGCTATCCCTCCTTACTTGACAAAAGTATTATATCATATGTCATCCCGCAATAAAATAAATTATTTCTTGGAACTTTCGGGTTTTTTGTGTAGTCTAATATTAGACTTCTATTTAAGCAGGTGATACTAATGAACTTCAAACCGACAGGCCTTGCGATTCTTTTCCTATCAGGCATCATGGCTTTGACCGCATGCGCCCATCCCTCACAGCCCTCAGAAACCGACCCCGCCGATCCCCAGATCACCGCCTACCGGGAGTATCTTCAAATGCTCACAGACGGTGCCTCCCCCGACGTCATCGAGGAGGAACTGTCTATCCTGCTCATAGACCTGAATTCAGGCTTTCACGAACCCATGATTCTGGCCTACGAGGCCTATCTGAAATCAAGCCTGGCCCCGCCGGAGGAACCGCTTGAGATCGCTCTCATCGACTACGCCAGAATCAATCGGTTCAAGGAATATCTGTCCCCGGAACAACAGAGTTATTACGCGATTCTTGAATCGGAATACCGGTCCATGGATCTCAACGCCCCGGTGCTTTCAGCCGCCATTCCGAATCTGCTGGAAAAGGCCGTCCAGGTGGAGACCCACCTTCTGACCTACAAAGAGGGGCAGACCATGAACAAGAGCTATGAATTCTACGCCAGGTACCTTTACAGGGCCCTGCTGGCCAACGGCCTCTTCACGGAACTCATGGCCCCGGATTCTTCAAAACTTCGAGAGGACATCACCCTGAGCTACCGCGATTTCATCGCGGCTCATCCCGCAAGCCGCACCGCCTCCCTGGTCGCCGCCTATCTCGACATCATCGAGGAGAACCAGGGGAATCTGACGGCCGAAGCCGTCCAGGATTTCTACTTCAACTTCTATTCCTATCTGCGCTCCTATCTCTGGGACAACAGATCCCCGGAAGAAATCATTACGTAGGGTGACAAACCTCACAATTGAAAGTGCACCTTCCGTCCTGAAGAACAACCAGGATCGGGAGGTGCACTTTTTTATTCCGGATTTTCTAGAAATACGGGAATCCGCTTCACGATGACGACCTCCCCGGGGGTCACCCTCGTGGCATAAGCCAGGACTTCGACCCCCCCCTGCGCCGCCTCATTCAAGGCCCTGGCGAAGGCTTCATCCTTGAAATTGGGGGTGAAAAACCGGGGCTCCTCGAATTGAATGACAAAAAGCACCACCGCCCGGTAGCCCTCTTCCCTGGCCTTGACCAGTTCCCCCAGATGCCGGATCCCCCTCAGGGTCGGAGCGTCGGGAAAAGAAGCGATGCCCCGGTCCTCCAGAGTGACCCCCTTGACCTCCATGAGACAGGGGGGGTGCAGGGGATTTTCAAGACGAAAATCCAGTCGGCTCGCCCCGAAATCGTACTCCCGTTTCACCACCCCATAGCCCCCGAGTTCCTGGATAAGACCCTTGCCCACCGCCTCTTCGGCCAGCCGGTTGGGCAGCTGGGAATCGATGCTGAAGAGCCGGTCTTCCTTGTAGATCATTCTGAGGGAATACCGGTACTTGCGCTCTCCCCCCTCATGGAAGCTGAGGAGGACCCTTGTCCCGGGCAGGAGGAGCTCCGCCAGTCTTCCGGTATTCGGAATATGACAGCGGAGGGGGACTCCCTCCAGGACCACCTCCCCGACAAAGCGGTTGATTTTTTCAATGAAGGTCGCTTCTACGATTCTCAGATCCAGCTGCATGGCACCTCCAAGGGACAAAAAGAAAAGAAGACAGATACTGCCTTCTTACTCGATTTCTTCTACGGGTGTGTCCACCGTCGCTACCGCCCACTTCTTGAAGACCATTCTGAGCTTGTCCGCGCCGGTTTCCAGGGTGATGTCATCTTCGGTCACTTTAATGATTTTTCCCACCAGTCCACCGATGGTGGTGATTTTATCTCCTACTTTAAGGCTTGCCCGCATTTCTTTCAACTGCTTGCTTTTCTTTTGCTGGGGTCTCAGAAGCAAGAAATAGAATATTGCAAAGAGAACCACCAAATAGGCTATTGATCCCAGGTTTCCAGTCAAGGGTATCCCTCCTTTCATACGATATTATTGTACCCTAATATCCGTAATTTTGAAAGAATTCTTTTTTGAATTCTAAAAGCCGGTCTTCCTGGATGGCCTCACGGATCTTCGCCATCAGACTGATGAGAAAATACAGGTTGTGCTCAGTAAAGAGCCTTGCCGAAAGGATCTCGTTGTTCTTGTAAAGGTGTCTGAGATAAGCCTTGCTGTAGTTCCTGCAGGTGTCGCACTGGCAGTTTTCATCCAGAGGACTGAAGTCCTCTGTGTACGCCGCTTTTTTGATGGAGACGGGGCCCACAGAGGTCATGGCGGTGCCATTGCGGGCGATCCGGGTCGGAAGGACGCAATCAAACATGTCCACCCCGCGAAGCACGCCTTCGAAGAGGGCGTCGGGGCTGCCCACTCCCATGAGATACCGGGGCTTGTCCCCGGGCAAGAGGGGCACGGTCTCATCCAGAACCTCGTACATGAGGTCCTTGGGTTCACCGACACTCAGGCCGCCGATCCCGTAACCGGGGAAATCCAGGGCCATGAGCTCCTTGGCGCTTTGCTGCCTCAGCTCAGGAAAGACCCCTCCTTGGACGATTCCGAAAAGCGCCTGGGAGGCCGTATTCTGATGGGCCCTCTTGCAACGCTCGGCCCATCTCGTCGTCCGTTCAAGAGAATCCTTGACATAGTCGTACGCCGCCGGATAGGGGGGACATTCATCAAAGGCCATGATGATATCGGCCCCCAGATCGTTCTGGATCCTGACGGCGTCCTCCGGACGGATGAATTGCCTGGAACCGTCGTAATGGGATTGGAACTCCACCCCGTCCTCGGTGATCTTTCGGGTTTTTCCAAGGCTGAACACCTGGAATCCCCCGCTGTCGGTGAGAATCGGCTTGTGCCAGTTCATGAACTGATGCAGGCCCCCGGCTTTTTTCACCAGCTCGCTCCCCGGTCTCAAATGCAGGTGATAGGTGTTGGCCAGAATGATCTGGGCCCCCAGGGCCTCGACCTCCTCCGGCTTCATGGCCTTCACCGTGGCCTTGGTCCCCACCGGCATGAAAATCGGCGTTTCAATCACCCCGTGGGGGGTGTGGAGTTTCCCCAGACGGGCCTTGGAACGGGGATCTTCTTTGATTAATTCAAATTCAAATGACATAAAGCCTCCCTAAATGATCAACATGGCATCGCCAAAGCTGAAGAATCGGTATTTTTCCTCCACGGCCTCCTGATATGCCGCCATGATCAGGTCCCGGTCAGCAAAAGCGCTGACCAGCATGATCAGGGTCGATTCCGGCAAATGGAAGTTGGTGATGAGGCCATCCACGATCTTGAAGGTGTAGCCGGGATAAATGAAGATATCCGTCGAGCCTGAGCAGGCCTCCAATACCCCGTGCCGGGTCATGATGGATTCCAGGGTCCTCGTGGAGGTGGTGCCCACGGCAAAGACCCTGCCGCCCCCTTCCCGGGCCTTTTGGATAATCCCGGCATTCTTTTCATCGATGGCATAAAATTCCTCGTGCATCTCATGGTCGGTGATGTTCTCCGCCTTCACCGGTCTGAAGGTTCCCAGGCCCACATGGAGGGTCACCCGAGCGATCCTGACCCCCTTTTTCTCCAGGGCCCCGAGGATTTCCTGCGTGAAATGCAGACCGGCGGTGGGGGCCGCCGCTGAACCCACGGCACTGGCATACACCGTCTGATAGCGGTCCTTTTCCTCGAGTTTCTCCTTGATATAGGGAGGAAGGGGCATTTCACCGATTTCATCCAGGAGGGTCATGAAATCCCTCTTGGCGTCAAATCGGACCTTTCTGAGTCCACCGGGGAGAATCTCGAGGATGCTTGCCGAAAGTTCTCCGTCGGCAAAGGTGAAGGTCTCCCCGGGTCGGGCCTTTTTCCCGGGCTTGACCATGCAGGCGTAGGTATCGGGCTCCGCCGCCGCACTGAGTATCAAGAATTCCACCCTGGCTCCGGTGGCCCTGGTCCCGAAAATCCTTCCGGGGATGACCTTGGTGTCATTGATGACCAGGACATCCCCCTCCCTCAAATAGCTGACGATGTCCTTGAAGCCTTGATGGGCGATGGTCCCGGCCCCCCGGTCCACCACCAGGAGCCGGGATTCCGACCGGTTCCTGATGGGAAACTGAGCAATCAGCTCCTGGGGCAATTCGTAATAAAAGTCACTGGTTTTCATGCTTTATTCCCTCACCTCGACTCCTGGATAATAAAAAGCAATGATCTGACGATAATCATATCCCAGATCGGCCATTTCCCTGGCCCCGTACTGACTCATTCCCACGCCGTGTCCCCAGCCCCTGCCGCTGATGGCGAGTCCTCCCTCGCCGCAATCAAGCATCCGGGAATAGCCCTCCCCCAGGACTCTCCAGTCCTTTGAGACCCTGGTCAGGACACCCTCGCCGTTGATGGCCGAAATCTCCTCCGGCAGGCTCCTCACTTCACCGCCCGCCAGCAGCAGGTCCAGGGGGTCGGAGAAGCTGACCCGATAGTAGGTGGATTTGAGAATGTTGTAACCGAAAAATCTTCGGGCTTCTTCCCTGACCAGAGTGATGGCTTCACGATCCGTCGTGATGGTGAGGGATTGCACCCGGCCGTCGGTGGTGATTGCTCCAGTGTCCACGTCGAGGACAGCCTCCGCCTGATAGCCCCTTTCCCGAATCAGATCCAGAAGCTCCTCCCCGGTGAAATCAATCTGCCAGTCGCTGTAAACGGCCTCCTGTGAAAAGGGGTCCTCGCGACTCACGAGGTAGGGATATGACCCTCCCCAGACATTTTTGACATCGGCGGTGATGCCGCCGCTGTTGGCATGATAGTAGGCGTAGATCGGCTCCCCTTCATAATAGGCCCTTTCCCCCGCCGTATCCTCCACCGCCGCCGAGGTGGCGGCCCTTTCTGCCGTGAAGCCGCCGTAGGCCTGGCAGTTGGCGGTCCCGCAGATATCAAAACCGTAGGCTTCATACTGTCCCATATGCCGGGTCAGATAGGTTCTGGCCAGTACCGCCTGGGCCTTCAGGGCCTCCCGGGGCCAGGTGTAGCCCATCTCCTTGGGCACCACGCCATACAGGTATTCCCTTTGAGTGAGCTCATTGATGACGCTGAGACTGCCTTCGTGGGATGAAAATCCCACAGCCCCCCGGTACCTGAGACCGTCAAAATAGAAGGAAGTGCTCTGGTTCCTGAGGAGGACCGACTCTGACAGAATAAGTATCCTGCCGAAATCTCCGGTGAGCTCCACCTTGAAATCCCCCGGGTCAAGGCCGCCCGCCTGGGTTTCAGAAAGTATGGCATAGTCGCCGTCAAAGCCCAGAAAAGCATCGGGAGTCCTCCCCTGAATCAGTTTCAGGGTCCTCAAGGCTTCTTCCTCCTGGCTGATATCCGCCACCAGGACCCGTGCCTTTCCCTCATAGAGGCTGTAGCCCACCTCGTTGACCCCGAGACTCAAGGACCTGCCCTCCGCCGAGAGGTAAAGGTCCTTGCCGAAAATACTCCCCTGATTGTAGGCGGGATTGCCGTAACTCAGGCCCACGGTGATCAGGGTGTCGTCCCCCTGGGCATGGACCGGGGCGGCAAAGACCAGCAGCAGCCAAAAAATGAGGCCGAATCGTATTTTAATCATCTATTCCTCCAACCCGTCGAAGAGACTTGTTGCCACATAGGCCTTCCCCAGATGCTCATAGCCTCTTTGGGTGACCTGCCGCCCTCTGGGGGTCCGATTGAGAAATCCGATCTGAAGCAGGTAGGGTTCGTAGACGTCCTCGATGGTCACCCTTTCCTCTCCGGAGGAGGCCGCCAGGGCATCAAGACCCACCGGCCCGCCACCGTAGTTTTCGATGATGGTCCTCAGCAGTTTGCGGTCCACGGGGTCAAGGCCCAGGGCATCTATTTCCAGCATTCCCAGGGCTTTTCTAGCCGATTCCAGGGTGATTTCTCCTTCACCAAAAACCTGGGCGTAGTCCCTCACCCGTTTCAGTATGCGATTGACGATTCTCGGCGTCCCTCTGGAGCGTTTGGCGATCTCCTCGGCGGCGCTTTCGTGGATTTTGACCTTGAGAATGTCACTGGAGCGATGCAGGATCTCCTCCAGGGATTTCGCATCATAGAGCTCCAGCTTCAAGAGGACGCCGAACCGGTCCCTCAGGGGCGAGCTGAGACTTCCCGCCCGGGTGGTCGCTCCGATCAGGGTGAACTGGGGCAGGTCCAGACGGACGCTCCTCGCCCCGGGACCCTTGCCCACGATGATGTCGATGGCATAGTCCTCCATGGCGGGATAGAGGATCTCCTCCACGGCCCGGTTGAGGCGGTGAATCTCGTCTATAAAGAGAATGTCCTTTTCCTTGAGATTGGTCAGAATGGCGGCGAGATCTCCGGGGCGCTCGATGGCCGGCCCCGAGGTGATCTTGATGCTCACCCCCATCTCATTGGCGATGATGTGGGAGAGGGTGGTTTTTCCCAGACCCGGAGGCCCGTAGAGCAGGACATGGTCCAGGGGCTCTTCCCTCATGTTGGCGGCTTCAATAAAGATCTTCAGCTGGTCCACGCACTTTTCCTGTCCGATGTACTCCTGGAAAGAGCGGGGCCGCAGGCTTTTTTCAATGGTGCCCTCCTGGTCCTTGAAATCCGGTGTGACGATGCGATTCATCTGCACGGTGTGATGACCCCCTATCCTTTAAGCAATAATTTGAGTCCCTCTTTGAGTATGGCATCGAATTCCATTTCACCGATATCGAGGGTCTGCAGGATCTGATTGATTTCTCTGGGGCTGTAGCCCAGGGAAGCAAAGGCCTCCTTGACCTCCTGGCGCCTGGTTCCCTGACCGCCCGCCTGGGACTGGGGCAACCCTTCCCCGCTCCCGGGAACCTCTCCCAGGGCGTAGCGCCTGGCAAATTGATCCTTGAGCTCGATGACCATCCGCTGGGCGGACTTCTTCCCCACTCCGGGGACCGTGGTCAACAACTGGTAATCCTCCGTCACTACGGCATCGATCAAATGACTCAGACTCAAGGTGCTCAGCACCTTGAGGGCGGACTTGATGCCCACTCCGGAGACGGTTTTGAGGAGTTCGAAAATCTCGAGTTCAAGAGGGGTGGAAAAACCGATGAGGATCAATTCCTCCTCGCGGAGGATCATTTTGGTGAAGACCTTCACCTCGGAGCCCACCTCCAGCTCCTCCAGGGTCAGAAGAGAAGTCAGTATTTCATAACCGATGCCGCCGTTTTCAACGGTGATGGCCCCCTCGATGTCTTTACTTACCAGCAGCCCTTTCAGATAACGATACATGGCAACACAACCTTGTCCATAGGATGATGTTTCTTGAAAAACCCAGGGCGGTCCGCCTCCCCCAGGTCAGATTTTGACCGGGTCACCCTCAAAAACCGATAGACCGGTGATGGGTTGAAACGTGATACGCCTTATCCAATTCTACCATACAATCCTTTAGTTTTTGAATAAAACCTCTCGCGGGTGCCAGGGATTCCTTCCAGCCTTCAAGAGGGGGCCAGTCCCCTTCCGGCCTCATTGAACCTCTCACGACTGAAGTCACGGGTGTCCTGGCAACAAAGCATAAAAAAAAAGCTGATTGCTCAGCTTTTTTTCAGTCTTTATGCCGCTTCTTCTTTCTTGGGCTCCAGCTTGGTCATGGTAAGACCGGTGTAACCGTAGAAGATGGAAATCAGCGGATTGAGCAGATTCAGGAAGGCGTAGGGAGCATAGGCAACCGTTGCCACGCCCAGGGTGCCTGACATGAAGAGACCACAGGAGTTCCATGGCACAAGCGGCGAAGTCAGGGTTCCGGCATCCTCAAGAACACGGGAGAGGTTCTTTGGATCAAGTCCCATATCGTCATAGATGGGCTTGTACATTCTTCCCGGGATGACGATGGCCAGATACTGGTCACCGGCAATGAGGTTGAAGAGAATGACCGTCAAGACGGTTGAAAGTACGAGATTTCCTGTGTTGGTAGCGAATTTGAGAATCTGGGTGGCCAGGGCTTCCAGCATGCCGGACTTCTCCATGATGCCGCCGAAGACCATGGCGATGAGAATCAGGGAAATCGTCCACATCATGGAATCCAGTCCGCCTCGGGAAAGGAGACTGTCCAGTGCTTCAATGCCGGTTTCCGAATAGTATCCGTAATGGGCCGCGTCGATGATCGAGGACATCCCGGCACCTTGGAACATTGCAGCGAAGATTCCCCCCAGGATGACGCCGCCGATCAGGCCCGGCAAAGCGGGAACCTTGAGGACGACCATCACGATGACCAGCAGGGGCGCCACGAGGAGCAGCGGGCTGATGGTGAAGTTGGCCTGGAGTCCGCCGAGGATTTCATTGATGGCGCTCATATCCATGGTGCTGGCCGAGTAGCGGATGCCGATGATGCCGTAGAGCACCAGGGCGATGACATAACTCGGGCCGGTGGTCAGGATCATGTGACGGATGTGGTCGAAGAGATTGGAGCCGGCCACCGCAGGCGCCAGGTTCGTGGTGTCAGAAAGCGGTGACATCTTGTCGCCGAAGTAGGCGCCGGAAATGATGGCGCCTGCCACGATGGGCAGTGGAATGCCGAAACCGCCGCCGACACCGATCAGGGCGATACCGACGGTTCCTGCAGTGGTCCAGGAACTCCCGGTGGAGAGGGAGACCACGGAGGTCAGCAGCAGGGTGGCCATGAGGAAGACGCTCGGTGAAATCAGCTTCAAACCGTAGTAGATCATGGTGGGTACGACCCCTGAAAGGATCCAGGTGCCGATGATGCTGCCGATGATCATGAGAATCAGGATAGCCGCCATGGACATCTTGATGGTTTCAACGACCCCTTCTTCAAGTTCAGCCCAGGAGAATCCGAGTCCGAACATGGCAATGGCCCCTGCAAGCACTGCAGCGGAGAGAATCGGCATGTGCACGTCTGCTCCCCAGACCTGCAATCCGAAGTATAGGGCAGCGATTAAATAAAAAATAACAATAAGTGCGTGCCCCAAGGTTGCTTTTTTCTTTTCTTTCATAATAGTAAAACCCCCTTTGTCTAAAGAATAACCCATGGTTTCAAATTAAATCAAAATCTATCAATTTCATTTAAACCAAAATTAAACACTTGTCAGATTTTCGATGAACTTCTTGATGTTGATCTTGCCTCCCCGGGAATGCCCCCCTCGTCTGGACTGCATTTCCTTCTGAATGGACTCGAAGTCGAAAAAAGAATTGGCATACTCCAAAAAAGTGGTGTTGAGATTGTCCTCGATGCCGATGGCCACAAGATTGGTGAATCCCTTGGTGATGGCCCTTCGGATTCTCTGCTCGAAATTGACCGGATCCCCACTGACGGTTTCCATCAGCTCCCTGAGGGAATAATCGTGGATGGGAATCTGATGGGTCTTGAGATGGCCGGCCAGGACAAGAATCTCCTGGGCCCCCTTTTCTCCCCAGATTCCCAGGTCCTTGAGCACCCTCACCGCTTTTTCTTCATAGGACATCTGAATGCCGGGGGTTGCCCCCATCACCCCTTCGAAAACCTCCGAGAGGACCTTGAATTTGTGTTTGAGTTCAATCAATTCCCCCAGGGTTTTGATCACGGCGGTGATTTCAATCCGGTTGATGGGTTTGGTGACAAAAATTCTCACCCCGGCATCGTAGGCCTTGGCGATCATTTCCTTGTTGGAGACCTGGGAAACCATGATGACTTCAATCTGGGGCGCCTTGGCCTTGATTTCCCTCACCAGGGCGATGCCGTCAACCCCTTCCATCAACAAGTCGACAATGATCAGGTCCAGATCAAAAAAACCGTATTCCATCAGGCTTTTGACGGGATCCTGACTGGTGGTCACCACATTTCCCAGACCCTCTTTTTCGATGATCTGACTCAATTGCTTGGTGATGGTCTTGTCATCATCCAGGATATAGATTTTCACTCCATCACCTCCAATTGTGACTTGGGTATGCTGATCACGAATTCCGTCTTTTGGCCGGGAGTCGAAGTCACCGAGACCTCGCCGAAGTAGATTTTATGCGTCAATTCCCTCACAATGAAAAGGCCCAGACCCCGGTTGGACTGGCCGCTGTCCTTATTGAATTTCGTCGAATAGCCGGGTATGAAGATATCACTGAGCTCCTCCTCGGGAATTCCGGATCCGTTGTCGCAGATTTTGTAAACATAATGGGTCTTATCCAGCTCCTCCACCAGTTCCACCCTGGCTCCGGCGTCCCGGCCCGAGTCCTTGAGGACCTCGAGGCCGTTGACCACGAGATTCCTGACAATGGTGAGGAAGTAGTAGGAATCCCTCACCACGAAATTATTTTTGAGTTGATACCTCAACTCGATTTTCTCATAGGCCTCGACCTTGGAAAGACTCTTGAAGAGCATGCTCATCATGTCCTGGATGCGGATTTCATGAATGATCTTGTCCTTCTCCGTAATCTCCTTGATTCCCCCGTAGATACTGATGTAGTTCTTTTTGATCTCATGGATCTCCGAGGCGATTTTCAGACTCCGGGACCTGAGCTCGGACCGGTCGATGGTCTGGGAATTTTCGTAAAGCTCATAGGCTCCCGCCATGACCGTCTCCACCTGGGACATGTTCTTATGGATGAAGAAGAGCTCGGATTCCAGATCCGAGATGCGCATCAGCAGCTTCTGATACCGCTCGTTGTGTTCGCTTTTGAGGAGAAACATGCGGTAGCTCTCCACTAGAAGCACCATCATCAGGGCAATCAGGGTCCGGAACATCGCCACGTAGAAGAGGGTGTAGAATTTGTCGGAGATCTCCAGGATGCTGCCCTCCCCGATGCGGAAAAAGATCTCGACCAGATTGGACCCCAGGTCTCCCCCGATCACCACGAGGAGCCAGGTGGTGATGAGGTAATCCTTTTTCTTGTACAAAAGCAGATAATATATCAAGCCATAGCTCAGATCGAAGTAGATGATATGGTAGTCCGCCAGAAGCGACTCAAGAAAGCTGTCATAGGTCCCGAGCCCCACCAGGGTCCGAAAGAGGATGCCGCTCAGACCGATGAAAAGGGCTCCCACCAGGGGATTGAGGCGGCGGTTGAAATAATACACCACCGGCAGCAGCAGCACCGCCACGGATATTCTGAAATTGTCGCTGAAGAGATCAATGTAGATCTGGGTGGCAAAGGCATCCATGACGGCCACGAGGACGTAGGGTTTGTAACGATGAAATGCATTCACAGGGCTTCCCCCTAAATTTGATTGAAGCGATACACGCTGAAAATCACGGCCAGGCCGCTAAAAAGACTCAGGAAGCTCAGACTTTCCTTGAGGATGAGTACCGAAAGTGACACCGCCACCACCGGCACCAGGTTGAAGTAGATGTTGGTGCGGTCCGGCCCGATTTTTTTGATGTGGACCTGCTGGATCAGGTAGCCGAAGACCGTGGGGAAAACCCCCATATAGACCACGCTGGCCACCACCACGGCCTCGAGGGTGAAAAAGCTTGCAAGGAGCCCGTAATCCACAAAGGGCAACAGCAGCACCGCCGTGACGTTGAAGACCACGGCAATGAGGTCGATGGGCTCGTATTTTCCGATAAACCCCTTGAGAATGATTGAATAACTGGCCCAGAGAAAGACCCCCAGAATCATGAAAAGATCTCCCGGGTTGATCCCCCCCTGGAAGACCACCCGAAAATCAAAATTGACGATGATCAGGCTCACGAAAAAAATCGCACTGAAAATATAGAGGAACTTTTCCCTCCTGAGGGCGGTCTTGAGAAACAGGATGGATAGAAAATAGGTGAAAAAGGGGTTCAATGCGGCAATCAGGGAGGCATGGATTCCCGTGGTGGTTTCAAGCGCCAGATAAAACAGCACATGGTAGCCCACCATGCCCACCACGGCCAGAATGAGGGATTCCTTCAGGAGGGTCCCGCTCAGGACGATTTTTCTACCTCTTAAGAAAAAATAGACATCGAGGACCACTGCGGCAATGAAGAACCTGAGAAAGGTCATGGTGACGGGATCGATGACATTGGCGGTCATTTTCCCGGCGATGAAGGCCCCCGCCCAGAAAAAAACCGCCAGGAGCATCAGGGGAGATATCGCCTTCATCGACCGGCCTCGAGACCCCGGGTCAGATCATCGATCAGGTCCGCCGGATCCTCCAGACCGATGGAAAGCCGGATCATCTTCAGACTCATTCCGAATTCTTCAAGGGTATCGGCGTCATAACCGAAATGGGTCATGGCCGAGGGCATCTCCACCAGGCTTTCAATATCTCCAAGGCTTACCGCCAGTCTGAAGAGTTTCAAGGATTCCACCAGGGCCACGCTCTCTTCAAGGGACCCCTTGATCTCAAAGGTGATCATGCCGCCGGTCCCCCTCATCTGACCGGCGATGACGGGTTCAGTCAGTCCGGGGTAATGGACCTTGTCCACCCCGGGATGAGCCTTGAGGAAGCCGGCCACCGCCAGGGCATTGGCCTGATGCCTTTCCATGCGGACATGAAGAGTCTTGAGGCCTCTGAGGATCAGCCAGGCATTGAAGGGACTCAGAACACCCCCCAGCTCCGTCATGAAATTGAATTTCAACCGATGGATATAGGCCTGATCCTTCGAGACGGCAAAACCCGCCACCACGTCCCCGTGGCCGTTGAGGTATTTCGTTCCCGAATGAAGGACCACATAGGCCCCGAGTTCCAGGGGATTCTGAAAATAGGGGGTGAGGAAGGTGTTGTCCACCACCACCCTGGCCCCGATGATTTCACCGAGAGCCGCCATCTTCCGGATATCAATGAGCTCAAGATTGGGATTCACCGGCGTTTCAAAGTAAATGACCTTGACCCTTTCATAGGCCGCCATGTCCTCGGCTCTGAGCCGGTTCAAATCCACAAAATGGGTTTTGACGCCATACCGGGGCAGCAGTTCCTTGCCCACGGAATAGGTGGACCCATAGAGGGTCCGGTGAAAAAGCACCTCCTCCCCCGGCTTGACCAGGGACAGGAGGACACTGCTGATGGCAGCCATTCCCGAAGCGAAGGCGACCCCGTCCCTCCCCTTTTCCAGGGCGGTGATCTTCTCTTCCAGCAACCTCAGGGTGGGGTTGTTTCCCCGGGTATAGACATAATCCCCGGATTCAAAGCTGAAAGCCTTCTGAACCTCGTCAATGGTGTTGAAATAGAAGGTTGCGGTCTGGTGAAGGGGAGGCACCAGGGACCTGGGTTTTTTTTCGTCATCGTGGGTCTGGGCGATCAGGGTCGCCATGCCCTTGGCCGCTTTCATGCCCTGTCCTCCGGTTCCCGGGTCATGGCCCGGGCCTGCTCATTGGCATTTTTGATCACCTTGTCGATATTCAGGGTCAGAAACTCCCCTTTTCGGTACAGCACCCTGCCCTCCACCATGGTCAGAACCACGTCGGCGCTGGACACCGAATAGACCAGGGAAGACAAGAGATTGTTTCTGGGATTGAGATGCGGCGCCTTCAGATCGATCATGATGAGATCCGCCTTTTTTCCCACCTCGAGGGTCCCCACGGCCTCCTCGATTCCCAGGGCCTTCGCCCCGTTCACCGTGGCCATTTTCAGCACCTCGAAGGCCTTGAGCACGGTGGGATTTTCTTCGTATCCCTTGTTGATCAGGGCAGCCAGATGCATTTCTTCAAAAAGATCCTGGTTGTTGTTGCTGGACGGACCATCAGTGCCGATGGCGACATTGATCCCCATTTTGAGCATCTTTGAAACCGGAGCGAATCCATTGGCCAGTTTCAGATTGCTCGAGGGATTGTTGACCACGCTGACCCCCTTCTCCTTGAGAATCTTCATGTCCTCCTCATCGATGTGGACGCAATGAGCCGCCTGGGTGGGCAGATCAAAGAGACCGAGACTGCTCACGTACTGGATGGGACTCATGCCGTGTTTTTCGTAGGAGTCCTTCACCTCCTTGCGGCTCTCGCTCAAATGGATGTGAATCCTGGTGTCCATCCCCCTGCCGGCCTCGAGAATCCTCTTGAGATATCGCTGGTCACAGGTGTAGGGCGCATGGGGACCCAGATCGATCTTGATCCGCCCATCCCCCTTGAGATGGTGTCGTTGGTGAAGCTCCAGGGCATTGTGGAGTTTGGCCTCTTCATCCTCACCACTGGTCAGTCCCCGGTTGAGATTGGCTCTGATGCCGGTTTCATCCACGGCCCGGATGGTTTCCTCCGTGAAAAAATACATGTCGGAAAAGGTGGTGATCCCCTTTGAAAGCATTTCAGCGATACTGAGCATGGATCCCCAATAGACCTTTTCAGCATCAAGCTTTGCCTCTGCCGGCCAGATTCTTTCAGTCAGCCAGGGCCAGAAATCCAGATCGTCGGCATAATTTCTCAATAGGCTCATGGCAATGTGGGTGTGGGCGTTGACAAGACCCGGCATCACCAGGGCGTCTTCACCGTCGATGACCACGTCGGCCTCGTAGGATTCATCTCCAAGGGCCTTGATTCTTCCGTCCTCCACCAGAATATTCATGGGGGCGATGTGTTCATCGACCATGGTCAGAACCATGGCGTTTTTGATCAGGGTTTTCATAATTTCCTCCTCGGGGTTGCGTTTTTGAAAAAGAAACCTCATCGAGGCTTCTTATCGACTGATTTCCAAGGTCTTTTTATCCTTGGATGATTTTGTAATGAGGATGTTCTCATCCATGCGGTTCAAAAATGCCAGAATGTCCTCGTAGTTGTCGTAGACGAAGACCCCCAGGCTGGCCGTGACCTTGAAGGATTTGAAGGGGTAGTCCTCGATTCCAATCCGGATGAGTTCGGCGATGGTCTTGCCGTGCTCCAGGGATGTCCCCGGCATGACGATGACGAATTCCTCCCCCGACCAGCGGATGGGAATGTCCTGGGGTCTGATGCTGGCCTTGATGATGCCCCCGACGGTTTCCAGAACCCGGTCGCCCTCGTTCAAGCCATGAGCCTCATTGACTCTTTTGAGATTGTCGATGTCCAGAATGATTGCGGCGTTCTGCGCCTGGCCTTCAATCACCCGCCTGCCGAATTTCTTGAAATAGCCCCGGGTGTACAGTCTGGTCAGCTTGTCCTCGTGAATGATCTTGTCCGTCTGCCGGTAGACAAAGAGACCTCCCAAGAGACTGATGACCAGGATGCCTTCAAGCAGAAACAGGATTCTGGAATTGCGGTAACCCACACTGATTCCGTAGTGGAAAACGGGATTTTCCTCATGGAAAACCAGATAACCCGCCTCAGCCTGATCGGCTCCTTGCAGGGGAAGGATCCTGGTGACAATCAACGTGTTTTCAAGCTGGTGGACATTGAGTTCATAAGCTTCGATTCTGCCTGAAAGGATGGCTTCATCAATCAGGGCGTTGGTCCGCCGGGCTTCACCGGCACTGAGACCGTAAAGCCGGTCAAAGGGGATGTGGTGGTCTATTCGGTCCACATGGAGAATTCCGTGCCCGTGATAGTCCTCCAGGGCACTGATGATGTGATCCATGGAAACCCACAGCACGACCTCTCCCAGGGCTTCCTCTCCTGCGGTTAAAGGATAGCTGAAGGCATAGCCGCCGGCAAGCTCTCCCTCAAAGGAGACCCCGGCAAGCCTGACTTCCTCGATGACGGCTTCTTCGTCACCCAGCAGGGCCAGGACCCTTCCCTCAGGATCACGGTAGAAGGCCTGGTCAAAGCCCCGGTCCGTCAGAAGCTCCACCATGCCGGGGAACAGGCTGCCCATCCTCTGATCCGTGAGCCCTCCCCCTTCTCCGAGAACCAGGGAAGTCAGTCCTTCAAAACCCTCAGCGGCGACAAACCACTCATGGAAGAACTCTCCGTCGGAGGAAATCCTTGAAAACAGACCCTCCGTATACTCAAGGGTCAACATCCTTTCCTGGTCATAACGGCTTTCGATGGACGTCAGACTGTCCCTGGTGAATTGCATCTCCTCCAGGAGAATCACCAAGGTCAGGACAGCCAGAATTGCAATTGCGATGATGATGCGTTTGAGATGTTTCATAGGCCCCTCTTTCCTACTGTTTGATTTCATTATAAAAGAAAAGAGAGTTGACAACAACTCTCTTTTCCCTGACGCCCTTATTGGTGGGATTCCTCTAGAAGGTCCTCGATCAATTTTTCGATTTCCTCGATGTACTTCTTCAGCTCCTGGTATTTTTCCCCCAGTTCCTCGAGGGTATCCGGATCCCCCTGGACCCCCGGTACCGGGGTCTGCTCTCTCTCACCGAAGATGACCATCAGTGCATCCTGCAGATTGTTCTCCATGGCGATTTGATTGCCGTAGACCACGATGACCCGTTTCATCTCCGGGATGGCATTTTCATTGTCCGACTCGATGTAGATGGGCTCCACATAGAGGAGGGAGTCTTCGATGGGCACCACGATCACGTTCCCCCTCAGAACCTCGGAACCTTCCTGTCCCCAGAGGGAGAACTGGGGTGAAATGACGGAATCCTGGTCGATCCTCGACTCGATCATCATGGGGCCGTCAATGGTCCGGTCCTTGGGCAGCCGGTAGATGAAGAGTTTGCCGTACTCCTCATAGTCGCTCCGCCCCACCAGGAGGGAGGTCATGTTGGGCTTCTCCCTGGGGGTGTAGGGCAGGATCAGACTGAATTCCACCTGATCCTTTTCAGGCAGCTCGAACATCACGTAGTTGGATTCAATCTGTTGAAGACCCTCCATGAATTTCTCATTGGCGATGTCCCAGACGTCCTCCCCGTTGTAAAACACATTGGGGTTGCTCACGTGGTATTCCTTGTAGACCTCCGCCTGCAGATTGAAAAAGTCCTGAGGGTATTTGACGTGGTTTTTCAGATCGTCGGGCATTTCTTCCTTGTCCTTGAAAACCCCCGGGAAAATCCTGGCGTAGGTCTTGACCATGGGATCCTCACTGTCATAGACGTAGAAACTGATATCCCCGTTATAGGCATCCACGACGGTTTTGACGGAATTTCTGATGTAATTGATTCCCTGACCGTTGAAATTGTATACCTCCGAATAGGGGTACTTGTCGGTCACGGAGTAGCCGTCGATGATCCAGTAGAGGTTTCCCGAGTCCTTCTCCACCACCAGATAGGGGTTCTGGTCGAATTCGATGAAGGGGGCCAGGGTCTGGACCCGGTCCATGATGTTGCGTTTGATCACGATTCTGGAATCCGTGTTGATATTGTTGGAAAACAGCATCTTCATGCTGGCTTCCCGAATGGCAAACAGAAAACGGTTGACAAGGTTCAGTTCGATGCCGGCAGTCCCTTCGTAAAGGGTTTCGCGGTTGTCACTGCCACTGGGGTAGTCGAATTCCTTTTCATCCGAATTGACGATGATATAGTGGTCGGTCAGTTCTCCGAAGTAGATTTCCGGTCGGTTCACGACCAGGTCGGTGCTCGTCACCGGAGGCACGTTCTTGATGATCAGCTCCGGCTGCCCCTCCTCCGTCACCCGGTTCACCGGGGCCATGACGATGCCGTAGCCGTGGGTATATTTCAAATGTAGGTTGATCCAGGTCTGGGCCGACTCCGTCAGTTTGTTGACATTGAGCTCCCTTGGCGCGATGAAGACCTGGGTGTATTTGCCGTCCAAGATGTAGCGATCGATGTCGATATCATTGAATTCATAGTAGAGCCGGATGACCTGGATCTGGTTGAAGGTCTGTTTCAGGGGTCGGGCATCGTTGATCCTGATATTATTGATGGTGGTTTCATTGTCAAAGATGTCCTGGGCGGTGATATTTTCCAGGGCCGGGTACTCCATTTCCTCGACATTGTTCAGATTGTAGCCCTCCTGGGTGTGCTTAATGGCATAGTCGAGATACTCCAGCTCCTTGGAAATTTCATCAGGCTCCACCACCAGTTGCTGGACGACGGCGCCGATTCCCGTCATCCCGACAAGAACCACCACGATGAGCACCGGGGCGAAACCCATGAAAAGCCTTTTGTTCTTGAGAATCCCGTAGCCGAAGGCCGGTGCCCCGATCAGAGAAATCACGGCCAGGATCCTGTAACCCAGGAGAGAGACATTGATGTCCGTATAGCTGGCTCCGAAGGCCACCCCCCTGGGGGAATACATCAGATAAAACCCTCTCAAAAAGAAGTAAAAGCTCAGCAGTATGAAGAAAATCGTACCGAAGGCGGCGATTTTCCTCAAGCCGTACATCACCAGTTCCTTCCTGAAAATGGACTTGAAATTGGGTCGTGCGGTGATTTCATTGTAATCGTACAGGCTTCCCTCAGCCGGAGGAACCAGTCGCATCATGAGGAAATAAAATCCTCCGGTGATGACGATGAATCCCACGACCAGACTGATCAGGGTGGTGAACACACTGTTGAACAGGGGCATGGTGAAGACGTAAAAACTGATATCGTTGCCGAATATCGGATCAGTCGCGTCGAAACTGCTTTTGTTCAAGTACTGCAGCAGCAAAAACCAGAGATTCCGGGCCATGACAAAGGAAAAGTAGCCGCTGAAAACCAGGGCCGCCAAGCCCCTGATCCGCTTGTTGTTTTTCTCCTGCTCCGGACTGTAGATGACCTTGCCGAGCTCCGCATAGTTCTTGAACAGCCTTTTGATGTAAAAGCCGATTCCCAGGAAAATCACCAGGAAGGACGGGATGAAAATCCCGAGTTTCGTGAAGATTTCAGTGGTGAACAGGCCGGCATATCCCACGCTGTCGAACCACAGATAATCCGTGATGAAATCCACGATGGACCGGGAGAATGCCAGAATAACTATCAATAGGATTAGGATAAAATAGAGTCTCTTACTGACGCTTTCCATTTTATTCATAATCACTCACCTCCTCATTGTTTTATTGATACCCTTTAATCAAAAATCTCATTCAACAATTCTTCCAATCCTCTTGGCTAGAAGCCCTTCCCCCGCCCCCCTTGAAAAAACAGGGAAATTCTCTTATTCCATTTAGCCGACTTGAAAATGGATATATATCAACTGTAAGGATCTGGAGTGATGACCATGACCCATCTGCCCAATCTCATCAGCCTCTCGAGAATTGTTCTGGCGGCCCTCTATCCCTTCTGTTATTGCCGCTTCTCCCCTGTCCACGGCCTGTTTCTCTTCCTTGCGGCCGGATTCAGCGATCTTCTTGACGGCTACACCGCCAGAAGATTTTATCAAGTGACCCCCATGGGAACCGTGCTTGATCCCCTGGCGGACAAGCTGATGCTGTTGACGGTGATGGGAACCCTGGCAGCGGCGGGGAGGATATCCCGCGGTTTTTTCTGGCTTGTCGCAGGCCTGGAGGTCCCCATGATCCTGGTCGGACTGGTCCTCTATTTCAGAAAAAACCCCCTGGTCATTCCGGCGAATCTGCTGGGCAAGGGAGCCACCCTGCTTTTCTTCATCGCCGTCATCTTCACCACCTTCGACACCACCCTTCTCTTGGGCGCCAGAGTCTTCATGGGAGCGATTTTTCTCAAAGTCCTGGCCATGGCAACCTATTATATTGACTTCAGGCATAAAAAAAAGCACATCACAAGTCCATGATGTGCAACAGCAATATATATACTAGGGGGATTCAAGATAAAGGATTATCTTTGTATACATTGTACAATAAGAAGTTTGTTTTGTATAATTGAATTAATCAAATATTTTCTTCAAATATTTCGATAATACTAATCATTGAAAACCGGGGGGTTACCATGGAAATCAGAAATTTCGTCACCTTCAAGAAAATCTCGGAAACGAAAAGTTTTACCAAGGCCGCAGTTCTTTTGGGCTATGCCCAATCCACCCTGACCAACCACATCGATCAGATTGAATCCCATTACGGATCCCGGGTCTTCGAACGGCTGGGCCGTCAGCTCATTCTGACCCCCCTGGGGGAACGGCTCTACGAGGAATCCACGGAACTGATCAAGATTTATGAGCGCATTCTGCATCTCAATGACGCCGTGAGTTTCCAGGGGCCCCTGAGAATCGGCGCCGAGGAATCCATCGCCCTGTACAAGCTCAAGGGACTTTTTTTGAATTACCGGGCCCTTTATCCTGATCTGGAAATCGTCCTGGTGAACGAGCCCTACAGCGAACTGAAAAAAATGCTCCTCGACGGCGCCATAGACATCATTTACATCATCGACAAGATGGTGACGGACTCGAATCTCGTCAGCTATGTGATTTCTGATGAAAAGATGGTTTTCGTATATTCCCCCGAGTACCGCCTCAAGCGAAAGGAACAGGTCATTGAAAAACCCCGGGTTGTCCTCACCCGCAAGGGGGGGACCTACCGGGAGATTCTCCAGGCCTATCTGAGCCAAAAAAAAATCTCCCATGAAATCGTCATGGAAGCCGGCAGCGTCGAGCTGGTGAAGCAGAACCTGATTCTGGGCATGGGAGTGTCCTATCTTCCCCTGGTATCCGTCATCAAGGAGGTCGAGGAGGGGTCCCTGATCTACGAGGAGGTTCCCGTGGACCTTACCAACCGGGTTTATGCCCAGATGGTGATCCATCAGAACAAGATTATCACCGAACCCCTGGCCGCCCTGATGAATCTGACCAAAGCAACCATCTGACGTCGCTACTGGAGGATATCGAATTCATGGTGAACCAGGACGGTTTCCTCAAATTCCAGGATCATGCCCAGGCAGTTTTCATAGCTTGAGTCCAGAGCCCTCATATCCCTATTGATCTGAACCAGGTGGAGGGTCAGTAGGTTGATGATTTTAGGGTCTTCCTCCACCACCAGGGAAACGTTGAACCGCTTTTTCAACCGGTCCCTGAGACTTCTCAAGACCCGGCGGCGGTCCTTGATGGAATACCCCTCTGCGATTTTCAGCTGGAAAATCATTTTTGCAATATGCATGGCCGTCATCCCTTTTGCATGCGTTTCTGATAGTCGAAGACCACCGGTCTGTAGGGCTCCTCCATCAAGGGGGAACTCAGGAGAAAGTCCGCCGTGGCGATATTGGTGGCGGTGGGAATATCGTAGAGCACCGCAATTCTCAGCAGCGCCTTGACATCCGGGTCATGGGGGTGGGATTGAAGGGGATCCCAGATAAAGATCAGCATATCAATGCCACCCTCGGCGATCTTCGACCCGATCTGCATGTCCCCCCCGAGGGGGCCGCTCATGAACCCCTTGACCTCGAGACTCGTGGCCTGAGTGATCAGCCCGGCGGTGGTGCCGGTCCCCACGAGATCGAATTTTTCAAGTTTGGCTTCATTTTTTCGAGCCCAGGCAATGAGGTCTTCCTTGCGGGCGTCATGGGCAATCAGGGCGATGGTTTTTTTATTCATCCTCGCTTCTCCTTGACTTGTAGAAATTTTTCAGCGCCACTTCAATCAGGGCCACCACATCCTCAAGACGGGTGCCGCGATATTCCCAGACCTTGAGGTCATTCACCGAAATCTCCCGGGTGCATTGATGAAAGTCCGGTACCGGCACAAAAAAACGGACCACCAGGGCCTGGGCATCATCCACGAGGCTCAGGAAAGGCTGCCTGCCTTGCGCGTCAAAAAAATCAACCCCGGAAGCATGCTCCTCCCTGGAGAAGTCCGGCCCCAGAAGCCGCGCCACGATTCGAATGAAGTTTGATCCGTTGTTGTAAAACGCATAGTTGCTTTTCATGCTTGAGTCGCCCCTTTCCTTGATTGGAAAATCCATTCCACACCAGGAGGTATGCCCATGTGCACCATCCTTTTCGCCTACAAGGTTCACCCGTCTTATCCCCTGGTCGTCATCGGCAACCGCGATGAGTTCTACAGCCGGCCGGCTTCGGGGGCCACCCTCTGGCCGGAGAGTCCTGTCATAGCCGGCCGGGACCTCTCCCAGGGGGGGACCTGGATGGGGGTGTCGAAGACCGGCCGCATCGGTTTCATCACCAACTTCAGGGATTTCAAACTGATCCGGGACAACCGTCCCTCCCGGGGGCTGCTGCTGAAGGACTTTCTCTTTGGATCCGGACAGATGGAGGCACGCCTGATGGCCTCCATCGAGGACCACAACCCCTACAACATGGTCTACGGTAGTCTTGCCGGCCTTCGATACTTCTCTTCGGTGAAGGGGACCCTCGAAACCCTCGAACCGGGTCTCTACGGCCTCAGCAACCGTCATCTGGACACTCCCTGGGAAAAAGTCACCAAGGCCAAGGCCTCCTTCGCCAAAGCCCTGGAAAGAGAATCCCTCGTGATTTCCGAACTCTTCGCCATTCTTTCGGACCGGGAAAAGACCCTTCTCAACCTGCCCCGGAACACGGGTCTTACTGAAGAAAGGGAATACGATTTATCCTCGATTTTCGTTGAACTCGATGGTTACGGCACCCGGCAGCAGACCGTGATCCTGTTTCACGAGGATGCCACGGTGAGTCTGTATGAAAGATACCGGTCCCGGGACGCCTGGAAGAACAAGCTGGTGGTCTTCTCTCTTGACTTCCAGGGAGCCTAATCCTCATCCTCATCGATTTCTTCAAACTCGATATCGATGACATCGCTTTTATCGAATCCCTTCTCCTGTGTGGAGGCCGCCGGCTCTTCATGGACTGGATTCTTTGCCGTGGTGTCGGGCCGGTTCATTTCCCTAGGTCTGTGGGTGATCCAACGGATCACCACATAGGCAATGATCAGCCATCCGATGGGGGTGGTGAAAAGCACCCGGGTGAAGGAAAAAAACAGGACCAGGAGGACAACGGTCCCCAGCAGGCACCCCAGATTGTTGTTGTAATAGTACATGTCATTACCTCGCATTCTGTATTTACTTAATTATACATGATTGAAGGATAAAAAAAAGAGCCCAAGGGCTCTTTTAATAGCTTGCAGTGCTTTTTGTTCCCTTGACGATGGCCACGGAAGCACTGGCTCCGATGCGGGAGGCACCGGCCTCGATCATGGCCAGGGCGGTCGCCTGATCCCGGACGCCGCCGGAGGCCTTGACCCGTACCGTCTCACCCACCGTGGTCTTCATGAGTCTGACATCCTCCACGGTCGCCCCTCCTGAACTGAAACCCGTTGAGGTTTTCACAAAGTGGGCTCCTGCCGCCTTGGCGATTTCACAGGCCTTCACCTTTTCCTCATCGGTCAGCAGACAGGTCTCGATGATGACCTTGAGGACATGGGACTCGCCGAGGACGCTTCTAACCCCTTGAATGTCCCTTTGAACCAGGTCGAAATCCCCCTCCTTGAGGGCTCCGATATTGATCACCATGTCAATCTCGTCGGCCCCCTCTTCCAGGGCGGTCCGGGTCTCAAAAACCTTGACAGCCGTTCGATTCGCCCCCAGAGGAAATCCAATCACCGCGGTCACTTTGACCCCGGTATCCTTGAGCGCTTCACTGACCAGGGGCACATGGGCGGGATTGATGCACACCGAATAGAATTCGTATTCCCTGGCTTCCCGGCAGACCTCAAGCACCTGGTCCCGGGTGGTTTCCGGTTTCAAAATCGTGTGATCGATATACTGGGATAGATTCATGGCTTCCTCCTATAGAACCTGGACAAGATCTCCGTTCTTCAGTCCCGCCGCATTGGCTTCATCCAGATCGATATGGAAATCCAAGGCATAGTTTTCATTGACTCTCACCAGGACATTGCTGAAAATCAAGCCTCTTTCACCAGGCACCTTGACATCGACGCGGCTCTTGTCCTTGAGTTTGAATTTTTCCGCATCCGCGGTCTGCATATGGATGTGTCGGGAAGCCACGATGACGCCCTTTTCAAGGATTACCTCACCGGCAGGACCCTTGAGGGTGATTCCGGGACTGCCGTCGAGATCTCCGGAATCCCTCACCGGTGCCTTGACACCCAGGACGAAGGAGTCCGAGTTGGAAATCTCCACCTGGGTACTTTTTCTGGCGGGTCCGAGAATCCTGGCAATCAGGCTGCCCTTGGCTCCCACGAGCTCGACTCTTTCCTCGGCGGCGTACTGGTCGGGCTGGGACAAATCCTTCATCACTTTCAGTTGGTAGCCTTTACCAAAAAGAACCTCGATGTGTTCTTGACTTAAATGGACATGACGGTTGGAAAGTCCAACGGGTACTAATCTGTTTTCCATCTTAAAAAAACCTCCTAAAATTGTATACAGTCACTTCATTATACCCATGATTTTTCCGTTATGCAATATTATGTATACAACTTTTTCTGGGAAGTCATCCTTTCCTCAAGTCTGCCCTCGTCCACATCATCGAGGAGGATGACGCGATAATCCCTGATGCCCTGGGACTTGAACATGAGGTCCGCAGGAAAGCGAAGCCCGTCGAACTCATGATGCCTTTCCACGGAGCCCGCCGTCGCCAGCAGGATGCCGCTTTTGCCGGCCTCCACCTTGGGTTCGAGCTTGAGGATGAACCGCCGGGCATAGTCTCGTTGAAAGCGGTCCATCATCAGCTTCATGTAACTGCTGACGGTATTGAAATACACCGGGGTGGTGAAAATGATCTGGTCCGCCCATCGGGTCTCTTCATAGATCCGGACCATATCGTCCTGGAAAATGCATTCCCCCTTCTCAAAACAGGCCAGACATCCCGTACAGGGATGGATGTCGAGGTCGACCAGGGAGAAACTGCGCACCTCGTCCCCGCTTCCGGGATTGAAAATCTTTTGAAAAAATTTCATGGTGTTGCCCTTTTTTCGAGGACTGCCGTGAATCACCAGGATCTTCATTCAACTGTACACTTCCCTTTTCAGAGCGGCGACATAGGGCAGATTCCTGTACTTCTCAGCGTAGTCGATGCCGTAACCCACGATGAATTCATCCGGGATGACAAAGCCGACATAGTCGATATCGATCTCGGCTTTCCTTCTTTCCGGCTTGTCCAGCAGGGTGCAGATTTTTACCGATGCGGCCTTCCTGTCCTTGAAGTTCTTCAGCAGATAGTTCAGGGTCAGGCCGGTATCCACGATATCCTCCACAAGGATCACATCCTTGCCGTCAATGGCCATGTCGAGGTCCTTGAGGATGCGGACCACCCCGCTGCTCTCGGCCGAATCGCCATAGCTCGATACGGCGATGAAATCGATTTCCAGGGGAATCCGGATTTCTCTCATCAAATCGCTCAAAAAGACGCTCGCCCCCTTCAGGACGCCGATGAGCACCAGGTCCCTGCCCTCGTAGTCCTTGTCGATTCTTGCCGCCAGTTCCTTCACCTTTTGATGCAGGGCCTCCCGGGTCACCAGAATTTCCTTGATATCTCGTTCCATAGTACCTCCTTTGATGCCTCATGCCCTTCCTCGGGCCGGGTCCTTTTCCTCAAACAACACCGTAAAAATAACAGGAATCACGATCAAAGTCAACAGGGTGGAAACACTCAAGCCGAAAATCAGGGCGATGGCCATGGGAACAAAGAGAGTGCTGCCGGAAACCGCCAGGGGAATCAGTCCGAAAACCGTGGTGATGGTGGTGAGCATGATGGGCCGGAATCGTTTGGCAACGGCATTTTCAACCGCAACGTGCAAGTCGTCCCCCGCCTTGATTTCCTTGTTGATGTAATCCAGCAGCACAATGGCGTTGTTCACCACGATTCCAAAGAGACTGACCATGCCGAAGAGGGCCATGAAGGAGATGTTGAGCCCGAAAATCCACAACCCCCAGATTGAACCGATGCTGGCCAGGGGGATGGTGAGGAGGATCAGCAAGACTTTTTTGAAGGAATTGAATTGAAAAATCAGGATGATCAGGATCAGCATCAGGGAATAGATGGCCAGAATTCCGATGGAACCGAAATACTGGAGGATTTTTGCCGTTTCCCCGTCGAAGTCCACCGCCACGGGATATTCCCTTTGGGTGAAGATCTCCCTCAACCGGCTCTCCACGGCCAGGGGATTGGCGTGATCCGCCAGATCGGCGCTGATGGTGATGGCCATGAGACGCTCGTATTGATTGATCTGGGGAATCTGACTCTTGATGGTGATGTCCACGAGATTTCTCAGGGGCACCTTGACCCCGCTCGGACTGAAGAGGGCGATGGCCTCAAGGGATTCCACCGAATCGATTCGACCCTTCAAGACCAGGGATCTTAGGACACCGTCCACCTCGACATCATCGAAGGTCATGCTGCCCACGGCCAGGGCGATTTCCCGCCGAATCTGCCCCTCCGTGATGCCGTAGACCTCCATTTTTTCCCAGGAGGGGGCGATATCATAGACCAGGGACTCCCGGGCGGCGTCATCACTGACGTTTTTCACCCCCGGGACGGTTTTGAGATCTTCCTTGATGAGCTCGGCATAATGATGGAGCTCCTCCGGGTCATGGGAGGTGACGATGAGTCGGATGGGATTGCCGATGGGCTCTCCCTGCTCCAGGCGGTTGACGGTGATTTCAGAACCCGGCACGGCGGCGTCCAGTCGTTCCTTGAGTTGTTCAAGATAGTCTCCCAGGGAATCCTCCTGGGCCTCGATCCTCTCGAGGTCGAGATCCACATAGAACTGGGCCACATCCACCGAGTCCGTGATGGGAATCAGGGTGTTGTAGAACTTGGGCAAGCCCCTTCCCACGGTGGCCAGGACTTGATCCACCCCCTCCTCCCCATTGATGACATCGAGCAGGATCCTGCCCTCCTCGAGGGTCTTCTCAAAATCTCCGTGATTGTTGGTCCTGAGATTGACGTAGACGATATCGCTGTCGGCATAGGGAAAGAACTGGAGTCCCAGACTCATCCCCATCCACACCGTCAGGGCCAGGGTGATGAAGATGACAAGGGCCAGGCTTTTTCGGCGATGGAGAAAAAATTTCAGCAGGTTGAGGGAGAGATTCTTGAAACGGTCATGGGCGACCCGGGCTCTGGTGGGCACGAGGAAGCCGCGGCTCAGAACCGGTGTGAAGACGACTGAAACCCCGTAGGAGGTCAGCAGGGTGATCATGATGATCAGAGGCAGTGAATGGATGTATTCTCCCGCCACGCCGCTTAGAACCAGCAGGGGAAGGAAGGCAAACACCGTGGTCAAAGTCGAAGTGAGCACCGGCATGGAAACGTCCCCCACCCCCTCTGAAACCGCCACGGCCTTCGATTGTCCTTCATCAATCCTCACCTGGACCGAGTCGATGATGACGATGGCATTGTCCACCAGCATTCCCAGTGAGATGATCAAGGCGGCTATGGAAATCTGATGAATCTTCATGCCCATGAAATTCATGAGGGTGAAGGAGATCATCAGGGTCATGGGGATCGCCGCGGAAACCACCGCCGCATTCCTGAGCCCCATGCCGAAAAACACCGTCAGCATCACCAGCACAATGCCGACGATGAAGCTTGTTGAAAAATCCCAAAGGGAATCCTTGATGATGTCCGCTGAAAAATGAGGCGTGATCAAGGTGTATTCCGGTGGCAGAGCCAGACCGGACAGGGCTTCCTCCATGGTCTCGGAAGCCGCCAGCACATTGATTTCCTCGTTGAAATAGACGGAAAACAGGACCCCCGTCCCTTCTGAATGGATGACCTGGGGACCATAGGGCTCGGGATCGATGAGAACCTCGGCGATTTCCTTGAGTTGAACCGTTGAAAGACTGGCCGGATTGTTGAAAATCACGATGTTTTCGATTTTTTCTCTGGAAACCGCCTGATCCATGCTCAGATCGATGTAACTGTCCTCCACCTGGATGTTCCTGATGGGGGTGGATCTCAAATTGCCCTCGATGATTGCGTAAATCCTTTCCAGAGACAGTCCCATGGCATTGGCCTTCATCAGGTCCACCTCGATGAGCAGGCGATGGGGCTCGTCTCCGAGGACATCGACCCGGGTCGTTCCCTCGACTGAGGTGAGAATGTACTCCAGGCGGTCCACGAGAACCGGATCCACCGGGGCGTCAAAATGATTGATCAGCAGATAATAAGCGTCCGCCGTGTCCACCAGATCGGTTTTGACAAGGACCTCCCTGACTCCTGAAGGCAGCTCTGATCTGATCTTGTCCACCAGCTCTGAAAGACTGGCGTAGGCCTTGTCGACATCCGCGTCCACGTCAAGACGCAGGACCACGTTGGACACGGAATCCCTCGACGTGGAACTTGAGTAATCATAGTCCTCCACCTTGATGATCTGGTTCTCGATGACATCCGTGACTTCACGTTTCACCATCTGGGCCGTAGCCCCGGGATAAATGGTGGTGATCACCGCCGCCGGGGCTTCGATTTCAGGGAATTCCTGCTTGGGCATTTCATAAAAGGAATACAGTCCCGTCAAAAGAAAGATTCCGGCGATGAAATAGATGATCTTCGAGGCTCCGAGAATCTTCTCGTAAATCTTCATGGGGCCACATCCCGCTCTTCGTAGACCACGATTTCCTGATCCTTGACGAGATGGTTGCCCTCGAGCACGACCCGTTCACCGGCTTCGATCCCCGACACCACCACCCGGTCGTCCACAAGGTAGAGCACCTCGACGGCTCTTGAATGGGCCCTGTCCTCCTCGTCCACCGTCAGGACATAAAACCCCTCCCCCTCACCGAGGATGGCGTAAATCGGCAGTACCACCCCGGTATGGGCCTCATGGATTTTTTCCACCCTGACCACCTGTCCCATGGGAATCCGGGCCTCCACCAGGATTGTCAACTCGTATTCCAGGGTCACGGGGTCCGGCGATTTCCCGATTTCCATGACCCGTCCCCCGATGACCGTTTCTCCGTAACGGATCTTGACCAGGTCATCGATTTCAAACTCATAAAGCTCTTCACTGCTGACATGGATCATGACATGGGTCCCCGCCTGGGCGAAGGCCACCACGGGAGTGCCTGCCGGCACCACCTCGCCGGGTTCGAAAAACCGTCTGGCAAGCATCCCGTCCCTCGGGGCGATGAGCTCGAAATTTCCCTCGGCCCCGGCGATTTCTTCGTAATAGGTTCTGGCCTTGTTCATCTGACTGAGGGCGCTGGCATAGGCCTCCACGGCATTTTCATACGTCAGCCTCACCTCGTCAAGGGCGCTCTTTGAAACGCTTCCCGTTTCATAGAGTGCGCTGAAGTCTTCATACCGGTTCAAGAGAAAATCCCTTTGATCCAGGGCCTGGTTCACCTGGTTCAAGGCCGAATCGTAGTCTCTTCGTGCCCCCTCCACCTGGCTTTCATAACCCAGGGGATCAAGGCGCACCAGGAGTTCCCCCGCTTCAACAAACTCATTCTCATCAAAGAAGAAGGTCTCGATCTCTCCCGAAAGACGAAAGGAAAGCAGGGTCTCCCGGGCATATCCCACGACGCCGGCATAACTTTTTTTGATTTCCAGAGTTTCAATCTGCGCGTTGACTGTCCCTACCCGCGTTTTCAGATCCGTGGTCTCGAGGGACTCCTGCTGACAACCCAGGAGCAATCCTCCAAGAATCAATACCGCAATCCAACCTTTGACTTTCAATTTCCCTACCTCCAAGCTAAGTGACCGGAATTTCCAAAACAATCGGGTTTTTGAGTTCATCTTCCATAAGAATCTCTTCCTTGACCAGCCCGATAATCCTGTAACCAGTAATATTATACCTCAATACCACTTGATTATAAACGAAATGCCGTTGGTAGGGAATAGTCGGCTTGAGGACTTTCCTCAGGGAAAGGCGGTTCACGGGAATCAGGACCGAAAGATACCTCCGGTCCTGATAATACAGGACTGCGACCTTCACTTGTCCAGGTCCTGGATGTTGATCTCTACGGTCTTGATGTCATCGATCAGTCCCAGGGTGTATTCCAGGACAAAGGTCTTGAAAATCAGGGCAAGACCCACCAGGATGGCAATCAGAATGACCAGTTCGATGGTCCCGAACCCCTGGTTGCTTCTGCTTTCTTTCAGGTTGGACCCCACAAGACGACACTCCTTTCCTATCAATTTTTTTGCGGCGGTTTCCTTGGCCAGGCTTTCCTTGTCCCTTAGAAGGCGTTCCGGGACCCTCCCTAGAGCAGCTGCTCCAGATGGGGCAGCAGAATCAGAACAATCAGGTTGACCAGATAAAGGGCCATGGGGATCATGAGGCCCTCGGAGAGCTTCTCGGTAGCCATCCTTTTGGATTCAAAGAAAGCCTTGATGGCTTCCTCGTGGATGAAGGCCATTTCATCGAGAATCTGCTCTGAATCATAGAAGCGGGTTTTTTTCAGGGTCAGGATCAGCTGGTTCAAATGGGTCTGGCTCACCTCCTGGGCAAAGGCCTCCAGCCCTTCAAAGTCACCCCGGCCGTTTCTGATGAGATGCCACAGGACAAGATCGGACCCCGGCTTCTTGAAAACCCCTTCCAGGACACCCCCCTCCAGCAGGTGGTGGTAAAAGGACCCCATCAGGTCAATGACGGCTTCGAGGCTTTTCATGCGGCTCCTGGCCAGTGACTCCTTGACATAGGAGGCGTAGATTCCCGACAAGAGCCCCAGGGCCGCCAGCAGGGTCAGGGGTTTGCCTGAGAAAAGATAAAAGAGGGTCCCCAGGGCGAAGAAGCCGTCGAGGGTGTTTCTGGCCTGGACAAAGAGTTCCTCTCTGAAAAGAGGTTCCGACTTGAAGAATTCATCCGCCAGAATCAGCACCAGGGGCTTGATTCCCCAGGTGTACAGCAGAAACAGGGCCGGGAGCCACAGCAGTCGGATCATTGCTGATAGATGATGTAAAGACTCATCCCCTGGGCCAGAAAAATCATGAACAGGGAAAGCCCTTTGACCAGAGGGTCCAGGGCATGGACCTCGGTGATCGTTCCCAGGATGATCAGGGGCAGATAACGCATCAACTCCACCTCCCACATATTTTTGCGATGAATGCCCCAGATTTCCTCCCGCCACCTGATCCGCCTCAGAATCATGGCAAGCTCCCGCTGAAGACTCTCATGATTGTACTCTCTGGTCCCCTGGATCACTTCATAGACGTGGCTTCTCTGGTCCAGGACCCGGTCCAGACTTTCCTTGAATTGCTGGTGGTTTGAAGGAATCTCCTCCAGGGCCTTTTCATAGGCCCTCACGGGGGAATACCCCACCCTCAGATACTGGGAGAAGGAGATGAGTCCCTTTTTCACCCCCTCCTTGAGATGCCAGACGGGCTTGAGCCTCCACTCGATGACAAACAGGGCCATGAGAAGCACGAGAATCTCCAGTTGGATCCAGGGCCGCCAACCGTAGACCCAGGACAGCAGCAGGTAGTAGAAGCCGTAATTGATGCCCACCTGCCACCTCATCCGAGGGCCTCGAGTTCCAGGGCCTCAAGATGAAGTTGCCGCCCCTTGAGGGAAACCGCGTCGATGGCCTTCAGCCGACGAACCCCCCCCTCCCGGCTCAGATGGACAAAATAGTCGATGCTGCGAGCCAGATTCAAATCAATCGCTTCCTTGGGAATCCCCATTTCCAGGAGCAGCATGGTGAGTCTGAGGACCATGTCCCGGTTGGAATCGCTGTGGCCGGTACAGACACTCCCCTTGTGGCCGGAGTTGAGGACGTGGATATACTGCAGCACCTCCTCTCTTCTGATCTCCCCCAGTATCAGCCGGTCCGGCCTGAGTCTGAGAGAGGTCTTGATCAGGTCTGAAATACTCACCTCCCGGGCATCGTACAACCCCTTTCTCGCCACGAGGTAGACCGCATTGTGGTCCGGGGGCAGTTGGATTTCCCGGGTATCCTCGATGATGATCAAACGTTCCCTGGCCGGCAGACTCATCAGCAGGGCGTTCAGCAGGGTGGTCTTGCCCGCCGAGGTTTCACCGCTGATGAAGATGTTCTTCTTGTCCTTCATGAGACTCAGCAGAAAATCACCGGCGTCCCGGCTCATCATCCCCTTGTCGATCAGAGCCTCAAGACCCAGGGGTTCTTGATTCAAGGTCCTCACTGACAGAATGGTCTGACCTGACGCCACGGAACCGATGACGGCACTTCCCCGGTAGCGGCCCCTGAGGTTGAAGTTCACCACGGGGGTCGCTTCGTTGAGGTTGATGTTGTGCTTGGAGAACAGCCGGTACATGAAGGCGTCATAGCTCTTGCGGGTTTCAAAAAGTTGCGGCACGGTCTCGATCCGGCCTCCTTTTTCGATGTAGATGTTCTCGTAGCCGTTGAACATCAGTTCCGTCACCCCTTCTTTTTCGAGGAGTTCGAAGATGATTTCATCCTCGGGAATCTTGACCTCCCGGCGTCCCGGCGCGTTCTGGAGCAGCTCCACGACAAAAGCCTTTTTCATGGCCCATCACCACCTCCATCAAAAAAATACCACATCAATCTCCCCGAACCCGGTCTGTTCCTGAAAAATTCCAAAAAAAAGTTCTTGATGGGTTTGTGTGGCCGTTGAAAATCGGTTTTTCATGGCAATCACTTCGATTTGATATTGAAGCATTACTGCCGTGCCGACAGCAGCCTGGTTGATTTGCATGGCATGTTGTACCCGGCCAGGATCGTATGATGGCGGGGAATCTTTTCCACTCAAACTGATGAAGTTTCTTTTTTTTTCGACAGATATGAATTATGATGACAGATAAGAGAGCCCTTCGAACAAGTGGCAATGACAGGCGAAAAACAAGACCGGGCAAGACAGGATTGATGGTCATCAAGACAGCCTTCGGGGCGATACCCATCCAAAGGGTCTCCATTGATGAGGCCAGGGCCTTGATGATCACGGCTTTTGAATGTGGCGCGATTTTTTTGACACCGCCGGTATGTACGCAGACTCTGTAAAGAAGACTGGCCGCTCACTCTCAAGATATGAGAGCACCTGTCGTGCTTGAAACAAAAAGTCATGTCAGGGACAAAGAAGCGTTGGTTGAGCATGAATCCGATTAAAACAAAATAAGGTATCACAGGAGGCGTCAAATGAGCAGCAAGAGATATATAGGCATAGATTTTCTCAGAGGGGTATGTATATTCGTTGTACTGATACTGCATATGGCCTTCTATTCCTTTGATGGGATATTTGATGTCGATTTCACAAATCCACCCCCTGTCATCACGGTCATAGGGCTCCTGCTCATGTTTGCGGGCATCTTTGCCATGATCAGCGGCTTTTCACATGCGACGCAGATCCTTTCAAGACTGGACAAGGGTAGAAACATGAAGGACATACTGAAGCACTTGACCCTGGTGGCCCTCTATCTGCTGATCATCGGATTCTTGCAGAAGACAGTCATCGGATCCGGCCATATCCAGTTTGATACCAGAAGCTTCGACAACACCCTGTTGGTGGAGCTGATCAAGACAGGCGGCTTCAAGTTGCCGGATGTGCATCGTCTGCTCTACATCAACAGTTTGACCATGATGGGCTTGAATGTCATTTTGCTGGGTCTCGTGTTCAAGATCCTGATTGCCTTGAAAGACAGAATCAATATCAGCAGAACCCTGTATGTTTTATCACTGGTCTATTTCTTCATTTCCCTGGCCAGGATACCACTTTATGAGGTGTTCATGAATGCGCAGGACGCGGGGAACTACGCCCTGGTCCTTATGCTCAACGTACTCGTCAACAAGAACAACCCCATTCTGCCCTACTTCGCCTTTGCGCTTTTCGGGGCATGGATCGCCGCCCTCCGGCATGATGAAATCAAAAGGGGGAATCTCTACATTCTCTTGAATGGATTGGTTTTTCTATTGGTTGGCGCTTATCTCTATGTGAATCTGCCGGACACCATGCTGGAGCGGGCAATCGACACCAAGTGGTTTGCAATCATGGGCGCACAGATCGGCCTCTTCCAGTTGATGATCCTGAGTGTGCTTTCCATGAAGACAGCCGACCGGGGCATCAGGCGGTTCATCACGCGCTTCGGCATCGCTGGATTCACAATCTATCTATTGGAGCCTGTGGTGACTTCGGTCCTCATCAAGGGAATCAAGGCAGTGCTGCCGGATTTTGAATTCACCATCAACATCTCCCTGGCCTATGCCGTCTTGATGGCGACAGCCTATGGAATCTTTCTTGCCTGGTGGGAAAGATCAGGTTACAGATATGGGATGGACCATCTCTATACCCGTCTGTTCAAGGACGTGAAGAGTGCCAAAGAAGAAAAAATGAAGGTGGCGTGAATCTGTGAGAATCCTCCAAGGCATGATCGACTACATGCAACTGAATCGACACCGCCGGTATTCCAAGGACCAGTTGAGGAATTACCAGCTGAAGCAACTGAAAAAGTTATATCATCACGCAACGGCAAACAGTCCCTTCTATCGAAAACTCTACGGTGGGAGGTCATTCGAGACCCTGGAGGATTTCTATAAGCTGCCCCTCATCAACAAGCAGCTCATGATGGACAATTTCACAGACTTGAACACCTGTGGCATCGTCAAGGAAGCGGTGTCGGAATATGCTCTCAGGAGAGAGAGGGACCAAGACCATCTCCACTACTATCAGGACCAGTATGTCATCGGCCTGTCCAGTGGTACCAGTGGCAATAAGGGAATCTACATTACAGACCGCAGTCTCACTGAGCGGCTTCCTTTTGTATTCCTGGCCAGATCGGGCATTCCACTCAGACTGCTGCCTTTCAGAATCCTCTTCATGCTCAGAGTCTTCTCCCAGGGATTTGACGATATCAATTCCCGCTTCATCAGTCTGTCCTATCTCTCTACGATGACGCCTGTGGACGCGGTCATTGAACAGATCAACACCCTGAAGATCAACGTTCTCATGGCGCCGCCAAGCATGATCAACCGGCTGCTGCCGGGAATCAGTGAGATCACTTCGGATATCCGCCTGGTCGTCACCTATGCCGAGGTTCTGAGTTTGGAGGAAAAGGAGAAATTCAAGCGCACCTTTCAGGCAGAGGTGATTGAAATCTATCAAGCATCAGAAGGACAAATGGCCTCGGCCTGCAAGTATGGCCACTTGCATGTCAACGAAGATCTGGTCTTTGTTGAACTCTACGATGAGAGGAACCAACTGATCAAAGAGCCTGATGTGGTGGGCCATCGAATGGTCATCACCAATCTGGTCAATCATGCCCAGCCCTTGATCCGATATGAGATGAACGACATGATCGTCCTTGACACCCCCTGCCGATGCGGGTCGAATTTCAGACGCATCAAGAAAGTGCTGGGGCGTCACGACGATCTGCTTTACTTCTACAGGGACGGGCAAGAACAATACGTCTTCCCGGATCTTTTCGTCAGATGGATAATCGTCACCAGTGAAAAGATCCGTGAGTTCAAGGTCATTCAGTATCGCATCAACGCAATCACGGTCAAACTGGATTTGATTGACTCTGATTCAACGATTGAGGAGGCATTGACTGAGAAACTCACCAGGGAGCTCAGTCACTTTGGCATTCTTGAGCCTGAGATTTCCATTGAAATGGAAAGGATTGAGTTGCCGAAAGAAAGGAATAAGTTCAAGCGGTTTGAGAATCACAGCGGCCGGAACAGGTGAGGCGCATGAGAAGCAGGATCAAAACAAGGGAATTGACGCATATCGCTTTGCTGGTTGCGATTGCCGTGATCGCAAGCCGCCTGAATGTGGACAATCCCCTGCTGGGATCCTCATCCAGATTCGGCTTTTCCTTTGTCATCTTCTTGAGCGGGCTCTGGTTTGGACCCTGGAAAGGGGGGATGACCGGTGTGGTCTCCAACCTCCTGGCATTCATACTCTTTGACGTAGCGACAGGACCCTTCCATATGGGTTTTGTGCTCAACGCCTTCCTGGCCGGCTTCATTCCAGGACTTTACTTCGAGTGGCTCCGGAAGCGCTCTGTCAAAACAGATTTCACGGTTTTTTCAATGGGCCTTCTGCTGCTCATCAGTACAGTCTCTGCCGGCTATGTATGGAATCAAGCCTACAAGGCCGTCATGAAACTCACCGTTATCGTGGGAATCGCGGTCCTGTCACTGGCTATGATCGTCCTACTCTGGAACAACCGCAAGAGACAGGACAAAGCCAGTGGGACAGTGGTCTCCATTGACAAGTTCCTCTTTATCAGTTTCATCTACAAACTCGTCAATTCTGTGCTCCTTGCACCCCTGTGGCTCTCACAGCTTTATGGCAGAAGCTATGCCTTCTACTTTCCAATCCGCCTTGCAAAATTCCCGATAGAAGTCCTCTTGGTGGCCCTTGTGACCTATCTGGTCAGCCGCAAGATTCCGAGAGTGATGGATTGATACGCCTGCCTCAAAGAAAAAGGAGAGATGGCGGATTTCATGGAAGCCTCATTTCCATAGACGGATTCTCTCGAATTTTCGGCGTGGATCAAGGCCTGATCGAGTCCGACACCCCAGAGCCGGAAGACGCCCGTCAGTTCCAGTCCTTGACAGAGGGGGAAGCACACCACCAAGGCCGCCTATCCTGAAATGAAACCGAAGGTCAAAGGAATGCTTTGGGCAGAGTTCCAGAGAATCTGACGAAGAACCGGAAGGCCAGAATCGCATGATGGCACGGAATCCTTGCCGCACAAACTGATGAAGCCAAAAAAAAACCCGGGATTCCGGGTTTTTCAAGTGGTCGCAATGCCGCATCGAAGGGCCTCGATCGCGATTTCATCCGCCATCATCGCCTTGAGCTCTTCAAGGTCCCTCCGGGCAAGGGGATCCGCAAAGGCGTAAATCACCAGGAGGATTTCCCGGGTCTCAAGACTCGTAGCGGTTCTTGCACTGTCACTCGTCGCACTGCCAAAGGCCCCCGCTTCATCTCTCAAGACCGGCAGATCCGCGATATTGAGGTCGCCCCTGCCCACCCCCTCATAGGAGTCCGTGGCCCTTCCCAGGGAAAAGACGATCTCACCCTGGATTTTTTCAAAATCATACAGACCCAGGGGACGGCCGGTGATGATGCTGTAGTGGTTCATCAGGTCCACCAGCCGGTTGATCCGGTACAGGGGCTTGTCCCGCTGGATTCTCCGGATCAGCCCCTCGGAGCTGAGGCGGTAGCGGGTGGGATCCTTCCTGAAATGACGGTAGAGTCTTCTTCCCCCTTTGATGGCGGGCATTTCCTTGTAATCGAGTCCCTTGACGAAGGCGTAGTCCACCGGGTCATCCCCGGAAAAGGCCATCACCACCCTGCCCCTGATCCATCCCAGATGGATGGGCAGGTCAGGAATTCTCAGGACTTCATCGATGGCGATCACAGGACATCACCGCTTTGGTTGAGTCTCTTGATGAATTCTCTTTTGAAGGCGTCCCGGTCTATGGCGACGGGCACGTAGGCATTGGGGCGCCTCTGATACTGGCCGAGATAGTCACAGATGGTGTGGCCGTCGCTGAAAAGACTCTGGAACTCAACCGTCAGATAGTGCTTTTCCACCTTCAGGATTCCAGGATTCAAGAGGTAGAGAAGGGTCAAAGGATCGTGCATGGGCACGGCCCTGACCTGATTTTTCGTCTCATACCGGTCCATATACCGGTCCAGCAGCCGAAGCAGGAACTCCTTGAGTGCCGGATTCCTGATCTGGTCGAAATCCTCCTCCACGATAAGGGCCTTCAGGGTCACGTCCAGACTGATCAAGGTGAAATTCTCGATGCCGGCGTGAAGATTCTCATAAGCGGCCATGGGATCCGTCATGATGTTGAACTCCCCCAGGGGGGTGTGATTTCCCGGCACCCGCAGGGCTCCCCCCATGGCAATGACCGCTTTGATCCTGGAAGCCGTCTCCGGGGCCTCCCTCAGCAGTCTGGCCAGGTTGGTCTGGGGCCCGGTCATCACCAGGGTCACCTCGCCGGGATACCGGTTGAAACTCTCCTTGTAGAAATCGATGGCATCCCCCTGGACTCCGGGGTAGTCTTCAAGGTCCTCGAGCTGGCCGTTCAACCCGTTGCTGCCGTGGATTTGAGAAGCGTCCACCAGGGGCCGGTCCAGGGGACCGCTTGAACCCTTGTAGACCTTCACCTCCTCGCGACCCAGGAATTTCAACAGCCTGAGGGTGTTTCGAGTGGATTGCTCCACGTGGACATTGCCGCTGACGGTGGTGATCCCCAGCAATTCGATTTCCCCGGCCCCCAGGGCGATGATCAAAGCGATGGCGTCGTCTATCCCGGTATCGACATCTAGAATGACTTTATGCAATGAATTCCCTCCTCTTTGAAAAAAATATGACGAATAACGAAAATAATGCTTGCCAAAGTCCATGAAAATATTATAGCATAGATGTGTATCGGGGCGTGGCTCAGTTTGGTAGAGCATCAGGCTGGGGGTCTGAGGGTCGCAGGTTCAAATCCTGTCGCTCCGACCATAGAGGAATCCTGCAGATCATAGATGTGCAGGATTCTTTGTTTTTTGGACTTCTCCGGTCCTGCAGAACCCTTCAAGCCGGTTGTTCTTCTATCCGGGTCAGGCTTCACCGTGGCCTGCAATATCCACGATTCGAGCAATCTGTCGATCCAGGTCTTCACCCAGACCTGCCGCATCCACCCCCAGAAATCCGCGGATCAACATGGTGATCGCCTCTGCTTCCGCCATGCCACGGGACATCAGGTACTCCACCTGTTCCGGAGAAATTTTCCCGAGACTTGCTTCATGACTCATGCGGGCATCCGGATGACTGGCTTCCAGGCCGGGTACTGACACAATACTTCCAGCCCCTGACTCATCCAGCAACATCCCGGCACAATCCACATGGGCGCGACACCTTTCCTTGCCCACCAGCAGCCCCCCCTGCTTGAGGACCCCGCCGATGCAGACCCCTCTTTGCAAGAGTTCAGCCGAGGTATCCTTTCCAATCAGGGTGATCACACCACCTGTATCCACGGTGGTGCCTTCAGTAGACAGGACAATGGTGAGATCCCTGGCAACAGCCCCTCTGCCGTTCAGGTAGACCATCGGATTGATGACGACTTCTTTAGCCGGTTTCAATGAAATATATCGGCTTTCATATTCTCCGCCTTCCGCCACCAGTGTCCCGGTCCTGGGATGGACAATCACCTCGGGTCCCCAGGAATGCACCATGGTGGTGACCAGTCTGGCTCCTTCGCCCACGTAGTGCTCCTCAACCGCCAGGTGGCTACCCCGGAGGATATCTTGGCGGGTAAGGCATCCCGTGATGATTTCCAGGGAAGCCCCCTTTTCGACCACCACGATATTATGGACGATCTGCTCCACATTCTCCTCCGTCATATACATGGCCGCCTGGAAAGGCAGGGTCACCCTGCCTCCTTCTCTGACGCGGAGGAAGAATCCCACGGGATTCTCCTGCCGGGCGCAGCGGAGGGTCATCTCGTCCATGTCCTCCTCTACGGCATAAAAATAGTACTTTTCTCTGACCCAGTCATAACGCTTCAGGGCTTCGGTAACCGGCAACAGTTCAAAATCCCCGTTACCGGCATCAAAGCAGACCGGTGTGTGATTTCGGAAAACCACTGTACCGGAACGCTCTTCACTGTCCATCAGGACACCGCTCCGGGCCAGTTCTGTCACATCCTCCCTCTCGAGGATAGAAGACCCCTCTGTTTTTTCTCCCCCGGTCTCACGAAAACCATTGTCCTTAAGCACGGTTCATTCCACCTCCCCCAGGCATCGGTCACAGCCTTCATAACCAAACCGACTGATTCTATCCATCATCAGGTTCGGATGCCCGGAACAGCCGATGCGACCCCGGTGCATGATATGGGCCTTGTCAAGACTCATGTGATCAATGATATGGCCGGAATGAGTGATAATCAGTCCCGCCTTCCGCTTTGCCGGATGATTGTCATCCAGTGTGAACAGGCTATTGATGAGTTCCCTGACGTCACGCAGCGCCCCGGAATCCACACCTGAATCCGGTTCATCCAACATTGAAAATTCCGGTGACATCATCAATAGTTGCAAGAGTTCAGAACGCTTGATTTCGCCACCGGACAGCCCGGCGTTTACAGACCGGTCAAGGAATTCCTCCATTCCCGCTTTCTTCACATATGCAGCGATACGCTCAGCGTCCCCGATTCCTCTGTCGATCTGGTATGCCATGATGTTTCTGAGTCTCACGCCATCAATAGTGGGGGGACGCTGCCGGGCGATGGCGATGCCCATCCGCGCCCGTTCGTTAATCTCAAGATTCGTTATATCCCTCCCCTTGAAAACAATCCGGCCCCCAATAATCTTGTAGTTGGAAAAACCCATGATGGTCATCATCAGAGTGGTCTTGCCGCTGCCGTTCGGTCCGAGTAAAGCGTGGACCTCTCCACAGGGAATCGTCAGATTCAATCCATCGATGATTCTTTTATCTCCGGCCTGGACGACCAGCTCCCTGATCTCCAGAATATTTCGATTTCCTGCCATTCTTATGATTTCCTCCTTTGGATGAAATCCCGGGATTCTGCGGCATATCCTCACAACAGCCCCCTTGAAACCACTTTGTTTAATGAGAAATATTCTCATTTATATTCTACTATAAATATAATCCTTGTCAATATGGTCCTCTACAGAACCTGACTTCCGGTCCTTCAGATGTTCTGACCGGACCCGGACCGTTGACAAGAGTCTTTGACTTTGTTATATTGAGAAAAATTATATAGGTGCATTAATAGAGGTTGCATCCGACAAGAGTACCTGTTCAAGGGAAAGGGGAGGTTGCCGAAATGGCCGAATCGGGCTGTTGGGTCTGCATTTAAGAGATGCAGGACTTTGGAGTTTCTATCCCAAAAGAAGCTTCAAGCGCTATTTTTGCGCAGGGAAAGCATAGTGTTGACGCTATAGGTTTCCTTTTGCCTATGGTTTTTATTTTTTTAAGGAGGCCATCATTCATTATGCAGACATCCGTAGTCAAATTCGGCGGCACCTCGGTGGGCACCACTCAAAAGATTCAGGTCATCGCCGAGAAACTGGTCAAAAGAAAGCGCCAGGGAGAATCCCTGGTTGTCGTGGTTTCAGCGATGGGGAAAAAGACCGACGAACTGGTGGACATGGCCAAGGCCATCACCCCCAATCCCGACAAGCGGGAAATGGACATGCTCCTCAGCACCGGTGAGCAGGTCACCATCGCCCTCATGACCATGGCGATAAAATCCCTGGGAGTCAAGGCCATTTCACTGACGGGGGGACAGGCCAGAATCCTCACAGACACCACCCATTCCAAAGCCCGCATCCACAACATCGACCGGGAGAATATCGAGTCCCATCTGAAGGAAGACCATATCGTCGTGGTAGCGGGCTTTCAGGGCATCACTGAAAACGGCGATATCACCACCCTCGGAAGAGGCGGCTCCGACACCACCGCCGTATCCCTCGCCGCTGTCCTTGGTGCCGGGTGTGAAATCTACACCGATGTCGACGGGGTCTATACCATCGACCCCAGGAAATATCCCAGGGCCAAAAAACTCAAAACCATCGGCTATGATGAAATGCTCGAAATGGCCTCCCTCGGTGCCGGAGTCATCGATGCCAGGGCCATTGAAATGGGTCATAAATACAAGGTCCCCATCACCATCGCCCTCAACACCATGGCGGTGGAAGGCACCTTGATCAAGGAGGTCACCCCCGAAATGGAAAAGAAAGCCGTCACCGGAATGTCCCTCAATGAAAACATCATCATGGTTTCCGTCAGCCAGCTCCCCTTCAATTCAAAAACCGTGGCAGAGGTCTTCAAAGAGATTTCCAATCACCATATCATCGTCGACATGATCAGTCTCACGCCTCCCATCGCCGGCAATGTGAGCATCGCCTTCACCATCGACAGGGACGACCTCAGCGAACTCAAGACCGTCCTTGAAGCCCTTAAAGAAAAAAATCCCACCTGCCGGTTCTCCTTCAACGAGGAACTGGTGATGGTCTCTGTAGTGGGGGTGGGCATGGTTTCCCAGTCCGGAGTCGCCTCAAGAGTCTTCAATATTTTTGCCGATAACGACATTCACTTCTACCAGGTCACCACCTCGGAAATCAGCATCTCCTATACGATCCACCGGGATGATTTTTCCCTGGCGATTGAAAAAATCGCCGACGCCTTCGACCTCTGATTCCACCGTTAAAAGATGGTGAATCCCCACCCTCTCCATGGTATACTGGAAATGATCCCGGGAGGTGTCGCTGATGAAAAATTTCGGAGTAATCAGTCTTATTGCAGGAATTGCTTTTGTGGTCGCCTTCAGTGCCCATGCCATCCTCACCGAGGCGGGTCTGCCCCTCCTGTTCAAGCTGGGCTTCCTGCTGATCGGCGGTGGCGCTCTTTTGATCCTGATCCAACAGATCAGGGACCGCAAGAAGGAAAAGGAGGAAGAAAATGATTATCGTCAATACTGATACCGTGGCCGGTCGAAAAGTGGTGATCTCCCTGGGCCTTGTGCGGGGAAGCACCATCCAGGCCAAGCACATCGGAAAAGACCTCATGGCGGGTTTGAAGACCCTGGTGGGGGGAGAAATCAAGGAATACACTGAAATGCTTGAAAGTGCCAGGCAGATCGCCCTCGGCCGCATGGTCAAGTCCGCCGAAGCCATGGAGGCCGACGCCATCATCAATGTCCGCTTCGCCACCTCCAGCATCATGCAGGGTGCCGCCGAACTGCTGGTCTACGGCACCGCCGTCAAACTCGATTAAAGCACAAAAATCTCGATGAGAACCATCGAGATTTTTTTCGTTTTCGCCACTCTGAAAATCCTAGGGCATCAGGGACCGGAACTTTGTCAGAAGCTTTTCAATGTGGTCCATTTCCCCTTCATCGATGAATTCATGAGCCCTCAAATCCCCCCTGAGAGCGATGACGCGGTAGTTGTACACCCCCGCGTCCCGCTGGTTGACCCAGGTGGGAATCAGGTCGACATTTCTGAAAACGATGCCATCAGGGGTTTTTTCAAGGGTGACGTCCACCATCATTCCCAGGTCCTTGAAGCCGTCCCGCTGGTTGGATACGAAATTCCCCAGCGAGTAGACGGTGAGGCTCTCTTCTTCCACCAGGACGGGTTGGACCACATGGGGGTGTGATCCGATGATCAGATCGTAGCCGATCTCCCTGGCCACCGCCTGCAGATGCCGCTGGGTACTGTCCGGCTCGAATTGATATTCACTGCCCCAGTGAAAAAATACCACTTCAACATCGCTGCCCCGGCTCACCATGGTCTCGTGGTCCCTTCTGAGCAGGTCCTCACTGATGAGATTCACCGCAGTCCGGTCCACCGGCCCCATACCGTTGATGCCATAGGTCATGTTGGTGATTCCCAGGCTGACACGGTTGATTCTGATCATGAGGGGCTCTGACTCCTCCGGGCTCCTGAAGGTCCCGGTATGGACGAGTCCGGCCTCCTCAAGGGCATCGAGGGTGGCGACCACCCCTTCATCCCTGTCATCGTAGGCGTGATTGTTGGCGGTCACCACTCCGTCAAAAAAAGAATCCTTGATCCCCCTTGCCAGAGCAACCGGCGACCTGAACCTCGGATAGCCCGAATAGTCCCCTCCCCTGGTCAGGGTGGTTTCTAGATTGACCAAGGAAAAATCAGCCCCCCTGAGATAGGAGGTCACAGGCTGGAAAATCCGGCTGAAATCACCTCCCTCCTGATAAAGCACGCTGTTCACCGTGGGCATGTGCATCATGAGGTCCCCGGCAAAAATCAGCCGGGCACTGTTGTATTTTCGATTCATCAAAAGGATATGCTCCCGGTTCATTCCCTCCCGGTCCGCCAGACCAAGGCTTCCCGGCATCGATATCCAAAGCATCAAGACAATCAGAACAATGACACGTTTCATAAAACCCCTTTCCCCCATCAGTTGGAAACCCATCTTTTTTCACTGCGTTCTTTTTTAAGCCGCTTCATGAAGGCGGCCATGATTTTATGGTACAGTTCCTCCTTCAGCACCAGATCCTCGATTCCCGAATCAATGTTGGGATTGTCATTGATCTCAATCACATAGACCCTTGACCCGTATTCCTTGAAATCCACCCCGTACAGACCGTCGCCGATGAGACTGGCGGCAGCCACGGCGGTCTCCACCACCTTCCGGGGCACCTGGTCAAGGGGCAGGGTTTCTGTCCTCCCCCAAAGCTCAGTGTCCTTTTCAGCCTGATAGTTGACGATCTGCCAATGATCCTTGGCCATGTAGTAACGGCAGGCATAGAGGGGTTCCTTGTCGAGGACGCCGATGCGCCAGTCGTATTCAGAGGGAAGAAACTCCTGGCCGATGATCAGATCGGATTGTTCAAAGAGTCCGTCCAGAATCCCTTGCAGTTCCTCTTCATTCTTCACCTTGTGGACCCCCCTGGAAAAGGCGCTGTCCGGCTGCTTGACCACCATGGGGAACTGGCGGTCTCCCTGCCTCTCCATCCCCTTGAAGAAGACCCTTCCCCGGGGGGTGGGAATGCGTCCCCTGGCCATTCTTTCCTGAAGAAAGAGTTTGTTGGAGCACTGGGAAATGGACCAGGGATCATCAATGACCACCAGCCCCTGGGCATAGGCGAATCTGGAAAACTGATAGGTATAGTCCTTCACGTTGGTGGTGGTGCGGATGAAAAGCGCGTCAAACTCCGGAATTCTGGAAAAGTCCTTTTTCGTGATGATCTCAGTATAGAATCCGATCCGATTAGCCGCCTTTTCAAATTTCGCCAGAGCCTGGGAATCGGAGGGGGGATTGATTTCTTCCGGGTCTACCAGGATGGCCAGATCATAGCGGTAGTTGGTCAACTGACCCTTCGAAAACCGCTTCTGCAAAAAATACGCCCTGGCAAAGCCCTCGATTCTACCGAGTTCTTCCTCTGTGAGATCGTGATAGGGCAGGGGCTTCGCCTGTTTCAACTGCCATTCACCCTCCTGTTTGATGAAATCCAGGACCAGCAGCGGCGATTCAAACAAGCGGTACATTTCCCTGGCCAGCCGGCCCATCCCCCGCTCTAGGGTATGCCCGAAGAAAATCTTCAAACGGTAGTTGTCATCCTCCAGAGCATTCAAAGTCGTCTGAACCAGTTCCCACTCTTCATCCAGAAGGCTGTTGACAATTTCCTGGTGGGTGAAATCCTCCATGGTGATGACATTGGGGATGACCCGGAAATTCCTGGCCGAGGCCAGGAGTGACACGTAATAGCCCAGGGTCTGATACTCATAGGAACTGCAGAAATTGAAAATCCTCGCATTTTTCATCCTCTGGTAGCGGGGGTCCGTGATGAAATCCATGGCCGTAATCTTTTCAACCCCTTCAAGGCCTTCGAGCCATGAATCCATCTGGTCGGTCACCAGATAATTCTTGATTCTGGAGGGCTTGGTCCAGGGCACTTGGACCTGAATCTCCTGGAGCATTCTGTAGGCGTGAAGAGTCTTTCCATAGTAGTCCGGGAGTTTCTCTAAAACCGTGAATCCCAGGAATTCATACCAGTTGATCAGTTTGTCATTGGCGGCATCGGCTTCAAGGGTCATTCTCCTGCAACCGGCCTTGATAGCGATTTGACGCGCCTTGTCCACCATGGCCCTCCCGAGGCCTCTCCCCTCATGGTTCTTCTCTACGGCGATGGAAAAAATCCTCAAGGTAGTCTTGTGTATCCTCAGAATCATCGCCCCGAGAGGGACTCCCTCAGAAAATGCCACATGGACCTGCTGGTGGGGACTCAGAATACTGTGCTTCAAAGAGCGCTTCGAGGACCTCAAGGGGGGGAGGAAATTCGAAACTTCCAGGGCTAGAATGAAGTCCAGATCCGCCAGGGTCGCTTTTCTGATTTCAACCATGGTGTTCCCTCTTGATGACCTCATTGGCATAGGCCAGGGCTTCCTCCATCTGAGAGAAAATCCTGTCCTCCCCGATCAATTCGATGAGCCGGGTTTTTTTGAGGACCTCCAGGGGCTGGGGCTGGATTCCGGAAATCAGCAGGATGATCCCCCGGTGCTCGCAGATCCCCACAAACCGCTTGAGGGCCAGGACCGCCGTGATGTCGAGATTGCTGACATACCGCATTCTAAGCAGTATGACCCTGGCCTTCTGGTGGACCTTGCCCAGCACATCGATGAACCGGTCCGCCGCACCGAAAAACAAGGGGCCGTTGATCTGGTAGACTTGAATCTCCCTGGTGCTTGGAAAGCCATCCATGGCGTGGCGTTCCTCTTCGTCCTCCTCCCCCGCATCGGCGGTGATGAGCTTTATATCCGTGGTTGAGGCCATCCTTTTCATGAAAAGAAGGGAGGAAAGAATCATCCCCACCTCGATGGCCTTGACCAGATCCACCACCACCGTGAGGACAAAGGTGACCCAAAGAATCAGAATATCCGATTTCGGAGATTTGAAGAGTTCCACCATTTCACTGAGGGCGCTCATGTTGTAGGCGACCAAAAAGAGCACCGCCGCCAGGGCTGTCATGGGAATCAGCTTTGCCAGGGGCATGAAGAAGATGAGTATCACCAGCAGGGTCAGGGCGTGGACGATTCCTGCCACCGGGGTTCTGCCGCCGTTGTTGATGTTGGTCACGGTTCTGGCAATGGCACCGGTGGCGGGGATGCCTCCGAAAAGCCCTGAGGCGATGTTGGCAGTTCCCTGGGCGACAAGCTCCATGTTGGACCGGTGCCTGGTCCCGAGCATGCCGTCTGAAACCACCGCCGACAGGAGGGATTCGATCGCCCCCAGGATGGCGATGGTGAAGGCCGGCAACAGCAGCATCCGAACCGTGGTCAAGTCGGTTTTCGGAAAGCTGAAGGTGGGAAGGGCCGAAGAAATTTCACCAAAACGGTCGCCGATGGTCTCGACGGGCAGGCCAAGGACCTTGACCCCGATAGAGGTGATGACGATGGCGATCAGGGCTCCTGGAATTTTTGTGGATATCCTGGGCCAGAAAACCATGATTCCCAGGGACACCAGGCCGACCAGGACCGTGTTCCCATCCACGGCGTCGAAGTTCCGGACGATCAAAAGCCATTTCCCGATGAAATCCACCGGCATGTTCTTGAGATTCATGCCGAGAAAATCATTGATCTGGCTGGTGAAAATCACGAGCCCGATTCCCGTGGTAAAGCCCCGGGTGATGGGATAGGGAATGAATTTGATGATCCCCCCCATTTTGAACAGACCCATGAGAATCAAGATGACGCCCGCCATGACGGTGGCGATCATCAGGCCTTCGATGCCGAACTCCAGGACGATGCCGTAGACGATTACCATGAAGGCGCCGGTGGGTCCGCCGATCTGCACCCGGCTTCCCCCCAGAAGAGAGATTAAAAATCCAGCGATGATGGCGGTATGGATCCCCTTTTCCGGGGTCACCCCGGAGGCGATCCCCAAAGCGATGGACAGAGGCAGGGCCACAATGGCGACAATGATGCCGGCGATGAAATCCTTGATGAACTGCTCACGGGTGTAGCCCTTCAGGGTGGTCATGATTTTAGGTCGTAAAATGGACAATTCGGCGCCTTCTTTCTAGAAATTTCAAATGCAACAAGTAGATTTTATGCTTTTTTTCCAAAAAATCAAGCCATTTTTACAACCACCAGCCGAAGAGTTTCCCCGCCATGACGAACATGGCCAGGGCGATCACCAGACGAACGGCTTTTTCCCCCTTGGCCATGGCGAAATGGGATCCCAGGAAGGCCCCCAGGGAATTGCCCACGGCCAGAAACAGGCCAAGGAAGAGCTGCACGTGGCCACCCATGATGAAGACCACCAGGGCCACAGAGGTATACATGGCAATGATCCCCACCTTGATGCTGTTGACCTGGACCAGGGAGAGTCCCGTCAGCATGCTCAGGGCCAGGATCATGATGAAGCCGATTCCCGCCTGGATGAAGCCGCCGTAGAGGCCCACGAAAAAAAACACGATCGGTCCGATGACCTTGGTTCTGCCCCCCAGTTCCTCCCTCACCGTGTTTTTCATCCAGCGCTTCTGGGGCTCGGTGACGATCAGAATGAGCACCACCACCATGATCACCCCGAGAATCCGGTTGAATACATCGTCGGAGAGGTTGATGGCCAGATTGGACCCCACCACAGATCCGATGGTGGCGGGAATGCCTAGCCACAGCAGCAGTTTCGGATAAAAGATCCCCTTTTTTTTGAAGGTCATGGTCCCCATGATGTTTTGGGCCAGCAGGGCCACGCGATTGGTCCCGTTGGCCGTGGCAGAGGGCAGTCCCATGAAGATCAGAAGCGGCAGGGTGATCAGAGAGCCTCCCCCTGCCAGGGTGTTGATGAATCCAGCAAGGACCCCCGCCCCTAATACCAGTATGTATATCATTCTTGATTACTCTCCTTTCGATGTCTGAAGCAGTCGACGACATGGTCATCGACGATACCGACGGCCTGAAGATAACTGTAGGCGATCACCGGACCAAAGAAACCGGCCCCTCTTTTTTTCATGTCCGCACTGAACCGCCGACTGATTTGAGTCTGGGGGGGAATTTCTTGAGTCTTCCGGGGATGGTTGCGGATGATTCGGCCCTCTGTAAAGGTCAGCAGATAGTTTCTGAACCCCCCGAACTCCTGCTGGATTGCCAGAAAAATCCCGGCCATGGCAATGGACGCCTCGATCTTTCTCAAATTCCTGACAATGCCGGCATCCGCCATCAACCGCCTGACATCCTCCTGGTCAAAGGCACTGACCTGGCCGGGGTCGAAGCCCCGGTAAGCCCTTCGGTAGTTTTCTCTTTTTTTCAGGATGGTGAGCCAGCTCAGGCCCGCCTGGGCGGATTCCAGCACTAAAAATTCAAAATACCGGTTCTCATCCACCGGTTCTGTGCCCCACTCCTCATCATGATAGGCCATGTAAAGGGGGTCCTTCAGGCACCACTCACAGCGATTTATCATAGCATCTGCCACCTCTTTCCTATTTTAACAGTTACGTTGATGATATAATAGAAAAAACAGACTAATAGGAGGCTTTTATGAAAAGCACACTGAAAAAACGTCTCATGGCCGGAGAAGTGGCCATCGGCACCTTTGTCACCAACCCCTCCCCCGATCTGATTGAAATCATCGCCCTGGGGGGCTTTGATTTCGTGGTCATCGACGCCGAGCACGGGGACCTGGCCATTCACCAGACCAAGGATCTGATACGGGCCGCCGAGCTCCACGGCATGGGGGCCATCACCCGGGTCACCGAGAACAGTCCCCCCCTCGTCACCAGGGCCCTCGATGTCGGTGCCCACGGCGTCCAGGTCCCCCAGGTCAACACGGTGGAGGACGCCCTCAGAGCCCTCAAGGGGGCCAAGTACTTCCCCCTGGGAGAAAGGGGCATCGCCATGCCGAGAAGCGCCGCCTACGGTGACAAGGACCCCATGGCCTACTTCAAGGAGGCCAATCGGGACACCCTGGTCAGCATCCACATCGAAAACCTGACGGGTTATGACCATCTCGAGGAAATCATTCAAATCGAGGGAATCGACGTCATTTTCCTGGGTCCCTTCGACATGTCCCAGTCCCTGGGGACCCCGGGTGACATGACCAACCCCCGGCTGCAGGAAATCTCCGAAGGCATCGTGGCCCTCTGTCAGAAGTACGGCAAGATCGCCGGCACCTTCGTCACCTCGGCGGAGGCCGCCAACAAGAAAATCGACGAAGGCTACCGCTTCATCGGTCTTCACGTCTTTGACACCTTCATCCTGAAAGCCTCTCAAAGGGAAACAGCCCTCATCAAAAAAGTCTGATTATCAAGGAAACCTCCTCCTAAAAAAGCCCTTCCGAGAATTTTCGGAAGGGCTTGAACAGGTCTCCTCGAAAGTTGCAAAAGGAGATTCCTTATAGGGGGGACGCTTCAGATCTTGCCCTGGTCTCTGGCAAGGTTGTGGGCCACTTCAATGATCCAGTCTTCCTGGCCGCCTACGGCCTTTCTCTTGCCCAGTTCAATGATGATGTCCCGGGTATCCACGCCGAAGCGTTCAGAGGCCCTTTTGGCGTGGAGCATGAAACTGGAGTACACACCGGCATATCCGATGATGAGTGAGTCTGAGTTGAATCGCGGCAATTCGGAGCCTCTGGCCTCGACAATGGGCTTGAGCACCTTGTCGCCGGCATCGATGATCTTGTACAAATCCACATTGGTGGGAACGCCGCTCTTGTCCAGGGCGGCGGCAAGCATTTCCGTGGGGGTGTTGCCCGCTCCCGCACCAAAGCCAATCAGAGACCCGTCCAGGTAGTCCGCACCCGCCTCATAGGCCTTCAAACTGTTGGCCACGGCCACCCCGAGATTGTTGTGGGAGTGATGGCCGATGGGGATGTCCAGATTGGCCTTGAGGTAACTGATTTTTTCAAAAACTTCATTGGGCAGCATGGCTCCGGAAGAATCCGTCATATAGACCACGTCAGCCCCGTAGGAGGCCATTTTTTTCGCCTCTTCGAGGATGACCTCCTTCGAGGCCATATGGGCCATCATCAAGAAACCCACCGTAAACATCCCCATTGCTTTCGCCGCCTTGATATGCTGCTCCGCCACATCCGCTTCAGTGACATGGGTGGCCACCCGGACGATCTGCGCCCCGAGGGCCTGGGCCTTCTCTAAATGTTCAATGAGGCCGATTCCGGGAATCAGCAGCACCGCCAGCCTGGACTTCGTCAGCACCGAGGCCACGGCTTCGATGTATTCAAAGTCGGTATGAAGGCCGAAACCGTAATTGATGGAACTGCCGGTGAGTCCGTCTCCATGGCCGATTTCAATGATATCCACACCGGCATCCTCGAGGGCCCTGGCCACGGACTTCATCTCCTCCAAGGTGAACTTATGGGAGACCGAATGGCTGCCGTCTCTCAAGGTGGTATCGGTCATGATCACCCTTCTCATGATTTCACCCCCAATAATTTTTTAGCATATTTTTCTGCGACGGCGACCGCCGCGCTGTTGATGATATCGAGATTTCCCGCATAAATCGGCAGATAATCCCCCAGGCCCTCCACTTGGATCATCACGGTAACGATGTCGTCCTTGATGATGGGCTCCAGCAGATAGGTGTAGCCCGGCACATATTCCTTGATTTTTTCCAGCATGGCATCCACAGAGGCGCGAATCTTTTCAATGTCCGGATTTTTGACCTTGGCATAAATGGTATTGCGCATGAAAATCGGAGGTTCGGCAGGGTTGAGCACGATGATGACCTTGGCTTTGTCTGCTCCTCCCACCTTCTCCAGGGCCATTCTTGTGGTCTCGGTGAACTCATCAATGTTCTGGCGGGTTCCCGGACCGGCGCTTTTGGAACTGACCGAGGAGATGACCTCGGCGTATGCCACGTCCGCCGCCTCGTTGATGGCGGCCACGATGGGAACCGTGGCCTGTCCGCCACAGGTGACCATGTTGAGGTTGTCCTCCTGGTCTATCAGCCTGTCGCTGAGATTGACAGCCGGTACCACATAGGGGCCGATGGCCGCCGGGGTCAGGTCCAGGGTGAAAATCCCCTTTTCCTTGAGCATGGGCGCATGGAGGGCGTGGGGTCTGGCCCCGGTGGAATCAAAACAGATCTGGATTCCCTCCCGCTTCATCAAGTCATCGATTCCGTTGACCGTAGCCTCGATGCCCCGTTCTCTCGCAATGGCGATGCCCTTGGACTCCTGTCTTCCTACTACGTAATCGACTTCGATATAGTCACTTCTGCTCAGTTTGATGAGCAGGTCCGTCCCGATATTTCCGGGCCCGATGATTGCCGCTTTTATTTTTTCCATATGTTTTCACCTTTTTCTCGTAATGATGGCTGCAGATCAGATGAATTTCACCTCAACCGTGCCAAGTTCAGTAAAGTCAGCTCTGAAGCGGTCTCCCGCTTCAGCGGTGATGGCCGCAGAAAGCGCCCCGGACAGAATGACCTCATCCTTTTTCAGGGCCACACCGAATTCACTCATCTTGTTGGCCAGCCAGGCCACACAATAAGCCGGATCTCCAAGAGCGGCATCGCCTCTGCCTGCATTGACGAATTCGCCATTTTTGTACAAGGACATCTCGATTTTCTTCAAATCGATATCCCCAGGCTTCACCTGCTTGTCGCCAAGCAGAAAAAGTCCCGAGGAGGCGTTGTCGGATACCGTATCGATGAGTCCGATTTTCCAGTCCCGAATCCGACTGTCAACGATTTCAAAAGAGGCCAGAACATGGTCAGTCGCCTTCATCACGTCCGCCACCGTCACTCCGGGACCCATCAAATCCTCCTTCAAAACGAAGGCGATTTCCGCCTCCACCTTGGGCTGCAGCAGGGCACTGCGGCGGATCACACCGCCTTCGATCCGCATGTCGTCGAACAGGTGGCCATAGTCAGGCTGGTCCACTCCGAGCATGGTCTGCATCGCCAGCGAAGTCAGTCCGATTTTTTTCCCGATGATGCGTTTTCCTTCCTCAAGCTGTCGATTGACATTGTTGAGTTGAATCCCGTAGGCATCCTCCAGGGTGAGGGATTCCCCCATGACGATTACCGGTTCCACTGCCACCTTCGTGTGTTGCGCTTCATACAGTTTTTCGCTGATTGTTTTCAAATCCATTGCGACACCCCTTTTCAAATTTCCTCTCCCCTGACCGGGTTCACCAATTTTTTCATCATTGCCAAATATCGTTCTGTCAAATATCCCTCAAATTGCAGACTATTGTCTGCAATTTTTATCTTAGATAACCGATGCGTTTTGATATTTCCAGAGCCGCATCCTTCATTTTCAGGCTCAGCATGGCCATGCGCTCATCGTCCATCCGATCCACGGGACCGGAAACACTGATGGAGTATTCCACCTTGTTTTCATGGTTGAAAATCGGCGCCCCCACGCAGTTGAGACCGATCACGTTTTCTTCAAGGTCCAGGGCGTAACCCCTTTCCCTGACCAGTCTGAGCTCCTCAAGGATTTCACGGGGATCGTTTTTCGTGTGTGCCGTATGTTTTTCAGGCGTCCGGGGAATGTGATTCTCCAGGACTTCAAGGGGTTTGTAGGCGAGAATCGACTTGCCGATCGCCGTACAATAGGCATGATATCTCGTGCCGATGGTGGTGAACATCCTCAGGGACTGGTTGGATTCAACCTTGTCGATATAGATGATTTCCTTGCCTTCCAGAACCCCCAGATGGATGGTCTCATTGACCTCCTCACAGAGTGCCAGGAGGACCGGTTTCGCCACTTCTCTGATGTCGATGTTCTTCAGCACCAGACTCCCCAGCTCCACCAGTTTGAGACCCAGCCGGTATTTCTGATTTTCCTTGTTTTGATCGATGAGACCCGCATCCTTCATGGTGGTGATGATCCCGTGAAGGGTGCTCTTGTTGATGTCGAGATGCTCTGCGATTTCCGTGAGCTTGAGTTCGGAATTTCTGTCTGAAAAGCAGTTCAAAACCTTGACCGCACGCTCAATTGATTGGACTCTACCAAAATTTCCCATTGAAGTACCTCTTTTTTATTTTAATTCTATCACAAACAGAGCCAATCACAAGTTCATACTTCAACCGCCGGCAAAAGTCAGTGGACTCTCCTTGCCATCGTGACCTTCATTCCCCGGACTCCGAATGAGTGTCCGAAGAACCGCACCCGCCGACGCTTCGGCCGGTGGCCAATGGCGGCACCGGTTTTTTTTTACAGGGAAGTCCCCCCCGCTGCAGACAGGCTAGGCCAAGAACTCATCAACGATCTTGTTGAAGGGCTTGTTCTGCTCAATCTGGGTCCAGTGACCGCAGTGACCGAAGACGTGGAGTTGAGAATTGCTGATTTTAGATAACAGTTTGAGGGAGGTTTCCATGGGAATGACCACATCATCCCGCCCGTGGATGATCAGGGTGTCATGGTCGATCCGCTCAAGGTCCTCGTCTTTTTGAGCCATGAAGGCCACCCACTGCTGACGGGGCGCCGGGAACATGGAAGAGAAGGATTCCTGGAATCCCGGTTCAACACTGGCATCGTATCGCATTTTTGCCAGATCGTCGGTGACGATGTCCTTGTTGGAGACAAAAAGACTCAGCATGCGTTTCATGTTCTCCACCGACGGCTCGTAACCCCAGACATCGTCGAGTCCCTGGGTGATTTCGAAATCAACTCCCATGGAACCCATGAGAACCAGTTTTCTGACGCGCTCAGGATAGTTGATGGCCATGGCCAGGGCCAGGGCGCCACCAAAGGAATTGCCGACGATATCCGCTTTGTCAATCGCCATGGCGTCCATGAAATCCACGGTCTGCTTCACCCAGGTGTGCATGTCCAGGGTAAGCCCTTCGGGTCGGTCCGTATAACCGAAACCCACCATGTCCGGGGCCAGCACTCTTCTTTTTTGAGCCAGTTCCGGAATCACCAGCCGCCAGTTGGCCCAGGCGGTGACACCGGGTCCCGAACCATGAATCAAGAGTACGGGAAAACCCTCTCCTTCGTCATGGTAGTTGGTGTGGTAATGACCGGTTTTGATGGTTTTTGCAATTTCTGGTTTTGTCGTCATACTGTCCTCCTTAAATTCTAAACGATCCACATGACCGTCTGGGGTATGAAAGTGATAATCATCAAGGCAGCGATCAAGGCAATCAAAAAGGGAACGGTTTCCCTGGTGATGTCCTGGATTCCCACATCAAAGACCCTGGCGGAAGTGAAGAGGGTGATGCCGAAGGGAGGGGTCATCATGCCGATGGCCAGGTTGGTGGCCAGGATGATGCCGAAGTGGACCGGATCCACCCCCAGTGTCAAGGCGATGGGCAGGGCGATGGGTACCAGGATATACTGGATTGACGCGGATTCCATGAACATGCCGGCAATCAACACCACGATATTCAAGGCCAGAAGGATGAGAATCCTGCTGTCGGTGAGGTCCAGTACTGAAGCCAGTATGGTCTGGGGAATCTTGACATAGACCATGACCCAGGTGAAGAGAGCCGCCGACGCCATGATGATCATGATGGCCGCCGTTGATAAGGCCGAACCTAGAAAAATGCCAGGCAGGTCCCGCCATTTCATTTCCCTGTAGATATAGATGCCGATAAAAACCGAGTAGACCACTGCGATGACGGCAGATTCCGTCGGAGTAAAGATCCCGGCAAAGACACCCCCCACGATGATGACCGGCGTACCCAGGGCCCACAGTGAATCGACCACATATTTGAGTCCCCTCAGCTTGCTTTCTTCCAGGGCTTCGACATTGCCCTCCAGCACGACTTGGCCGCTTTCAATCAAGGCCTGCTGTGCTTTGTAATTTCTTTTTTTGGCAATCAGAACCGTGGGAATCACCAGGGCGGCGCCGACGATGAATCCGGCCGGCAGGCCCACCTTGTAAAGATCCGCCACAGACACCTTGGCCAGGACGGCATAGATGATGAAGGCGATGCTTGGCGGAATGATGATGCCGATGGGACTTGAAGCGGCTATGACCGTCGCACTGAAACCTTTTGAATAGCCGGCTCTGAGCATCCCGGCCGTCATGACACTGCCGATGGCGGCGGCGGTGGCAATGGCGCTTCCTGATATGGCTGCAAAAAACATGCTGGCGATGATGGCCACCACCCCCATGCCTCCATGAATATTCCCCACCATGATCCTGGCCATGTTGACGATTCTCTTGGCGATTCCGCCCCGGTTCATCAAATCCCCGGCAAGGATGAAAAAGGGAACAGCCAGCAGGGCGGCTGAATCAATGCCGGCGAAAAGCTTCTGGATGACCACGACGGTCTTGATGTCATTGGCGAACATGAAAATCAGAGAGGACAACCCCAGGGCCACGACGATGGGGGCCCCGATGACCAGCAGTCCCAAAGCGCTTGTGAATAGCAGAGCTCCCATTTATACCGCCTCCCGATCGAAAATGACATTGAGAATGAAAACCAGGGTCTGAAACACCAGAATCGTAAAGGCCACGGGGAAAATCCCGTAGACCAGGTACATGGGCATCCGCATGTTGGTGGAGACCTGGGTCCCCGCCAGGGCCATCATGTCAAAGCCGATGAAGATGGTGATTCCAAAAAATGTCGCTGTGAGCAACTGCTGCAAAATGATGAGCCATTTTTTCAATTTCGGTGAAATCATCACCTCCATGGCGCTGACGTTGATATGCTTGTTCTTTCTGGCGAGCACCGCAGAGCCCACCATGACCAGGGCGATATTGGTATATCGTGTCAGTTCCTCGGTCCAGTGGATGCCTGACTGAAACACATACCTTAGAACCACTTGGGCAAAATAGGTCACACTCATCAAGGCGAAGGCGAAGACTAGAAACCAACCGCTGACCTTGGTGACGCCATCACTGATTTTGTTCAAAGTGTCCATAAATAATCTCCTTTTACACATTATGAGATTAAAAGGGGTGAAATCACCCCTTTCATCTGTCTGCCCCTTAATATAGTGCTTTGATCGCTTCCAGGAAATAGCCGTCGTTGTCCTCAAGGAACTTGTCATAGACCGGGGTGACCAGGGCTTCGAATTCCTTTGGATCATTCACGGCATTGAATTCCATGCCCAGGGATTCCAGTTCGGCCTTGGCCTTGGCTTCATCATCCTTCTGAACCTTGCCCAAGGCCACGGCGGCATCCAGACCCGCCGTCCTGAACAAGTCCTGGTCCTCGGCGCTCATCCCCTCCAGCAGGTCCTTGTTCATCTGCAGGGCGGCAAAGGCAAAGAAATGACCTGTTTCCGAGACATACTTCTGGACTTCGTTGATCTTGTAGTCACGGGTGGTGACGATGGTGTTTTCATGGGCGTCGATAGTCCCCTGCTGCAGGGCGGTGAACACCTCGCTCCATGCCATGGCCTGGGTGTTGGCTCCCAGGGCTTTGAAGGTGTCGATGTAGATTTCACTTTCAGCCACCCGGATTTTCAAGTTTTCCAGATCCGCCGGGCTGTAGACGGGCTTGACGTTGCTGGTGAGATGTCTGAATCCCCGGGGCATGAAGGACAGCGTGGTCATGCCGACTTCATCTGACAGGGCGTAGAATTCCTTGGAAAGGTCCGAGGCCAGGAACTTTTCAACATGTTCCCAGTCCAGGAACAGGTAGGGAAGATCCTGTACTGCGGCGGCCGGTACGAACTGGTTGATGTCCGAGGCGGTGATGATGGTCAGTTCAACGTTGCCGACCTGCAGGGACTCCATGAGCTCTCGGTCAACCCCCAGTTGTCCGGCGGGATAGATGTCAATCTCGTATTTGCCGCCTGACCGCTCCTCCACCAGTCTCTTGAACTCATGAGCAAAATTGTCGTAGGCCGTATCGGGGGCCGCAATGTGACCGAGTTTCATCACGATGGGTTCCTGGGTGTCCGACCCGGCGCCGCCATCTGATGCCGCAGGCTCAGGGGTGCTGGCACAGGCCGTGAAAAGCAGGACCATGACCAGCATCAGACCAACCACTCTTAAACTTTTTTTCATTTTTTTACCCTCCTCAGTGTTTTGCATCTCGACTCAACAGTTTTTCAGCATTGCCAAACTATGTTCTCTTGAAAGGTGAAAAAATAAGTTTTGTAATGCCGAATCGTATTCTGTTATTTAAAATATTACAGGATAAGACGGCTTTTGTAAAGGTTTTTTTGCATTTAATTTATTATTGCCAAATCATGTTCTTGTATATGGAAATACCCAGAAAAAAAACCGGAAATCAACTCATCGATTTCCGGCATGGGCCTGACCTGGGCTTCCTGCTCAGAAAACCGGCTTTTCTAAAAACAGGAAGGGGTCCAGATTCGTGGTATAGTGGGTGATCATCCAGTGGAGATGGGGCCCCGTTGAAAAACCGGTGGAGCCGACGGTGCCGATCATTTCACCCCTCAGCACCTTGTCCCCCTCCTCCACCATCAACTGGTCCAGGTGGTAGTAAACGCTGAAAATTCCCAGTCCATGATCCATGACAATGGTGTTTCCCGTAAGAATCAAGGATCTTGACAGGGTGACCCTGCCGGTATTGCCGGCCAGTATGGGGGTCCCCTGGCTGATGGCGATGTCGATACCGGAATGACGGTAGGAGGTCAGGGACCCGTTGACGTAGCGGTAAACCCCGAACTCGGTGGATATCCTGCCCTCGACGGGCTGAAGGAAGACATCGCTGAAATAGGGGGTTTCACTGGAGACCTGCCGGGCAGGCTCCATGTACCGGTCAAATTCCTCATAGGCCTCGTCATTGCGGGTTTCCTCGGCCACCTCTTCGTCGATGGTCAGATATTGAACCCCGAACTCCCTGGCCTCCACCTCCAGTTCAAAAACAAAGGGCAGGCCCAGATGGTCGCTTTCCACTTCAAAGTCATAGGTTCCCGGCTGCGTCCAGTAACTGATGGGGACAATGGCAAAGGCGCGGTCCTCGAGACGATGCACCTCGATCTTGTTCACCAGATCCTGATGGAAGGTCAGGGTTTCATCCGCTTCCAGATTGTGAATCTCGAGGGTCACGAAATCCCCCGGCCTGATCCTCTCGTCTTCATGGGTGATCACGACCGGCATGTCCATGGAGAGATAGACCTCGTAGGCAACCTCGCCGAAAAACTCCTCCCCGTGCCACATGCCCTTGATGGTGTAGAGGATTTCCTCCTCGGTCTTTTGAACCTTGAGGGCCTCCATGTCCAGAATCTCGGCATAGCCCGCCTCGTTGGTGACCAGAATTTCCTGGGGCTGTTCATCAAAATAGATGTCCAGATCCATCTCGTAGGGCAGGCGGATTCCGGGCGTCTGATGGGCGCCGGACAGGGTGACGTTTTCATAGGCCTCATTGAGCTTGCGGTAGTTCCAGTTGAGCTCCCTGGGTTCAATGGCCACCGCTTCATCTCCCACCATGAAGGTCACCGAGGGCCCCTTGGACCTGGGATACATGGTGTTGAAGACATCCATGGAAAGAATCTCTCTTTTGCTGGTCTCCTTGAAGGTGTAGGCCTTTCCCCGACCATCGATGAAGTACATCAGTTCCTTTTCAATGTCGATATAAAGGTCGAAAACCTGATCCCTCTTGTACACATAATCCACATGGATGCGGTACTGCGTCTCCAGGGGATGGTTTTCATATCCCAGGGAAATGAGCTCCAGCTGTTCATCCACGATGACGAATTCATCCTGGTAGATGATTTTGATCTTGTTGACCTTCGAATTCTGAATCAGATAACCGCTGAAAACCAGGACCGCCAGCAGGGTTATCACCGTAAACTTTTTCATCACATCACCAAGGTTATTCTATCACATTTACACAAATTGTGTAGTTATTAGAATTTTCTGACTTTTTTGAAAAAAGCCCTTGTATCTGGATTTCGCATCTGTTATACTCAATCTAATTTAGGGGAAGAACCCTGAAAATTCAAGGAAAAGAAAGGGGGCCCACCCATGAAGAACAAGGCCCAGAAAAGCAGCAGCAAGCCTCAGACCGCACCCCAGAATGTCAACCATTTCGGCGCAGGAGCACTCAGAGACGTAACCGCCTATTAGGAGGAAAAATGGAAAGTGACATCGGCTTGATCAACCTATAAAAGGCTCTATTGAAGAATAATTCAATAGGGCCTTTTATT
>JAGYOH010000016.1 GCA_018399635.1 Clostridia bacterium
ATCGGTATCGGTAAAGCAGCTCACGCCAGACATCAATTCAAAGTAAACGATGTGATCTCCGGAGAATGCGTTCCAGTGCCGGATCCTGACGCTGAACCTACTGAATATTACAAAGTCTCAAAACTGAAAGTCATTTCACGGGGGAGTATTTCCAATGATTCAGAACCCTGGGAACTGGTGCCGCCTGAACTGGAGGTGTACAGAGAGAGAGGACACCGCAGACTCTCGGCCAGGACCTATGATACGAAGTGCAGCAGCTGTATGTGGGGAGCTAGGATGTCTGCTGAGATCATCGTAGATAACTGGAACCCAAGAGGTCGTAGGAAATATCGGTTCGAGACCTTTTGTTATGGGCCGTTAAGCTGTAAATTGTACAAGACTGGTCCCAACCGCAAGGTGGAAGGCCGCAATGGCATGGTGTATATTGAGGAAGATTGGGTGGATGCTATGAATGTGGTGCATCGGGGAGAAGATGAGTAAGTTGAGTTGAATTTGATAATTTGGACCAATTTTCAACTGATTATTCATATGAAAATGGACCACCTTTAGACTATCAAATACAGGTGGGAACGGACATTCGAGGGCCTTCTGGAAAAAAACGATAAAGCAAAATGGAAAAATACACCAAATTCACGACGGTATGCAGCATCGGTGATATACTGGCCGGGTAAAGGAGGTCAGTATGGGAAGAAAACCTAGAGTAGAATTTTATGGCGCTATTTATCATGTGATTCAAAGGGGAAATAATCGGAACTATATTTTCAGGGAAGATCGTCACAAAATGAAGTTCATGGAAATCCTGATGGAGGTGAAAAAAGACAGTGATTTCAGGTTGTTGGCCTATGTCGTGATGGACAATCACTATCATTTGATCATCCAGACCATGAATGAACGCCTCAGCAAGATCATGCATCGCGTCAACAACCGGTACAGCAAATACTACAATGCCGTTGAAAACAGGACGGGGGTCAACTTCGGCGAGAGGTATTTCAGCAAGTTGGTCAAGGAGAAAAGCTATCTGCTGAAACTGGTGTACTATATCCACCATAATCCGACCAAGGCAAAAATCGTCGAAAATACTTCGGACTATCTGTACAGCAGTGATCGCGATTATCGGGAGAACAATGACCACGAGGTCAGCATCCATAATATTTTAAATCTGATTTCAACCGATCGGCACACCGCCATCACCAAATACTGCGAGTTGATGGATGGTTTTGAACCCATGGAAGAAGTGGAAATTGAAATCAAAAAAATGTTTGAAGCCTATGTCGCCATCCAATATCAGGGGAAGAGTCTCGATGATATTTTGCTCGAGGTGTGTCCTGACAATAGAACCTATTTGATGATCAAGAATCGTTCCAAAGCGCCGCAGCTGACGCGCTACAAAATCAATTATATCAAGCTGGGGTATCGGGAGCATTATAATTTTGAAGAAATCGGAAAGAATATCAATCTGACAGGCTCTGCGGTTCAGAAAATGCTAATGAGGAGGGACCCGCAGTGGCTCAATCAGTCTACAGCTTTACAGTCGTTGGAATAGACGGACGGGTTGTCAGAATCGAAACAGAACTCCTGCATGGCATCAGTGGCGTCAGCATCATCGGTCTGGGTGACCAGGCTATAAAAGAAGCAAAGGAACGCATTGAGGCGGCCATCATCAATTCTGGGTTTGATTTTCCCCAATACAAGGTCATCATCAACCTCGCCCCCGGAGACATGAAAAAGAGCGGTTCCAGTTTTGACCTGGGAATGGCCATCGGCCTGCTTCTGGCTTCGAACCAGTTGGTGAACGCGGCGAGAGATCTGACAACCCTTGGTTTCATTGGAGAACTCTCCCTGGATGGCAGAATCAGACCAAGCCGTGGTGTTCTGCCCATGGTCATCAAGGCGAAGGAGGAAGGATTCAAGTCCGTCATCCTGGCAAGGGAAAACGTGCTGGAGGCCAGACTCATCGAAGGTATTGAAATCGTCGGCATGGATACCTTCAAAAACTGTGTAGCCTACCTCAAGGGAAAAGAGACGGTCGTCCAACCGGTGGTGACGAAATCCAGAGAAGCACCCACCAGGAGTCAGCCGGATTTTCATGACGTCAAGGGACAAAAAGAATTGATCCAATACATTCAAATTGCCGTGGCAGGAGGCCACAATATCCTCATGGTGGGGTCTCCGGGATGTGGAAAGTCCATGATTGCCAAAAGAATACCCTCCATATTGCCGAAAATGAGCCGGGATGAAGCCCTCGAGGTGACAAAAATCTACAGTGTGACAGGTGGTGTGACGAAGGGACAAATCATTGAATCAAGACCCTTTCGAGCCCCCCACCACAATGCTTCAACGAATGCCCTGGTAGGCGGGGGTCGCTTGGCCATGCCTGGTGAGATCACCCTTGCTCATAATGGGGTATTGTTCCTTGATGAAATTCCACAATTCGAAAAAAGAGCTCTGGAGGCGCTCAGACAGCCCATGGAGGATGGCCAGGTAGCGGTTACCCGGGTGGAGCAGACCAATACTTATCCCAGCAAGTTCATGCTGGTCGCCGCCATGAATCCCTGCCCTTGTGGATACTACGGACAGGATCGGTGTCAATGCACAGACAAGGAAATATTGAAATACCGACAAAAGGTATCGGGTCCCATCATGGACCGCATCGATATCCAAAAATATGTGACCCCCATTGACTTTCTTAAAGAGTATGAGGATGAGGACCGGATTGAATCAGAAACTTTGAGGGAAGCCGTAGAAAGGATCAGGGCCATCCAAGAAAATAGATTTTCAGGGGAAGAAGGCATCCATAACAATGCGCAGATGGAAGGGCCCCTCATTGAAAAATACTGCGTGTTGGACGAGGAGTCCAAGCTTCTGATGAAGCAAGCCTTCCAGGCCTTTCATTTCAGTGCGAGGAGCTACAGCAAATATCTCAAAATCGCCAGGACTTTTGCAGACTACCATGGCCATGAAAATATACTCAAAAGCGACCTGATCATGGCGCTTTCCTCGAGAGATCTTGAAAAAGAGGAGAGGGACCTGCTGAAATGATCGACGAACTGCTTTTCTGGATATGGCTGACGGAACTGAAAAACATCGGACCCGTCACGCAAAGAAAATTGCTGAATCGTTTCGTGACACCCTTCAAGCTGTATCAGGCTCAAAGAGGGGATTTTGAGGGAATTGAGGGGGTGGGAAAAAGGACGGTCGATGGGATTTTTCTGAGCCGGTCTCTAGAGCATTCGCAATCGGTGCTCAATCAGTGTCAAAAAGAAAATATTGGAATTTTAACCATGGAAGCCGAGGCGTTTCCCCGGCATCTCAAGGATATCTACAATGCGCCGGTACTTTTCTATTATCAGGGGCAACTGAAGGCGTTCAATCTCGGTGTTTTGGTGCTGGGGGATTATGAACCGGATGCCTACGGGAAAAAAGCCACTGAAGAAGTCGTCAAAAGCCTGGTGAATGAAGGGGCTGTGATTGTCGGTGGGCTCTCAAAGGGCACCGAATCCCAGGCTCATGGCATGGCCCTGGATTATGGCGGGTTCACCATTGCAGTGGCCGGAAGCGGTACCGATATCTGCTATCCTGCCACCCAGAAGAAACTTTACCGAAGAATGCTTCAAAGTGGTTTGATCCTGTCACCCTATCCACCAGGAACGAAGCCCTTCAAGAGCAATTTGTTGAAAAGGCTCAACTGGATGGTCCTGATGGCGGACCGGGTAGTGGTGGTGCAGGCCTCGATATCCAGTCCTTCACTGAAAACCGCCCGTCAGGCCAGGGAATACGGCAAGTCGGTTCTGGTCGTTCCCAATGACCTGTTCAAAAGACAAGGTCGTGGCAGCAATCAGCTTCTGGCCGAGGGTTTTACGGCCTGGGTCGGATCCGGGAACCAGACAGGGATGACCGATATTGAAAACCATTCAACAAAGGGAAGAATCATGAAAATTTTGGAAGGAGAAGCGCTGCCCTTGGAGATTCTAAAAAAACGAATGAAGAACAGTGATATCGATTCAGAACTGATGGCACTAGAGATTGAGGGTCGCGTTCAAAGGATTGCGGGTATTATCAGAAAACTGCCCTGACAAGTTGTGCCGGGCACGGGCATTCGGACATTCTTAGTCAATGGAGACTGAAGAATTTGAAGTAGAACAAGGAGGTCTCAAGTAAAATGGACAAGTATTCTTTTGTCGGGAAAATCAACTCAATCCAGCCCAGGATACGTCTGCTCCGCTCCTTTGATGAGGCCACCCATTCATATCTTGGATATGCAATCACCATGGAGGGTGAGATAGATAGCCAAAAGGCCATTTTCTCCATCGGTATCGGTAAAGCAGCTCACGCCAGACATCAATTCAAAGTAAACGATGTGATTGCAGGAGAATGTATCCCGGTGCCGGATCCTGACGCTGAACCTACTGAATATTACAAAGTCTCAAAACTGAAAGTCATTTCACGAGGGAGTATTTCCAATGATTCAGAACCCTGGGAACTGGAGCCGCCGGAACTGGAGGTGTACAGAGAAAGAGGACACCGCAGACTCTCAGCCAGGACCTATGATATGAAGTGCAGCAGCTGTATGTGGGGAGCCAGGATGTCTGCTGAGATCATCGTAGATAACTGGAACCCAAGAGGTCGTAGGAAATATCGGTTCGAGACCTTTTGTTATGGGCCGTTAAGCTGTAAATTGTACAAGACTGGTCCCAACCGCAAGGTGGAAGGCCGCAATGGCATGGTGTATATTGAGGAAGATTGGGTGGATGCTATGAATGTGGTGCATCGGGGAGAAGATGAGTAAGTTGAGTTGAATTTGATAATTTGGACCAATTTTCAACTGATTATTTATATGAAAACGGACCACTTTTAGACTATCAAATACACTGGGCAAGGACATTCGAAAACTAGAGAAAAGACTTTCTAAAATTTCAATAAAATTTGTCTAAAAGCGTTTGAGTTTGTCTAAATAATAAAATATTTGCATAAAAAGTTGGTATTTGCATAAAATTATAGTATTGATTGGAGGTGAGAAGGAGGGGTTTGGATGTTAGAAGAAGAATTATCCAATTAGTCAATAAAATCACTTCTGAGAAATGTGAAAAACAGCATATAGAACTTAAAAGGCATTAGGTGGTACACCAACTAAGCTTTACGATACGTTATCTAGCTTTTCTAATCAGATTGGCGGCGGGATTAATATTTTTTGGAATTGATGAAGATTCTGGTTACAAGGTGGTAGGTGTTTATGATGCCCGGGCATCTTCAAAAGAAAGTAGTGAACAATCGTTACAAAATGGAGCCTGTCATGTTAGGCCTCTGTTTACAGTAGCAACTGTTGAAAAAAGATAGCTGTGCAGAGATTTCAGAGTGTGACATTTACGATAAGCCTTTGCTTTTGCTAAAGGGACCGGAAGGCTAAGATGATCTTATATTCGCGTTGGTGATTCCGATCAGCCGATGACAGAATACGAAATATATAGTTATGAAGCTTTAAGAGAAGAATCCATGATGAACTTCGACAGTCAACATCGGGCAACAATGTCTTATTTGAAAAAAGACAATATTACTGAGTATCAATTAAAATTACGCAGGCAAAAAAATAATCTCGCTAATCTTGAGGATCAACGAATACTGGAAACCCAAGGTATAAGTCAAGATGGCTTACCAACTTTGGCTGGACTCATGCTTCTGGGTGAATACCCACGTTATTTTTTCCCACAATTAAGCGTTACCCGCGATGGTAGCAGGGAAAAGAGATGGGTGAGCTTGAGTGATGATGGAGAACGATTTGTAGACAATAAACGGAATCGAGGGAACCATATCTCAGATGCTTGAAAGTACATTGGCTTTTGTCCGAAGGAATATGAAAGTCAAAACGATCGTTACAGAAGAGGGTACTAGAGCTGATAAGCCAGAGTATCCGATTAAGGCTTGTTAGAGAAATAATACTGAAATGCACTTATGCACAGAGATTACAGTGTTCATACAGAACGCTCACCAATAAGGTTAATCATGTATGAGGATAGATTGGAATTAGAGAATCCTGGGGGCTGTACGGTAGAATTGCTGTCGACGATTTAGAAAAAGCGGCTGCAGATACAAGGAACCCATATTTAGCAGGTGCACTGGAAATTATGATTGATACTGAAAATCGATTTTCTGGGATTCCGACTCATTATAGCTGAACTTAAAAAGGTTAATATGCCCGCTCCTGTATTTATAGATAGGCGCGGTGTATTTAAGGTAATTTTCTATAAAAAAGACAAACCGTCCAGATGAAAATTTGACCTGAGCAGGAAATCCTAGACTATTGTAGGACGCCGAAGGACAAGAGAAGAACTCGATAGGTTTGGTTTTGAAGCACCTAGTTATTTTATTAAAACATATATTTATCCATTAATGGATGCTGACGCATCAAAATGACATTACCAGATAAACCAAAGAGTAAATATCAGAAGTATTATTCATAAATATTTGTGGCACAGAAACCACTACCTTAATTAAATGGTGCCGGGCACTGACATTCGGACTTTCTAAGAAACATCTATTAGTATAACAAAGATCTACCCGGGTGCCGATTCTGAATTCATCGAGGGAGATGTGTTCACGACAATTATTCCATTGACCCCACAAGCTACCCTACATGCCTACATGCTGAAATGGTTGCCTAGGATAAGCGGACGGAGTCAATACTTTCTATTGGTACAACAACCATCACCACCACAGTGGCCTTAATTTCCTAACGCCAAATCAAAGACACAGGGGAATGGCTCAAGCTGTACTTGCAAACCGCAGCGCCGTTATGAGGCTGCACGAGCCAGGCATCCAGAAAGATTGACTAAAGCAATTAGAGAGTGGTCACTTGAAGAGAAAGTCTGGCTCAACCCAGAGAAAGACAAGGTTCTAGTCCAATCTATTAATGAATCCATATCATGATGGGTCAGTTGTAACTACAGGTTTTATGACACCTTACTTGACAATCACCGTCTCTTCCTGCAGGATATCTATCATCAACTGGGCCTCCATCAGATTGCCAAAGCAATCTCTTCGAAATACAAGTTCACCTACGATCTCGACAGCGTCCTGTCAAGACTGCTTTATGGTCGCATCCTGTTCCCTTCCTCAAAACTCAATACCTTTGAGCTCTCCAAGAACCTTTTGGAACCTTCCCCCTTAGAGCTGCACCAGGTCTACAGGGGCCTTGAGGTCATCGCCAGGGAGTCCGACTTCATCCAGTCCTCCGTCTACAAGAACAGTCTTGAAATCTCGAGGCGCAACGACAAGGTGCTTTATTACGATTGCACCAACTATTTCTTTGAAATCGAGCAGGAAAGCGGTCTGAGGCAGTACGGGCCTTCCAAGGAACACCGACCCAGCCCCATCGTTGAAATGGGATTGTTCATGGATGGTGACGGGATTCCCCTGGCCTTCAGCATCCACAGCGGCAACACCAATGAGCAGCAGACCCTGCTGCCCTTGGAAAAGCAGATCATGAATGACTTTTCACTCTCGAAGTTCGTGGTCTGCACGGATGCAGGCCTCTCCTCATTGGCCAATCGCAAGTTCAACAACCAACAGGACCGGGCCTTCATCACCACACAATCCCTCAAGAATCTCAAAAGCCACCTCAAAGAGTGGGCGTTGAGCTCCGAGGGATGGCGGCTGGGCAGTTCAACCGACTCCTTCAACCTCGAGACCATTTGGCACTCTGAAGAATTGACGGAGCGCTACTGGAACGCCACCTTCTATAAAGAGAGATGGATCAACGAAAACTCTCTCGAGCAAAGGCTAATCGTGACCTTTTCACTCAAATACCAGAACTATCAGCGGACCCTTAGAAATCGTCAGGTGGACCGGGCTCTTGATCTGATTGAAAAGGCGCCCGCTACACTCCAAAAACATCGCCAGACTGATTACAAACGCTTCGTTGAGCAGACCATCCTCACGGATGAAGGAGAAATCGCGGACCAGAAAGTGTATGAACTCGATGCCCGGAAAATCCATCAGGAGCAGATCTATGACGGCTTCTACGGGGTGTGCACCAACCTCGAGGATGAAGTTGAAGAAATCATACAGATCAATCACAGACGATGGGAGATTGAAGAGAACTTTCGGCTCCTGAAGACCGATTTCAGGGCCAGACCCGTCTATTTGAGCCGGGATGACCGCATCAAGGCCCACTTCACGACCTGTTTTTTAGCCTTGGTGCTCTACCGGTACCTGGAGAAACAACTCAGTGAAGCCTTCACCAGCTCGCAAATCATCACACAACTCAGGGAAATGAACTTCTACCACGTTCCCGCTGAAGGCTATGTGCCGACCTACACCAGAACCGATTTCACTGACGCCCTGCACCAGTCCTTCGGGTTCAATACCGATTATGAGATTGTCAGCACAAAAAACATGCAAAAAATATTCAAACAGACGAAGATGAGTAAAAAGGTACGCAAAAAACAAGGCACTTAAAAAGCTCTGAACCTCTTGATTGCAAGGGGTTCAGAGCTTTTATCGTCTTACAAGTGTCAAACGCGGGAGTATACTATATATTGTTCGATTTGCGAATTAGATATTTTCCGTTGTACAATATTGAGTTGAGGGGTAGGGGGTCTGTATCCCCACAGAAAGTCTGAAACGACAACGCACCAGGGTCTTGTGTGAGAAATCGAGAAAAAAGCAAGGGGGTATATCCTAGGATTTATGAGAAAAATTGACTGGGGTATTAAGAGGTATTAATACGTAGAACTCTTGAACCTCTCACGACTGAAGTCGCGAGATTCCCAGGAACAGAGCTTACTTGATGTCAAGATTTCTCTTTTGTCAGCAGCGATTTCACTTTTTTACCAGGCCATCCCCGTCGTACCGATGGTTCCATCAGGAGACTCAGGCCTAATAGCCGCCTCAAGCCTTCGCTTCGTCTATTGATGCCGGCATTGATGTCGCGGTCCAAGACGGTGCCGCCGCAGTTCGACAGACCCAGTCACGAATGTCCAGAGATTTATGGCCGTCTCTGTAGCCACATGCCGAGGAGATTTGACTTAGGGGGTACCAGCGACTGACCTTTGACCACTTTCTTGCCCCACCACCGGGCCTTGTATGCGAGCCTCTGCAATAAATTTGTTTCAGGAAACATCCGCTATGGCTCCCGAGAGTGCTCCTGTTTTTCACCATGCCTTTGACGTTCAGGTCCTCAATACTGATGCTGTCGGTTTTGACCATCTCAGTGCTGAGTTTGTGGAGGAAAACCTTCTCTTTGATTTGGCGATTTCTTTCCATTTATCCCGGGCTACTTTAAGTTTCTGCTTTTGATAGTTCCTGGCCTTCTGGGGTGCGGTAACCTTTCTTTGGCCAGTAGGGTTCTCTTTGAAAGTTTGTGCTGTCTACGGGCCAACTTTTGAGCTGTCTCCTGGGAAAGTAGAATGCTGTCGATTTTCTCGCCTTTGAGAGTATGGCAAAATCGGTGAGCCCCAGATCGATGCCGAGGGATTGATTGGTTTTTTCAAAGGTTTTACTTGACTCAGTAGACGAGGCCTACATGGTATTTGCTGCCCGGTTTTCATAATTACTTTGATTTATCCTGCCCCGCTTCCGGCTTTGGCCAACTTCACAAGGCCGGGGTTCAGGCAGTTTGATATAATTTTTATTAGGGCAATATTGCCATTGGTGAACTTCGTCGTATAGGCCTACAGTTTCAATTTGTTTTCGATATTGTTGAGGACGTAGAAACCCTTCTGGTTCAGGGGATTCTTTCGATTGTAGCGCATGGGGGTGTCGTCGAGCTGCATGAAGATGCCCCCGGCCTCGGTGACAATGACCTCCATGGCGGCGGTATCCCACTCCATGGTCTTTCCCAGGCTGTAGTAGATTTCCGCCTCACCCTGGCGATGACACAGCCCTTTGATGGAACTGCCCATCTCCACCACCCTGAATCCGCTCGTGACCGGCATGGCAGCCCTCGATGAGCCTGGGCGATAATTCTTGGATCGGGAGCGCAGGTCACCAGCTCCTGGGTCCTGCTGGCTACCCGGAGCTTTTTTGATTTCATCCCCCACTTCCAGATAGGTCCCCTCTTCGGCGACGGCGTAGAAGAGTTCCCGGCAGTGGTGGGCAGGTGTGTGATCACCCCCAGGACCGGCCGGCCCTGAAGACCAGGGCGATATTGACGCTGAATTCGTCATTGCCCTTGATGAATTCCTTGGTGCTGTCGAGGGGGTCCACCAGCCAGCAGTAATCCCTCTCAGCCGGGACTTGTCGTCCACGCTCTCGGCCAGGATGGCCATGTCGGGAAAGGCGGCTCCCAGCCCCGCCACGATGATGGCATTGGCGGCATGGTCGGCGGTGGTCATGAGAATCGTCTTCCTTGCGTTCAAACCGTAGGCCGACTTGCTGTAAATTTCCAGTACGGCCTTGCCGGCCTCTACGGCCAGTTCCTTGGCGACTTCAAGTTCTTTGTAATAACGCATGAAATTTCACATCCTTGATTGTCAGAAAAGCAGGTCATTTTTTGGTTTTTTCATAAGGCCAGGTATCCCGGCACATGGTCTCAAGAGGAGAGGTCCAGAATATGAGTCCTTTGTGACATTCGTTCAATCAGGGCCCTGGAGAGGGCGTTGTCCAGGAAAACCTCATGCCACCGGTCGGGGGGGAGGGTGGATGTGATGATCAGGCTGCCTTTGTCGTTGCGGTTGGAAAGCAGGTTGAAGAGCAATTCGGCTTCCGATCGTTCAAAAGACAAATAACCCAGGTCATCGAGAACCACCAGATCATATTTTTCAAATTTTTTCTTGTAGGCAATGAATTTCCGTTGACTCTGCATTTCAGACAGTTGGGTGATGAGTCCGGCCACCGAGGTGAAGAGGGCGGATTTGCCTTCATAGATGGATTTGACGGTCAAGCCGATGGCCAGGTGGCTTTTCCCGGAACCAGGAGAACCCATGAGAAAGACATTTTCCTTGTTTTCGATGAAGGCAAGGGTCTCGAGTGCGTTCAACTTTTGGATGAGGTGGGGAGGGTACTTGTTGCAATCGAAGTCCTTGAGGTATTTCAGATTTGGAAAGCCGGCAGCCTTGATCCGGTTCTGAATCCCCTTGTTTTTCCGATGTTCGTACTCCCGGCTCAGCAATACGTGCAGGAACTCCTCGAAATTCAGGTTTGTCTCGACGGCTTCTTCAATGATTTCCTGATGGAATCTTTTGATATGCGGCAGCTTCAGCTCAGCTGCGAATTCCTCGATTTTCATGGTTTGACCTCCTTTGCCCTGAGCCTCTTGCTGGCTTCAAAGGGCCCGATTGTAACAGCCGGGAAACTGGTGTGGTGTTTGGGCTCAAGTCCTTTTGAGTGGCTTTGCTCTTTCGAACGCCGCGACATGATCCTGTGAAATTTTGATGAGGGGGCCTCAGTGAACCGGAGTCTCTCTTGTCGGAGAATGAAACGGGAGGGAGGGGTCCGTCACGAGGAGTTTGTTCAAGGGAAAAGGATAAGCCAGGAAATGACCCTTCTGTCCGGTGGTGGCGGGGTTGCCCTGGGATGGGTAATTGATGGGGGTCCCTGTGCTGACTTGAAGGATGGCTCCAGATCAATTGATCCGGGGGTCGGATTCTGTGCATTGGTTTTCAAATAGGGATAGGGGAGGGCGCATTCAGGATTGAGGCCCTGGAGGCTCCAGGTATGGTCAAAGTCCCAGCCGGCCTGGGTGTAGGCGGCTTCCTGTTTCATCTGTGGGGTGGTCCTGCCGCTGCCGCCCCCTGGGCTTGAAAGTTGACCGGTGGTCTCCATGTCCCAGAAACTGCTGGTGATTTTGATGTTTTCAGCGCTGCCGACCAGACCACCTGTATCGGTGACAGGGCCAAGGACGGCGCCTGTGGCATAGGTGTTCTCCAGGAGGGCTCCTTGATCAGCATGTCCGATCAGGCCGCCTAGAGACCCGGTACCCCTGACATCTGATGTGGCATAAGAATCCCTGATCAGGGAAAAGGTCGCATGGCTGCCGCCGACATAGCCGATCAAGCCCCCGACCCAGCCTTCATCCACACTGACCCGGCCTGTGGCATAAGAGTTTGTGACGGTGGCATCATACATGAAACCGATCAGTCCGCCGACCTCGTAGGCCCTTCCGCTGACTTCCCCGGTTACGGAGGAATTATGCACCCGGGCATCGACAGCGTAGCCGATGAGTCCGCCGACGCTTTCTCCCCCATGGACCGATTCAATGGCTACACTGAGATTCATGACGGTCCCGCCCTTGACATAGGCGAACAGCCCCACGTCTTCCTCCTCGGGCCGATTGATGGTCAGTCCCGTAATTTGATAGCCGCTGCCATCAAAAACGCCGGTAAAGGGCTGGTGACGACCCTCAGAACCCATGCCGCGAATCGGCTCCCAGTTGTCAAAGTCACTCAGATCGATGTCATTGATCAACTTGAAATGCTGGTCCAGGTGATGCCGTACTTCAAAGACTTGTGCCGCCGTTGAAATCTGAAAAGGGTTCCCTTCAGTGCCGTCTCCTGCATCAAAAGGGGGAGTTTGCGCGAAGACGGCTTGCAGAAGTGACATCATCAGTGCCGACACAAAGAGTAGGATCGCTGATTTTTTCATGGTGGATTGCCTCCTTTTCTCTCTATTGTTTCTAAGGGCATGTGGATTTTTTTAATATGAAGCTCCCTGTACTGAAGGATGCCTGCGCTCATGGACAGGGGCCCGGGATGCTGTGACAGAGTGCTTCACCATAATTATAAAAAATCATTCTGCTTGCTGCCATCGATTTACCTTGCATTCAAGGCCCTGAACTTACAGGGATGTAAGGTTGTGGCAATGTGTGGTGTCTTCCTGGCGGGAGCCCGGTAAAGTCCTTCAGTCAGTGGTCTTTGTCGACTCGAAGCGCACCGGCAAGTTTTTCGGCGAGTATTTCTTTAAAACAGACCCTCTCGATTCCTTTGCTGAATCGAAAAAAAGTGCACCTCCCGACGGGGGGTGCACTTTACAAAGAGGGGAAACCGTATTGCTCGATATACTAGTCGTTGATGAGAATCGCCTTCAGGAGGAGATTGCGAATGGCCGTTGCGGCCTCCGCGTAGGTGAAGGTCCCCTTGGGATTGATGGTGTCCGGGGTTCGGCCGTTGAAGACCCCGACACTCACCGCCTTTTCGACATGGGGATAGGCCCAGGCGGCGATCTGATTCTTGTCGCTGTAGCCTTCAACACGGTTGTTGTTGATGGCCATGAGTTCAACGATGTCCATGGCCCTGGCATACATGGTCATGGCTTCTTCTCTGGAAATGATGCCCTCGGGCTTGAAGCTGCCGTCGGGATAGCCCGAGATGATGCCGTATTCGGTGGCGGTGGTGATGGCGTCCGCCAGAACGTGGGTGACAGGAACGTCACTGAAGACCTGGGTCCGGGCCACGCCGGTCCGGTAGAGGCCCAGGGCCTTGGTGATGTACTCGGCGAATTCTCCCCGGCTGATGGCTTCATCAGGGGTGAAACTCTGGGGATTCTTGATGACCAGTCTGGAGGCCATGTCATTGACCATTTCCTTGGACCAGTGGTTTTCCACCGAGGCCACGTTCACCGGATTCCAGAGGACGCTGTAGTCGGAGTTGGTCAGGGAGTTGAGTCTGGCGTACCAGATGCCCTCCTCCTCGAAGACCTCCGTCGGGACATGGCTGAAGGTGCCGTCGGCATTGTAGACGATTCCCGTGGTGATCTTCCTGGGATCGATGCCTGCAGGAATGGCCATGACCCTCTCGACATATTCATTGAATCTGGATACGTGGACATCCTTCACTTCCCCCGTGGTGCTGGTGGTTCTTGCCATGATGTTGAAACTTGTAGGGGCTACCAGGACTTCAGCCCCCATTTTCCTGGCGTTTTCCGCCATCTCATCGGCTCTCACGGGGTCGGCCTTTTCAATGTCGATATAGACTTCGATTTTCTCCAGGCTGTCCTCGGAGACTCCCAGGATTTCTGATACAGTGTCGATGGTCAGTTCCCTGGCCGGAATGATGTAGTCCACCAGGTCCGTCTTGATGGCCAGGTCGAAGACATTCTCCTCCATTTTCTTGACCAGGTCCCCCGTCAGCAGGGTACTGATGACAGCTGCGTTCTTGCTGGCTACGGGGACTTCAAGGGTGTTTTTAGAGCTGCCCTGGATGCCGTCCTCGGCCTGCTGCTCCAGGATGTCGTCGATTTGTCGACTCAGGGTCTTGGCATCAGTAGTCACGGTGACGACGGTCTGGCCATTGATGATGGCGGGAATTTCCGTCCCGGCGCTTCCAGGCTCGCCATTGACGATGACGATGGTGTTGGACGCCGCGGGCCTTGAAGGTCTGCTGCTCCCGCTGCTGTCAGAGGTCTGGGTGATGGTCTGAAGACCAGGTGCCGGGTCCTGGGTGTTGCTCAGCAGGTAGGGGTAGGAAATGGTGTCGACAGGGTCGCCGGCGACAATCCCCCAGGTGCCCTCCTCGCCAAAGGTCCAGTCCGCCTCGAAAGTCGCTTGTTGCTTCATTTGTGCTGTGGTTTTGCCAACCACGCCCTCGCCACCAGCACTTTCAGTTTGTTCTGAAGTCTCGGTATCCCAGAAGCTGTTGGTGACTGTTGCCCCATTGTCAGCAACGTAACCTATGAAGCCACCTACATTTTCGCCACTACCAGTGACTTTACCTGCCGCATAGGAATCCACTATTTGCGTAGGGAGATCTTGGTTAGAAAGATATTGGTTAGAAATATAACCAACCAGGCCACCTGCTTCACCATCGCTCACAGTGACATCGCCTGTTGCATAGGAATTTTTAATTTCAGCCATCCATGTAACCGATCGCCGCCAGCAGTATCCGCACCGTTGACATTGCCGATTGCATGGAATTCAAAACTGTAGACCTATAAGCAGTTCCAAACAGACCGCCCAGACTATCGTCACCAGTAACTTCGCCTTCAGCATGGGAACCGGTTATTGTGCTGTCTTCAATCTCTCCAATGAGGCCGCCGACGTAGTCTTCGCCCGTGACAACTCCTATTGCGTAGGAATTCGATACCGTCGTGTTAGCAGCATCTCCAATCAGGCCGCCGACTTCGTCCACACCAATGACATTACCTGTGGCATGGGAATCCGATACTTCGGTTTCATCAGTAGCCTCTCCAATGGGCCGCCGACAAAGCCCTCTCCTGTGACAACTCCTGTCGCATAAGAACTCGTTATCTTAGCTTCTTCAGCATATCCAATGAGGCCGCCGACTTGGTCTCCAGTGCTACTGACTGCTCCTGTTGCATGAGAATTCGTTACTTCGGTATTATACCTAGCACGTCCAATCAGGCCGCCAATGTACTCTACATCGCCTGTGACATCTCCTGTTGCATAAGAATCCGTGACTCTAGCATCATAAGCCTCTCCAATCAGGCCGCCAACTTGTTCCGGGCCACTGACAGTACCTCTGCATAAGAATCCGTTACTGTAGCTTCATCTGCATCTCCAATCAGGCCACCGACTCGCTTTCCTGTTGCCCGTGACATTGCCTGTGGCATGAGAAACCCGTTACTGTAGCTTCATCAGCCTCTCCAACAAGGCCGCCGACAGTCAACGCCACTGAAGCCCCTTTGCCATGGAAGCCTCTAGGGCAGTTTCTTCAGCACCGCCAATCAGACCGACATAGTCAACGCCACTGACATTACCTCTGCATGGAACCCGTTACTTGGCACCCATCAGTATACCCAATGAGGCCGCCGACATAGTCTCCATTACCTGTATGATGTTTCCTGTGGCATAAGAGTTCCCTACCTCAATCGTCTCTGATCCATAGAAAACACCCCCAAAGAGGCCGCATAGTCATTGCCACTGACTGCTCCCTGCGTAGAATCGTAGTTGCAAAATAATAAGAGTCAGTACTACTCAGACCAATCACCGATACTGCCAATCAGACCGCCGACATAGTCTCCAGTGGCAGTGACTGGTCCTGTGGCATAAGAACCCTTCATCTCAACCGTCTCGTATTCATAAGTACCAACCCAATGAGACCGCCAATATTCTCCACGCCACTGATTGCTCCTGTTGTATGGGAATTGATTATATGAACGTCATATGCTTTTCCAACCAGGCCGCCGACACCCCCATCTTCGTGATTGCTGCTGACATCGCCCTGTGGATGTGAATTTGTGATGGTGGTATCACAACCACCACCCCCGATGAGGCCCCCACGTTATAAGCCGGGTTCCCACGACATCCCCTGTCGTATAGACCTTCGTTAGGGTAGTGTATTGAGCGTTCCCAATCAAGCCGCCTACAACGTTCTGACCTAGTAGCGATGCGATTTCCACGCCGAGGTTCTTGATTTCTGCATGCTCAACGCGCCAAAGAGGCCTACATCATTTTCCGTCAGTCTGCTGATGGTAAGGCTGATGGTTTTTGTCATTACCATCGAATACGCCGGTAAACGGATAGTCCTCTTGATCTGAATTGTAAATAACCAATCGGGTCCCAGCCGGCATCTTGATTATAAGGTGCCATACCCAGATCGATGTCATTGTTCAATAAAATGTTTGTCCAGGAAATCCCGCACGTAATTCAGTTGTGCCGCAGTCTCGATCTGGTAGGGATCGTTCTCACTGCCATCGCCTCCGGCAAAAATGGATTGCAAGCCGGGTGCCGGGTCCTGGGTGTTGCTTTGCAAGTAGGGATAAGAGATTGTATCTCCTGGTTTGATGGACTTGATTGCCCAGGTGGCGCTGAAGTCCCAACCTGTAAAGGTCCCTTGCTGCTTCATCTCTGCCGTAGTCTTGCCTTCTCCACCGGCACTTTCAGTCTGTTCTGAAGTCTCGGTATCCCAGAAGCTGTCGGTGACTGTTGCCCCATTGTCAGCAACGTAACCTATGAAGCCACCTACATTTTCGCCACTACCAGTGACTTTACCTGCCGCAGGAGATCCACTATTTGCGTAGGGAGATCTTGGTTAGAAAGATGACTGGTTGAAATATAACCAGCAGGCCTACTCTTCACCATCGTTCCGGTAACCTCGCCTGTTGCATAGGGAATTGCAATTTCGCTAGCCATTCATGTAACCGATCAAGCCGCCAGCAGTATCCGCACCGTTGACGTACCAGTTGCATGAATTCCAAAACTGTAGACCTATAAGCAGTTCCAAACAGACGCCCAGACTATCGTCACCGTAACTTCGCCTTCAGCATAAGATCATTATTGTGCTGTCTTTAATCTCTCCAATGAGGCCACCGACGTAGTCTTCGCCTGTGACAACGCTCCTATTGCGTAGAGATTCGATACATGCGTATCAGCAGCATCTCAATCAGGCCGCCGACATATTCTTCACCTTTAACATCTGTTCTCTCCATGGGTGTTCGTTATAAAATAGTCATCATCATCTCCATGATGCACGCCGATCAAACCGCCGACGTTATATTTACCTTGTCACTGAAACTGCTTGCGCCAAGGTTCTTGATCTCTCCATCCTCAACAGACCGGCCGATATTATCTCATCAGGTCTACTCGATGGTCACAAAGCCGCAAGCGTCAGCACAAAAAAATTCTGGGACGGAGCATTGACGAGAGATCCTCTGAAGCCAATGATAGAAGTGAATTCGGTCACTGGGAAATCGATACCGTCATCGGAAAGAAAACCAAAGGACAAGCTGCTCTGTTGACGTTGACGGAGAGAAAAACCCGCAAGGAGGTTATTCGCAGACTCCCTGAAAAATCCTCGCAATCAGTTCAAGAGGCGCTGATCAGATTATCTGAAGAAGCAGGTCCTTTGTTTTCAAAAGCTTTCAAGAGTATTACCTCAGACAACGGGTCCGAGTTCTCTGCACTACAGACTTTAGAGGCATCAACCGGCACCAAGATCTACTATGCCCATCCCTACACCTCAAGTGAAAGGGGAACAAACGAACATCATAACGGCCTAATCAGAAGATTCATTCCAAAGGGTAAAAGCATCAATGACTATTCCATCAATACCATTGAACGCATTCAAACCTGGTGCAATACCTTGCCTCGGAAGATCTTGGATTATATGACACCAGATGAAGCCTTCACAGCCGAAGTACTTGCTCTACAAACATGATACATAGAAAAAGATATTACAGATGGACTAGTTCAACTTGCTATTGCAATTCTAGTATGGTAATTTATCCATATAATAATAAAAATTCCATAATGTATGCTATGGGCACACCAAAAAAATGCAATTCTGGAGTTTTGCAGCAATATGAAACAAACATAAGCTTGAAGCACAGTGATACCAACTGCTTCAGGCTTTATTTTTTTTATTTTTTATTCTTTTTATAGTGTTCTTATGTGTTGTAATATGGTATAATAGTCATATAATTCAATATTTGGAGGATATATGTACTTAAAAAAATCATTCAATCGAAAAACCGGTAGAACCTATTTATCAATTGCAGAGAGCTTTCGAGATAAAGTCACTAAGAAGTCCAAATCTAAGACAATACAATCATTAGGGTATTTGGATGTGTTAGAAAAGAAATATCCAGATCCTATCAGCCATTTCACAGAAATCGTTGAAGCAATGGAAAATCAACGTCTTCAAGAAAGAATCAATATTCAATTGAATTTTTCAGCAGCTGAACAACTTGATGTAGGCACCAATAATCGAAAGAACTTTGGATACGCCGCTTTTAGCTCGATTTATCATTCCTTAGAGATTGACAAATTTCTCATCGGTCGCCAGAAATCAACTGACATCAAAGCCAATACCAACAACCTCATGAAACTCCTGGTTTACTCAAGACTTTTAGCGCCAGCTTCAAAAAAGAAAACCTATGAAAATAGAGAGCAGTTTTTTGAGAGAAGCAACTATTCCTTAGATGATGTCTACCGTTCGTTGACTTTTCTTAACGACAAAGCCGATGACCTTCAACTTTGGATCAATGATCGAATCAAAGAAAAATATGGTCGGGATACCAGTTTAGTCTATTACGATGTGACCAACTATTATTTCGAATCCGACACAGAGGATGACTTCCGGCGCAGAGGCGTTTCAAAAGAGCACCGACCCAATCCGATTGTCCAGATGGGACTCTTCATGGATACGAATGGAATCCCTATTACCTATGACCTTTATTCAGGCAATACCAATGATTCTCTGACGTATCGCCCCACCTTTTCACGTCTGAAAAAAGAATACGATCTTGGCAAAGTCATTGTGGTGGCCGACAAAGGCATGTCCACCGGAGACAATATCCATTACACGCTTTCAGCCAACGACGGCTATGTGTTCAGTCAAACGGCCCGTGGTGCCGACAAGGAGCTCAAGACCTTCATTCTTGAAGAAGAAGGTTATGAATGGATGGGGGATGACTACAAGTACAAGGAACGATTGGCACCACGGGAAATCTGGATCACCAATACTTCCGGGAGAAAAGTCAAAAGGACAATCCATGAAAAGCAGGTGGTCTTCTATAGTGAAAAATATGCTAAAAAAGCCCGCTTCGAGCGAGAAAAAGCGCTTGATAAAGCCAAGAAACTTATCGCTTCCCCGGGCAGTTATCACAAAGCCACATCCCATGGTGCCGCTGCTTATGTCAAGAACTTGAGCTTTGTGAAAGAAACTGGAGAAATCGCTTCAGGGAAAGATCTGAAGCTGGATGAAAACAAAATCAAAGAACAGGAAGCTTTTGATGGTTATTATGTTTTGGTGACCAGTGAGTACGAGCAAACAGCAGGAAAAATCATCGATATTTATAGAGGCCTATGGAAGATTGAGGAATCCTTCAAGGTGACGAAAAGTGACCTGGAGACAAGACCGGTTTATGTATCCACACAAGAACATATCAAGGCCCATTTTTTAACCTGTTTTGTCGCTCTGGTATTGGCAAGACTTCTCGAACATGTCACGGATCATCGACACAGCATTACCAAAATGATTGAAAGTCTGCAAAAGAGCACCTGTACCAACGTGCAGCAGAATTATTATCTTTTTGATTATTATGATGATGTCCTTGAGGATATTGGACTGGCTTTGAATGTTGATTTTTCAACAAGGATTAGAACTTTGCAACAGATTAAAAAAAATATTTCCGACACTAAAAACCGTTGAATTTACGCTACACAAAAAAGAAAAAAAAGAAACCCATGAACCGTACTGATTCCAGTAGGTTTCATGGGTTTTTCTGCTTCATTTGCTGCAAAACTCAAGGTCTCTGCCTTTGGTATGTAATGATTCACATTAAATTATAAAAAATGTCCTAAAACCGTGCCATCGATTCACCTTACATTTTCACCAGAAACTTTGCATCACTGTAAGGTGGCGGGCAAACAAAAAGCCCCATCAATGGTGAAGGGGCGGGGGTCATTTGCAAGGAGACCAGCCGGTTGAGCGGCATGACGTCGAAAACGGGTGGGGTGGATCAGGGTGACCGGGACCAGGGGCCTTCTAGAAGGCCAGAATCAATCTCATTCCCTTTGACTCGTTGCTTGTGACCTGGAGGCGGTGGGAAAGGCGGCCGGCAATCTGATGACACAGATACAGCTCGATGCCGGTGGTCTGTTTCATTTTCCTGGTTTCAGGGCCGGCGTAGTCCTCTTCCATGATGCGGGCCATATCCTCCCGGGTGGCGCTTTCAGAATGATTCTCGATGATCAGGCTTCCTTCACGGGCGGGGTCCATCTGGATGGTGATGGTATCTTTTTTGCTGTCCTTTGAGACGGCGAAGAGGGCCAGCTCTATCAGCAAAGTGAGCCATCTCTCATTGGAGAGGACTTCACCCTGCAAGGGTTGCAGATCCAGCCTGTTCTCATGGGCGATGAATTGCAGCGCCGACCTTCTCAACACCCTTTTGACCGTGGCGTGAAGATCCAGGGGCTCCCGGCGGGTCTCCTCCGACAGGTCATGAACCTGCAGAAAAGGCAGGATGATATCGATGTATCGTTTCAAGGAGACGAGTTCAGCCTGCAGGTCCTTTCTCCGGGGAGCGGGATCCTGGTCGAGCAACAACTGCAGGGTCGTCAAAGCGGTGTTCATCTGATGGGTCACGATGCCGTAGTTCTCCTGGAGTTCAGCAATGAACGGTTTATTTTCCATTTGGCACTCATCCTTCAATTCAATCATTTGGGGCGGCCACTTCTTTGAAGAATCAAAGCGCTTCTTCAGGGCAAATCCCCCGTCCCAGCCAGTATAGTCAATCCTGTGCTTCTGTGCCATAGCTTTACCTTACAATTCCGTCGTGAAACTTACGCCCCTGCAAGGCCCGTCAAGACAGGAGGATCTTTTGCGGTCAATCGATATAATAGCCCATCCCTCTTTTGGTCTTGATAAAATCCATCAGACCGATTGAGGCCATTTTTTTTCGCAACCGCGTCATGTTGACGGTCAAGGTGTTGTCATCCACAAAGGAGTCGTCATCCCAAAGACTGGTGATGAGGCTGTCTCTGGACAGGACCCGGCCGATGTGTGAGAACAAGAGACGCAGGATCCGGTGCTCGTTCTTGGTCAACTCCAGTGTCTTCCCCTCATAATCCAGGGTGCTTCTGGAAAGGGTCAGCACCACCCCCCTGTGTTCGATCACGTCGAGTTCTTCCAGGTAGGAGTAGCTTCTTCTCAAGAGGGCGCCGATTTTCGTCACCAGCAGATCGATATTGAAGGGCTTGACCACAAAATCATCGGCTCCCAGATTGATGGCCATGATCATGTTCATGTTGTCGGACAGGGATGAAATGAATATGATGGGGACCCTGGACTGCTTTCGGATGGCTTTGCACCAGAAATACCCGTCATAATAGGGAAGATTGACATCCAGTATGACCAGATGGGGCTGGTAGTGGATGAACTGTTCCTGGATGGTCTTGAAATCCTGGACATAGAGGACCTCATAATCCCAGGTTCTTAAATGGTAGGCCATGACCTTGGCCAGGGACAAATCATCCTCCACCAACATGATTTTATACATAATGAACCCCCTTCTCCAACCAGTATTTGAGACTTGCATATAATTCGAATCTGTCGATCGGCTTTGTGAGGCAGGCATCCATTCCGGCGGCTTTACAGGCGGCCTTGTTCTCTTCCATGGCATCCGCCGTCATGGCCAGAATCGGGGTACGCCGCCCCCCCTCCTTTTCCAGCTGACGGATCGCCATGGACGCCTGGTAGCCATCCATGACGGGCATATGACAATCCATCAGGATCAGGGCGTACCGGTGATGCTGACAGGCTTCCAGGGCCTGTTGGCCGTTTTCTGCGGTATGGACTTCCAATCCCATTTTTTCGAGGAGCTCGGTGGCGACAAGCTGATTGATGGTGACGTTATCCTCCACCAGGAGCAGGGGCTGGGGTGACGACAGGGCCAGGTCCCGGGTCCCGTCATAGAAAGCCGGATCAGTCGGGTCGCCCAGGTCAAAGGGGTCGTCCTTCGGGACCTTGTCCAGCCATACCGTGAACCAGAACCGGGAGCCCAGACCCTCGCGGCTTTCCAGGTTGATGGTCCCCCCCATGAGCTCCACCAGCCTCTTGGCGATGGCCAGACCCAGTCCTGTTCCTTCAAAACGCCGGGTGGTGGAATTTTCAATCTGGGTGAATTTGTGAAAGAGCTTGACCGTGTCCTCGGCTTTGATGCCGATTCCCGTATCCCTGACCTCAAAGGAGACTTCACTCCTGCCGGCTTCATCCCTCAGTCGCCGGACGGTTAGAACAACCCTGCCCCGGTCCGTGAACTTGAAGGCATTGCTCAGCAGATTCAGGAGAATCTGGGACAAGCGGATCCGGTCTCCTGAAAAAGTCGGGAATTCATCGAGAATCTCAACCTCGTAAGCCAAGGACTTGTGTTTGAAGTTGGACCTGACGATTTTGCTGACTTGCCGGACAAGGTCGTCAATGACCAGGGGATCATGGAGCAGGGTGACTTTGTGGGCTTCTATTTTCGCCAGGTCCAGGATATCGTTGGTGATGTTCAGGAGCAGGTTGGAGGACTCCTTGATGGTGGCCGCATATCTGACTTGTGCCTCAGTCAGGTCGGTGGCCAGCAGGAGTTGGGCCGAGCCGGCGATGCCGTTCAAGGGGGTCCTGATTTCATGGCTCATGGTGGCCAGAAAGACGCTCTTTGCCGCATTCGCTTCCTCAGCGATTCGTTTGGCTTCGGCCATTTTCTGTTCAGAGTGAAGACGCTCCGTGACATCGACAATGATCATGTGGACCAGGTCCTGTCCATCCTGATTGAAGACGGCGGGGTAGACTTCAACCTCCCTGAGATTGCCACCGGAAACCACCTGCCGGTCCAGATAGATCCGATCCATGGGGTCTTTCAGGTAGTCTGCAAAGGCATGTGTGGTGGTGGACAGATCATCGATGTGCTTTTCCTTGAGGGCGGCCAGGGAAAGACCGTAGTAGGCCATGGCCGCAGGGTTGGCATTGTCGATATTCCCCTTTGCGGGATCGATGACCAGTTGGACGGTTTTCGATTTGAGAAAGAGCTCCTGGTACTTCTGTTCGACGCGATTGTTCTCGATGATTTCAGACTGCAGATACAAGTAGATGATCAGGAGGGCGAAGGCTGTCATGACCCAGACGACGGCGATGCCGTAAAATACGATTTGCAGGAGGGCGCCGAGGAAATTGGGGAAGACGAACATCATCAAGGCCAGGAACTCTTTCCGGCTGAGGGAGGCTCTTTTTCGAATCACGACGACGGCGGAGGCGATGAGGTACACATAGGCCGTCGCCGGCATCAGGGCGAAATAGTCTCCGCGATGGTAGACGTTGTAGGGGTCGACGTAAAAGGTGAAATTGCCGAAAACGCTGACGACGGAAAACAGGGTGTTCAAGAACAGGGGGATTCCTACCATGGCCAGCAATGAAGGGGTCAGATTTTTGACGGTTCTTGTAAAATTGAGGACATACAAAAGCCAAAGGGCCCCTGAAAAGGGGTTCAATATGTAAAAAACCATGACGATGAAGGTGAGAATCCCTCTTGAGGTATCCGAATCCTTTCCCGTGCTGAGATTGAGGAGCAGTTCAAAGATCAGGAGCAGGGCCGTGACCAGCAGCATGGTCGAAAAGATATGTTCACCCGGGTCTTTATTTCCGAAGTGTTTGCGCATGTTGACGGCAATCAACAGAATAATCGCCAATCCCGTCAAGCTGGTCTGCACATAGTAGACTGACAAGTGATTCCCCCCTGTCACATTTATTCCTGGCGGTGGCGGCTGCGGGAATTTTCAATATTTCTCCGCCCGGCTGGTGGATTGAATTTTCATGGAAAGTCAAGGGTCCATGGCAGGCAAGTCGGACAAGTCTCTTGAGCCGGGCTTCTTTAGAATACTAAAGACGTGGCTGCGAACTGTCGCGGTTCAGTGCCTGTCAAGCCCTCATGAGAAGGGCGCAGTCCCCCGCCACCATATCGTGTTCCCGTCCTGCTCCCTGGTGATACCGACCCGGTCTTTCCTGCTCTAACCGGTACCTTGGTCCTGGTATTGATAAGTGATAACATTATCGTTTTCTTATTCTATCACAGAGACAAGCTGAAAGTCCATCAGCGGTGCCGGCGGGGGCAGTGGGACATCGATAAAATTTCCTGATGGATGGTTTTGAAAGTGTTGTATAATATGTTTAGGAACAAAATCCTGCAATTGAACTGAACGTGAAAAAATTTTGAGTCGATGACCAGCGGTGCCGGGCGGGGATACCCGGACATTGTCGGCTTGATCTGAGGAGATGAGTTGGTGAAAGATTTCTTGAGACTTGGCGGGAACCAGGCCCATGACTAGGAAAAATAGGCCCTCGGAAAAGAAGACTGATCTGAGGCCCCCGGGCCGGGGGAAGGACAAGGTGGTGGTCCTGGCAGAACCCTACTGGCAGGAAGGCCACTTCGAGACCCAGATGCAGCTGTTTTTATCCCTGATCCTGCCTCAGGGCTTCCGGGTCATGGTGCTCTGCGCCGGGCCCGAGGTTGTCAGGGCCTGGGTGATGAAGGAGTTTCCGGATGATCAGGAGTCTTTTTTTGCGGACTATTATTATCTGGGGGATGAAGACGGCCTAAGGACCATCAAGACGGGAAGGGCCTGGGACCATCTGGCCCGGGCGGTTGAAAGGGCCGAGGTCAGAAGCGGCTGGCGGGCGGATCTGGTATTCATCACCTTTGTGGACGCCTTCATCAATTACAGCTTTCGCAGCAGGGGCCCGGGTCGACGTTTCCAGTATCCCTGGGTGGGGCTCTATTTTCTGCCGGGATTCTTTCGCCACCGGGGAGGATTGCTGAAAAGACTGATTCAGCGGATTGATTACAGCCTGGTCAATCACATGAAAAACTGCCGGGGTCTGGGCATCCTGGACGAGGGGGTCCAAACCCCCATGCAGGCGGTTCTTAGCAGAAAAAAACTGGTGGTCTTTCCCGATGTCACCGATGAAAGACTGCCCGATGTCCCCCTGAAGAATCTGGATCGGATCAGGGAAGAGGCGGGGGACAGACCGATTTTTGGATTGATCGGAGTCCTGCATAAAAGAAAGGGCCTCATCAGTTTCTTGAGAGGGATGGCGGCGATGGCTCCTGAAAAAGCCTATTTTCTCGTCGTGGGTCATCTGCCCATGGGCGACTACACCGAGGAGGAAGAAAGGGAAATCCAAGGGCTTCTGGTCACCTTGAACAGTGGCAGAGGCCGGGGGATTCTGGGCTATATGGAGGATCCGACAGTCTTCAACGCCTATATCGCGCTGTGCGATGTCCTCTTTCTGGCCTACGAAGGTTTTTATCACAGCAGTGGGATTCTCACCAAGGCCGCGGTGTTTGAAAAACCGGTGATTGCCTCAAAGGGATATTGCATGGGGGAACGGGTTGAAAAGTTCCGGATGGGATTGACGGTGTCTGAAGGCCATGAAGATGAAATTCTCCAAGCCATGACGACCCTGTCGGAAATGAGCATCAGAAGGCGGATGACCGATGAGGCGCAGTTCAGCCGCTACCGGGAGAGCCATAACCGGGGCCGGCTGGAAGAGGCCCTGAATGAATTGTTGACTATGGAGGGAGACGTGTCATGAGAGCTTTGGTGACGGGAGCGGGAGGCTTCATCGGCCATCATCTGGTCAAAAGACTGAAGGCCGAAGGCTACTGGGTAAGAGGTGTCGACTTGAAACATCCTCTCTTTGAGCCTACCCTGGCCGATGAATTTTTCATCGGGGACCTGCGAGGCCCTGAAATGGCCCTGCAAGCCGTGGAAGGGTCCCTGGACGAGGTCTACTAGCTGGCGGCGGACATGGGGGGAGCCGGCTATATTTTTACCGGGGACCACGACGCCCAGATTATGCACAATTCCGCCATGATCAATCTCAACCTGCTGGAAGCCTGTAGAATTCAGGGGATCAAGAAAATCTTCTACTCCTCCTCCGCCTGCATCTACCCGGCCTACAACCAGCAGGACCCAAAGAACCCCCTCTGCACGGAAGCATCCGCCTATCCGGCGGATCCCGACAGTGAATACGGGTGGGAAAAGCTTTTCAGCGAAAGGCTCTACCTCTCCTATCAGAGAAATTACGGGATTCAGGTCAGAATAGCCCGATTTCACAATATTTTTGGTCCTTTAGGGACCTTTGAGGGCGGGAGGGAAAAGGCCCCGGCGGCCCTTTGTCGCAAGACGGCCATGGCCTCGTCTGGTGAGGCCCTTGAAATCTGGGGAGACGGCGGGCAGAGCCGGACCTTTTTGTACATCGACGAGGGGATCGAAGGAATCCGACGCCTCATGGCCTCTGATTTTTCAGGCCCCGTCAACCTGGGTTCGGAGGAAATGATCACCATTGAGAATCTGGCCAGAATGATCATCGGCATTTCCGGCAAGGACCTGTCCCTCAAGAATATTCCAGGCCCCCAGGGGGTAAGAGGCCGCACCTCCGACAACCGGCTGCTTCAGGAGAAAATCGGCTGGGTTCCGACCCGTCCCTTAGAGGAAGGCCTTCGGGAGACCTACCGCTGGATTGAAGCAAGCATCAACAAGGGATGACCGATGCCGGGGTTGGACATTTTCAGAAAAATCGCATTGGACCACCCCAAGTGAAACGCTGTTGATTATTTTACGGGAATCCTGCAGACTCACCCCTTTGAGTCGATAGTGGCGGCTTCCTGATTTGCGCAGAAGAATTGATTGAGCAGTTGGAGGAATATGATGGCCTTGATCAGTGTGATTATCCCGACCCACAACCGGAAATTGCTTTTGAAAAGAGCAATCAGGAGTGCCTTGAAGCAATCCTATACCCAGATTGAAATCATTGTGGTCGATGATGCTTCGACGGATGGCACCCCGGAGATTGTAGAAGCAATAATGGATGACAGGGTCAGGTATCATTATGTCCGGGGGGGAAGGGGGAGCAACCACGCGAGAAATGTGGGAATAGGATTGTCCCGTGGTGCCTTCATCGCTTTTTTGGACGATGATGACGAATGGCTGCCCCGAAAACTGGAAAAACAACTGGCATTGTTCAAGGCCGATTCGAACGTTGGACTGGTGTTTACTGGAACAAAGGTCATCTTTGATGACTGGCACCGGCATTATGACAATCTGCCTTCTCTTGGCGGTAATCTGAAGCGGGCGATTCTGGTGAAGAATCAGATTGGATCTACCTCTACAGTCATGGTGAGAAAGGAAGTATTAGACGGGTCTGGTGCCTTTGATGATACCCTAGGGGCCCGACAGGACCATGATCTCTGGATTCGAATCTGTCAGCAGACCCGGGTCGCCCCAGTTGCAGAAGCCCTGGTGATTTATCACAACAGCCTGAGTCACAGGCAGATTTCAAATTCGACTCAAAAGTACCAGGAAGCGACTGACTACCTCAATGTGAAATATGCGGCACTCTACGAGAAGATGACGGACGAAGAAAGAACCCTTAAAGAAAAAAATGACCTCTGGGTCCTTTTCACCAGGGCCTTGCGCAACGGTGAAAAGAAAAGGGCCAGAAGGTATCTGCAGGAGAGTTCGGCAGCCATTGGTTTGATGAAAAAATTCCTGATGTGGGGAATGACCCTGCTGGATTACAGGACCTTGCTGAAAATCAGGGGCAGGCACAAAATCGGTTAGACGAATTAGCAGTGTGTGGTGTTAATCTTTGAAAGCCGACGAAAAGATCAAGCAGAATTGTAGTTGATACAGGAAGGTATGCTTTGCTTCAGGGTCATTTGTGGAATTGACCCCGAAGGAGAACGCCCGGTTGAAGTGCTTCTGAGAGCGCACCATGAAGACGACGTGATAGAGGAAGAGACCAGACCCGATGGAGTTTTCCTGACTAAGAAAGGAGAGCCTATGATTTCAGTAATCACGCCCCTGTACAGCAAGGAGAAATTCATCGCATCGACAATCGAATCCGTAATGGGTCAGACGGTTGCGGACTGGGAGATGATCATTGTCGATGACGGGTCAAAGGACAGCAGTCTTTCCATAGCAAGAAGGTATGCTGATAATGACCCGAGAATCAGACTGGTGGCGGTGAGTGAAAACCAAGGGGCGGCCGTGGCCCGAAACAAAGGACTCTCCAGGGCGAAGGGGCGTTACATTGCTTTTTTGGATGGGGATGACCTGTGGGAACCCTGCAAGCTCGAAAGACAGCTTGAATTCATGGAGAGAGGTGGATGGGGATTCACTTATACGAACTACGGTCTGATCGACCACGAGGGAAAAATCATCAAGAAGGGTTTCAGGATGCCGCTTGAGTTCAATTACGAGGATTTGCTCAAAAATACGGCCATTGGCTGTTCCACGGTCATGATTGACCGCCAGAGAATGGGTGACTTCAGGATGCCTTTAAAACGAGCCGGACAGGATACGGCGACCTGGCTCATGCTTCTGAGACAAGGGGGCAGTGCCCACGGCATTGACGAACTCCTGGGATGGTATAGAAAGCTCCCTGGTTCCGTTTCCAGCAACAAACTCAAAGCCCTTGCAAGAACCTGGGAGACATACCGCACTTTTGAGGGGCTCTCCGTGAGTAGAGCCATCAGGAGTTATCTGCCCTATGTGTTCAATGCCATCAAAAGAAGGTACTAGGGACGTAGACCAGATTCGCTGCTGTTTACAAGTGAATGGGTGACGTCAATCAGGAGGATGGATGAGGAATTATAAAAAGCTCACTTTCAGGAAATGGATGAATCGATGGCTGGCCTTCTATTTTCAGAAGGCCCCATGGCCGGAAGGTCACCTGTCGATGGTTTTTTTCCTCAAGACCGGGAGAAGACTCAAACTGAAAAATCCCAAAATGTATAACGACAAGATCCAGTGGATCAAGTTGTATGACCGCAATCCCTTGCTGCCCCGTTTGAACGACAAGCTGCTGGTGAGGGATTATGTGGCCGGCAAGGGGTATGGAAATCTCTTGAATGAACTTCTGGGGGTCTATGACCGGGTTGAAGCAATCGACCTTGAAGCCTTGCCCGGGGCCTTCGTCCTCAAGGCCAACCACGGTTCCTCCTGGAATATCATCTGCAGGGACAAGGAGGGCATGGACTGGCAAAGGGAACTGGGCAGGATGGATCTCTGGATTCACTCGAATTATTGCCACGCCAACTATGAGTGGGGGTACCGTGATATCAAAGCCCGGATTCTCTGCGAAAAATACCTGGGAGACGAAAGGGGTGACCCCCCCATGGATTACAAGTTTTTCTGTTTCAAGGGCATTCCCCGGGTGGTGGCGGTGGACTACGACCGCTTCAAGAATCACAAGCGGAATCTTTATGACATGGACTGGCACTTCATGGACTGCCGGATCAATTTCGAAAATGACCGGGGTCATCACATTGACAAGCCGGTCAATTTTGAGACCATGAAACAGGTGGCGGCTGACTTGTCCCGGGATTTTCACCACGTCCGGGTGGATCTGTACGAAGTCGAGGGAAAAGTGATATTTTCTGAATTGACTTTTTACAACGGAAGCGGCATGAGCCGGTTACGGCCGGAATCCTTTGAGGAACAGATGGGGGAATGGCTGCAGATCCCTGAGATTGAAAGGAATGACCATGAAAAAAGATAAGACGAGACATATCCCCATCCACAATCCCGTTTATCTGGCCATGGGTCATCACCTGGCCAGTGGACTCAAAGAGATCAGCTACCGAAGTCGGATCCGCAGAGATGCCGGAAAGATCAGCTTTGAAAGGGACACAGATTATTGCCGGAAGGTGAGGGCCTATTACCGGTGTTACGGGCTGAGAGGGATTGATTGTTACTGGCACGAACTTTTCAGGAAGACCAGCGGCATAGAAAGTGTCGAATATGTTCCTGAAAACCTTTTCTATCGATTCATCGAGCCTCACCACAATGAACTGGAACTCGCGCGGGCCTATGCCGACAAGAGTCTGTACCGGGACCGGTTCGGGGATCTGGTAAAGACCCCCCGCAACATCATGTGGAAGGGGAGGGGAATTTATCAAAATGACAAAAAAGAAAATATCGGCTTAAGGGGAGCGGTGGACAGTCTCCTCTCAATGCAGGGCAGATTCGTCATCAAACCGTCATTGATTTCAGGTGGGGGGAGGAAGGTCGCCCTGCTTGAAATCGGGAAGGGAAGGCTTTCCCTCAATCAAGATCCCGTTGATCCTGACGAACTGTTGGGTAAGTATGAGGAGCATTTTGTCATTCAGGAATTGATTCACCAGGACAGGAGGCTCGACGGATTCAATCCGGATTCAGTCAATTCAGTCAAGGTCATGACCTTGAGAAAGGATCAGGAGATCGTCTTCTTGAACGCTTATCTTCGATTTGGCAGAAGGGGATCTGTTACTGACAATGTCAAATCCGGGGGTCTGATGGCAGGTGTCAACTCCCATGGTGAACTGACAGGCCTTGCCATCAGCGGCTCATTTGTGAAATTCGAAGCCCATCCCGACACCGGTCTGGCATTCAGAGGACCCTACCCCGGTTTTGCTGACATTGTCAAAAGGGCCTTGCTGTTGCATGAAAGGCTTCCCTATTTCAGGTTTGTCACCTGGGACATGGTCCTCGATGACGAGGGGGAAGTCGTTCTCATTGAAGTCAATTTGTCCCAGCAGGATGTCCGGGGATACCAATTGCTTGGAGGACCGGTTTTCGGCGCCTATACGGATTGGATTCTCCGGGAAACCTTTTTAGGGTAAGAAACGGTATTGGACAAGGATATTTGGAAAAAGGCGACCCATATTCGGTTGGCTTCCCATTCGCCTTTTATCCCCATGCCTGAAGCGAGGGGTGTTTCACCGCAGTTTGGTATATTGTTTTCTGAAAGGAGGAAGGCGGGGTGGCTTTTTCTCCCCCACTTGAAGCAGGGGGGTATCCTTGCCAAGGATGATGAAGCGTTTGACAGTGGGCAATATGGCCAAGATCAACAATATTTCAGCCCAGACCTTGAGGTACTATGACAGAATCGGGCTGCTTTCTCCCAATGAAATCGATCCACAGACCGGTTATCGGTACTATCATATCACCCAGAGCGTCAAGCTCGATCTGATCAGTCACATGAAATACCTGGGCATGAGCCTGGACAAGATCAGAGAGCTCTTTGAAGAAAATGACCAGAAGCGCATCGCCCAGAACATCGACCTTCAGCTGGAGCATCTCCAGGAAGAAAAGAGGAAGCTTGAAATCATGGAGAAGGCCGCCTTGAAATTCAAGCACAATCTAGAGGAATACGCCCTCGAATCCAAGAAAACCGGGGCGGAGGTCAGAACCTTCAAGGAGAGAAAAATATTCTGCTACGACGGCAGAGTCAATATTTACGAAAGCGACATGGAGACCTACGAATACATCCTCAGGGAACTGAAAAAACAAGTCATCCTGAAGAATCTGCCCATGGTGTACTTCTGCAATGCGGGTTCCATCATCCGGGAGAGGGATATCCGAAAGGCGCATTTCATTTCCACGGAAATCTTTCTCTTTCTCGATGAATTCTTTCCCCCGGGAGATGGTGTGGCCATCGTTCCCGAGGGCAGATATGCCTGCATCTCCTTCAAGGGAGAGGAGGGCTTCAGCAATGAGGTTGAAGAAGCCAAAAGACTCCTCGCCTTCATCAGGGACCAGGGGTTTGAAATTGCCGGGGATTATTTGTGCGAGGTGATTACGGAATTCCCCCTTTTTGAAAAAGACCACCGGGAAATGTTCATCCGACTGCAGATTCCCGTCAAATGAAATTCTTGACCTTATAGCCACTATAAGGTTTATAATGAGGGCAATACCATACACCACTCCGATTCTGTTTTTCCTGCATCGAGGGGCGACAATCACTAGGAGGACAGAACTACAGGGTTCAAGAAGGAATTCTTCAGCCTGCCGTGATTGCAAAGGAGTTTATTCATTGAGTTGAATAAACTCCTTGTCTATTTTTTGAAAGCGGGGGGTGGTGGGTTGTTCTGCCGGCGCTTCATGAGATTTTCAAAGGAGAGGTGAAAGGGATGAACAGGCAAGGTAAACGATTGAGAATTGATTTAGGACAAAGGAGTTTCAAGATCGACAGCATTCCTGATGAATGGTATGAAAAATTCATCGGAGGAGAGGGTTTCGCGGTAAAAACCCTTTATGATGAAATCGAGGCCGGGATGGATGCCATGAGTGACAAGAACCTGCTGGTCTTCGCTCTCGGATCCCTGACAGGCACCAAGGCGCCGGCTTCAGGCAGGCTGTGCATCGGCTTCAAGTCGCCCCTTTCGGGGGCCCTGGGCATGTCCAATGTCGGAGGTTTCCTCGGCCCCATGATCAAAAAAGCGGGATATGATCTTGTAATCATCGAAGGCAAAAGTGAGAGCCCGGTGTATTTGAGTGTCGTCAATGACACCGTGGCATTTTTGGATGCCACCGGGCTCTGGGGCCTGGATACGGAAGCAACCGAGGATCGAATCAGAGAAGCCCTGGGGAACGACAAGGTCAGGATGGCTGAAATCGGTCCTGCCGGAGAAAACCTGGTGAATTTTTCAGCCATCATGATCGACAAGCACCGGGCCGCAGGCCGGGGGGGTGCCGGGGCGGTGATGGGGAGCAAGGGACTCAAGGCCATCGCCTTCTACGGGGATACGGGCTATGAGGATGCCGACCCTGAAATGATGAGTGTCTTTGCCAAAAGAGCCCGGGAGGAACTGGATGCCGAGGATTTTGTCAGGGAGGAACTCAAGCCCTTCGGGACGCCCTCCTTCATGGATTCCATCAACGCACTGGGTCTGCTGCCCACGAAAAACTGGCAATACACCACCTTTGACGCCATGGACAAGATCGGCCATCAGGCCTACCACGAACAGCTTGAAGTCAAGGCCTGGCCCTGTTATGGCTGTCCCATCGCCTGTGGCAGACACACCACCATCAAGGAGGGGAAATACAAGGGCGAATCAGGAGGCGGTCCTGAATACGAGACCCTGGGGGCCTTCGGTTCAAAATGCTTCGTGGATGACCTGAACAGCATCACCATGGCCAACTACATCTGCAACCGCATGGGGATGGATACCATTTCCGCCGGTCAGGTCATCGCCACGGCCATGGAGTGGTATGAAAAAGGCTTGATTGATGAAACCACCACCGGTGGCGTCAAGCTGGAGTTCGGCAACGGCGACGCCCTGGTGGCCATGGTGGCAAAAATCGCCCGGCGGGAAGGTTATGGAGACGTCCTGGCTGAGGGATCGGTCAAGGCCGCCCGGAAGCTTGGCGGTGAGGCCATGAAGTACACCTTCACGGTGAAGGGCGTGGAACTGGCCTCCTGTGGTGTCAGAGCCAGCAAGGGGGAAGCCCTGTCCCATGTGATTTCACCCCGGGGGGCGGACCACCTGAGACCCTATGCCTCGGTAATCGATGCCTTCGGGTATTTGGAAGCCGAGCTCGGGATTGTGGAAAAAGTCTCCCCCTTTGAAGACCGGAACAAGACCTGGGTCAAGCCCTTCATGGAACTCTCCATGCTGACCAATCTGCTGGGGGTCTGCCTCTTCAACAGCATCACCCTGGCAGTGAAGGGTTCCACCTGGACGGGACTTTACAATGCGGCGACGGGAGAGAAACTGACCCTTCAAAACCTCTTGAAGGGGGCGGAAAGAGTCATCAATCTGGAGAGGATGTTCAATTTCAGAGAGGGCTTTGACATCAAGGATGACCAGCTGCCTGTCCGGTTGACCACCGAACCGGCTCCTGACGGACTGGGCAAGGGGGAGGTCGTTGACAATGGACTGATCCTCAGGGAGTTCTATGAAAGCATGGGCTGGGAGACTGACACCGGCATCCCCACGGAGGCCAAGCTCAATGAACTGAATCTGCTGTAGGAACCATAGAAAGAACCTGATTGGTGAATGAAGAAGAGCCTTGTGACAGGCTCTTCTTCATATTTTGTTGTCTGTGACGATTTCAGCCGCCTTGTATGCTTTGTTGCCAGAACACGCTCGATTTCAGTCGTGAGAGGTTCAAGCGAAATCAAAGACCGGGAGCCGAAAACACTCCAGCAATCATCTTCCGGTCCGATGAAAGCTGCAGGAATAATTTAATCGGGCTTTTCAATCTCAATGGGCTTATAATGGAAACAAGTTGACCTTTGCTTTTATCCGGTGAAGGTTTTCAAGTAGGAATAATCCAAAAGGACAATGGAGGGTGACGATGGATGTTTCAATCATCATGGTCAATTACAACACCAGGAATCTGACGGCTACGGCCATAGAGTCCATCATCGAAAAGACCAAAGGGATTCTTTACGAGATCATCCTGGTGGACAATGGTTCCATGGATGATTCGGTGGGATATCTTCAAAACAAGTTTGGTGACCTTGTGAGTATCATTGAATCAGGCAGCAACCTGGGATTCGGCAAGGCCAATAATCTGGGGGCAAGGTTGGCAAAGGGGAAATATTTGTTCTTTCTCAATACTGACACGGTGCTCATCAACAATGCGGTTGCAATTCTCTTTGATTTCATGGAAACCAGGGATGAGGTGGGAATCTGTGGTGGAAATCTTTACAATGAAGCCCACCAGCCCAATCATTCATATGGTTCCAGAATTCCGACGGTGCTTTCAGAGTTGACGGGACCTGTTCTGGTCAAACTCCTGGGCAAAAGTACCTTCAGTTTCAATCATCAGGGTGATCCCAGGGCGGTCGGCTATGTGATCGGGGCCCATATGATGGTGAGGAGCAGGCTGTTCCAAGCGGTCGGAGGGTTCGACCCTGACTTTTTTCTCTACTACGAGGAGGTAGAACTGACCTGCAGGATCAGAAAAATGGGATACCGGGTGTTTTCAGTGCCTGATGCAAAAATCATCCACCTGGAAGAGGGTTCCCAGGAGGAAGAACAAGGAGCCCGCAGACATGAATGGTTCATGGCAAGCATGCTCTTGTTCTATCAAAAGGTTTACGGGACATCTTCAGTAAAATGGGCTTATTATTTTTGCCAGATGAAGAATATCTTGCAAGTGCTGATCAAGGGTAAAAAGGAAAATTTCTTGATTACCAGAAGACAGTATCGGCTTTGGCGGGGGAGGGTGAAGGAAACCGACCGGTAATGCAAGAAGTGGATTGGAAGTTTGTCGAGAGTTTTCCTTTTCATTGAAGCCATGAAAAGGAAAATTCAACCCTTTACCGATGATGAGCCCTCCAGGGCTCATTGTTGATGTCTTCCTCAGTGGCAATGACAAGGGCTTCTTCGGCGAGGGCACAAAGGAAAATTCCCATTAACCATCAAGGATTTCTTCCATTGGACTTGACCGGACAAGGGGTTCAATGTGGTTGGGCTCAGATTTCTGAACCTGTCAAAGAGACGGCTGCAGCCTGGAGAAGACCGGAAAAGTCCCCAAAATCCCACGGATGAGGTCCGTGGGAAGGGGCGACGGCGGATGCATCAAAGGGGAGACAAATACCTTGAAATCTGCTGCATCAGCAGGTCGGTGGCTTCTTCTATGGAGATGTGGGTCGTATCGATGCTGATATCCGGCGAAAGAGGTTCTTCGTAGGGGCTGGAAATGCCGGTGAAGTTGGGAATCTGGCCGTTTCTGGCCTTCTGGTAGAGGCCCTTGACATCCCTCTTTTCACACTCTTCGAGAGGGGTGCTCACATGGATTTCCATATAGCTGTCTCCGATGATTTCTCTGGCGTTGCCGCGGTCCCGTTCATAAGGAGATATGAAGGAGGTGATGGCGATGAGGCCGGCATCGTTCATGAGCCTGGCTACTTCGGCGATTCTTCGGATATTTTCAACCCGGTCCACCTCCGTGAATCCCAGGTTTTTATTGAGGCCGTGGCGGACATTGTCACCATCGAGAAGCATGGTATGCCTGCCCATTGCCAGGAGTCGCTTTTCAACCTCGTTGGCCAGGGTGGATTTGCCTGAACCCGACAAGCCGGTGAACCAGAGGGTGAGGGGCTTCTGGTTTTTCTGGGCCGCCCGGACCTCCCTGGTGACATCTGTCTTTTGCCAGATGACATTGGTGGAGCGTCTCAAGGGGTGGTCGATGGTCCCGCAGGCCGAAGTCATGTTGGTGAGACGGTCCATCAGAATGAAGCTGCCCAGTGTCCTGTTGTGCTTGAACTCATCAAACACCATGTTTTCTGAGAGAGAAATGTCACACAAGGCCATTTCATTCTTGAACAATTTCCCGGCGGGAATCTGCCTGCCGGAGGTCATATCGATCTGGTGCTTGATGGTCATCACGGTGGCAGGAAGAACCCGGGTGCCAAGTTTCAGCAGATAGCTCCTGCCTGGAATGAGTTCTGTGTCATCCATCCACAGCAGGGTGGCGGTAAACAGGTCGGCGACATTCAGGTCCGGATTCTGGACCAGCAAACAGCCCCTTGAAATGTCCACATCCCGGTCCAGTTGCACCGTCACGGGCTGTCCCGTGGTGGCCAATTCAACGGTCCGGTCTGTCACAAGAAGGCTTTTGACCCTGGCACTTTCACGACCGGGCAGTGAGATGAGGGTGTCTCCTACAGAGACCCTGCCCGAGGCAATTTGTCCTTGAAATCCTCTGAAGGCATGATTGGGACGACTGACCCGCTGCACAGGGAGAATGAAGCCCGCATCAAGGGCTTCCCGGGTCACTTCAACCTGTTCCAGATAGGGAAGGAGGGGAAGGCCCTGGTACCAGCCGGTATTCAGGGACCGGGTGGTGACATTGTCCCCCTCGGTGGCGGATACCGGGATGATCTGCAGGGTTTTCACCTCATAGGCCGAGGCCAGACTCAAAAAGTCATTTTTAATGGCTTCAAATCGATGGTGGTCATAGGCAATCAGATCCATTTTATTGACAGCCACTACAAAATGACGGATTCCCATCAGGGCGGAGATTCTCAAATGGCGTTTCGTCTGGGTCAGTATCCCCTGGGTGACATCCACCAGGATCACCGCCAGATCCGCAAAGGAGGCCCCGACGGCCATGTTCCGCGTATATTGTTCATGACCCGGAGTGTCGGCCACGATGAAGGACCGCTCCTGCGTGGTGAAATACCGGTAGGCGACGTCGATGGTGATGCCCTGCTCCCTTTCTGCCGTGAGGCCGTCGAGGAGGAGGGAGTAATCCATCCTGCCTTCACGGCTGCCTAGCCGGCTGTCCAGCAAGAGGGTCTGCTCCTGGTCGGCGTAAATCAGCTTGGCGTCGTAGAGCATGTGACCGATGAGGGTGGACTTGCCGTCGTCGACGCTGCCGCAGGTGATGAATTTCAACAGAGAACGGGTGGGGTGGGTCATTTTTTCCATGGGCTTGGCTGGCTTCATCTTAAAAATATCCCTCCCTCTTGCGACGCTCCATGCTGGCGGCGGATTCCCGGTCGATGACCCGGCTGGTGCGCTCCGAGGTCAGGGTTGCCAGGGTTTCATCGATGATGGCCTGCAGGGTGTCGGCGTTGGACTCAAGGCCTCCTGTCAGGGGGTAACAGCCGAGGGTCCTGAAACGCACTTTTTTCATTTGGATTTCCTCTCCCGGGCGGAGTTTGAACCGATGGTCATCCACCATGATGAGATTCCCCTCCCGGATGACGACAGGACGTTCCTTGGCAAAGTAAAGGGGCACGATTTCAATCTTTTCTCTTTGAATATACTGCCAGATATCCTTCTCAGTCCAGTTGGAAAGGGGAAAGACCCGGAGGCTTTCTCCCTTGTTGAGCCTTGTGTTGAACAGCTGCCACAATTCCGGCCGCTGGTTCCTGGGATCCCAGGCGTGGGCGCTGTTTCTGAAAGAGAAGATTCTTTCCTTGGCCCGGGATTTTTCTTCGTCACGTCTGCCGCCGCCAAAGGCCGCGGTGAAGCCGTGGTGCTGGAGTCCCGCCTTCAGGGCTTCGGTTTTCATGATATCCGTGTAGGCGCTGCCGTGGTCAAAGGGATTGATGCCCTTTTGGACGCCTTCCTGGTTGGTATGGACCAGCAGTTCAATCCCCAGTTCAACGGCTTTTCGGTCTCTGAACCGGATCATTTCCTTGAATTTCCAGGTGGTGTCGATATGGAGCAGGGGAAAGGGGGGCTTTTCAGGATAAAAGGCCTTGAGGGCCAGGTGGAGCATGACGGAGCTGTCCTTGCCGATGCTGTAGAGCATCACGGGCTTCTCACACTCTGCCGCCACTTCTCTGATAATGTAGATGGCCTCCGCCTCCAGTTGATCCAGATGTGACAATGTCTTCATGGTCTACTCTCCTTTCACCCAGATGTTTTCTCTTCGATTGACGGCATAAAAGCCCTTTTCATTGAGATTGTTCAGCCGGTTGTAAAGCATTTCAGAGCCGTCCATCTGTCTGAAGATTCCCCCGGCCTCTTCAACGATGCACTGCATGGCCGCCGTATCCCATTCCGAGGTCAGACCGAAGCGGTAATAGATATCGGCCCTGCCTTCGGCCACCATGCAGCCCTTGAGAGAGCTGCCGGCGACAAGGGTGCGACCGATGACTTCCCGGTGGGAGTCAATCAGCCGGTCCTCGTTTTCCGACGAGTGGGACCTGCTGCCGACCCAGGTGAGATCCGCCAACTTGTCCGAAACCTTCAACCTTGTCCTTGAACCGGATGCCAGGTCTTCCACATAGGCGCCCTCTCCCTTGGAAGCCGCATACAACCGCTGACTTGCAGGGGCGTAGACGAGGCCCAAAATGGGTCGGCCTTGAAAGGTGAGGGCGATGTTGACGGTGAACTGGCCGGTGCCCCTGATGAACTCCTTGGTGCCGTCGAGGGGATCCACGATGAAGCAGTAGTCGGATTCCAGTCTGCCGAGGTCATCCCTGGATTCCTCGGAGAGAATGGCATGATGGGGAAATGCCTTTTTCAAGGCGGATACAATGATGTCATTGGCCCGGGTGTCCGCCAGAGTCAAGGGGGAGAGGTCCTCCTTCAAGGTGACCTCAAAATCCGTCTTGTAGAGGGTCATGATGGCTGCTCCGGCTTCAAGTATGCAGTCATGGATTGCTTGATATTTTTGAAACATCTTATCACCCTTTTGTATAGGATTTATGTCTATTCTTCCAGTGGATAAAGATAATCGGTGCAAATCACCGGCAACTGGTGAATTAATTAAAGTGATAGATTTTAGTGTTAATGGAAATAATCATCGAATCCAACGGTTGAATTTGAGAAAAGAATTTTTGAGAAAGAATCTCGAAATCTGGGCCTGAAGTGTTCTGTTTTTTTGTTTCTTTTTCATGGGAATCCCTTGAGAAGGCTCTTCATGGTAACATCAGGAAACTAGGACAAAGTAAGCCAAAGCGGTGGCACAAAAGGCAACTGCCTGGTGAAATTTCCTGATGGATGGCGTTGACATTGTTGTATAATAGGATTAGATTTGAAATTTTGCAGATGAACTGAACATGAAAAAAATCTAGCGTTTAAGAGAACCTACGTGATAAATAGAAATCGACCTTGACCAATCACCCACATGAAATAGCGATGGATAGTGAGGTCATTATTCCCTTGAGGAAGTGATAGAGAATGAGTATTCCCAAGAAAATACATTATTGCTGGTTTGGAGGATCAGAAAAGCCGGAATTGGTTCAGAGGTGCATCGAAACTTTTGAAAGATTCATGCCGGACTATGAAATCATCGAGTGGAACGAATCGAATTTTGACTATGCAGTGAGTGAGTTTGCACTGAAAAATTATGAGAGAGGCAAGTATGGTTTTGTCTCAGACTACTTTCGCCTGAAAACACTATATGACCATGGAGGAATCTACATTGATTCTGATGTGGAGATTAAAAAAAGTTTCACACCCCTTCTCGCCCATGAGATGTTCATGGGATTCATGATCAACTGCAATCTGGGCACCGCCGTCATCGGTTGTGAAAAGCATTCAAGGGTCATCAAAGAACTGCTGGATGAATATGAAAATCTTGAAGTCAGCGAAACGCCAAGCAACGACATATTCACACGATTTTTTTTAAGAAAATTTCCATCTTTTCTATTGAACAATCAATTCCAACTATTGGATGGACAAGTGGCCATTTATCCAAAAGAATATTTTGAAAGGCCTGCCTGGAAAAAGGACAGGGGCTATGCCGTCCACCACTATCTTGGATCCTGGTATGACAAGAAAAGCAGTTTGAGCAAGGGGCTTGCCAAAAAGGTTCTTGGGCCCCTTGTCTACAGTTGGCTGGCTCATTACCGTGCACTGAAAAAGTCGCCTTTTTATCCCCTTTACAAGGAACACAAACGCAGAAGGCATTGAGATGTTCTTTAGAAGCATCAAAGTGAAGGGGACGGAGTATTCCATTAAGGGAAATGGAGGATAAATTGCGTTTGCAGGTTCGATGGTGCCGGGTATTTCAAGGTGAAGGGACAGGAAAATCGACATGTTCACTGGCCATTCAAGGCAAGACTGGAGTTGTCGAGGATTTAGCAACAAGGCATGAGAATCGATGCCTGCAGAAAAGAATTGAATTCTGAGGGTGTCCTGCTCTGTTTCAACAGGGAGGCGCCTCCCATGGAAAGATGGATAGGAGGCAGCAAGCAATGCATATCGCTCTGGCGAGTGACGACCGCTATGCCAAACCCATGACGGCCGCCATCTGCTCGGTCCTGGAAAACAACAGGGAAGCCGACCGGATCACGTTCCATATTCTGGACAGTGAAATTTCAAAGAAAAACAAGGAAAAAATCATGAAGACCGTTGGAGCCCATGACAAGGGGAGTGTCGTGTTTTATGATTTTTTGAAATTGATGAGTCGGTTCGACTGTGTTCTGACGCTGACCGAGCCCTCCCTGCCCAGGGTCTCCTATGCTAGACTCTTTCTAGGAGAAATACTCCCCCTTGATGTTGAAAAAATCATCTATCTGGATTCGGACATGATTTGCGTCGACTCTCTTCAGGAAATCTGGGAGATGGACATGGGGGACCATCTGGTGGCCGGCGCCCTTGACACCGCCCGCACAGAGGCCAGGGTCAAGGTGGGCCTTTCGCCTCAAAGCGTTTACATCAACTCAGGGTTTCTTGTGATCAACATCTCGCTATGGCGAAAAGAAAACACCCTTGGAGCTTTTCTGGCCTTCATCAAAGAGCGTGGTGGCAATGTGTTTCACAACGACCAGGGGGTGATCAACGGGGTGATACCAGATCGGATCAGAATCATCGCCCCGAGATACAATGCCATGACCCCCTATTTCATGGTGAATCATGACAATCTGATGGGGAAATTCGAGCTGGATGCCTTTTACACGGCGGAGGAGATCGAAGAGGCTGTCTCACAACCTGCAATTCTCCATTTTGTGGCCTTCACGGCTTCAAGACCCTGGGAGAGGCACTGCAGGCACCCCCTCAGGCATGAATATCGCCACTATTTGGAAAAAAGTGCATGGGGTGAGTTGGAACTGGAAAAAAACCACCGTTCAGTGGCAAGAAGAGCCCTGCTGAGACTCTATGAGAAGCTGCCAGGAACATGGTCCTGCGTGCTTGCCAGAATATATCGAAAAGCCAGAAGAAACACAGCAATCTTTTGTCGAATGATTCCCGGGACCAGGAATCATCGATAAGAAATCAAGGGTGGTGATCGATTTGAACTCAAATGTGGAGAACTTTCTTTCTGGGACTGATCATTTTGAAAAAATCAGCGTGGTGCCTTCCCGTTTATGCCGGGGGGACAGGGAAGCCATCCCAAATCCTTATATTACCATTGCCATTCCCACCTATCGAAGGAATGATTTGTTGAAATGGTCGATGGAAAGCGCCCTTGCTCAAGAGAATCCTGGCTGTGAGTATGAAGTCGTGGTGGTCGATAATGAAGGGTCATCCTCGGAAACAGCCACTGGAGCCGTGGTCAGGTCTTTTCAGGATGGCCGGCTTTTGTATTACAAGAATCAGAAAAATCTCGGAATGTTTGGTAATTTCAATCGATGCATCGAACTGGCCAGGGGAGAATGGGTGGCCTTTTTACACGATGACGATATGCTAAGGCCCACTTATCTCAGGGATGTCTGTCAGCTCCTCAAGAGGAAGAAACACATCGGTGGCATTGTTGCCGATACGATAGATATTGACAATTCTCTGTCGGTTGGGGATCAAAGAGAAGCTGTCAAGGTGGGATTCAAGGGATTTATCAGACGCCTTGAAGAGAAAAAGCTCATGAGGTTGACCACCCGTGACAGTCAAATTCTTGGCAATATCTACGGGGCGCCCACCTGTGGCAACATTTTCAGGAGGGATTATTTATTGGCCGTGGGGGGGTTCGACCAGGCGCTTTTCCCGTCGGCGGATTACTTTTTCCTCCATGCCTTCAACGATGCTTTTCGCATCTACCGCACCAAAACTTATTTCGGCTATTATCGGTGGCTGGACAACGAATCTCTCAAGCCCTCCACCTTGGAGGCCTTCATCACCCAGACTGAGGCACTGAGGGAGGTGTTGGCAAAGGAAACCCTCCTGGGCAGGGTATTGGACAAGTTATTCAGAAACGAGAGACACTTCCAACTGCAAAGGGGGGTGAAAACACTGGACAAGGACTCCCGGGTGGATTTCGATGCTCTGAGCCGGTCTCTGGGCTACACCTTTCACCCCTTCAAGTATCGCGTTTTCATCGTCTTGCGCTACGGTTACTGGTATGCCAGGAGAGTGTTGACGATTCTATTTAGCTAGGGGTGGCGGGATCTTTCAATGGCATCAAGGGTGTCAAAAGAGGTGCAAGCCCAACTGCAGCTGTGCAGCGCTTGTCGATAAAGGAGGAATTTTATGAAGGTCGTGATTCTGGCAGGGGGCTTCGGAACCCGGATCAGCGAAGAGAGTTACTTGATTCCCAAACCCATGGTTGAAATCGGTGAAAGGCCCATTTTGTGGCATATCATGAAATATTATTCGGCCTACGGTTTTCATGAATTCATCATCTGCTGCGGCTACAAGCAGTACGTCATCAAGGAATTTTTTTCAGATTATTATCTGCATCTGTCGGACGTCACCTTCGACTTCACATCGGAGAATCGGATGATCATCCACAACAACAAAACAGAGCCCTGGAAGGTCACCCTGGTGGATACGGGGCTGAAGACCATGACCGGAGGACGCCTCAAAAGGGTCAGGGATTATATTGGAGACGAGACCTTCATGCTGACCTATGGAGACGGGGTCTCCAATGTGGATTTGAACCGGCTGGTGAGTTTTCACCGGTCTCACGGGAGGATTGCCACGGTTACAGGAATTCAGCCCGGGGGCAGGTTCGGTGTTTTGGAAATGGATGAGGCAGGTGACATCAGAAACTTCAAAGAGAAGTCCAAGGAGGAGGGAGGCTGGATCAATGGGGGATTCATGGTTCTGGAATCGAAAATTTTCAATTACATCCAGGGGGATGACACCGTCTTTGAAAGAGAGCCCCTTGAAACGCTTGCTCTTGAAGGACAATTGAAGGCCTACAGGCATCATGGATTCTGGCAGTCCATGGACACCATGAGGGATAAACGGAGTCTGGAGAAACTTTGGGCGGAAAACAAGGCTCCCTGGCTGGTCTGGCAATGAATCTTCACAAAGGCATTATGGGGGGATCAAATGAATGATATCTTCAAACAGGACCTGGAACAGATTCTTGGGTCATTGACGGATCAAGAAAGAAGGGCATTCAATGACAGCACTCTGCTGCTGACAGGGTGCGCCGGTTTCTTGGGGTTTTATTTCATGAATTTCTTCAGTCACTATCAGGAAATGCTGGGCATCAGGCGGATCATCGGACTTGACAATTTCAAAATGGGTTGTCCTGGGTGGCTCAAGGACCTGGATGAGCAGGGAAAAGTTGATTTGCATTCCTTTGACATCACTTCGGATGACCTGTCCACCATTGACGAGGCAGGGAGGGTGACCCACATTCTGCACATGGCCTCCATCGCCTCGCCGGTTTATTACCGCCAGTATCCTTTAGAGACCCTGGATGCCAATATCACGGGACTGCGGAAACTCCTGGATTTTTATCACAAGAAACCCCTCAAGAAAATCATGTTTTTCTCCTCGAGCGAGATATACGGGGATCCACCGGAAGGTTTCATCCCCACTCCTGAGGACTTCAGGGGTTATGTGGACTGCCAGGGACCCAGGGCCTGCTATGATGAATCCAAGAGGCTGGGTGAAACTCTTTGCTATATCTACCATCAAAGGTTTGGAATGCCGGTCGCCATTGTCAGACCCTTCAATATCTACGGGCCTGGCATGCGACTCAGGGACGCCCGGGTCCCCGCGGATTTTGCCAGGGCGATTTTTGAGAACAGAGACATCGTCATCTACTCCGACGGGTCACCTACAAGGACCTTCTGTTACATTTCCGATGCCATTGTCGGTTATATCAAGGCCCTCCTTCATCACGGGTTTGATACCTTCAATATCGGGATCGATCACCCGGAAATCTCCATTGCAGAACTGGCCGAGATATTTCAGGATCAAGGGCGACGCGTTCTCGGGTACCAGGGGGAGATACGGTATGAGACCCATGAAGATCGGGAATATCTCACCAATAATCCGGTCAGAAGATGCCCTTCAATCGAAAAGGCCAGGCAACTGCTGGGTTTTGCACCAGTCGTCAGTCTGGAGGAGGGAGTCGGTCGCTTCCTGAAGTACGTGAAACTGGCCAGAAAGGATGAAGTCGAGTGGTAATCACCGTAATCGGTCTGGGGTTTGTGGGCTTGACCACGGCCCTGGGTCTGGCGGAAATCGGGCACAGGGTCTACGGCATCGACAAAAGCGCTGGGCGTTTCAAGACAATCGCCTCAGGTCAGCTTCCCTTTCTGGAACCGGGGATGGAGGAGGTCCTGAAGAGGCACTTGAAGAATCAGTTCATCCCGACTGAAAATCTGGCGGCTGCAGTTGCTGATAGTGAAGTGGTGTTTTACTGCGTGGGAACCCCCTCCGGTGAAGAGGGTCACTCCGACCTTGAAGACCTGACGGCCGCCCTGGAAGACACCCTTGATGCCATCCGTGACCATCACTACCGGGTTCTGGTCATCAAGTCCACCATTCCCCCCACCACCACCCGGTCAAGAATCATTCCCCTGATTGAAGCCAGGGGGTTGAGGGTGGGGGAGGATGTGGGAGTGGCCCATAATCCGGAATTTCTCAGAGAAGGTCACGCCTGGGAGGATTTCATCCATGGAGACCGGATTGTCCTGGGGGTGGATGAGGCAAGGTCTGAAAATCTGCTCAGGGTCTTATACGGCGGATTGGGGATACCCGTCTACACGGTGACACCCGGCACCGGGGAATTCATCAAATACCTTTCCAACACGCTGCTGGCGACTTTGATCAGTTACGCCAATGAAATGAGCCTCGTAGCAGACAGGCTGGGGGACATCGATATCCCCGAGGCCTTCCGGATGCTTCACAGGGATCACCGCTGGGGAGGTGGCAGCATGAAATCCTATGTGTATCCGGGCTGCGGCTATGGCGGCTACTGCCTGCCCAAGGACACCCGGGCTCTTTTTGCCCTGGCCAAGGATGCCGGCTTTGAAGCTCCCATTTTGAAGCAGGTGATGGCGATCAATGACCGGATGCCGGCCTATTTTTCCAACAAGATCATTGAAGCCGCCGGGAATGGTCCTGAGACAGTGATCGGGATTCTGGGCCTTTCCTTCAAACCCGGCAGTGATGACGTTCGTAACTCGGCGAGCGGGAAAATCATCAGGGCTTTGAATGAGGGAGGGTATCACGAAATTCTCGCTTATGATCCTGTAGCTGCGGCGGAGTTTCAAAAGCACTATGCCCTCACCTACCAACTGAGAGAGTCACTTGAGGACATTTTGGCAGAGGCTGACCTGCTGGTCATCGCCACGGCCTGGCCGATTTTCAAGAATCTCGATGAACTGACTCAAAAACCGATTATTGACTGTCGTTATGTGCTTTAGGAAGGGGAGTGAAGGATGTCATGAAGTCTGCTGTGGTTACAGGAGCAACGGGGTTTTTAGGTCGGTGGCTGGTGAGGGAATTGGTTGACCGGGGTGTGGCGGTTTGCGCCCTCGTCAGAAGTCCAACCGATGTTTTCGATGAGTTGTTCGCTACAGGAAGGCTCCGACTGGTTGAATGTGACCAAGCCCATTTCGACCAATTGCCCTTAAAAATCGAAGAGCGGTCCTTCGATGCCTTCTATCACCTTTCCTGGGAGGGGGTGTCCGGTGCCTTGAGAGGGGACTATCAAACCCAGTTGGATAATGCGGCGGGGGCTGTCAAGGCTGTCAAAGCGGCGGTTTCTCTTGGCTGTTCAAGATTCATCGGCATGGGAACCATCATGGAGGAGGAGGCCTACAAGGCCACCTGTGAGGACGGGGTTCAAACCGGCAGGGGTTATTTCTACGGCACATCGAAACTGCTCGCCCACTCCCTGACCAAGACGATTGCCCTGGAGGAGGGAATCGATTTCATTTGGGTATGGTTGACCAACGCCTACGGAGAAGGAGAGGATTCCCAGCGGTTCATCAATACCACCTTGAGAAAAATCATTAAAAAAAAGCCCCTTGAATTCACCGAGGGGAGGCAGAACTATGATTTCATTCACGTTTCTGATGCAGTCCATGGTCTTTTTTTGCTAGGTGAAAAGGGAAAAGACAAGGTCAGTTACACCCTTGGCAGCGGCAAGGCGAGACCCCTCAGGGACTACATTGAAGCAATCAAAGCCCTCTTTGCCTCAAATCAGGCATTCCAGTACGGTGAGGTGCCCTATTCTGGCATCAGTCTGCCATTGGCAAGCTTCAGCATTGAAAAGATTGTCCATGATACCGGATTCAAGCCTCAGGTTCCCTTCAGGGAGGGACTGAGACGGACCATGGCTTCAATCCTTGATGAAGAGGGTCGCAGCGGGGAGGATCTCCCATGATCGACAAGGTGGTCATCGTCGGAGCGGGATTGACCGGCAGTGTTCTGGCAAGACTTTTCGCAGAAAAAGGGAAACTTGGCGTCACGGTTCTGGACCGCAGAAATCATGTCGGTGGCAATGTCTACGACTATCAGAACGAGGCGGGGATCTGTATACAGAAATACGGTCCCCATGCCTTTCACACCAACAGTACAAAGGTGTATGATTTCATCACGGAGTATGGGCGTTGGATTCCCTATGAACTCCGGGTCAGGGTGGCTCTGTCGGGTAAAATGACCCCCTCCCCTTTCAATCTGAGGACCATTGATGATTTTTACAGCCAAAAGGATGCCCGCCGGTTGAAAAAATCCCTCGAAGAGGCTTATCCGGGCAAAGGCACAATTACCGTGACTGAGATGATGGCATCTGAAAATACCTTGATCAAAGCCCATGCACAGATGCTCTTTGACAAGGACTACCGTCTTTACACGGCCAAGCAGTGGGGGATACCCGTCAGTCAAATCGACCGTCGAATCCTAGAACGGGTCCCGATTCGACTGGATTATCAGGACCGTTACTTTGACGATGAATACCAGTGTCAGCCGGCACAGGGCTATACGCAATTCATCGAAAACTTACTGAATCATCCCGGTATTTCCGTCGAAATCAATCGCGAGGCATTGAAGGACATCAACTTTGATGAAGGGAATAATCGGGTGTCATTCAAGGGAATCTCTCTTAAAGAGAAAATCCTCCTGGTCTACACCGGTGCCATCGATGAACTTTTTGATTATCGCTTTGGTGAACTCCCCTATCGTTCTCTGAAATTCCAATACCAGACCCACCATCGGGACAGTTTCCAAGAGGTTCCCATCGTGGCCTATCCCCAGGACCCTCACTTCACAAGAATCACGGAATTCAAAAAACTCTATCCTGCCGGTGTGGCAGGGGTGACGACCATTGCTTATGAATATCCCCTGAGCCATGTGGTGGGCGGCGGCAGGGACCCCTATTACCCCGTGCTGACAAAGGACAGTATGCAAAGATATCAGGAGTATCGTGAAGCCTCAAAAAGATACAGGAATCTGGTCCTGTGTGGCCGGTTGGCGGACTTTCAATACTATGACATGGATCAGGCCATTGAAAAGGCCCTGTCGGTATTCGAGGGGCTGTCAGCAAACCACTCAAATTAGAGGCTTTTCCGGGTGGTTTGCTTGAAGAAAATTATCAGTACAAGCAAAGCAATCTCCCTCCTTTGAGAGGCGGCTTCAAGCAGGACCATCCTCCTTTGCGAGGGCCTCTTTCTTCAAACCCAGATAGATCCTCAGGGCATGGATCAGAAAGAATAGACCCAGGTATTCTTCGAAAATTTCTGAATGTCCCTGAAAACTGTAAAGCATGGCGAAAAGAACGATAGGGAAAAGACTCGGAGGAGGGATCAGAATCATCAGGAGTTTTGAAGATTCTCTCTTGGGAAAGAACCAGAGGATAAAGAGTGTCGTGAACATTGCAATGCCCGCCAGGGGATACATCAGGTCGAACAAGGGGTTGAAAAAATTATGCAGGTTGGTTTCCTGCTGGAAGTTGTTGCTGGCAAAATGGCCAGTGGCTTCCCAATTGAAAAGATGCTGTCCCCAACTGATTTCTTCTCCAAAAATGAATAACAAGGCAAGTGATAAGCCGATCAAGAATATGACGGCTCTTTTTTTCTCCTTTGGAGAGAAAAAACTTTTTTTCAAAAGAAAAAGGCTGCGGATCAATATGCCGGCTGCTATGATGAAAAAAAGGGAAGTAACGGTTTCCAGGGGGCTTTCGGCTTCGATATCCGGAAAAAAATAGAAAAAGAAATACAAACCCAGAACGCCGATGCTGGAGATTAGCAAGGTCATTCTAGAGTATTCCGGGGTGATTTCGTCTTGAGTAAAGAAACCCATGAGATAATCAAGGTCTACAAGAGAATCAAGAACTCTCGCGGCTGATTGAAGAAGTTTCTGCAAGAGACCGGTGGCGTAACAAAAGATCAACAACAATAGTGTGAGCAAAATAGCGGTATAGGTGATGGATACGAAATCAACGGCATTGGCATCAAGATAATGGTCTTTGCTGACAGTGATTTCCAAAAAATTGATCAGGGTGGGAAGATTTCGTACCTTGGTCAGCAAAAAATAGATGGCAAGACCTGCGGTTATCATGATTCCGATACCCCACTTAGAGTTTTTCATTGGATGGACCTCCCTAGGAAAATTTCATTCACAAATCGATTATATCAAAATGTCAAGAGTGATGTTTTTACGCCTCATGCCAACCCGAAGTGACGTTTCCATTCAGGAACCACAGGTTTTCAATCAAAAAGAAAGGAGAATACCAATGACGGTCAAAGCTATCTATTTCAGTCCCACCCATACGACAAAAAACATCTTGAAAGAGATCTTCGCCCGGCTGGCGGGTGCGGGGACCTTCTATGACGTCACCACCCCCCGGGGGAGGGAAATTCCTCTGGTGCTTTCCTCCAATGACCTTTTGCTCATAGGGGGACCGGTCTACTCCGGCCGCCTGCCCGGAATTTTCGCCGACTATCTGCGTCGCCAGGATTTTACCGGCATGAAAATCGCAGGAGTGGTGGTTTACGGCAACCGGGCCTGCGAGGACGCCCTTATAGAGCTCAAGGACATCATCGTCTCCAGGGGAGGCATCCTCATCGCCGCCGGTGCCTTCATCGGCGAGCACTCCTATACGGAAAGCGTGGCCTATGGCCGGCCGGATGACCAGGACCTTGAAAAGGCGGGGGTCTTCGCCGAGGCGATTGAAGGGAATATTTCCCGGGAAACCTCCGTCATGGTGCCGGGCGACCACCCCTATCGGGACATCCGGTTCTCCCATCCCATGGGACCCCACACAGCCGACACCTGTGTCCAGTGTCATCTGTGCGCCGAGACCTGTCCGGCGGGGGCCATCGATTTTTTGGATTCAAGAATCGCCGACTTCGACAAGTGCCTCCACTGTCACCGCTGCGTCTACAGCTGTCCCGTCAAGGCCAAGGTCTTTGACCAGGGGATGGTTCCCATAGTCAGATGGCTGGTGGCCAACTGCACTCAAAAGCGCCTGGAGCCCCGATTTTTCCTGGAATGATCCGGGATTTTTTTTGTTCAAATTCCGGGAGCCCGGGTTTGGTCTGATTCAGAGCGGGCATATATGATAATGCACAGGTGAACCATCCCAATAGGTTGTAGAAAGGGTGATGAGATAAAACTCAGGGGAAAATCAGCCAATGTCACTGGAGCCAGCTCGGGCATGGGAAGAGCCATTGCTTATCAATACGCCAAGGAGGGCGGCCATGTCCTGGCTCTGGCCAGAAGAAAGGAAAAACTTGATGACCTCGTGACCTCCGCCCAGGGTCTGGAGGGGCGAATCATTCCTTATGAGGGAGATGTCACTGAACTTGACAAGATCAGCCACATTTTTGATGAGGCCATCAAGGATTTCGGCAAGGTGGATATCCTGGTCAACAACGCCGGCATCATGGATGATTTCAGCGGTGCCGGTGAGGTGGTCCCGGAAATCTACGACAAGGTCTTTGAGGTCAATGTCAAGGCTCCCCTCTTTTTCATCAATGGCCAGCACATCGTGGCGGACGGCGGCTGGACCGCTGCCTTCTAGGCAATGAAAAAGGCTCCTCTTCTTGAAGAAAAGGAGCCTTTTTTCCATGGACCGGTTCAGGCGCTGAGGAGTTTTTCCTTGGCTTTTTTGTTGCGGTAGAGGTTGCTGAGGATGAAAAGGGCCATAAGGGCGATTCCCATGGAATCCGTCAGATAGCCGGGTTTGATCATGAGCAGGGCCGCCCCGAGGGCCATGAGCCGCTCGTGGATCTTCAGGGGCGACCTGAAGTAGTTTTCGTTGGCCACGCCCAGACTGTAGATGCCCAGAAGTCCCGTGATGACGGTCATGATGAGATAACCGGGCACCACGTTCTGCATGAGCAGGATGGGGGAATAGACGAACATAAAGGGGATGATGAGGCCTGCGATGGCCAGTTTGAATCCGCTGAAGGCCACCTCCGTGGGGTTGGCACCGGAAATCCCCGCCGCCGTATAGGAAGTCAGGGCCACCGGTGGCACCACCGCGGAAAGGGTCCCGTAGTAGAAGGCGAAGAAGTGGGCGGCGATGGGCAGGACGCCCATTCTGATCAGGGCGGGTGCCGCGACACTGGCGGTGATGATATAGCAGGCCGTGGCCGGCAGACCCATCCCCAGGAAAATGGAGGCGATCATGACCAGAATCAGGGCCAGCCAGAGATAGCCGAAGGAAAGCTTCATGATGTTGAGGGCGATGACCTGGCCCAGGCCCGTCATGGCCACGACCCCGACGATGAAGCCCACCACGCCGCAGGCGATGGCGATGGCGACAGCCGTCCGGGCCCCTTCATCCAGGGCGTTGAGGATGTCCTTGAGGCTCATCCGGGTGCTCTTCTTGAGGCCGCTGAAGACCACGGTGGAGATGAGTCCGAAGAAGGCGGCGTAGAGGGGGGTGACCCCCTTGACCAGGAAGTAAAGGATGACCACGATGGGGAGGGCGAGGTGGCCCTGTTCCTTCATGACATCCTTGAGAACAGGGATTTCACTTGGATCCAGCCCCTTCAAGCCGATTTTCTGGGCCCTGAAGTCCACCACGACAAAAATGGCGAAGTAGTAGAAGAGGGCGGGGATGATACCGGCATACATGATCTTCAAGTAGGGAATCCCCAGGAAGGAGGCCATGATGAAGGAAGCCGCCCCCATGATGGGGGGCATCAGAATGCCACCCGTGGAAGCCGCCGCCTCCACGGCGCCTGAGAACCGGGGGGAATAACCCACCTTTTTCATCAGGGGAATGGTAAAGGTCCCCGTGGTGGCCACATTGGCCTGGGCCGAGCCGCTGATGGTGCCCATGAGACCCGAGGCCATGACCGCCACCTGGGCGGGGCCGCCCCTCAGTTTTCCTGCGAAGGACAGGGCGAAGTCATTGAAAAATCTGGCGGTTCCCGAATAATGGAGAAAGGAACCGAAGAGGATGAAGAGAAAGACGTAGCTCATGGAAACCATGATGGAGACCCCGAAGAGGCCTTCTCCTGTCAGGTACATCCGGGTGAGGATCCGCTCCCAGCTGAAGCCCCGGTGGGCCAGGACGCCGGGAAACATCTGCCCGAACCGGGCGTAGATGAGAAATGCAATGGAGAGGAGGGGAAGGACGACGCCCACGGCTCTTCTCGCGGCCTCCAGGGTGAGGAGGACGGCGATCACCGCAAAGACATAGTCCGAGGGGATGGGAATCAGGGCTCTCTCAATCAGGGAATCATAGGTGAAGAAGATATAGAATCCGATGGCCAGGCTGGCCAGGGCCAGCAGGTAGTCCAGTTTGGATGGATTGGTGCGGTCTGACTTTCTGGTGGCCGGATACATCAAAAATGCCAGGGCCATCATCATGCCCAGGTGGATGGCATTTTTCTTGATGACGATCATCAGGCTGAAACTGTTGAGATAGATGTGGAAAATGGAGGTGGCAATGGCGTAGATTGTGACCATCAGGGCGATCCGGCCTGAAAAGCTTCGGGCTCCGATGGACTCCCGGGTCACCTTGGTTTTTTTTTCTTTTTTAGGTTTTTTTTCCTTAGACAGCATCCTTGGTCACACCTTCCTGATTATTGCTTAAAAAACCAGCCATGCCCGGCTGTTTCGACCGGGCACGGCGATTTTTGGGAGAAACATGATGACTGGCTTATTGAGGCATCATTTCGGCCGGAATTTCGATGCCCTTTTCCTGGTAGTATTTGACCGCACCCGGATGCAGCGGTACAGGAGGCAGTCCGACAACGGCGTTGTCAAGGGTCACGCTTTCAAGAGCCTGGTGGGAACCGACGATGTCTTCATAATACTCATACATGGTCTTGGTCAGTTGATAAACCAGGTCCTCGTCCACACTGGCATTGGTGAAGAGGGCGGATTTGATGCCCACGGTCTTGACGTCTTCATCGAGTCCCGGATAGAGGCCGGCAGGTACGGTGAACTGGCCGTATTGCGGGGCTTCAGCCTTCAATGTGGCGTATTCTTCATCGGTGAAGGACAGCATCTTGACCTCGGTCTTGCCGGCGAAGATTTCAGAAACTGAAGAGGTGGGAATGCCGGCTTCCGCGTTCATGGCGTCAAGCTGGCCGTTCTGCATGGCGCTGGAGGCTTCGGAATATCCGAGATGCTCGGCGGTGTAGTCATCAGCAGTGAGGCCGCCTAGAATTTCAAGCATTTTGAGGGTGCCGTATTCGGTGCCTGATCCGGCTCCGCCCACGTTGATGGAATGACCGGCCACGTCGGCAAGGCTGTTGATGCCCGAGGATTCAGTGACGACGATCTGGGACAGTTCAGGCCACAGGCCCGTGATGAGTCGGACGTCTTCAAACTGATTGTCGGCGAAACCTTCTTCCCCCGCCATGGCGAAGTAACCGAGACTGGCTACGGCGATGCCCAGCTGAGCTTCGTTGCTCTTGAGCATGTTGAGGTTTTCAACCGAACCCCCTGAGGACTGGGCGGCGGCGACAATGCCCTGGTCACCGAGTTTTTCACTCCAGAGTGTCGCCAGGATGGTGCCGACAGGGTAGTAGGTTCCTCCGGTGGAGCCGGTGACGATGGTGACGAATTGTTTTTCAGGTGCCGGTGCTTCTCCTGCGGGAGTTTCGGAGCTGCAACCTGCCAGAGAACCCATCAAGAGAACCATAACCAGCAGCAGTGATAGACGTTTTTTCAATTGCATTTCATAATCCCTCCTTTTTAACATTAATTACTGCAAGTATCGTGCCATAGGATTGAAGGGGGGTTTCAAGGGGAAAAGGGGACGGGACCACAAAAACCACCCTGCAAAATTTGCAGGGTGGTAAAATTTGCAGGGGAGTCACCCCTCGTATTCCTTGAGTTTGTATCTGAGATTTCTCTCGCTGATGCCCAGGACCTCGGCGGTTTTTCTCCGGTTGCCCGCCATGGCCTCCAGGGTTTTGAGAATCACCTCCCGGGTGATTTCCTCCAGGGACTGGCCGATGGTCACTGGAATGAACCGGTGACCGCCCAAAAGATTCTTCTTGGAGGCCATGGCGATGATTTCATCCGGCAGATCGTCGACTTCAATGTAGCTGTGGTCCGTCAGGGCGGCGGCTCTTTCGAGAATGTTTTCCAGTTCCCTCACATTCCCCGGATAGTCGTAGGCCTCCAGGGCGAGGAGGGCTTCCCTGGTAATCCCCTTGATGCCCTTGCCGAGGCGCTGGTTGCACTTGTCGATGAAATGCCGGGTCAGGAGGGGAATGTCCTCTCTGCGCTTGTCCAGGCCCGGCAGATCGATGCTGATGACATTGAGGCGGAAATAGAGGTCCTCCCTGAAATTCCCCTTCTCCACTTCCTTCCTCAGGTCCTTGTTGGTGGCGGCGATGATTCTGACGTCCACGGGCTTCGATTCTTCTGAACCCAGGGGGGTGATCTCCCTTTGCTGGATGACCCTGAGCAGCTTCACCTGGAGGTTGAGATCGAGTTCCCCGATTTCATCCAGAAACACGGTGCCCTTGTGGGCGAGCTCGAACCGGCCCTTTTTCTTTGAACCGGCACTGGTATAGGCGCCTTTTTCGTGGCCGAAGAGTTCGCTTTCCAGAAGATTTTCCGGGATCGCCCCGCAGTTGATGGCTTCAAAACGACCGTTTCTCCGATTGCCTTCATAGTGGATGGCCCTGGCCACCAGTTCCTTGCCGGTACCGCTGGGACCCTGGAGGATGATGTTCACATCCACGTCCTTCACCTTCTGGATCAGATCGAAAACCTCCCGCATTCTCTTGGATTTTCCGATGATCCCCCCGAGGCCGTAGCGCTCGGAGACCTCGTTCTGCAGGTAACTGACTTTTTCCTTGAGGAGCTTGTATTCCAGGGCCTTGCCCAGGAGGGCCTTGAGCTGGGTGATTTCAAGGGGCTTCATGATGTAATCGTAGGCGCCCTTTTTCATGGCCTCGATGGAGGTCTGGATGCTGCCGTGGGCGGTCATCATCACCACGAGGGTCTCCGGGGCCCTGGCTTTGATCTGTTCCAGGATTTCCAGGCCTGAAATTTCTCCGAATTTCAAGTCCAGCAGGACCAGGTCGAAGAAATCATTTTCAAGGTGGTGGTTGGCTTCCAGGAGGTTGCCCGCCATGCTGATTGAAAAATCCTTGCCCAGGGCATAGCCCAGGGAAGAAAGAATGGCCTTTTCGTCGTCGATGATCAAGAGTTTTCTCATGGAGCTTCCTCCTTCAGATGGGATTTCGGGAAAATGAGCATGACCGTGGTCCCCTCCCCGGGGGCGCTTTTGATTTCAATATCGCCGCCGTTTTCCGAGGCCAGCTGATAGCTGATGGAAAGACCGAGACCCGTGCCGGTCTGCTTGGTGGTGTAGAAGGGATCGAAAATCTTCTCCAGGTCTTCCTTGGGAATTCCGATGCCGTTGTCCGTGACCCGGATGACAATCTGGTCCTTGTGCGCCTTGGCACTGATGGTGATTTTCGGCGGGGCGGCCATATCCTTGAAGGCTTGAATCCCGTTGATCAGGAAGTTGAGCATGACCTGTTTGAACTGCTGTTCATCGATATAAAGGTAGAGGTCTCCGGGGCAGTCCAGGCTGACGGTGATGCCCTTTTCCTCGAACTGGTTGGCGAAGAGGGTGAGGATTTCCGAAAGACATCGGTGCACCGGGAAAAGCTCCTTCTGGCTGACCTTGGGACGGGCATAATCCAGGAGTTCCGTGACGAAGCCATTGAGCTTGTTGATTTCCCTGGGCAGGTCCCGGGCGATTTCATCTCTGAAGCGGGGATCTTCAAAATTGTCGGGAAGCACCTCCACGTAGGTTTTGATGGCGGTGAGGGGATTGCGGATTTCATGGGCGATTTCCGTGACCAGGAGTCCCAGGGACTCCAGCTTGTCCTGCATGGCCAGCTTTCTGCGCATGTATTTTTCCTCCGTGACATCCGCCATGGTGAGGGTCAGTCCCGTGACCTGGTTCTTTTCAATGATCAGGGGGTAGATATTGTACTCCAGTATCCGCTTTTCACCCTCCCGGACATAGGATTTCTCCACTTCCTTCTTATGAAGGCCCGTTTTGAGGACATGGGCGAAGTCCCGGTCGTAGAAAAGCTTGTCCAGGGGGGTTTCCTTGTAGTGGCGATGAAGGGACTCGAGGTAGTCCGGCCCCAGGAAGTAGGCCATTTTTTCGTTCATGGAGAGAATCCGGCCCGCCTTGTCAAAGGTCACAAGGCCGTTGAAGATGCTGTTGAGGGTCTGCTCCTTGTAGGTGGACTCCATGACCAGGTTTCTGGTCTGTCTGGCGACTTCCTTTTTCAGCAGCTTGTTCCAATGGTAGAAGAGAATCAGAACCAGGGTGAAGAAGGCGAAAATGATGAGACCAAAATAGAGGAGGTTTCTCACATAGGCCTGGGGCAGACCGATGGGTTCGCCGAACCATTTGCTGTAGATCTTGTCGTAGGTGCCCTTGCGCTTGATGGTGGCCAGGCCCTCGTTGAAGATCTCGAGGAGGGCGTCATCCCCCTTGGCCACGGCGATGCCGTAGTCGCTGGGGAGGAGCTCCTCGCCGGTGATTTTGACCTGGTCCCGGTAAGCACTTCGCTGGACCGTGTACAGGCCCGTCAGCCGGTTGCCGACATAGGCGACGGTCTCTCCGCTCAAGAGCTTGTCGATGGCCATTTCATGGGTCTCCGACTCCACGAGTTCGATCTCCCCCACGCTCAGGAGATAGTCCGAGGCGAAATCGTCCTTTTGCACCGAGACCTTGACCCCCTTGAGGTCCTCGAGGTTGACGATGTAGTTGTTGTCGGATTTCACGAAAATGGAGAGGGAGGAGACCAGGTAGGGGTCGGCGAAATCGTAGAGCAGGCTCCTGCCCTCGGAATATTTCATTCCCTGTATGGCGCGGATATCTCCGTTTTCCAGGGCAAGAATCGCATTGTACCAGGGCATGGGGAGGATTTCAAGGTCCAGTCTCATTTCAATGGCGATGGCTCGCATGATATCGATGTTGAAGCCCTTGTAAACCCCGGTTTCATCCACGTACTCAAAGGGAGGGAAGTAGTAGTCCCCCCCCACGACGATGGTTTCGCCGGTAAAATCCGCTTCATCGGAAAAAGCGGGGGTAGAAAAAACCCCCATAAGAAGAATGACGAGCATGACGGCCGGCAGTCTTGATCTTGTCCTCAATGGAAAAACCCCTTTACGATTCTGTCAATTCTATTATGCACTGAATGAAGCCGTTTGTAAAAAAAGCTCTCCCTCTTTTCACAGCTGGAGAGCTTCTTGAAAAATGACCTAGCCGAGGATCGGATTGTCCCAAAGGGGGAGGGTCAGGCCGATGCCCTGGGCTTTTGCATTGGTGTAGACGCGGTAGGCTTCTGAAAGGTCGTGGATGCCGAGACCGATGGGGTTGAAGAAAATGATGTCCTCGGGGGACTGCCTCACCTGGAGACGGCCCACCACGGTCTGGCCCAGGTCCGTGACCTTTTCTCTTGGAATGGTCCCGTCCTGGACGGCCCGGTAGCTGACATCCACCCCGTGTCCGGAGACGGCATCAAAATCATCCACCACCACATGATCGACGAATTTCAAAGCCTCGGGAGGGGTATCCCAGAAGGAGATTTCACAGTGGAGGGCGCCTTTCTTGTACCACTCTCCCTTGACATAGGGGGCCTTGGCCATGGTGGCGGTGGCGATGACATCGCTGTCCCTGAAGGCTTCCTCGGCGCTGTCCACGATGGTGAAGGTCATGTCGGGGATTTCCCGGGTCATCCTCTCCACGAAGCTTTCGCAGGTTTCCCGGCTGAGATCGTAGACCTTGCAGACCTCCAGGCTCGGGGCACCGGCCTTGAAGGCGTGGGTCTGGGTGATGCCCTGGACAGAGGCGCCCACAAGACCCATGACCCTGGCGCCGGGGTTGGCCAGGTATTTGACAGCCACACCGCTGGCGGCACCGGTACGCATGGCGGAAACAAGGGACCCGTCCATGACGCAAAGGGGCATCAGGGTCTCGGGATCTGCGATGATGATGAGGGCGTTGGCCCTGGGCAGACCGTACTTTCGGGGGTTGTGGGGCTTGGAGGGGATCCATTTGATGCCTGAGGTATTGACGGGTCCCAGGAGATCTCTGGCCTTGAGTTCCTCCCGGTAGGCCTCGCCGCCTAAAAAACTGGGCATGGACATGATGCGGCCGATGGTTTCCTCGGTTTCGGGACCTCCCCAGCGGATGACGGGTTTGTGGGGCAGGATGTAGTCCCCCTTGCCATGCAGGAAGAAGGACCGTTCGGTTGCCTTGAGGGCGCCTGACATGTCATAGCCTCCGGCTTTCACACAGTCCTCCTGCTGCAGATACAAAAATTCCACACGACGATTCATTGCTAATCCTCCTCGATGACTCAAGATACCTATGAATGATGCAATAACAGTGCCAACATTCTCCCCTGTCGGCTGAAATGTCTGTGGTGCTCTTCAGGAAAACATGATAGCATTGAGATGTAGCACAGAAATGAAATCTGAGGAGTGAAAAAAATGGCAGACAGTGGTCCTCCCATCACGGGCATCTGTACCTTCGGCAGGTATCCCCTGGCGGGAGATCTGAAGGCCCTCAGAGGAGATATCGGGGTCCTTGGGGTTCCCTATGATCTGGGAGTCGGTTTTTTATCCGGCACCCGGTTCGGACCAAGAAGAATCAGAGAAGCCTCCACCCAGTACGGCAGAGGCAGTCAGGGCTTTTACGATCCGGATAAAAAAGCCGTCTATCTGGGGTCCGGGCAGCAGATCATCGACTGCGGCGACGCCCTCATTGTCACCGGCGATCAGGAAGCCTCCTTTGCCAACATCGAGTCAGCGGTGAGAAATATCCATGATCAGGGGCTGGTTCCGGCGGTGATGGGGGGAGATCATTCCATTGCCATTCCGGTGGCCAGGGCCCTGGCCGGCATTGAGGACCTCACCGTGATCCAGATCGACGCCCACCTGGACTGGTCGAAAACCAACCAACCGGGGAGAATCACCAACGGCTGTCCCATGCGGGCCATGGCGGAGATGGGCCACTTCAAGCATATGGTCCAGATCGGGCTGAGGGGCATGGGAAGCTCCCTGGCGTCTGATTTTTCAGATGCCCAGGCCTACGGCAGCCGGCTTATCACGGCCAGGGAAGCCAGGGCCATGGGGATGGCGGAAGTTCTTGACAGAATCCCCGCTTCAAAGCACTACTATGTGACGCTGGATATCGATGCCTATGACATCACCCTGGCTCCGGGAACGGGATCCCCCCTGCCGGGCGGGTTTGACTTTGATGAAATGATGACCCTCCTGGAGGGTATCGCCGGCAAGGGACAGGTGGTGGCCTTCGACCTCGTGGAGGTGGCGCCCCAGTACGATCCTGCCGGCATCACCCCCAGGATCGCCGCCCTCACCATGCTGCAGTTCATGGGCTTCATCTTCAAGGAAAAGGAAATTTTGACCAACAAGGAGAATCAGGAATGAATCGATTAAGACGAATGATGCAGGGAAGAAACGGTTCGGATCAATTTGCCATCGCTTTGCTGTACTTTGGAGTCATTCTGGCCCTTTTCGGGTCTCTGCTGGAGCTGGGGTATCTCTTGATCCTCAGCTATGTGCCTCTGATCATGAGCATTTTCAGGACATTTTCAAAGGACATCGCCAGCCGGCGGAGGGAGAACCAGGATTATCTCACCGCCATGGCCCACTTGAAGGCCATGGTCTGGCGAAAGAAGCGGTCCGTCACCGGCAGCGAGACGCATCGCTACTACATCTGCCCCTACTGCAAACAGAAGTTGAGAGTTCCCAAGGGCAAGGGCAAGGTGGCCATCACCTGTCCCCACTGCGGCAAGGAATTCAAGAAGAAATCCTGACAGGAGATCAACCCCATGGCAAAGACCTGGGATTTGAAAAAATTCGGGAGTCGGATCGCCTTGATCGGGGATGAGGGCGAAATGACCTATCAGGAACTTGACCGGGCATCGGTTTTTTTGGCGAATCATATGTCGCCAAGAAGCCTGGTCTTCTTGTTGTGCACCAATACCCCGGGTGCGGTGATCGGGTACACGGGATGCCTCAATCAAAAAATTGTTCCCTTGATGATCAAGGGAGATACCGAGAGAGACCATCTGGACCGGCTCCTTGAGGGGTATCAGCCGGAGTACTTGTGGGTGCCCGAGGTCAGGATGTCGGATTTTCCAGCCTGCAAAGTCCTCCTGCAGGCCTTTGGCCACGCCCTCCTGGAAACCGGTTCAAAGACTAGTGCTGAACTCTATCCGGACCTCGCCCTGCTCCTCACCACTTCAGGATCCACGGGCAGTGCCAAAATGGTGAGACTGAGCTATGAAAACCTTGCGTTCAATATGGAAGCCATCGTCGATTATCTTGGAATCACTGAGGAGGAACGGGCCATTACCACCCTGCCCCTGTCCTATACCTATGGCCTCTCCATCATCAACAGCCACCTTCACGCGGGTGCCGCCATCATCCTCAACGAGGCTTCCGTGCTGCAAAAGAAGTTCTGGCAAAGGGTGGACCAATACAGAGCCACCTCCTTCGGTGGTGTTCCCTATACCTATGAGCTTCTGGACCAGATCGATTTTTATCACCGGGAAATCAAATCCCTGACAACCATGACCCAGGCGGGAGGAAGGTTGTCCACCCGCCTTCATGAAAAAATCGCCCGGTACGCCCTTTCAAAGGAGATGGATTTCATCGTCATGTACGGGCAGACTGAAGCCACGGCCCGAATGGCTTATCTTCCCCGGGAGGCGACCTTGAAAAAAGTCGGCAGTGTCGGTGTGGCGATTCCCGGCGGTCGCTTTTATCTCATGGATGAGGACAAGTGGCTCATCGAAGAGGCGGGACGGGCGGGTGAAATGGTCTACGAGGGGAGGAACGTGGCCCTGGGCTATGCCGAGAGTCGGGATGATCTGATCAAGGGGGATGAATTTGCCGGGAGGCTTTTCACCGGCGATCTTGCCCAGAGAGATGATGAGGGGTTCTACTTCATCGTGGGCCGGAAAAAGCGGTTTTTGAAAATGTTCGGCAACCGTGTCAATCTTGATGAAGTGGAGGATTTGATACGGGACAGCTTTGATGACATGGATTGCGCCGTTGCCGGTAGGGACGATGCCCTGGTGGTGTTCATCACTGACCCTGACCGGGTCTCGCCGGTAGAGGGGCTGGTCCTTCAAGGCACAGGAATGCCTTCCTTTGCGGTGAAAATGGTGGTCATTGAAAAGATTCCAAAAAACGCCTCTGGAAAGACCGCTTATGTTGAATTAAAAAAGTTGTTTTAAAAAATAAAACCGATGCCCGGGAAAGGGCATCGGTTCAGTTCTGTTTTGGGATCAGACCTGGTACATGGCGTCGATTTTTTTCTGCAGTTCGTCATCCTCCAGGAATTCATCGAAGGTGGTGACCCGGTCCACGATGCCGGCGGGGGTGAGCTCGATCACCCGGTTGGCCACGGTTTCATTGAACTTGTGGTCGTGGGAGGAGAAGAGCATGGTGCCCTTGTAGGCCACAAGACCGTTGTTGAGGGCCTGGATGGATTCCAGGTCCAGGTGATTGGTGGGCTCGTTGAGAATCAGAACATTGGTGGCCTCGAGCATCATTTTCGAAAGCATGCACCGGACCTTTTCGCCACCGGACAGCACTGCGGTGTTCTTCAAGGATTCCTCCCCGGAGAAGAGCATTTTTCCCAGGAAACCCCGGATGAAGGTTTCGTTCTTTTCAATGGAGTATTCCCTCAGCCAGTCCACGAGGGTCAGATTCTTGTCCTCGAAATAGGAGGCGTTGTCCAGGGGCAGGTGACTTCTGGTGGTGGTGATCCCCCATTTGAATTCCCCCTCGTCAGGGGTGAGTTCCCCCATGAGAATCTTGAAGAGGCTGGTCTTGGCCTGGGGGTCCTTGGAGACAAAGCAGATCTTGTCCCCCTTGTTGACGGTGAAGGTCAGGTCCTTGAAGAGGACCTTGTCACCGACCTTCTTGCTCAGCCCCTCGACAAAGAGGATGTCCTTGCCGGCTTCCCGCTCGGGGGTGAAGCCCACGAAGGGGTAGCGCCTCGAGGAGGGCTGGATATCGTAAACATCGATCTTGTCCAGCATCTTCTTTCTGGCGGTGGCCTGTTTGGATTTTGAGGCGTTGGCACTGAACCGGGCGATGAAGCCCTGGAGCTCGGCGATTTTTTCCTCCTGCTTCTTGTTCTGGTCCCTCATGAGCTTGAGAGCCAGCTGGGAGGACTCGTACCAGAAATCGTAGTTGCCCACGAACATCTTGATCTTGGCGAAGTCGATGTCCACCATATGGGTACAGACCTTGTTGAGGAAGTGGCGGTCATGGGAGACCACGATGACCATGTTTTCGTAGTTGATGAGAAACTCCTCCAGCCAGGAGACGGCCCTGATGTCCAGGTGGTTGGTGGGCTCGTCCAGGAGAAGGATGTGGGGATTGCCGAATAGGGCCTGGGCCAGGAGAACCTTGACCTTCTGGTCTCCGGAGAGATCCGCCATCTTCAGGGAGTGGAAGGCCTTGGGGACGCCAAGTCCCGTCAGCAGCTTTTCAGCGTTGGTTTCCGCCTCCCAGCCGTCGAGCTCGGCGAATTCCCCCTCAAGCTCAGAGGCCCGCATGCCGTCCTCGTTGCTGAAGTCCTCCTTGAGGTAGAGGGCGTCCTTTTCCTTCATGATGTCATAGAGCCTCTTGTGGCCCATGATCACCGTATCCAGGGCGCTGTAGGCGTCAAATTCGAAGTGATCCTGCTTGAGGACAGCCATCCGCTGCCCCGGGGTGATGGTCACATCCCCTCCCGAGGGCTCGACTTCACCAGAGAGAATGCCGAGGAAGGTGGATTTTCCAGCCCCGTTGGCACCGATGACCCCGTAGCAGTTGCCCGGGGTGAATTTCAAATTGACGTCTTCAAAGAGTTTTTTGTCTGAGAATCTCAAACTCAGGTTGGTCACATTGATCATAGATTTTTAAGGACGGTAGGTCCTTTGCCTCCTTAATAAAGTAAAAATTCACACTGCCTCCTATTATATGTCGAAAAGCGTCATGAATCAAGGTTCTGGAGGAAATTCAGGGGTGAAATCCTCGGAAATGGAAGAGAAAAAGATTGCATGACAGTTCACAGGTGTCAAAGGCAGATGAAATTGAAAAACCGGTCTTTTCCTTCAAAAAATATTTTCAATGCGCCGCAAGACCATCCCTATCAGAAAAGGGGGATGAAGATGAGATAGTCGATCGCGCTTGTGTTGAAGACGGCCGTGCGGGTCCTGGTCGGAGCCGGATTCTACTTTTCCTGAATCAAAGGAGATTCTTTCTATGGCGTCGAAGGCTTCTTTCAGTTTTTCAATGTCCACGGTACAGGCAAGGCGGATATAGCCCTCCCCGCAGCGGCCAAAGGCGTTGCCCGGTATGGTGAGGACCCGGGCCTTTTCCAGGAGCATTTCACTGACCCGGGCGGAGGTCATTCCGGTGGCCTTGATATTGACGAAGAGGTAGAAGGTCCCCTTGGGAGGCAGGACCTTCATCCAGGAGATTCCCTGGATTCTCTTGGCGGCATAGACCACCCTTTCCCGATAAAGCCTGACGGCGGGGGGCTGGATGTCATGGCGGTGCCTTATGGCGTAGAGGGCCCCCCGCTGAGAAATGGAGGGGGCGGTGAAGACCACGTTTTCATTGATGAGCTGGCAGGTCCTGATGATTTCAGGGGGGGCGATGATGTTGCCCAGCCGCCAGCCCGTCATGGTGTAGTCCTTTGAAAAGCTGTTGAGAATAATGAGACGGTCCCGGATCTTTTCAAGGGTGATCATGGAGACAAAGGGCTCGTTAAAGGCGTAGGTGCCGTAAATCTCGTCGGCGATGACGATGAGGTCGTGCTTGAGACAGAGGTCGGCGATTCCTTCGAGGTCGGCCCTAGTCAGGATGGCACCGGTGGGATTGTTGGGGGAGTTGATGATCAGGGCCCGGGTCCGTTCGGTGACGAGGGCTTCAAGATCCTTGAGATCCAAAGTGAAGCCGTTGGATTCGAAGGTGTCCAACTCCACCGGAACCCCTCCCGCCAGGATGACCTGCTGGGGATAGGGGGTGAAATAGGGGGCGGGTATGATGACCTCATCCCCCGGGTCCAGAATGGCTTCAAGGGACAGGTACATCCCGAGACAGGCGCTGGTGGTCACCATGATCGCCTCGTCAGCCACTTCGGCCTCGAATTCCTCGGCGTAGAAATCCTGGATGGCGGCTCTGAGTTCCGGGTCTCCCCGGAAGTCCGTATAACGGGTATGGCCCTTTTTCGCCTCAGAAAAGGCGAAATCGATGATGCCTTCGTGGGTGGTCTGGTCCGGATCCCCCAGGCTGAGATCAATGACCCCTTCATATTTTTTGGCCAGGTCGTCCACCGCCCCCATGGGGGTGGATTGGTCCTTCCAGTAACGTTTTGCGATCATCGGGTGTTTCATGGGCAAGCATCCTTTCTCAGTAGACCAGGTGGGCGATGGCGACGATGATGGGCAGGGTGATCACGGTTCTTTCGATGAAGATCACCAGCAGATCCAAAAAATTCACAGGAATCCTGGATCGCAGGATGATGGCACCGGTTTCCGTCAGGTAGATCAGCTGGGTGAAGGAAAGGGCGCCGATGATGAAGCGGGTAATCTCGAATTCAGAACCCTTGACGAAAATCGCCGGGAGGAACATGTCGGCAAAGCCCACCAGGGTGGCCGAGGCGGCGACGCCCGGGTCGGGAACCTGCATGAGGTTGAAAAGAGGCACCAGGGGGGTGGAGATGATTTTGAAGAAGGGGGTGTACTCCGCGACGATGAGGGCGGCGGTTCCCAGGAAAAGGACGATGGGCATCAGACTGAAATACACGTCGACGACGGTCTTGAACCCCGACTGGACCAGTCCGGGCAGATCAGGAGCCAGAGAAGCGCGGTAGACCCCCCGGTCAATGGCCCATTCATGAAGCCTCCTGCCCTGGGGAACCTCCTCGCTGATATTGACCGTCACCCCGGGCAGGTAGTCGTTGGATTTTTTGCTCAATGGATAGATTCTCGGAAGAATCACGGCGGCTGCCAGGGAAGCGATGCTGATGACGCCGTAGAAGAGGATGAAACTGGTGGTCAGCTCCAAAAAGCCGGCGATGAAGACGGCGAAGGGGAGTGAGACCAGGGAAAAACAGACTGAAATGATGGCCGATTCCTTGCCCGTGTAGAAACCTCCCCGGTACTGTTTGTCCGTGATGACCACCCCGACGGGACCGGAACCGATCCAGGAGGCGATGGCGTCAATGGCGGATCGACCGGGAACCAGAAAGAGGGGTCGCATGAAGCGTCGAATCAGGGTGCCGAGATAGTCCATGGAACCGAACTCCATCAAGAGGGGCAGAAAGAAGCCGGAGAAGAAGAACCAGGTGGCCAGGACCGGGAACAGGTCGTTGACCACGGTGCCGCCGGTATAGGGATCGGAGATCATGCTCAGGGGAACCCCGGTGAACTGGCCCAGGATGATGATGCCGAAAAGAGCCGAGACGATTCTCAGAACCAGGGTGGCGGACTGAACGATGAAAAGATTGTTGAGGTAGTGACTGTCCCGGACAAAGGCCGGTTTGACCAGGGTGGCCAGGGTGGTCAGAACCGCGCTGAGAACCACGGTGTAGACCATGAAGGCGGGCAGGTAGCTGCCGAAACCGGCGCTGAAGAGTGAGGCCATGTAGCCGACTCCGATGGTGATGTTGCCCCTTCCCCAGGGGAGGGGGATGACAAAGAGAATGAGTCCGATGGCTGAGGGGATGATGAATTTCAAGAGTTGTTTCAGGGTGGGTTTTTTCAGGCTGCTGGTATTCATATCAAATCCTCCTTGTTCATGATGGCCAGTCTGAATGGCTTTGGTTGAGGTCATTATT
>JAGYOH010000017.1 GCA_018399635.1 Clostridia bacterium
TTATTGCACCACCCGGCATTTTTGTAAAGACATATCGAAGCCGTTCGCGTAGAAAAGAAAAAATTCGAATCCAAAAAACGAACCTCGCTTAAAAAGTTCGTTGAAATATTCAGAATATTCTTGACAGCCATGGACCAAGTCCCTATAATAGGCTTAATATGCAAAGGGTAATGACGGAGACAAGTGGTCCCGGGATGAGTCTGAGAGAGTCGCTGTGGGTGGAAATGCGATACTTTGAGGGATTACGCGCTCACTCCTGAACCCTTCGACCCCAAAGAAACCGTTTCGAGTAGGGCGAAGCGCCTGGCCGCCGTTAAAGGGCCGAGGATCCGGATGGATTCTCAACAAGGGATGCCGGGAGACCAAGCCCCGGCATACTCAGAGTGGTACCGCGGATAAACTTCGTCTCTGAAGCACAGGAGAGGAAGTTTCACTATTTTTAAATGAAAAGAGGTTGTTAGCATGAGAGTAGCGGACATCGTCATCAAGGCATTGAAGGACGAAGGCATTACCACGGTTTTTGGACATCCCGGAGGCGCCAACCTCCCCCTGTACGATGCCCTCCGACTCAACCCGGGGGTCAGGCATGTCCTGGTCAGAAACGAGCAGGCGGCGGCCCATGCCGCCAGCGGTTATGCCAGGGCCGGTAAAAAAACCGGGGCCTGCTTTGCCACCTCGGGACCCGGCGCCACCAATCTCATGACGGGGATTGCCACCGCCTATATGGATTCCATCCCCATGATCGTCATCACGGGACAGGTCAAGTCCGATCTCATCGGCAAGGACGTCTTCCAGGAGGCTGACGTGGTAGGGGCCACGGACTCCTTCACCAAGCACAATTATCTGGTCAAGGATGCCGAGGAGATTCCCAGAATTCTGGCGGAGGCCTTCTATATCGCCAGAACCGGCCGTCCCGGACCGGTGCTCATCGACATCCCCAGGGATATTCTTGATGCCCGGATCCACTTTTCGGGGCTGCCGGAGGTGGATATCCAGGGTTATAAACCCACCGTGGCGGGTCACTCCGGTCAGATCAAAAGGGTGCTGCAAAGGCTGGCCGAGGCCAGAAGGCCCATTATTCTGGCCGGCGGCGGGGTGATTTCGGGTCATGCCGTGAGGGAACTCAGGGAATTCGCCGGCAAGGGAAGAATTCCCGTCATCAACACCCTGATGGGGCTCGGGTCCTTTCCCATGGGCAATGATCTCTTCGCCGGCATGATGGGCTACCACGGCACGGACCACACCCGGGAGATTCTCATGATGACGGATTTCGTCATGGTGGCCGGCTCCAGAATGTCGGACCGGGCCACCCTCAATTTCAAGGGGCTCAATCCCGATGCCATGGTGGTCCATATCGACATCGACCCGGCTGAAATCGGCAAGGTCTTTGACCACCAGATTCCCGTGGTGGGAGACCTCAAGCAGATTCTCGGCAAATTGAATGAAAAAGTCACCCCCATGGATACCCGGGAGTGGCTGCAGACCTTGAAGGCCATGAAACCGGAGGAGCCGCCTCTGAAAATCGAAAAGACCGCCACCGTCTGCCCCAAGACGGCCATGCGGGTCCTCTCCGGCAAGGTGGATTTCAGAACCATCATCGTGGCGGACGTCGGACAGAATCAGATCATAGCGGCCAGGAACTTTCCCTACAGCGGGGAGAGGATGTACATGACCTCTGGGGGCCTCGGTACCATGGGCTACAGTCTTCCCGCCGCCATCGGAGCCACCTACGGGGCCCCCGACAGAACCGTGGTGAGCGTCGTGGGGGACGGTGGCATCCAGATGCTCCTGGCCGAGCTCGGCACCCTGAGGCAGTCGGGGAACAAGGTCATCGTCATGCTCTTCAACAACAACCGTCTGGGCATGGTCAGGGAGTTGCAGGATGACCAGTTCGGCGGCAACTATTTCGGCGTCGAGTGGGAGTTCACCCCGGATTTCCTGAAAATCGCCCAGGCCTTCGATATCCAGGGGAAAAGAATCTTTTCCAATCATGAACTTGAAAAAACCATTGAAGAGGCCCTTGCGGCCGAGGGCCCCTATTTCATTGAATGCATGGTGGACCCGGCTGACAACTGCCTTTGAAGACAAGGAGGTCATTTGAATGACTCAGACCAAGCACATGCTGTCCCTGCTCGTGGAAAACAACGCCGGCGTCCTCTCGAGAATCGCCGGACTCTTCACCCGACGGGGCTACAACATCGATTCCCTGACCGTGGGAGAAACCCAGGATCCGAAAAATTCCCGGATGACCATCGTCATGACCTGTGACGAGGCGGCCCTGGAGCAGATCAAAAAGCAGTTCAACAAGCTCATCGAGGTCATCAAGGTGACGGAGCTCAGCTACAACAACGCCCTGACCCGGGAACTCGTCCTCATCAAGCTGGAAGCCGACGAAAATTCCAGGTCCAGGGTGATCGAGATCGCCAACATCTTCAGGGCCAAAATCATCGATGTCACCGCCGGCACCATGACGGTGGAGATGACCGGGGATGAGGTGAAAATCAGCGGTTTTCTGGAGCTCATGCGTCCCTTCGGGGTCATGGAACTGGTCAGGACCGGTTTTTGCGGTATTGAAAGAGGTTAGGGTTGGGAGGAGTCCTGTTTGACAGGGCTCCTTTTGTTGATGGATGGGATTGACAGGCTTAAAGCATTAAAAGTACAATTTAGATGTAGCAATCAATTGAAAGGTGGAATGACAATGAAGGGTATCGGCCTGTTTTTCAGTCCCACGGGGACCACGAAAAAGGCGGTCATGAAAGTCTACGAATCCCTGGGACTCGAGGGGATCCTATACGACCTGACGGAAGTGAATCTGAGGAATGAAATTCCCCGGATTGAAGAAAATGAAGTGGTGGTCATCGGAGCACCGGTCTATTCCGGGAGGATTCCGGCCCTCTTCGAGGCCTATCTGAAGCAGCTGGTCTTCAAGGGCAATCCCGTGGTGATCCTGGGGGTCTACGGCAACCGGGCCTTTGAGGACGCCCTCCTGGAAATGAAGGATATCGTTGGGGCCGCAGGTGGCAGGGTGGTGGGAGCCGCCGCAGTGATAGGGGAGCATTCCTATTCCCCCTTGCTGGCCGGGGGAAGACCCGATGAAGAGGACTTGAAAAAAATCGGGGACTTCGCCCGCGGGGTGGAAAGAAACCTCCGCGAGGGCGGAGGGGTTTCGGTCCCTGGCAATCATCCCTATCGGGAAAGAAAACCCAGGACCCCCATGGGCCCGGTGACCAGTGAAGCCTGCATCCAGTGCAAGCTCTGCGCCAACAGCTGCCCCGTGGGAGCCATTGCTTACGAGGACTGCCGCTTGGTGGATGAAACCCGGTGTATCAGTTGCCAGCGGTGCATCCACATCTGCCCCGTCGAGGCCAAGGTCTTCGATGCCAGAGTCAATCCCATGGTAGCCGGACTCATCCGGGATTACGGGGCCATCCGCAGGGAGCCGGAGTTTTTTCTTGAATAGTCTGGAGGTCATTCAATGAAGGGGATCATTCTGGCGGGGGGATCGGGAAGCAGGCTCTATCCCCTGACCCTGGTCACCAGCAAGCAGCTGCTGCCTGTCTACGACAAGCCCATGATCTATTATCCCTTGTCGGTTCTGATGCTGGCGGGGATTCGGGAAGTCTTGATCATCTCCTCCCCTGGGGATCTTCCCAATTTCCAAAGACTCCTGGGTGAGGGGAAGGACCTGGGGATGTCTTTGACCTACCTTGAGCAGGAAGCGCCGGGAGGCCTTCCCGAGGCCTTCATCATCGGTGAGGCCTTCATCGGCGGGGATGAGGTGGCCATGATACTTGGAGACAATCTTTTTTATGGCAATGGTTTGGGGAAAATTCTGAAGGAGGCCAGGGACAGGGCTCGAAAGAAGGTGGCGACGATATTCGGTTACTATGTCCCCCATCCGGAGGCCTACGGGGTCATTGAATTTGATTCCCGTCATCAGGTCAAGAGCCTTGAAGAAAAGCCCAGGCTTCCCAAATCAAATTACGCCCTGACCGGGCTCTATTTTCTGGACAAGAGAGCTGTCGTCTTCGCCAGAAATCTCAAACCCTCAGAAAGAGGGGAACTGGAAATCACCGATCTCCTCAGAGCCTATCTGATGGCCGGAGACCTTGTGGTGGAGCAGCTGGGAAGGGGCTTTGCCTGGCTGGATGCCGGCACCATGGATAGCCTGGCGGATGCCGGCGCCTTTGTTCAAATGATTGAAAAACGTCAGGGAATCAAGATTTCGGCTCCCGAGGAAATCGCCTACCGCAACGGTTGGATCGATGCCGGAAAGCTACTGGCATTGGCCGGAAGATATGGCAGTTCCCCTTATGGAGCCCACCTGAAGAAGGTAAGCCGGGGTGAGGTCTACGAATGAAAAGAGGACGGTCTATGAAGGTCTTGGTGACGGGCGGTGCCGGTTTCATCGGGAGTCATTTTATCGCCCATCTGAAAAGAACATACCCGGCTTACGAGGTCCACTGTCTTGATGCCCTCACCTATGCCGGCAACAGGGAAAGGCTCAGGGAGGTGGAGGACCACCCGGGCTTTCGTTTTATTCATGGCGATATCGCCGACGAGAATCTCGTAATGGCCCTGTTTAAAAAAGAGGGATACGATTACGTGGTGAACTTTGCCGCGGAGACCCATGTGGACCGGTCCATAGAAGACGCCGGCGTCTTCATCAGGACCAATGTCCTGGGAACCCAGGTTCTTCTGGAGGGATCGAGAAGATTCGGTGCAGGGCGTTTTCATCAAATCTCCACCGACGAGGTCTACGGCGACCTCCCCCTTGAAGAAGATTCTCTTCCCTTTACTGAGGAGGCCCCTTTGAGAGGGTCCTCCCCCTATGCCGCCAGCAAGGCGGCGGCTGATCTTCTCGTGATGGCTTACGACCGGACCTATGGGATGGATGTCGTGATTTCAAGAGCCTCCAACAATTACGGTCCCTGGCAGCATCCCGAAAAACTGATTCCCATGACCATTGAAAGAGGAATACAAGGTCTGGCGGTCCCGGTCTACGGGGAGGGAGAAAACCTCAGGGACTGGCTTTACGTGACGGACCACTGTGAAGCCGTCGACGGGATTCTTCACCGGGGGGGTTCGGGGGAGATTTACAATGTCGGCACGGGGAAGACATGGGAAAATATCGAGGTGGTCAAAACCATCTTGAGTCGACTCGAGGCATCCCATGAGCTGATCAGCCATGTGGCGGATCGTCCCGGCCATGATTTGAGATATGCCCTCGATGTGGAAAAGATTTCAAAGGAACTCGCCTGGTTTCCCCGGGTCGACTTTGAAGAAGGTTTGCGTCGGACCATTGCCTGGCACCTGGAAAAAATGAAGACAAGCAGGGATTGATGGTTTGGAAAGAAAGGGTTCGTTTTAGAGTATACTGAAGGCTTAGATTTAAAAGGTGAAATTATTCTCGCAAAATTCGATAAGGCATTGTAAACTGTAAATAATATTACAAGACATGATTCATGTCACAAATTCGGCATCAGTTGGATTGGAAGGTATTCTGAGCATTGAGTTCGGAGGGGGCGGCAGCGAATGAGTGGATTATCGGCCTCGTTGGAGAGGGCATTGACGCCGACTGAAGCTTTATTGTCTGACACATGGCAAAGAATCCTTAAAAGGAATCAAATAGGACTGGAGGAGGATTTTTTTGATCTGGGAGGCGACTCGCTTCTAGCGGCCCTGGCTTTGAGCGAAATTGAAAAGGTCTTTGACAAGGTGGTTCCCATGGATGTTTTTTTTGAAAGAACCACCCTGAAGGATTTGGCGGCTTACCTTGATGAAATGACTGAAGATCATGAAAAATTTCAATTTCTGGTTCCGATCAAATCAGGGGGTGAAAAATCTCCTCTCATCTGCGTCCACACCATGAATGGCGAAGCGACCACTTACCATCATATGGGAGGATTCATGGATGATGACCGCCCTGTATATGGGCTCAGATTCAAAAATTCTTGGAAGGGATGGCGCTATCCTCTTGATTTTGAGCAACTTGCTCAAAAATATGCCGAGGAAATCCTGAGAATGAATCCCAAGGGCCCCCATCATCTCATGGGATATTGTTCCGGAGGAGTGCTGGCCTTCGAAATCGCCAGAGTGTTGAAGCAAAAAGGTGGGCAGGTCGGAATTCTGGCCATTCTGGATGCTTCTAACAAGAATGGCCAGAAACATTCCTGGAAGACGATCTGGATCAACGCCTTCCATCAGTTGAAGCAGAAAAAAGTCCGGGAACTGCCCTACTGGGTGAGCAAAAAAATGTTGACAATCCTTAGATTCACGGGTCGAAAGTTTCTTGAGAAATCCCATCGAATGCTCCTCAAGTGGGGAAGGCCGGCCTGGGCCAAATACACAGGAAAAGCCCAGGTGTTGGGTTGGGCCTTCTCAAATTACCAACCGACGCCCTATGAGGGGCCCCTCCACTATTTTGAGGCGACCCGGGATAAAATCTCCAGCGAAGGCCGTGTGGAATACTGGAAATCCCTGGCGGAAGAGTTGGTCTTGATCCCCATGGCCTGCTTCCACAAGGAGATCAGCGGCAAGGAAAATTCTGAATTCTTGTCACACAAAATGACTGAATTGATGGAGGATTATCGCGCTGATCAGGGAATTTCCTTGTTTTTGTGAAGAAAAGAGATTTCGAAAGTCAAATTGGTGAATGAGGTTGGGAGATAAATGGGCAATTCAAAATTCAAGGAACCGATTTTTTTCAATTTTCAGATGCTTGTAGACTATCTGGTAGTCATGGGGGGGTTGCAGTTATCCTATGCTGTTTTTGTGGGCATTGAAGGTTTTTCAAGATACAGTCTCACCAAAGTCAATCTGATGGTCACGGTATTGTCTTTCATTCTGTTTACCATTTACAAGCCCTACTACTGTGGCAGGAAAAAATTCGTGGACAGTCTTCTGAATGTCATGGTGGCTCTGTTTTCAATCTATTCAGGCGTCATCCTCATCGGCTACGTGTTCAAGGAAACCAAGATTCCCTTCGTCATCTTTCTCTATGCTTTCATTGTCAGTTTTTTCATGTTCATTTTAGAAAAGGAAGCCATGTTCAAGATTTTTCAAAGAATTCATCACAAAGAAGTGGCCACGATCATCAGCCAGGAAAAAGAACTGGAAACTATCGGCGCCAAACTCATTGAGAACCTTGATCACTTACATGAAGTCAGATATCTGCTGGACTGTGAAAAATTGTCCATGGAAACCATGAAGGCCTTCATCCATCAGTCCAAGGTGGTTTTTATCAGTGAGGGTGTGGCGGATGAGGTCAAGAACGAACTCATCCTTTACAGCTATGATCACAAAAAAATCATCTATCTGGCGCCCAAAGTCACCTCGGTCATCAAGCACACCTCCCAGTTCATCACCCTTGACGACATGCCGGTCATGGTGGTTCAGGAGAAATTTGACACCAAGGAACTGCTGGTGAAACGCACCTTTGATCTTGTGATGGCTTCAGTCGGCCTCCTGTTCAGTATGCCGGTCTTTCTCCTGGTTGTCCTGGGGATCAAGATTCAGGACGGCGGACCGGTTTTCTACCGACAAAAGCGATTGACCAAGGATGACAAGGCCTTTGAAATCATAAAATTCAGGTCCATGATCAAGGATGCTGAAAAGGAGACAGGAGCGGTTTTAGCCCCTCATGACGATGAGAGGATCACAGGATTCGGTAGATTTTTGCGAAAGAGCCGCATCGATGAGATACCGCAACTTTTCAATATCTTGAAGGGGGATATGAGCATCGTGGGGCCGAGGCCGGAGCGGCCGGAGTTGGCTGAAATCTATATTGATGAAATGCCGGAGTACGCCCATCGAACCAGGGTCAAGGCAGGTCTGACGGGTTTGGCCCAGGTATGGGGCAGATACAATACCACCTTCAAGGAGAAGGTGATTTTGGATCTGTATTATATCAACCGTTTTACTCTGACTCTGGATTTGAGAATTCTTTTTTACACCGTCAGCATCCTCTTTTCCTCAACTGCCGCCAAAGGATTGGAACAGAAGAAAAATCTCGAGGAGATCCTGTCAAGCCGGGGTCTGGCGATGAATCACCGTGGCCATGGCATCATCGAGTTGACCGACACCGTGAAGTGAAAATTCTGAATGAGGGTGAGCCCGTGACGAGAATGTTGAGCGTGAATAAAATGTATCCACCGGAAGTCGGAGGGATTGAATTCGTCGCCAGGGACCTGGCGAAACTCGGGGTCGCTTTGGGGATGGTGTCGGAAGTCATCACCTTTCATCATGAATTCACTGCTAAACTTGAAATGCTGGAGGGGGTGAGGGTCAATCGTCTGAGAGCGGTTTCTCTAGGGCGGAGCATTCGAATCCCGGTGAACTACCGGAGGATTATCAATGAAAGAGCCTCTGAGGATTCAGTGGTCCTGTTTCATTTCCCCTCTCTGATTCCTGAGATTTTTCTGCCCTCAAAAAAGAAAAAAACAGGCCCTTGGGTCTGCCTTTACCATGCCGATGTCGTGGGCAGGGGCCTGTTGGGAAGCCTCTACAACCGATTTTTTGTGAAAAGGTTTCTTGACCGAATGGATGCGATCGTGGTGACTTCACCCAATATGAAATCCACCTCAAGTCATCTCGATAATCGAAACAACATCGAGATGATTCCCCTCGGCATTGATACGGGTCATTTTTACTATCGTGAGGAGAACCGGCGAAGCGGCCTGATGGAAAAACTTGGACTTTTAAACACTGATGTGGCAGGCAAGGTCGTTCTTTTCGTCGGCAGACTGGCCAGATACAAGGGAGCCGGCATTCTCATGGAAGCCCTGGCCCTGCTGCCTGAGGCATACGGACTCGTCATGGTCACCAAGGACCCCGTCGATAAAATCATGGCCCTGGCCAGGACTCTGGAAATCCAAGACAGGGTGGTTGTCATAGGGGATTCTCAATACGAAGATCTACCCCGTTATTACAGCAGTGCCGATGTTTTCGTCATGCCCTCCACGGATCGGGGTGAAGCCTTCGGGCTTGTGGCCCTTGAGGCCATGGCTTGTGGCGTGCCGGTGGTCACGACGGAACTGGGGACCGGCACCTCCTATCACAATCTTGACGGGATTACAGGTCGGATCATCTCATCGGGTTCGGTCTCCCAGTTGGCTGAGAGCATCGAGGAAATCTGTCAGAATCCCGGAGTCTACGATCCGATGGTGATTCGAAAGAGGGCCCTGGAGTTTTCAAAAGAACTTTTTCTGAAGAGGTGGCGGGTTCAACTGGAAGGCCTCATGAAGGGCTTCTAAAGTCCTTCGGGCTGTGTTTTCCCAAGAAAAATCCTTGACCCTCTCACTGCCCCGGGCGATCAGTTTGTTTCTTAACTGGGAATCCTCCAGGATGGATTCAATCTTCTGAGCGATGTCCTCGATGTCGTAGGGATCGACATAAAGGCCTGCATCTCCCAGAACTTCGGGGATCGAGGAAACTTTGGAAGCGATAATCGGGGTCTGATGAGTCATGGCTTCAAGGAGGGGCAGGCCGAAGCCTTCATATAGTGAACAGAAGGCAAGAGCTTGGGCATGGGCATAGCACCAGGCCAGTTCGGTTTCAGTTAGAAAACCCACCAGGATCACCCTGGATGCCAGGTGATTCCGGTGAATGTAGTCCTCAATCAGTGAGGATGTTTTGTCTGGTTTCCCTGTAAGGACCAGTTTCAATCGGGGATGTTCAATGACAAGCTCAAGGGCTTTGATGACTCTGAGGGTGTTTTTCCGAGGACCCAGGGCTCCTACGGACAAGATGAAGCAATCTTGAGGATGCACGCCCTTCGGGGCCTTGAACGCTTTTTCTGGCAGGGGGGTCGGACCCAGGGGAGTGACGACGATCTTTGAAGAGCCGGGAAAATACTTCAAAATATCCTGTTTTGTCGCCTCTGAGACGGCGATGATTCTGGAGGCCGACCGAATGCTGAGCCCGAAAAAGAATCCATGGTAGAGTCTCTCGACTGAAAATCGGCGGCTTTCAAGAGCCAGATGGGCGAGGTCGTGGACGGTGATGATTCTAGGGACCGAGATGAAGAAGGGTGTTGTGTAGGCGGGGCAGAAGAGACAATCCACCCCCTCATCTTTGATCAACCTCGGAAGCAGGCATTGTTCCGCATAAACCTTGAACCAACGATGGGGTGTTTTGCGAGGAATCCTGACGATTCTGATACTGGCGTCGATGGGGTGGGGGACGGTGACCTCATCAAAAATAAAAAGAACCAGGGTATCCTCGCTGAGTGCTGCCATCTGGTTGATCAGGTAAAGGAGATAATTGCCAATACCTGTGTTGTGATTTTTCAGTACCAAACCGCTGATGCCGATTTTCATAAAGCACCTCGCTTCATAAAATATTTGAATGTGATTCAGATTTGGGTTTTGCTGGTATCATTATCATACCAGAATATCAAGGGACCGTCTTCAGGAGGAGAGCATTATGGCCGTCAAAGTCAGCGTCATCATACCGGCACACAATGTGGCTGATTATATCGTGGAGGCCACTGAATCGGTGATACGACAAACTCTGAAAGCCATTGAAATCATTATTGTTGACAATGGCTCAAGAGATGGCACCCCGCAATTGATCAATGAGTTGATGGAAAAGGATCGTCGGATAAAGGCCATATTCCAGGAGAATCAGGGGATATCAGCCGCCAGAAACAAGGGGGCCGGGCTGGCTGTGGGGGAATACCTCTATTTTTTTGACAGCGACGACCTGCTCCATCCCCAGGCCCTCGAACTCCTTTATCTGAAGGCCCGGTCCATGGGGCTGGAACTCCTTCAATTCGGGAATGACGAGTATGTCCATGGGATTGAAGCCCGACCCGAGGACCAAGAGACAAGCGGGGGTTTCTTGACCCGAGAAATTTCCGCGGCCAAGCTGCTAGAAGACAAGGCCCTCTACAGCGTCCTGGTCTGGAAGTACCTGATCCACAGGGACCTCTGGCATCGCCTGGAATACGGCTTCCTGGAGGGTTTTACCTCGGAAGACTGCGAGATGACCCCGAGGCTGGTGGTGACGGCACAAAAGATCGGATGGACCCCTCAGATTTTTCACCATTATCGACTAAGATCAAATTCCTATTCCCGGAGCTTGATCGGTGAAGACAGGATCCTGGGTGCTTTAGCAGTGGTGGAAAGTCTGGAAAGATTCTACAAGGCCTGCAGGCGTCCTGAGCTGGACCGGGGCCTTCACCGGGTGATTGCCAATGAAACCATCGTGGCCATGTCCTTCGGGATGATGGGGGACCGTGAGCATCGCAAGCTGGCCAGGAAAAAAGTCAAGGAACTCATGTACCATTTCAGGGAATACGGCAAGGGAAAGTTTCTGCTGATTTACATACTTTCAGGAATATCCTATGATTTCACCGCCTATATGCTGAAAAGGAGGCACCTTGCCAACAACCGAAGATTCATTGCCCAAGTGATGCAGGCCAAAAGGGAGGAGGAGTCGGCATGAGAATTCTCGTGCTTTCAGGAGGATCGGGTCGAAGGTTATGGCCCCTGTCCAATGATATCAGAGCCAAGCAATTTTTAAAGGTGCTTTCAGATGAAGAGGGAAATCTGGAATCCATGATCCAGAGAATCCATCGGCAATTGAGTGCGGCCGGATTATCCGACAAGGTGACCTTCGTTGCCGGCGAATCTCAGCGGGATCAGATTCTCGCCCAGTTGGGAAATGCCGTGGACCTGGTCTTGGAACCCAGTCGAAGAGATACCTTTCCCGCCATCACCCTGGGGTGCGCCTACTTGGAATCAGTAAGAAACCTTTCGCCGGGTGAAGCTGTACTGGTGATTCCCGTGGATCCCTTCGTGGAGGCGGGTTACTTTGAAAAGCTCAAGGAGGTGGCCCTGGCCGTTGAGAAAGAGGGCCGGATGGTCCTCCTCGGCGCCAGGCCCGACAGGCCTACGGAACAATATGGCTACATCACCCTTGATGAGGGAAAGGGTCCCCTGTACCGGGTCAAGGCCTTCGTTGAAAAACCTCCCAGGGCAAAGGCCGAGGCCCTGATTGCTGAGGGCGCCCTATGGAATATGGGGGTTTTTGGTTTTACCATCGACCTCTTCAAGAAGGCCGTCAACAGGTCTAAGTTGGATTTCAAACAGATTTTCGCGTCATATGATTCACTTGAACAGACGAGTTTTGACTACAAGGTGCTTGAAAAGGAAAAGCATATCGCCGTTCTCCCCTACAAGGGACAATGGAAGGATCTGGGGACATGGAAAACCCTGACCCAGAATATTTCTACCAGGCCCTATGGCAAAGTGATGGCCCATGAAAACTCAACAAACACCTATATCATCAATGAACTCAATATTCCTCTCGCTGTCATGGGAATTCGTGATGCCATCGTAGTGGCCACCCATGAGGGGATTTTGGTTTCAGATTTGGAGGCGACTGAAGCCCTCAAGGATATCATCAAGTCGGTCAATTCGAGGCCGATGTATGAGGAAAAAAGATGGGGAAGCTATATCGTCCTCGATGATGAACCCCTGCCGGAGGGAAGATGGACGATCACGAAAAAACTCTTCATCGATGAAGGCAAGGGGATCAGTTACCAGTATCATCTTCATCGTGAGGAAATCTGGACCATTTTGAAAGGAGAAGGACTGATCATGATTGAAGGCATGAAGTCCTTGGTGACTTCTGGAGACGTGATCAAGATTTCCAAGGAGATGAAACATGGGATTCAGGCGATTACACCATTGGAAATCATCGAGGTACAGATGGGTGAAATCATCAGTGAAAAGGACATCATCCGGATTGATGATTAGAGGAAGACTCTCAGACAAACTTTCAATGATTTGCCTGAAAACAAGTCCTCAAAAGGGAAAGGTGCTATGAAAAAAACCGTTATCATATTGATGATCATCACCATCACATCAAAATTATTCGGCTTTTTCAGAGAGGTGGCCCTCTCCTATTTCTACGGGGCCTCTGATATTTCCGATGTCTATATCATCGCCACCAGCATCCCGGGCATGCTCATGGGCTTTGTCATGGTGGGTATCGGCGCCGGCTTTGTCCCCATCTACTCTGAGATTCAGAAGAGTCTTGGGGAAAAAGAAGCCGAGAACTTCACCGGCAATCTCCTCAATATCCTCCTGCTGGCCACCCTGCTGGTGTTTATTCTGGGAGAGATCTTTGCCGGCACCCTTGTGAGAATCATCGCCGCCGCTTGAGAGGGAGACCTTCACCCTGGCGGTGGGATTCACCCGCATTGCACTTCTGGGGATGGTTTTCATCGCCCCTGGGGGAGATTTTCAAGAGTCTGCTGGAAGTCAGGGTGACTTCAAGACCCCGGCCCTCAAAGCCTTCCCCATGAACCTGGTCCTCATCGCTTCCATTTTGGTATCGGCCTATTACGGGGCTCACCCTCCCGGGTGGTGGGCTTTGTTCTATCCGGGCTTGTCAGGTGCTTCATCTGCCCTCTGTAAAGACCATGGGATACCGGCACCATTTCAAAGTCGATTTCAAGGACAGGTATCTGAAAAATCATCACCCTGGCCATCCCCTCATCATCGGGGTTTCCGACGGACGCATCAATGTCGGTGGACCGCACCCGGCATCGAGAATTGCCATAGGGGATATCGGCCCTGAGCTACGCCCACCGCCTCGCAGCGCTGATGGTCCACGGTATTTTTGCCGTTTCCATCATCACGGTGATGTATCCCATGCTTTCAAGAATGGCGGCGGAGGCCGACCTCGAGGGTTTCAAGAAAACCTCGGGCTTTCCATCCTGGGCACCAACCTCTGCTGATCCCCTCCATGGTGGGGCTGCTCATGCTGGCCACCCCCATCGTCACCATGATTTTCGGCCGGGGGGCCTTCGATGCCGAGGCCAGGGCCCTGACCTCGGGCGCCCTCTTTTTTTATGCCACGGGCATCACGGCCTACAGCCTTCGGGATATCTTCTCCAAGGCCTACTTTTCCCTGCAGGATTCAAGAACGCCTATGATTATCGGGGTGATTGGTGTTATAATCAATATAATTCTAAATTTCACCCTGTCCTCCTTCATGGGAATCAACGGCCTGGCCCTGGCCACAAGCCTTTCCGCAGGGATCAGCGGGTACTTGCTGATCCACTTTTTGAGAAAAAAGATCGGCGGTCTGGGCATGAAGGCCCTTTTCAAGCCTCATTTGAAGATTCTGCTGGCCTCCCTGATGATGGGATGGCTGACCCGGGTCTCCTTCGAGGGGCTGCTCAAGGGGATGGACCATGGCTTCGCCCTCCTCGTCGCCATCGGGATTGGGGGGAGCTTTTACCTGATGCTGATCTATTTCATGAAAATTGAAGCGGTGGACCTCCTGGTGAAGCAGATCAAGGAGAGAATCCGCGCTTGAAAAGGCCTTGACACAACAAGGTCAAAAAATGAAAAGGAGAGTGGACCATTGATAATCAAGAATAAAGTCGTCGAAAAAGAACTGCACAAGGAACAGAAGCTGATGATCCTCATGGTCATCCCCATCACCCTCTTGTTCTTCGGTCTGTTTTTAGGAGGTCCTCCCTCGGACATGATGAGGGGCCTGACCAGGATTCTCTTGTCCCCCACCATCCTGATCACTGATTTTCTCGAAGTGGGAGGGATCGGTGCCGCCTTTGTCAACGCCGCTCTGATTGCTTTTTTCAATTTATTTCTTTTATGGCGGTTCAAAATGAGAATCAACGGCCTCCTGATCGCGGCGGTCTTCACCGTCATCGGCTTTTCCTTTTTCGGCAAGAATATTTTCAACATCCTGCCCATCTACTTCGGCGGCTATCTCTACAGCCGCTATCAGAGGATTCCCATGCGCAGCACCATTCTGGTGGTGATGTTCGCCACGGCCCTGGCCCCAGTGGTCAGCGAGCTCTCCTTCGCCAAAATCCTCCCCGCCCCCTACAATGTCATCGTGGGAGTGTCGGCGGGCATTCTGGTGGGCTTCATCATTTCCCCCCTTTCTTCCCAGATGCTCAAATTCCATGACGGTTTCAATCTCTACAATATCGGCTTTGCCGCCGGAATCGTGGGGACGGTGCTGACCAGTGTCCTCCGCAGTCTCAATGTCACCGTGACCAACATGAACACCCTGTTTTTAGTGCACAACCATGCCATCACCCTGATGCTGGCCCTCCTCTTCCTCTATCTCATGGCGGTGGGCCTCTACATTAATCCCGGCATTCCGAAAATCTACAAGGTGATCTTGAAATACACCGGGAGGAGCATCACGGACTTCACCCTGCTCCTGGGCTACGGCCTGACCTTCTTCAACATGGGCCTTCTGGGGCTGGCCTCCCTGGCCTACATCACCGCCATGGGCGGTGTGATCAACGGGCCGGTTCTGGCGGGGATCTTTACCGTGGTGGGCTTCGGCGCCTTCGGCAAGCATCCCAAAAACTGCTTCCCCGTGGTGCTTGGCGTCATCCTGGCGGCCCTGGTCATCGGCTATGACCTTTCCTCCACGGGGATCATCATCACCGTGCTCTTTTCCACCACCATCGCTCCCATCGCCGGGACCTACGGCCTTTGGGTCGGCATTCTGGCGGGAGCCCTTCATATGGCCATTGTCACCAACGTGGGTTCGACCCACGGCGGGATCAATCTTTACAACAATGGGTTTGCAGGAGGCATCGTTGCAGGCTTCCTGGTGCCCATCGTCGATGCGTTCAGAAAAGGAGAAGACTAGACATGAAGCATGAAATCAAGAAAATCTCAAGAATCGTGGATGAACTCACCACCCTCTTTTTGAAAGAGGATACCAATGAAATCGATTTCAGCATCAAGATCCTGCCGGAGCAGACCAGGATCACCATCAATGCCCACGCCACTCATTTTCAGGCGGCGGATGTGGAGCAGCTTAAAAATATCCTCGGCGCCCAAAGACAGTTCGAGGTGGAGGAATACTACTGGCAGCTGGCCGGTGAATGTGATGACATCGACCATGAGCTCACCCTGGTCGGGGCCATGGTGGATGAAGCCAGAGTGGAAATCAAGGACGGTTCCCTCCTCATCGAGCTGATCCGCTACACCAGGTAGTCCCCCGGGACCGGTTCCATTAGAATCAAGGAGATGACCTGATGAAAAGTTTGTCCCGATCCCTCCGGTTGAGGCTTGGAGGACTCTATTACCAGCAAGTGGTCAAGGCCTTCAAGTTATATAAGGAAAAACCCTGTGACGACACGAGGTTTTTCTGCCAATTCAATGTGACCCGGTTTTTTCTGGGTTCGGCCTTTGACCTTGCCCGGGGCGGTTTGGAACGATATTTCAACGGCTACCGTCGGGGAGACTATTATGACTTTGAATATGCCGCAACGGCCGTGATTGATTCCAGCCACCTGGAAGAACTCTATGAGGAATATCTGGATCTGATCCTCCCCTACCGGATGGGCGGTCTCGAACTCGGCAGGGAAGGAACTTATGAAAAGTTCGGGGTCCGGGTCCATGAGAATGATGTGGTCATCGATGCCGGCGCCAACATGGGTCTGTTCACCTCCTTCGCCCTCTTCAGGGGAGCCCGGGAGGTCCATGCCTTTGAGCCGGTCGGTGAGAATTTTGAGATACTGAAAAGAACCAAGGCGGTCAATCCCCGGGGGGAAAGGATCCTCCCGGTGAAGCTGGCCCTGAGTGATACCCGAAAGACCGTCGCCATCAGCGTCAAGGGCACCTCCTCCTCCTTCGTGATGCAGGAGGAGGGTGGAGATGTCTTCGAGGAAATCCAGACCATCACCCTGGACGACTATGTCCGGGAGCAGAGGATCGACCGGGTGGATTTCATCAAGGCGGATATCGAGGGGGCTGAAAGACAATTGCTGAGAGGGGCCCGGGAGGTCTTGAAAAACCACAAACCCGCCCTGGCCATCTGCACCTATCATCTGCCCGATGACCCGGAGGTCCTGACGGCCTTGATTCTAGAAGCCGATCCGACCTATCAAATCCACTACAGCAGTCACAAACTCTATGCCCGATAAGGCGAGAAGGAGATGAAACAAGCCATGACAAGAGCCCCGATTTCCCAGGAAATGATGGCGCAGCTCATATCAGACCAACAGGACGAAATCACCGCTTACCACCTTTATCACAAGATCGCGGATATAGTGAAGGACGAGGAGAATGCCGGCATTATCCGGGCGGTGGCGGAGGACGAACTCAAACACTATCACAAGCTCAAGGGAATCACTCAAAGAGAGCTCAAGCCGGAGAAATTCAAAATCTGGATTTTCTACCAGATCACCCGTTACCTGGGCCTCACCTTCGGCATCAAGCTCCTGGAAAAATCCGAGTCCCAGGCCATATTCACCTACAACGAGCAACAGGACCAGGTGGCGGGTCTTGAGGAAATCATCAGGGATGAAGAACGCCACGAAAGAGAACTCATCAACATGATCAGTGAGGAACGTCTGGATTACATGGGTTCCGTGGTTCTTGGACTCAATGACGCCCTGGTGGAGCTGACCGGCGCCCTGGCGGGATTCACCTTCGCCTTTCAAAACACCCGGCTCATCGCCCTGACGGGCCTGATCACCGGCATCAGCGCCTCCCTGTCCATGGCGGCGAGTGAATATCTCTCCACCAAGCAGGAGGGGGGCAAGGATGCGGCCAAGTCCGCTCTCTATACGGGAATCGCCTACGTTTTCACCGTCGTCTTTTTGATCCTGCCCTATCTCCTGATCAGCAATCCCTTCGTCAGTCTGATGGTGTCCCTGGCGGTGGCCGTATTCATCATCTTCATCTTCAACTATTACATCTCAGTGGCCAAGGACCTGGACTTCAAGAAGCGGTTCCTGGAAATGGCGTCGATTTCCCTCGGTGTCGCCGGGATTTCCTTCCTCATCGGGGTCCTGATCAAGAATTTCATCGGCATCGACATTTGATAATCTGAATCAAGGCAGACAAAAGGAGCACTCTCATGGGGACGAGTGCTCCTTTTGACGTGACATCAGAGGGACTTAATCGATCAACTCAAAAGCCGTGTCCAGAGGAGTCTCCTCCAGATAGAGCTTGAGGTCAGTCGCATCGTAGTAGATATCCTTCAAGGTCAGGCTGTAGTCTCCCGCCTCCAGGACACTGAAGCCATCCAGGGTGATGAGGTTGTCTGTGAGGGCCAGGCTGTAGGTGAAGGTTTCATCCCCCGCCTTGGTCAAGGTCACATGATCTTCGAGGTTGCTCAGAGTCAGGGCCTCTCCGCCGGCATTGTAGAAACCGTCAAGATCCTCATCCATAGTCAGGATGATGGCTTCAAGACTGGTCACTTCAAGGTCGTCCTCCAGACTCAGGGTGACTTCCCCGGGGTACTGGAAACTGATCTGCAGAAGTGCCTCCTCCACGGTGAAGTCATGGGTGAGTTCCCCGGCGATACCGTCAAGAATCAGGTCTTCCTCCACGGTGACGGCATACTCTGAACCGTAGGTCAGATAGTCGCCAAGCCCAAGGGTGATGCTGGTGGCCTCCGTGGTGTAGAGGATCTGGGCATTGTAGGTGATTTCACTTTCCTCCAGCTCGAGGGTGACAAAGCCGGCCACATCAGCAACATCGAAGGGGTTGCCTTCAAGATCCTTGATAACGGTGTCGAAGGAAAGGACGATCTCGGAATTCACTGCCACCGCGTCTCCTTCAGGAGCAAAGGTCAGCTCGCTGAGACCGACGGTCTTGAATTCAAAGGTGGATTCTCCCAGGAAATAGGAGAGTTCATCCGTTTTGAGTCCGATTCGGTAAAGGGTGTTGTAGGCCAGATTTTCATCAAAGGTGAGGGTCCAGACCTCGTCGTTGACATCGACTTCGTAGTCTTCCGTGGGAAGGATCTCCCAAAGGTCGTCAACCTTGACGTAGACTTCAACGGCTTCGGCGACGGTGGCGTCCACGATCAGGACTTCATCTTCATCCTTGACGGGCTCCGAAAAGGTGAAGACCACGTCGGTGTCAAGGGGCACATCCACGTCGCCATCCTCGGGATCGACTGAAATCAGGGTGAGCTCATCGTAGGTGGGCTCGGTCCTGGTGGTGAAGTAGACGGCGGTCTGCTCTGTCAGTTTTTCATTGTCGGCATTGACGATTTTCTCAGGGTCGAAAATCATGGCGTAATCCGTGTCATAATCCAGGGGTTCGGGGGTGATGGTCCATAGATCATCATCGATGGTCACGGTGTAGGGAATTTCATCCCCCTCCACCTCGGTGAGGACAAGCACTTCTTCGACCTCTGTGGTATTGAAGGTGTCTCCCGCTGTTTCGAAGAAGACGTCCTCAGAAAAGTGAGCAGTGATCTCAGGTTCGACAGCGACATTGAATCGTGACGTGCTGTCGTCGATGAGGACGGAAACCCGCAGGTTCTCTTCCTCCCCGGTGAGATTCCTGAGACGATAGGTGTTGCAGTGCCGGTGCATGATCATGGCCATTTCAATCCTTCTGACCGAGGAGTCAGGGTTGAATTTTGCGTTGTGGTCTCCGATCATGAGACCCAGGGCCTTCATCTGGTAGACCGCCACGTTGTAATCCTCGCTGATCAGGTCGTCGTCGGCGTATCTTTTTGAGATGCCCGGGGGATCCTTGAGTTCAGGCAGATGGTCGCCATAGGCGTTCACCACGTAGCTGGCGACTTCCTGACGAGTGGCGGGGGCTGTGGCGTCGAAGGCCGTCACTTCGTCAAAGACACCCATGGACTCTGCGATGAGGACATAGGGGTGGCCCCACTCGGGAATTTCATTCAGATCGAATTTCGAGGTGGCGGGGTAATCCTTGTCCTCCCAGCCCATCATCCTGACGATCATGGTGATGGCTTCCAGATTGGTCACGTCGTTGTTGGGTCTGAAGGAATGGTCCTCGTAGCCCAGGAGCTTGCCGCTGGCCGCCATTTCCTCGGCTTCATTCTGGCCCCACTGGACGGATTCAAGGTCTAAAAAGGCCTTGGTGCCGCTTTTTCCCCGGGAGCTGATGTCCGCGGGACCTCCCTTGCCTTCCTGGGCGGCGAAGCTTGAGAAGCTTGAGCCCACCAGCATCAGAATCAAAGTAAATACCATTAAGCGTTTCATCATTTCAATGACCTCCATTTTTTTTGTGGTCTTGTCCGGAATCCTTGTTTTCTTGGCTGGGTTCAAATCCCGGAGCAGTATCGTTTCTGCCGTTGTTTTCCCCAGGTCCCTTGCTTTCATCGGGAGAGCCGGTTTCTCCGGCCTTGGGATTCCTGGGGATGACCATCACCGGACTGTCTTTTTTTCCCTGCTGGGCTTCTGTGACCAGTTCGCTGATTGCCTTGGTCTCATAGCTTCGGTATCTCGCAAGTTCAGCCGATTCATCGGCATTTTCCGGCAGACCGCTCTTTTCTTGAAGACTGGCACCCTGATCGGGGGTCCCGGGTCCCTTTTCCCGGGATTCCGGGGTGATCTTGTCAATGAGATTGAGTTTGCCCGGGGTGATGGTGGTTTTTTCGCCGATGACCTGATAGCGCAGATGATTTTCTTCACTGCCAGCCGTCAGGTAGATGTCATAAGGGGCGGGGGTTTCCTGAAGGCTTGTGAAAACTGCCTCGAGGATCGCTTCTGAGTGGAGCCGGTCACTCACCGTGATGAGGACTTCTCCCCGGCTTTCATCATCGAGATAGCCCTGGGTGCCGATATCGTCGATGACCCTGCTGATGGTGGTTCTCAAGGGATCATGACGATAGGCCGAGAGGCCCTCGGCGATGAGTTCACCCTCCGGATTGAGTCCCTTGATGCCCAGAATCCTCTCAAAGCGATTGTAGGCGATTTCCACAGAGGGATTCACGTCGATGCCGACATAGCCGGCCGGCGTGAAGTAGAGGCCGTAGCTGATCCCCGAGGTGATTAAAAGAAGAATCGAAGCGGCCAGGGCTGCGAATCTTCTTTGGGACTTGAAAACAGGAACCCTGCGAGGCACATCGATTTCCTCCCCGATGGCAAAGGAAAGTCCTTTGGATTCATAGTGGACAAATTCTCCCTGTGGGGTCATGACGATGACTCCCCGGGGAGTTTTTTCAAGTACGATGCCCTTCATCTTTGCCACCTCCAATCGATATAATTCTGGAGCCGGTCATAGTCCCCCGTGAGGATAATGACCAGTCCTATGATATATATACGCCCGCGTTCCAGGGTTTTCTGGGGTATTTTCTGATATTTTCTGATTTTCTCTATGGGAAGTCTTTTTTTGCTCAGCAGTTCTTCAAGAAGGAGGGGGTGGTCCATGATGATCCTGGCACTCGACATATAATCTTCTCTCAGCCGCTGGTGCCTGGGGGAATGGGCGACGATATCCTGCAGGGTGAGATGCCAGGCACCCAGTTCCCTCTTGAAGTTTTCAATTTCTTCTTTGAGGGCGGCCTGGTCCTCTTGAAGTGCATGGCGGGTCTGGGAGGCCTGGTTCTGGGCCTTCAGGATTTCCGGGGAAGGGGAAGAAAAATCCACTGAAATCACCCCGGCCTCCTTTGAGAGGCTGCGGTGATACTGGGCAAGGCGGGAATAGATGACCAGCTTCAAAAAAACCAGGAAGGGGCCCCTGTCGGCGTCAAAGCGCTCAAGGGCCTCGGTAAAGGCCATAAGGGCCAGGTTGTACTCATCCATCCCATCGGCGATGGGTTTTCCGGTGCGTCTTGAGACCAGGCTTCTGATCAGGGGATCATATTCCCTCATCAGTGCCTCGATGGCTGCCGGATCGCCTTTGATGGTCAGGACCCGTTCTTCCAGGGTCATGGGGTCGGACATGGAGGATCCCTCCCTTCAGGGTAAGTAAAAAATGCCGCGCTGCCCGTTTGACAGGAGCAACGCAGCATCTTCATCAGGTACTAGTGGACTCTGTTCGAGGAAAGCCGTTTGGGCAGGTTGCCTCCGGAACTTGAATCCTTCAGCAGGCTCTGGGATCCGTCCCCCAATTCGAAGTTCAAGATCACGGGGTGGGTGCCGTCAAAGCTGACCGGACGATCCCCGATGCACAGGGCCAGGAGATAGTCGACACCTTCACTGAGCATCAAGAGTTCCTTTGCCTTGAGTTTGTAACTGTAAAAACTCGTCAAAGGGATTTCCTGGGTCAGTACCGCCCGACCCTTGGACTGCAGGGAGAGGGCTTCAAAGGGGATGGTAAAGACCTCATCCCCCAGGGTGTCGTCTCCGGGGTTTTCAAAGATGACCAGACTGGGTCTGAGGGTTTCGGCATCCTCCAGCCAGAATTTCAACTTTTCAGCCCTTCTGAGAAGGGTGAAGCTGTCTGTGGCCGGGGAAATCCAGAGGCCGAGGAGGTCTTCCAAGGCCGGGGGTTCTTCCACAAGAGGATTCATGATGACTGCCTCAGGGACATTCTCTGGGACTTCCTCAGGGACTTCCTCAGGGACTTCCTCTGGGACCTCCGCCACCTGGAGGACCAGGAACAATTCCTGGACCAGGGTGCCGTCATTTGTCTTCAGTATAGCATGAACCGACGGCTCTTGTCCTGTTTCAAGTGTTTCTATATTGAGTGCAAGTGATTTCAAGATAGGTTCATTTGAAAAATCCAGGGGACTGATTTCCCAGTCATCCTCGGTGAATCCACCGGTGACGCCCAGGGAGGCGAGGACCTCCAACAGATCGGTGGTGAGGGTGAGAGTCTCGTTGAGGACCGTTTTTTCGATATGATCAGGATCCAGAGCCAACTCTTTTTCAAGAGTGAAGGGGACTTGATCCGGGCCGGAAACGAGTTCCAGGGACAGGACCAGCCGGTTCACCGTCACGTCGGCACAGGGACCGAGATCAGCTTCGATGAGAAGGGTCGTCAAGGCTTCTCCCGTGGTGACTTCAAGATCGAAGTCCCCCGGGGTGAAAAGGGGTGTGAACCCCTCGGGCGTCAGGTTGCCCAGGGTGAGGGTGCCGCTGTTGACAGAAACCTCTCCCTCGACCTCGGCGGTCAGACTGAGGGCCAGACTGCGGCTGATTTCGGTGGGGTTGACGGCTATCTCAAAGAGGGCGGGGGTGAATTGACCGTCAAGGGTCAGTTCATACAGCAGCCGCTCAGTGAGATTGACCTGGGTGATTTCAAAAGTTGTCGGCAGGGTTTCCTCCGGGGGAAAAGCTTCCTCGACAGGGGGCAGGATTTCTTCGCTGAAGCCATGAATTCCCGTCAAGAGCAGCATGATGACCAGCAGGATTGAAAAACCGCGTTTTTTCATTAGAATGACCCCTTTCCTTGATATTCAGTAAAGTACTTTTCGAAGAACTGCATGCTCATCCGGACGATTTCCGCCCGGGTCAAGGCTTCATCCACCCCTTTGTCTCCGGCCATGATCCCGGCCCTTGCCGCAAAAATCACTGAAGAAGCGGCCCAGTCCGGAAGGCTCTCAAGATTCCCTTCGGGGGGGTTCAGGGTGGTGCTGCGTTTCATTTCATAGAGGCGGCTGAGAATCGTGAGGACCTCGGCCTGGGTCACGGTGCTCTTCGGTCTCAGGGTGTTGTCCTCGAAACCTCTGAGGATGCGGTTGGCGACGGCCGTGCTCACCGCATCTCTGGCCCAGTCGGCAACCTGGGCGTCATCAGAAAAACCGGTGGCGTAGCCGGGTTCTTCCCCTGCTCCCACGAGGCGGATGCCGAAGGTGATGAATTCTTCCCGGGTCATGAAGCTCTCGGGCTCAAAGAGGCCTTCCCCCTTGCCCTTCAGAATGCCGAGGGCGTTGAACTTCATGACATCCCTTTCAACCCAGTGATTCAGGAGATCAGGAAAGACCTGGACCTGGGGCAGGTTCATGAAGGCAAAGTCCGACAGGTGGGTGGTGCTGCTGCTGAGGATCATATCCTCGAGAATAATGGTGGTAGGCAGGGGAATCCACTTGCCGGTGCCCTCATCGAGGCAGCACAGGAAGGGGTGTTTTTCCCTCAAAGCCCCCATGAGGCCTTCGTCATAACGGTACTCGAAGTCGACAGGCTCAAGGAGTTCATGGACCTGATTCCCGTCGGGGTCCGACATTTCAATGAGATAGACGCCTTCACAGATCAGGAGGTCCCCTGCGTTTCCGAGACCCGGCTCATCCAGGAACACCTTGGTGATTCTAAGGGTATGGCTCCGGTAGGAGGCCGGCACGTACAGGGTCAGCCGGTCCTCGGGAAGGGTGAGCACATAATGGTCACCGGCGAGGAGGGTCTCTTCCAGGAGATAGGTGGTTTCCTCGAAGATTCCCAGGGGAAGCAAGGGCTCCTCGAAGCTTTCGTCAGGGGCAGGGGTGCGTCCTGATGAACTTCTCTCGATGGTGAAGGTCAGGGATTTTTCGCAAAGGAAGCCCACCCGGTCCGTGGCGGCGACATTCAGCGTATAACGGCCGGTACCGGTGATGGCGGTTCCCTCCGAATAGGGGGCACCGTTGAGTAAAATGCTTGTGATCAAGGCATTGTCAGGAGTGAGGTTGTCGGTGAAGGTGATTTCCGGCCTGGCACTGGGATAATACTTGCCGCCATCACGAACCCCGCTGATGGTGATTACCGGTGGGGTCTTGTCGATGGTGAAATCCAGTTGCTTCACGGCGGTCAAGCCGCTCGCCAGGTGGGTGCTCTCGATGGTCAACTGGTAATACCCTTCTTCTGAAAGGGTGTCACCGGAGGCGAATCCCTCTAGAAGGCCGCCGTTTCTTGTGAGGACCACCAGAGTTTCGTCACCGGTGGCTTCGAAGTAGATGGTGGGGGATTCCCCGGTAATCTCACCGTCTTCTATCCCGCTCAGGGTGATTCGAGGCACGCGGTTGTCCAGGGTGAAGTTCATGCCCCGGCGGTTTTTGTTGCCGGCTGTGTCCGTCGCCTCCACTGAAAGGTGATAACGGTCAGTCTGGCTTCTGGCTTCAATGATGAAGGGCTCCGGATCCTCTGACGTCAAGCTTTCCACAAGGGTGCCCTCTAGAAGGACCTCCCCCTCCCAGGAGCCCGGCTCGCTGAGGGTGACGGTGAGGGTTACGTCCTCCCCGGAAATTTCACCCTCCGTGATGCCGGTGATGATGATTTGAGGTGGCTGGGTATCCAGGGTCGAATCCCTTGCCACGGCTTCAATCATGCCGCCGTCACGCATGATCCGTCTGAAGATGACGTCGCTGCCCTCGGGACCGGTTTCGTTGTATACGGCGTAGAAAATCGCGCCGTCAGGGGTGAACCTGATCTGGGCTTCGGCCTGGGCGGCTTCTTTTTGTCCGGTATCCTTGGCCAGCCAGTCCCATCGCTCGACAATTTCTCCGGCATGGTGGCCGGAGCTCTCCGGTTTGATTTCGTGTGCCTCGGTATAGTAACTGGTGCCGAAATCCGTGGAGTAGGAGTAGTAGAGGTCCAGGGGCATGCCGATTTCTCCAGAGTTTTTCGTGGGATTGCTCTCGATCCCGTAGGTGACCCAGAAAGCGCTGGTGTCCATGCTGTCGTGTCTTTCAAGGTAACCGCCGGGAATGGTGTTGGGAACGCCGACGAGCCTGGGTTCGATGACACTGGTCTTGTGATTGTTCAGGAGGGACAGATTCCGTGCAGGCTCATATTCTCCGGGTCCCAGGGTGATGGTTCCCTTGATGATGGAGATGCCGGTTTCTTCAATATTCGGATCCTTTCGAGTGTTGATGGTTTCATAGCTGATTTCGGCGGCTTCCTGATCGGGATCCGTGGTCCAGCTGGCACCGCCGTCGAAGGATCTTCTGACAAAGAGATCGTAATGGTCGTTCCCGTTTCTGGCTGCAGCCCAGTTGGGGGTCCAGTCATAGGCGAGGGCCAGGAAGTCTCCCTTCAAGAATCCCCGGTGGGCCCGGGCATCGTCGTAGGGATTGACCATGGAGGTGTCCATGAGATTCTCCTGGGTCTGTTCCCACTGAATGACCTTGACGGGATCCCGTTTGCCCTTGTCCTCCAGATTGCTTTGGCTGTCTTGATTCACAGCGGTCTGAAGGACGGTGACACTGCTGAGATTCTGAAGCTCATCCAGCATGTAGCGGGTGTCGTAGGGATTGCCGGGGTCCGTTTTAGAGACCACCCATCGGCGCATGAAGATGTCCGAGGGTCTCCCTTTACCCTCTTCGCCCATTTTGAAGAGGCAGACCATGGTGGTGCCCCGCTCGGCTTCGTTGGCCACCGCATTGGCCTTCGGCTGCAGAATGATCCGCGGTCGCCGGGCGTTTTCATAGGCGGGAATCGGGTTCCCCTGCCAGTCGTATAGAGGATTGCCGCCGGCGTCGGTGAGGTAGACCGGTTCTCCGCTTTCATCCATGACCTGAGGGTTGATGATTTCTCCGCCACTCACAAGGTCGGGATTTTTAAAATCAAAGGTGTGGAAAATGACGTTCTTGCCGTTGTCGGGGTAGTAACGGTCATCGCCGTCACCCTCACCATCTCCGGTGCCCTTTTCCCCGTCCTTGGTATTGTCGGCACCGGTGTTTTCCGGGGGTCCTGATCCGACGCCCTTGGTCTCTTCATAGACGATGACCGCATAGGCGCTGGTCCTGGTCTCGGTACCGACCTTGTAGGTGTACTTCTGCATCATGATATTGGGGCGGGAGGCCCCGGTGTTGCCGTCCAGGAGTCGCCCGTCGGCGGTGATGAAAACGCTTTTGGGGTCCTCGTTATGGCTGGTCTTTTCGTAAATCCAGTCATCGGTGGAGAAATCCACCAGACCGGGCACCAGGGCGCCGTAGCTGTGGGTGCCCAGGTATCTGCCGTTTTCATCTCTCTCCAACTCCCAGCTGCGGCTGGCCTCGTCAAAGGTGCCCTTGATATTGTCAAGGTTCACCACATCGTTGTCAGAGAGTCTCACAGGCATGGAGAAGGGGACCAGAGGCTGGGGTCGGGTGACTTCTTCGGTGTAGGTCCCGGAGTGGGACATCTCTCCCTTGGAAATGAAATTCACATCGATTTCGGCAAAGTCCTCCCATCCGATATAGGCATACCAGATGTCGGTCTTGTGATTGGTGGTGGCGCCGCTCCAGCCTTCGCCGGGACCGGCTTCCTCTCCGGGACGGAGTCCCTCGGGATCCTCCTGCCAGGTAATGGCGAAGCCGGCTCCCGGAACACCGTTCATCATGATCTGGTTGGCGTCCCGGCGACCTGAGGTCAGGCGCTCGGCCTTGAACCAGGTGACATCACCGGTGGTTTTGTCGATGACGCCGCGTGCCGCCCATACGGCGCTGAAGGGAACCTCCCCGACCTCCGGGAAGCCTTCTTCAGTGTAATCCACCGAGCGTTGAGGTCCGGCCACGCCGAAGATATCCTCTTCATAATAGGGATCATCGTAGGGATAGTCGTCCTCCAGGGAAATGGCGTATCGGGGCTGACCGGTCCTGGCATAGGTGCTGGTCCAGACCACGAGGATATAGTTGTCCTTGACCTTGATCTGGGGCTTTTTGCAGGAACCGGGGTATTCGGTGCCGTTCTTGAGAGTGAAGGAGGAACGCCCGGCGGATTTGGAAACATTTTTGGTCTTCCAGGTCATTCCTTCATCCAGGGAAACGCCGACAATGATATCGGCCCCCTCAGTGTCCGGTTGCACCTCGGTGTAGGCGCTGATCAGGGGCTTCACCACGTCGGAGGTCTCATAAAGAACAAAACTGTCAGGCTCGGGTTCGTCGTAATAATTCAAGGTGACAGGTTCCCCGTTGGCTTTTCTTGCCGGTACGTAACCCATCATCATTTCGATTTTCGCTTTTTCATTGAGATAAGCCGAGGTCTTGGAGATGTTTTTTCTGACAATGTCGCTCTCCAGACTTTTTTCAAGATTGTCCTTGGCCTCGTCCATGGCAACGGATTCCAGCAGTTGTACAGCGCCCTGGTTGTGGTTTTCAATGGTCCTCTCGATGAGGTCGTTCACCGTCTGGGAATCGTTGAAGTCCAGGGTGGTGAGGGACATTTCCGTCATGGCCTCGCCCAGGGCGTCGATGCCCCTCTGGGTGATGGTGATGCCCCGCTTTGGATCCTGGTCGTCGTCGAGACTCTGCAGGAGCCTGGCCATGTTGATGACGCCGACGTCATCGGTGGTATCGCTCCCCATCAGGTCCAGGGGGGTGATCCGGTGGGAGGCCGGAGTCGTTCCCAGGGTCAGGTCACCGATGGCAAAGGTGACCGTTTCACCGGGGATATAGTCAAAGGCGCCCCCGGATTCGGTTTTACCCGAGTGGGTGGGAGTGTGAAAATCAAGGCCCGTCACCGGGGCATCAAAAAAATGCCCTGTTTCCGGATGCACCAGAAGGTATCGGGTCCACCAGCCCCATTTGGAGTCGGTTTCGTTGAAACCCAGGGCACAGGCATCTTCGTGCCGCTGGCCGGCGCCGCCCTCAATCAGGCTGGTGGTGTTTTCAACCTTGGCATAGATGGCGACGTTCCAGACACGGTTTTCACGGTCCCATTTGCCCCAGGTGAAGTCGAAGACCTCCTCAAGGTCCAGTTCGATTTCATAATGGGTCACGGGATCGAGGAAGTGCTCCTGATAGGGAAATTCTCCGATTTTCAGAGTCCCGCTTTCAGATACGGGCATGGTGGTGTCCCCCTCAAGTACCAGGGGCACCGGGTCATAGCCGAGATAGAGGTAGACATGGGTAAGCTGCCAGTCTTCTTCGACATCAATACTGGCCAGGATGGTTTCCCGGGTATTCCAGACTTTGGCAGTGCCGACTTTTTCCAGTTCGGCCGACTGGTTTCTTTCGTGCTCACACCGCACGACAAGATCCGTAGTGAAGAGGCCCGGTCCGCCATCGTACTCGAGATCCTCAGGCAGCGGGTAAAAGGAAGCGCCTGAAACCGCCTGGGGCACGAAGCCTCCTTCTGCCGTGGGTTCGTAGAGGACGGAGGCGGAGAAACTCATCATGGGCAACAGGGAGCTCATGAAAAAGACCACCGCAAAAGCTATGATGCACATTCTTTTCCGATTCAATTTAAATCCCCCTTAATAATCATTGGCAACGTCCGCTAAAAAAAGAACCTCCCTTCTTTTTGATATATGTAGCCAGGGACTGTCGGACGCTGACCGGGGAATATGAGTCAAAAAAAACACCCGCCAGAGGCGGGTCATGGGGGAATGAAGAAATGATCGACTACAATAGCCTACCTGTACATTCGTAAAATGATGGAATTGTAGAGAATGGTTTTTTATCAGCCATTAAAATCTCCTTAAGTGTCGTAATCTGCAATTCAACGATCACGGAATTATGTTACCCTGTTTAGCGCAGCTTATCTTACTGAAAGATAAATGCTATATATTCACATCTAAATATTACAAAATGATATATTATTGCATTAATATCCGGGGTCTGAGGCCTGTGATGAACCCCTTGAGCAATCCGTTCTTTTTTAGTTGGAGAAGGGCGGACCGCCAGGATGCAAGTGTCCTGATTTTGGGATATACTGCTTGTATAGCCTATGAGAAAGCGGGGGACTGTCATGAACATCATTGAATTTTTCAAGGCGATGGAGGTCTTGGATATCGGTTTTTATACGGGGGTGCCGGATTCCACCCTCAAGGCCCTGAGTGAATATCTCGAGGCCGGAGGCAAAGGCATCACCCACCTCGTGGCCCCTGACGAAGGGGTGGCGGTGGCCCTGGCCGCCGGCCATCATCTGGCCACGGGGCGGGTTGCCATGGTCTACCTTCAGAACAGCGGCCTGGGGAATGCGGTCAATCCCCTGGCCTCCCTGGTCAGTGAAAGGGTCTACGGGATTCCCCTGCTCCTTGTGATAGGATGGCGGGGGGAGCCGGGCAAACCTGATGAGCCCCAGCACCAGTTGCAGGGGGAAATCACCCCGGGGCTGCTGGAGGCCCTGGGAATCGGGTATGCCGTCCTGGGTCCTGAAACCGGTTTCTTGGAGATGTCAGAGATGATGAGTGAAATCCAGTCGACGTTCCGGGCAGGAAAAAGCTTTGCATTTTTGGTTTCAAGGGGTGGCTTTGCCACCGTCAAACCGTCGGAATCCCCTCCGACCTTCAGCCGGGAGGCGGTCATCGAGAGGATTTTAAGGCATACCGGAGAGGACCCGGTAATCGCCACCACGGGCAGAACGGCCCGGGAACTCTATGAAATCAGAGCCAGGCAGCAGGAGGGGCACCATCGGGATTTCCTCAACGTCGGTGCCATGGGCCACGCTCTGGGAATCGCCCTGGGAATGGCTCTGGGCAGCCGGGAGGACAGGATCTGGTGTCTTGACGGCGACGGGGCCGCCCTCATGCACCTGGCCGTCATGGCCCAGGTGGGGAGTGAAGGGCCCGGGAATCTGATCCATGTCCTCTTCAACAACGGGGGTCACGAGTCCGTGGGAGGGCAGGCCCTGGGGACTGAAGGACTGGACTTTCAGTCCCTGGCCAGGACCTTCACCTACCCACTGGTGCTGGAAGCCGTGGACTTCGAGACCCTGGAAGGGGCCCTGGGTACTCTTTGCCGGGGGAGGGGGCCGGTTTTTCTTGAGGTGAAAATTCCCATGGGTTCCAGAGAAAATCTCGGAAGACCTGAAAGACCGCCGAGAGTGATGAAAGAACTTTTCATGGCCCATTCAAGAGAAAGAACCGCACAAAAAAAAGGGTGAGGCGCCGGTTGAGGCGCCTTGCCCTTTTTCTAGTAACTGCTTTCAAAGGTCGCCATGATCCGGGTCCTGGACGATTCCATGGATTCCGAATAGCGGTAATCGGATGCCTTGGCGGCCTCCTTGAAGGCTTCGAAGGCCTCATAAAGTGGTGAAGCTTCAGGCAAGGAACGGGTGTCGTAGAAGGCGATCCGTTCCGGGGTCATTGTTTCCGTGGTGTAGTCGTAGACCGGGGTGTTGTTGCCCCCGTAGATCAGGGCGTAGAGGAGGGTCTCATAGTAGAGGCGGATGTCCTCGTTGATTGGCGAGTCGGCCAGATAGGCATCCACTGCCAGGACCCTTTTCCAAAGGGTATCGAGGTCGATGACCATGGCCGCATCCCGAAAGGTGGGATGATGGAGTTCCTCGGCCATGATTTCAAGATAGGTCAGGGTTTCAGAGGTGACCTGTTCCTTGAAGGCCAGGTATCGGTGGAAATCCACCATGAGGTAGTACATGCCTTCGGCGGTGGCGATGGTGAAGAAATTTTTCTGGTAGGTGAGGATTTCCTCCTCCAGTGCCGGATCCTCCAGGAGGGAGGGATCGGCCAGCACGGCCGAAAGATTGCCGGAGTTCAAGAGGGCTTCTGCCAGTGGCGGGCTGACCCCCCCGTAGGCGGGGTGGTTTTCCAGGGCCTGATCCTGAACCGATTTGATGAGATAGAGGCCTTGGGAGACGGCTTCAGGGGACAATGAGTGAAGGTCTTCCTCAAGCATCGCGGTCAAGGCTTCGATGTCCTCATGGGAGGGCGTCGGGGGAATCAGCCCGGCGAGTTCCGCCAGGAAAGCCTCGTCTGCGGCTTCGGAGGTCTCCGGGGCAGGCGGTTGTTTGTCGGTTTCCGTGGTTGCCGGTTCGGGGGATGGGGCGGTCGGTTCATCAGCGGGGGGGCCGGCGCAGGCGGTGAAGAGCAGGAGGGCCATGCCGAAAGTCAGCATTGACCGGGTGGTTGTTTTCATGATCAAAACTCCTTTATCAATCATTGAGGATTCTTTTTGTTGGACGATTTCAAAGCTTTCCTGGTTCCCGGGGCAGAGGAAAAATCATCCCCCCGGACAGATTTGGAATTATTAGCCAACAGGATTGAGATAGGGATGCCTCACAGGTTATAATCATACCACGAAATGGCAAATATTGACACTTGGAGGTGGGATTTTCTAGAGCAGGGATGGTCTGTACTCTTTGAAAGGCAAGAAGGGGAGGAAGAGAATGAACAAGAGTGTCGTACTGATCGGTTTGATGGTGATGACCTGACCTTGAGCGTAGCGGAATAGGTACCATGGCCTGGTTCACTGATGAAACAGCGGTGGAGGGCAACGAAACTTTGTGACAGGGGAGGTGAGTATTGCGCATAATGAGAGTTCGGAATTGCCCTCAATTTATTTGATGGTACAACTACCATGTCTCCGGGGGATACTGATTCAACCATCATAATTGAAAACGATGGAGATTCAAGTATTTATTTGAAAAGGCATTTAGCATTGAAGAAAACGACATATAAGTGGAATCAGTTATTTACATTCGAATTGATTGTATCTGTAGGAATAACTGATGGAAGTTATGAAAATACTTACGATGATTCTTTGACCAATATTATTGATTCTGATTTAGTATGGAACAGTTCTCTTGGTCCACCGAAAGAAGTTGCGCCTGGTGAATCAGTAGATTATGAAATTGAAGTTGTGTTTTCAGAAACGGCGGATTCTTCGTATGCCAATAGTACTTGGAATGGCGACATCGTGTTCACCGCCGTGCAGTCGGATAATCAGGATGAATTCAATGTGGTCTGGGAAAACCCCGTACAGTGAGGGTAGTCGTGAGGTAGAGCGATGAGAATGGCAGGATTGAAGGTCGGGTTGAGAATCAAAGGGTTTTCCCTTCCCGACAAGCAGGGAATCATGACTTTCTTGTCCTGGTTCATGCTGGTGGTTTCGGTGGTTTTTTTCATGCTGGTGATGGTTTATGAGTTTTCCCCATGGGATCTGCCCTATGATTTTTATATCGTCTACGGGGGCAGCATGTCCCCCGCCATCAAGGCGGGCAGTCTGGCGGTGGTCGGTCCTCAAGATCCAGGGGATTTGAGGGTGGGGGATATCATCACCTACCGTCAGTGGGAGGGAAGTCCCTGGCCCACCACCCACCGGATATCAGAAATCACCGAGGAAGGGGATGTCCGATATTTCGCCACCAAGGGGGATGGCAACCAGGTGGCGGACCAGGGCAGGATCAGGGAAGACGATATCGAAGGCCGGTTGATTTTCTTCATCCCCTGGCTCGGCTATGTCATCAGTTTCACAGGCACCCGCTTCGGTCGACTCATGTTGCTTGTGCTGCCCCTGATGGCCATGGTGCTGGTTGAAATTCGGAAGGTGGTCAATATGAGAAGGCGTGCCGGTGGTTAGAGGCACGGCGACTGTCGGTTAAAATCCCATTCTGCCTGGATGGGATTTTTTCTTTGCAAAAATATAGTTAAAACAATAAAATGGCATTGATTTTCTTATGGAAGGACACATGATTTGATAGTTCGGGATTTCCCTGGGTAAGTATTAACCGCATGAACTTCAGCAGAACGGGAGACGACATGATCCTACGAATAATCGCGCTTTACATTGAAAGATTTTCATTTTTTTCGGAGCTGTTGCTGCAGCACATGATTCTGACGGGAATCTCCGTCGCCATCATCACGGTGCTGGGACTTCTGACTGGAATCGCCATGAGTCGCAATAAAAAGGTGGCGGTTCTTGTGCTGAGGATTACCAGCTTTTTGTATACCATCCCCTCCATCGCCCTCTTCGGTTTCCTGGTTTCAATCACGGGAATCGGGACCAAGAGCGCGGTCATCGCCCTGGTTCTCTATGGGTCTTTGCCCATCATCCGCAACACCTATACCGGTCTCACCGAAGTGGACCCGGAGATTCTGGAGGCGGCCACGGGCATGGGGAGTACCAGGAGGCAGCTGCTGCTGCGCATTCAACTGCCCCTGGCTCTGCCCATGATCATCAGCGGTTTTCGGACCATGGTGGTCATGACCATCGCCCTGGGAGGGATCGCCTCCTTCATCGGCGCCGGCGGTCTGGGAAATGCCATCTGGCGGGGAATCAACACCAACTTTCCCGAGATGACCATTGCGGGAAGTCTCCTGGTGGCCCTTTTTGCCATCGTCTCAGACTGGGCTTTGGAATTTGTGGAGAAAAGACTCAGAAAACGTTATCTGGGAACAAAAGAAACGGGAGGTCAATAAAGTGAAAAAATCAAGGAAGGCTTTGATCAGTCTGACCCTGCTGGGGGTCTTGTTGCTGGGAATCACCGGATGTTCGCAGGAGGAAAAGAAGATCGTTCTGGCCAGCAAGCCCATGTCAGAACAGTACGTCATAGCGGAGATGCTGAGTCTGCTCATCGAGTCGGAAACCGACATCACCGTGGAGAAGAAACTCGGCATCGGGGGAGGAACTTCAAACATTCATCCCGGGATGCTGAGTGGCGAAATCGACCTGTATCCCGAATACACCGGAACCGGCTGGCTTTTTGTCCTCAAGAGGGACCTGATACGGGACTCCGGGGAGCTTTATGACGCCGTCAAGGACCAGTATGCCCGGGAGTACGATATCCACTGGTCGGGGCTTTACGGCTTCAACAACACCTTCGGCCTGGTGGTCACCCAGAAGGTGGCGGATGAATACGGCCTCAAGACTTATTCGGATCTGGCCAAGGTGGGCGGTGACCTGGTTTTTGGCGCCAATTCAGACTTCTTCGAAAGAGAGGATGGTTACCCCGGTCTTCAGACGGTCTACGGCATGGATTTCGGTGCCATCAAGGAGATCGCCATCGGCCTCAAGTACGATGCCATTCTCACTGAAGAGATTGACGTGACCACCATTTACACCACCGACGGCCGTCTTGAAGGTTCAGGACTGGTGGTCCTGGAGGATGACCTGGGTTTTTTCGCCTCCTATTATGCCGCCACCCTGATCCGGGCGGAGACTCTGGAAAAATTTCCGGAGCTTGAGGGGGTTCTGGAGAAAATGACGGGGCTCATCAGCAATAGTGACATGATCCGAATGAACTACCGGGTGGAGGTGGCCAATGACGATCCCGTCGCCGTGGCCCGGGAGTTCCTTGAAGAGAAGGGCCTCTACTGATGAGTGTGATTGAATTCATCGGGGTCAACAAGTCCTATGGCTCCAAGACCGATGTCATTAAAAACCTGGACCTCAAGGTGGAACAGGGGGAGTTCGTCACCCTTCTAGGAGAATCAGGATGCGGCAAGACCACCCTCCTCAAAATGATCAACAAGCTGATCAGCGGCGAGGAGGGAGAGCTCATCGTCAAGGGAAAATCCATCAACGAATGGGATACGGTCCAGCTCAGACGACAGATCGGATACGTGATCCAGCAGATCGGGCTTTTCCCCCATATGACCATCGGGGAGAACATCACCTATGTCCTGTCCCTCGGCGGCACCGACAAGGCGGTGTGCCGCCGGAGGGCCTTTGAACTGATCGGCCTCATCGGTCTGCCCGCGGCCTATCTTGACAAATACCCCAGGGAGCTCAGCGGCGGTCAGCGACAGCGGGTAGGGGTCGCCAGGGCCCTGGCGGCGGATCCGGAAATCATTCTGATGGACGAGCCCTTCGGTGCCGTGGATGAGCGGACCAGAAGCCAGCTTCAGGATGATTTGCTGAAAATCCATGAAGACCTGCACAAGACCATCATCTTTGTCACCCATGATATCCATGAGGCCCTGAAACTGGGGACCAAGATCGTTCTCATGAACCAGGGAAAGGTGGAGCAGATGGGGACCCGGGAGGAACTGATCTTCAAACCCGCCAACGCCTTTGTCAGAGAGTTCTTCGGATCAAAGGGCTTCACCGCCATTCTGGATGAAAGCCTGCTGCACGATCTTTACGAGAAGGTCCTGGGCGGTGAAATCACCCTGGACCAGGTCTACAAAAGACTTTCCCACTGAGTTTCAGGCCGCTTCTTTTTTCAAGGGGCGGCTTTTTCAAGTGAAAAATCAGTGCCACAATATGGTAAAATGGAAACGACTTGAAGGATTCAGACTTAAAAAAGAATTCTCAGGTGAAGGAGGTTCATCAGTGATGTGGATCAACAGCAATTTTTTCAAGGTCATGTCAGGGTTGGTGCTGCTGCTTCTGGCGGCCCTGCTGCTGGGGCAGGTGGATTATATCATCACCCCGGTTCTAAGGGCCGTGGGGGGCATTGCCCTGCCCTTGATCATCGCCCTGTTTCTTTACTACCTCCTGCGACCTCTGGTCCGCAGGCTGACCCGGCTGGGGCTGCCGAGGATCCTGTCGGTGATTGCGAGTTTTTTGCTGGCCATGGGCCTGATCGGGGTTTTCAGTTATCTGGCGGGCAGTACGGTGGTTTCGGAATTCGACCGTCTGCTAAGCGACGAAATTCCAGGTATTCTGGACAAGACCAACAGCTGGTTCGTCGAACAGATCGAGTCAGGCAGTTTTGATTTTCTCACCGCCACGGAAATCATCAACCAGGGAGGCAATTATCTGCAGCAGGTGGCCAGGCTGCTTGGTCAAGGACTTTTCTCGGGTATTCTAGGAGCGGCCAGCACGGTGACGGGTCTTTTGATCGCCCCCTTCGTCCTCTTCTATTTTCTCAAGGATGATGGTGTTTTTTCAAGAAACTTCATGGGCCTCTTTCCTGAAAAAAGTCGGGAGGTCATGGGCAGGACCCTCAAGGATGTGGACGAGGTCCTGTCCCGGTTCATCACCGGCCAGGCCCTGGTATCCCTGGTGGTGGGGGTCCTCATGTATATCGGCTATCGGATCATCGGCCTGGAATACGCCCTGGTGCTGGCGCTCTTCTCCATGGTGCTGGCCATCATTCCCTTCCTGGGGCCGATCCTGGGAGTGATTCCGGCCTTGCTGGTGGGTCTTTCCTCAGGCCTGCTCATGGTGGTGAAGATTCTGGGGATGATGGTCCTCGTTCAGCAGCTTGAAGGGAATCTCATCACCCCCCAGATCATGGGGAAAAGGATCCATACCCATCCCCTGATGATCATCCTGGTCATCCTGGTTTTCGGTTCCCTTTTCGGCTTCGTGGGTATTCTGCTGGCGGTGCCCTCCTATGCCATGATCAAGGTGGTCTTGAAGAATCTCAAGGGTTTCAAGGAAATGCTGGATTAAAAAAAACATAAGGAGGTCAAAGCAATGACAAGCGTGCTGCTTCAGAAGAAAGAAGAGGTGGGGTATGTGACCTTGAACCGCCCCGAGGCCTACAACACCTTCAATATTCCCCTGGCTACCGGGCTCAACCAGGGTCTGAGAACCATGGAGGAGGATCCAGAGGTCAAGGTGGTGGTGATTGCCGGTGCCGGAAAAAATTTCTGCACCGGAATCGATGTGAATTTTCTCGGGGACAAGACCGAGGAAGAGTATCTTGAGTGGGTGAGACTGATGGAGGAGATGAATCTGACCATCGCCGGCATGTCAAAGCCGGTGGTGGCCTCTGTCCAAGGCATCGCCGTCGCCAACGGCATCGGTCTTGTGGCGGCGAGTGATCTGGCCATTGCGGAGGAGGGGGCCCGATTCGGTGCCACCGCCGTCAATGTGGGTCTCTTCTGCATGGGTCCTGCGGTTCCCCTGCTCAAGACCCTGGGTCGGAAAAAGACCCTGGAGCTCATCATGCTGGGAGAACTGCTCGACAGCGGCGAGGCTCTCAGACTGGGACTGGTGAACCAGGTGGTGCCGGAGGGCACCCTGGAGGAAGCCACCCATGCCTACGCCCTCAAGCTGGCCGGTAAAAGCCCTCTGGCCCTGAGAATGGGGAAGGAGTCCTTCTACAGGATGGAGGACCTCCCCTTTGCCGAGGCCCTGGAGTCCACCAACGTCGACTTCGCCAGGCTCTGTACCACGGAGGACGCCCTCGAGGGGGTGGAGGCCTTCTTGAACAAGCGAAAGCCCGTCTGGAAAATGAAATAGGGGATCAGGAGCTTGATCAGACTGAAAATGCAAGGACAGGACTGTCCTTGCATTTTTCGTGGGGAATGCTGGCTGTGGATCAGTTTTATTGAGCAGTGGTCCGCCCCCGCCTAGGTCCCTCATAAAAAAACCCCTGTAGGCAGGGGGTTTTCAATTCACTGATGGTTGAACCAGTCCAGGGCGAAACCCACATAGGCGGCCGTCCCGAAGGCCAGGGCGGATTCATCGAAGAGGGTCCTGGGGTGATGGTGGGGAAAGGTGTAGCCCTCCAGAGCGTTGCCGGCGGTGAGGCCCATCATGACGCTGGGGACCCGCTGGGTGACAAAGGCGAAATCCTCGGAGCCCATGAGTTTGCCTCCCTTGGACAGGGTGGAGAAGTCCAGGACCTGTCCCTCGTCGAAGCGGCCGAGGAGGGAAGCCCTGAGAATTTCCAGGGTGGTTTCGTCGGTGATCACCGAGGGGCAGCCCCGCCGGTAGTCGACCCGGGCTTCACCTCTGAAGGTGGTCGCCACCCCCTTGGCCAGGGCGGTGAGGCGGTCCTCGACATAGTCCCGGGTCTCTTCATCAAAGGTTCTGACCGTCCCTACCAGCAGGGCGGTGTCGGGAATCACGTTGGCGGTTTCCCCGCCGGCCATTTTGCCCACGGTGACCACGACGGGATCCGTGGCGGCCAGTTCCCGCGAGTTGAGACTTTGCAGGGCGAGATGGGTATGGGCGGCGATATTGAGCGGATCAACGGCTCTTTCAGGCATGGCGCCGTGGCCCCCCTTCCCCTGGATCTGGATTTCAAACCAGTCGGAGGCGGCGGTGGTGGGGCCCGGTTCAGGCAGAATGAAGCAGCCGGAGGGGGCGGGGACTCCGGTGAATACGTGGAGCATCATGGCGGCATCCACGTTCTCGAGGATGCCGTGATCGATCATGTCCTGGGCCCCTCTGAGGGTTTCTTCACCGGGCTGGAACATCAGCTTGACGGTGCCCGGTATTTCCGAGGCCATTTCACTCAGCAACCGGGCGGCACCCAGGAGCATGGCGGTGTGGAGGTCGTGGCCGCAGGCGTGCATCCTTCCGTTGGTGGATTGAAAGGGGACGGAAGCCTCTTCCTTGAGGGGCAGGCCGTCCATGTCGCCTCTGAGGAGAACCGTCTTGTTGATTTCCCCTCTGCCGATGGTGACGCTGAGACCGCTTTTGCCCACCTCCAGGGGGGTCAGTCCCAGGGCGAGGAGCTGGTCCATGACATAGGCCTTGGTTTCAGGAAGGTCGAGGTCGAGCTCCGGCATCTGGTGCAGCTTTCTGCGGTGGGTGACGAGGGTGTCCTGAATCTGTCGGGCTTTTTGAATAATGTGGTCCATGGGATGGCCTCCTTTTGATAGGGACTAGAGTTCCTTGATCAGCGCCTTTGCAATCCGCTTGTTGATGTCCGCCTGGATCAGGAGATGGAAAATCACCTCCAGGCGGGATTCTTCCTTTTCCAGACGGTCCAGGGCCCTTTGCCCCTCAAGATAGACCTCCCCCTGGATTTTCCTGAAGGTTTCATAGAGATCTTTTGGCGAGTCTCCGTGGTTGATGAGGGTCTGGGTCTCCTCCATGGTGATGACGTTTTTCAGAAAATAGAGCATGATCATCTGGGAGAGGTGATCCTGGTTGTATTTTTTCTTGGCGGGCTTTTGAAGGATTCCTGCCTTGACGTAATTGTTGACCATGCTCTTGGTGAGGATCATCTCCCGGGTGTTTTCACTGAAGATGCCGAGTTCCCTGGTCAGGAAGCCCATGACCTGGTCCATGTAGAGTTCGATATCCGGAATGTTTTCATAGGCGACGGGGCGGTAATCCAGCATGAAAATCCCTCCTTTCCCCCATTATAGAGTAAAAAAAAGACTTTTCAAAGTCAGGACAAGAAATGATTGACAGATTCCCGTTGTCTAGTTATCATGAATATATAATATAGTAATGAATACTAGATAAGAGGTGCGTCATGACTTTTAAAATCCGCGAACCCATCAACGCCATCACCCATTTTTCAGGGGCCCTGCTCTCGGTGGTGGGTCTGGTCCTCCTCCTCAGGGCGGCCCTGGCTTCAGGGGACCCCTACAAGCTGGTCTCCGCCATCATATTCTCCCTGGGCCTTATCGGCCTCTACACCACCTCGGCGGTCTATCACGGCATCCACCGCCATATCCCCCTCTTCAGAAAGCTGGACCACACCATGATCTACTTTTTGATTGCCGCCAGTTACACCCCCATCTGCCTGGTCACCCTCCGGGGCCTGACGGGCACGATTTTTCTCAGCGTGATCTGGGGTCTGGCCATCCTGGGAGGAGTCCTCAAATTTCTCTGGCTTTCCGCCCCCAGATGGCTGTACACGGGCTTCTATCTGATTCTGGGCTGGGCGGCCCTCTTCATCCTGGTGCCCCTCTACCATGCCCTGCCCTTCACCGCCCTTCAATGGCTCGTCGGCGGAGGACTCTTTTACTCCGTGGGGGCGGTGATTTACGCCAGCAAGTCCCGTCGGCTGAAAATCGGGGTCTTGGGCTTTCATGAGATCTTCCATATCTTCATCCTCCTCGGGTCCTTGAGTCATTTCATCATGATTTATCGCTACGTCATCACCGGCAATTGAAAAATCCCCTATCAGGGGATTTTTTTTGCTTTCAATCAGCCCACCAGGGCCAGGAGTGACAGGCTTGACACCATGAGAACGCTGACGGCCCCGATGACATAGGGGACATAGGCCTTGTAGAGCTGGCCGGTGGAGACCTTCATGACCTCGAGGGTGAAGGTCTGGCACAGGTGGAGGGGGGAGAAGTAATAGCCTAAAAAGGCGCTGATGGTGATGAAATAGGCGAAAATGTGGATTTCGGAAGCTCCGAGCCCCAGGGAAAGGGTGAGCTGGGTGAGCATGGGAAAGGTCACCGCCATGGGGGTGGTGATGTTGCCGGTGACCATCCCGAAGAAGAGGGAGGTGACCATGAAAAGGAGAAAGATCAGGAAAATATTGGAGGTGTAGAGGAAAAAGGCGTCGAAAACCGCCAGAAGCCGGTCCATTTCCAGAATGACGTCCTTGATCAGGAGGACGGAGACGATGATGAGGACGGTATGCCAGTTGGCTGAATCCCGGAGCACGGCAAAGAAGCGGAGTCTGTCGGACTGGACGTAGACCAGGAGGGTGCTCAGAATCAGTCCCAGATAAAAGGGGATTCCCAGAAAAGCGTTGAAGAGGACCGGCAGGTAGATGGGGGCTGAATAGTAGAGGAGGGACTTGATGTCCTCCCCCAGGCCTTCCCGGTGGGGAGGTTTCTGAGTCGGGACTTTTCTGAGATACAGAAAGTAGGCGATGGGAAGGATCAGGCTCAGAAAAATCAGATTGTAGAGGATGAGGAGATAGATATTGATCTCGGGCATGGCGGACTTGACAAAAAGAATGGTGGAGGAAAAGGGAAACAGAAGCATGGTGATATGGCGGAAGATCAGGTTGATGGCCGCCCTGTGGGTGGAGGGCATGTTCATGTCCCTGCCGAGGTCGTCCACGAAGGGGGCGCTGAGCACCGCTCCGCCGGGGATGGCCAGGGTGCCGATCAGGGAGGGAATCATCATCATGACCGCCTTCTTGGAGGGGATTACGGCAATCATGGCATCGATGATTTTTCCCAGAAGGCCGTAATGCTTCATGGCGCCCCCCACGACACTGACCATGAGGACTGTGAAAATGGTGTCCCGGGAGGGGGCTTCCGCCATCAGGCCCTTCAGGATTCCAAAGAGGGTTTCAAGATCGATTCCGGAGAGCAGCATCAGAATCCCTGCGGTGACGGCGATGGTGTGGCTGAGCTTCATCTTGAACCTCAATAGCAGAGGAATCAGCATGAAGGCGGCAAAGGTCTTGATCAGTTGATCCATATCAGTTGTCCTCTTTATCCAGGGTATGCAGGGTATAGTCGTCACTGCCGAGACCGATTTTCACCCCGTGGTCCAGGGTCACCCGGCCGCTGTTGAAATGGTCGTGACCGGTGGTCTTCTGGAGCAGGTCCAGGCAGGCGGCATCGAGGGCCAGAGGATCCGTGGAGGCGAGAACGCCGATATCCCGGGTCAGGGGCTTCATGGTCTGACCGATGCAGTCGCAGTCCTCGGTGATGCCGGTGAGGAAGGAAATGTAGAGGTTGTCCTTGCCCAGGGAGGCCCCATAGGCGTACTCGGCAATCTTTTCAAGAAAATTGCGGCCGTCCCAGCGGTTTCGAATGGCCCCCTCGGGACAGACGGCGATGCAGCCGGCACAGCCGACGCACTGGTCGTCGTGGATCACCGCCACCTCCTCCAGGGTGATGGCGTCAAAGTCGCACTTGTCGACGCAGATGCCGCAGGCGATGCACCTTGAGGCATCCACCACGGGAGAGATGCCGGAATGCTGGTCCAGCTTGCCGCCCCGTGAGGCGAAGCCCATGGCCAGTTGCTTGATGGCGCCTCCGAAGCCGGCGCTCATATGGCCCTTGAAATGGCTCATCACCAGAAAGCCCGGGTAGCGGTCATAGGCCTTGCCGATCTTGCATTTCTGGATATAGTCCTTGTGGATGGGGACCTCCACGTAATCGGTGCCGGTTTCGCCATCGGCGATCACGATGGGAATCTGGGTGAAGCCGTGGGCCCTGGCCAGGCGGACATGCTTTTCAGTGGTGGTCCGCTCACCCCGGTACAGGACATTGGTCTCGATGTAAAAGGGTTCCACCTCCCTTGCACTGAGGTGGTGGATGATGGGATCGTAGGTTTCTGCCGGGATGAAGGTGGTGTTGCCCTTTTCTCCGAAATGCACCTTGATGGGCATCTTCCGGGGATAGGCGTAGTTTTTTTTCGTTTCAAGGATTTTCAGAAGTTCCAGGGCATGGGCGCCGAGAAGCTCCGGACGGCCTTCACTGCAGGGTATGAAATAGACATCACTCATGGGGCATTCTCCTCTTTGGACAAAGTCTTTTCCCCATGATATCTGAATCTTGTGAGACTGACAATCATTTGGGGTCTTTTCTTGTCATTTTTTCATCAAAAGAGGTAAAATGAGACTGTAAGCAGCCGGCATCGGCAGAAAAACGAAAGGATGAGCCGTGATGAAACTAAAAGTACTTGTAGACAACAACACCCTGATCGACCGATATTTCGAGGGAGAGCCGGGAGTTTCCTATTATATCGAAGAGGGGGACACCAGGGTCCTCTTTGATGTGGGCTATTCAGATCTTTTCATCAAAAACGGAGAAAAGATGGGGGTGGATTTCTTCAACCTGGATTATCTGGTCCTGTCCCATTCCCACCTGGACCATACCTGGGGTCTCGAGCCCTATGTCAAACGCCTGACCGAGGAGGTCATGGAGGGCCGGGCCCTTCACCGGTCAAAACTCATCGCCCACCCCGGGGTTTTTGATTCCCGGACCTTCACCGGAGAGGATGAACTCGGCGTCACCATGGACCAGGACCGCTTGAAAAAATTCTTCGATTTCCACCTCACCGAGGAGGCCTTCTGGTTGACGGACCGGCTGGCTTTTTTGGGGGAGGTGCCGAGGCTCAATGATTTCGAGAGCCAGAGTCCCATAGGGAGAGTCCTTGTGGCGGGGGTCTACCAGGAGGATTACAACCGGGACGACAGTGCCATGGTGTATGTTTCCGAGGAGGGGCTCGTCATCATCACGGGCTGCTCCCATGCCGGCATCTGCAATATCATCGAGCGGGCCAGGGCCGTGACGGGGATTCAAAAGGTCCGGGACGTCATCGGCGGCTTTCACCTCCTGAATCCACCGGAGCGGGTGATGGACAAAACCGTCGAATATTTCAAGAACCTGGGAGCCCCGAAAATCCATCCCTGCCACTGCACTGACCTGGGGGCCAAAATCGCTCTGGCCCGGGTGGTGGACCTGGGCGAGGTCGGGGTGGCTTTTGAAATGGCATACCGTTGAAAAATGGCTCAAAGCCATTTTTTTTGGCCCAAATCAATGACAATCTTATCCATAATTGCAAGTTGTTAAAAGTCAAAAAAAATGCTACAATGAATCAATAGGAAAAGTGCGCTCAAAAAACGCTTCTGGATTTGAGGTGTTTTTTTGAATCATGGATCAGTTTTGCAAAGGAGGTCACTGTATGGCGATATGGTACACCGGAGAAATCAGAAAAAAGAAAACCGACATCATCAGAAACTATCATATTGTGAATCTTGACACTACCCATTTGGAAAGGATTCTCCAGCTCCAGGAGGAAATCTACCAGGGAATCGAGGACAAGGAAACCTTTGTGAAGAGTGAAAGAGAAGAGTTTGAAAAATTCTTCAATGAAAATGACGGCAACGTGCTGGGCTTTTGTGTGGAGGATGAGGGTCTCGTGGGCTACCGGATCAACTCCTTCAACCAGGAAAACATCAATTACTACAAAGAGCTGCTGAATCTCGACGGTTCCAGAAAAATGCTCTACTTCGACGCCACCATCATCAGGAGTGATTACCGGGGGAATCACCTGCAGCGCAAGGCCATCAGGATCTCCCTCCACTACGCCATGAAGAATCCGGACTTCCGCTACGCCTTCTCCACCGTGTCACCGAAGAACATCCCCTCCATGAAATCCCTCTTGTACAACCGGGTGCATATCGTCAAGGCCAAGAATATCTACGGGGGCAAGGACCGGTTCATCGCCCTCTATGACCGGGACTCCAGGGTTCACAGAAAGCGCAACCGGATCTACGTGCCGGTGAAGGATTTCAAGGCGGTTTCAGAAAAACTCAGTGAGGGCTACGTCGGTATCCACATCAAGGGGACCAAGGATGAGTACCTGTTGGAAATGGTCCGATAAATCGCCTGTGAGGCGATTTTTTTACTGGGGAAATGATTGGAGTGGATGACAAATCCCTCAGAGGGTATGGTAGAATTCATCATAGAGAGAGGAGTGGAGAAAGTTGAATGTGATTCACGTCAAGGATACCCTGTTGGAGGCCTTCATGGTGGAGGCCTTTGAAAAGATGGGCATACCCTCCGGGGAGGCCCGGACCATTGCCGAGGTCCTCATCACGGCCGATCGCCGCGGCATCGATTCCCACGGCATCGGTCGCTTCAAGCCCATTTATTACGATCGGATCAAAAGAGGCATATTGAACCCGGTCACCAGGATCGAGGTCATCAAGGAGACCAGCACCACGGCGGTGCTCGACGGCAATGACGGCATGGGCCACGTCATCTCCCACAAGGCCATGTCCATGGCCGTGGAAAAGGCCGGGAAAGAAGGCCTGGGCATGGTGGCGGTGAGGAATTCCTCCCACTACGGGATTGCCGGCTACTACGCCACCATGGCCACGGCCAAGGGGATGATCGGCATCACCGGCACCAATGCCAGACCCTCCATCGCCCCCACCTTCGGGGTGGAGAACATGCTGGGAACCAATCCCCTGACGGTGGGAATCCCCACCGACGAAGCCTTTGATTTTGTCCTGGATTGCGCGACCTCGATCTCCCAGCGGGGTAAAATCGAAAAACTGGCCAGGGACGGGCAGCCCACCCCTGAAGGCTGGGTCATCGACCGGGAAGGCCGGGCCAGGACGGATACGGCCGGGATTCTGGAGGACCTGGTCAAGGGGAGGGCGGCCCTCACCCCCTTGGGCGGTATCGGAGAAGAACTCGCCGGTTACAAGGGCTTCGGCTACGCTGTAATCGTTGAAATCCTCTCGGCCGCCCTGCAGGACGGCCGATTCCTCAAGGATATTTCGGAAACCGATGAAGAGGGGCGCCCGAGACCCTACCACCTGGGTCATTTTTTCATCGCCATTGATGTGAGCCGCTTCATCGAGGAAGGTGTTTTCAGAAAAATCGCCGGCACTATTTTAAGGGACCTGAGGGCCTCGGAGAAAATGCCCGGCCAGGAGAGAATCTACACCGCGGGTGAAAAGGAATACCTGGCCTGGCAGGAGCGCAGGGAAACAGGCATTCCTGTGGGAGAGGTGCTCCTCGGACAGATGCGGGAGGTCCAGAGGGAACTGGGGATGTCGGAATACGATTTTCTCAAATGAAAAAAGGTTGCTGATTT
>JAGYOH010000018.1 GCA_018399635.1 Clostridia bacterium
GCTTTTCATGTATAAGACAGATATTGCGAATTACCGCATTGAACCTCTCACGACTGAAGTCGCGAGTGTTCTGGCAACTGGCATAAAAAGCAGCCCTCAGGGAACTTGTGAAGATTGAAATGGTCCGACAGTCGGATGGAAACTATCGTCTGGATTGTGCGGTAACCGCTACTCAGAAGAAGCTGCTCAAGGCCTTCGGCATGACGGAGCTGAACATTCGTCAACAGGCGATTGGGATTAATGAGAGACTGAAGGTGATCAATCAAATGTAGGGGGTAGAAAAATGTCCAGGCGAAGCGTATCAATCGATGACAAAATAGCCCGACAGAAAGAGGCTGTGGCGAAAGCCAGGGACAAGTACGAGGCTGCATTAGAGGATCTGAAGACTCTGATGGATAAGAAGCGGGATATGGAAGGAAAGGAACTGATAAACAGTGAGAAAAGCCTTGATGAAATCCTGGCTTTTATGAATGGAGAAATCGAAGATCAGGAGTGGACATGACACTAGAGAGTTGATTTTCTCAGGAAACGCCAAATCAAAGACACAGGGGAATGGCTCAAGCAGTACTTGCAAATCCCAGCGCCGTATATGAGGCTGCACGAGCCAGGATCCAGAAAGATGGACTAAAGCAATTAGAGAGTGGTCACTTGAAGAGAGGGTCTGGCTCAACCCAGAAAAAGATTAGATTTTGGTCCAATCTATTAATGAATCCATATCATGATGGGTCAGTTGTAACTACAGGTTTTATGACATCTTGCTCGACAATCACCGGGTGGGGAATTACGCTTGTTTGTTAAATTCAATATAGGTAATATTACTGAATAATTTACCTATATTGAATTGACATAGGTAAATTATGGAGATATAATACCTATGTATTGGAGGTGTATGTAATGAATGGGCAAAAACTACCTATGCTGCCACCGAATGGTGAATTGGAAACAAAAGCAGTGCTTAAGCAGCTGGCAAGAGCCAATCGTGCATTGGCTGAACTGAAAGGTTATGCAGATACAATACCGAATAAGTACATCTTGATAAATGCGGTCATGATTAATGAAGCCAAGGACAGCTCTGAAATTGAGAATATTATTACAACTCATGATGACCTTTATAAAGCGATGAGTGATGCCAGCGGAGCAAGTCCTGCTGCAAAGGAAGTTGTCAGTTACAGGACTGCTTTATGGCAAGGGTATGAGCTGGTTAAGGCCCGTGAAACGCTAACAACCAATATGATTATTGAGATTCAAGAGACGATTGAAAAGAATCGTGCAGGAATAAGAAAGTTGCCTGGTACTGTACTCCGAAATGAAAGAACTGGTGAAACTGTTTATACACCTCCTGCAGGAGAAGCTGAAATTAGAGAACTTCTAAGTAATCTCGAAATATACATCAATGAAGACCATCATGATATTGACGCATTGATAAAGCTGGCAGTCATCCACTACCAATTCGAAAGCATTCATCCCTTTTATGATGGCAATGGAAGGACAGGCAGAATTATAAATGTGCTTTACTTGGTATTAAAGGAATTGCTTGATAGCCCTATTCTTTATCTGAGCAGATATATAATCAGGAACAAGTCAGCCTATTACAGGCTTCTTCAGGAAGTCCGAACGCATCAAAATTGGGAAGAATGGATTGTCTATATTCTCACAGGTATTGAAGAAACAGCAGAAGAGACATTGAGATTAGTAAAAAGAATTAATCTAGAAGTTGAAACCATGTGTGCAGAGATTAAGGAAAAATTACCGAAAATTTATTCAAAAGAATTAATTGATTTGCTGTTTTACGAATTTTATACAAAAACTGTCTATATTGAAAAAGGTTTGGCAGTAACAAGAAAGACGGCGGTCAATTACCTGACATCTCTAGAAGAAGAGGGCTTCCTTACCTCTGAAAAGATTGGTAAGGAGCGGATTTATCAAAACAAAAGACTGTACGATTTGGTTAAATACGGGCAATGAGAGTTGGTTTGGGGTGTTTGAAGTCAAGCAAGACGGGATGATTGTCAACAAAGCGGCCTGCATGGTCATCGGTATCGATATGGATGGGCAAAAGGACCTTCTGGGCATGTGGATTGGCGAGAATGAAACCTCAAAGTTCTGGCTGGTGGTTCTCAATGAACTGAAAAACCGGGGGGGTGGAAGACATCCTGATTATCAGTGTGGATAATCTGAAAGTTTCAGCGAGGCCATATCCGCTTGCTATCCCCAGGCAGAAATCCAAAAATGCATCGTCCATCAGATAAGAAACAGTGTTCGATACGTCAAGTTCAAGGATCTGCTCAAAGTGACGGCTGATCTGAAACCCATTTAAGAAGCGCCCAGTGAGGATGCCGCTTTGGAAGCACTCGATGAATTTGAGACCATCTGGGGAAGCAAATATCCTCTTATCGCGAGTTCCTGGCGGAACAATTGGGCGGAGCTGGCCACTTTCTTCAAATACCCGCAGCAAATCCGTATTATTATATCCTTAACAACCCCAAAAAAAACACGCTTTTTATGGGTATACCCATAAAAAATCGGGACTTTGTGAATATACCGGTGCAGCAGAGTCCCTGGTCCGGTGTGGTTAGAGCCAGCATTCAGGTTGCAAGAACCACTGGCTTTTATGCCGCGAAAGCCACTTTATATGGGGTGATACTCTTTGGTATGATGTTGGAGGCGACAGCCAATAATTGAGTATTGTTTGCGCCTGCTTTAAGGAATCCGCAGGGTATAGGAGACCCATGTCAACTGGACCGTGGGATAAATGCAATCATGAGAATTAAAACGCTCAATTGTATCAAGTTCAACAAGTAGTCCTTGTAGCGTCCATTTTTCAAACAGTCCCGCATCCTGCATCTTCTTTTTCTCGTTTGAAGGGTGAATAAGTGCAACAAACTCAAACCTATGTATAAGAATAGATGTTGTGTGGATGATACAATACTGGATCGGTTACATTAAGTTGCACTTGACGGATGAGGTGCTGTTTCCAAGGATTGGATGTCTTTGGATGGAGACAATTGATGGGTTCTGTTTGGCTATTTCAAAGAGTATTTCCGTCTCTTAAGAAGGTCCACCCGGATGGGGTGCGGGGTGAAACTTTCAATGGATGGAGAGGGTCAACTCCCCATCAACTGAGAATCCCCGGTATGGTCAATAGGAGTTTTGTCCCTTGTCTGCCGGCGATGTCTTAAAATATGCAGGAAAAAACCGCGAACACAACAAATGTCCGCGGTTTTTCTTGTGATTCTCCCATAAGGACTAGAATCAGTGGCAATGATTTTCCTCTAAAGGGGCTATGGGGTCTTCATGTTAAAAATATATGATCAATGGCGTTGTGATGCCCGGGCGGGCATCGGTTTTTACGGCAATCCATCAGGTCGAACCGAAAAATTCAAGTGTCACGGCTCAAGGGGGAATCCATGGAATGCACAATCAGAACCTTTTTAGCCACCTTTAGAGGAAAATCAATTGAAAACCTCCATGATTCGAGACGTTCAAGAAGGTATGAACATCCACCCGGTTGTTCTTTGCAGGCTTGCGGCAACCCTTGTCGATTACTGAGTCTGCCACCTTGTTCTGTAAAAACATCATACACGAGATTTGAATAAAGTCACCTTGCATGTGCGATTTGACAGTGACAAATTCTTTGACAGGATTCCTGTCAAAAACAATTGCAAGACAGATTAGACATTGATATAATCAGATAGAGGTGTAAATATGAAGGATTATGAAAAACTGGATTTTCTCATGAATGTCACGAAGACCTCAAACAGTGCGCTTTCCATGAGCATCAATCTGGACTCCTCCCATATCAGTCGACTCAGAAGAGGAGAAAGACACCTGGTTCGCGATGCGGAGTACATGAGGAAAATGGCCGCCTATTTTTTGAGTCAGTGCCATGAGGAGATTCAAAAGACCACCCTGGCCGAGGTGATCCAGGTACCCAGGGAGATTCTCGATGATCCTCAAAGAGGGGAAAAGGCCCTTCATGACTGGATGGTCAGGGACAGAAAAAACGATTCGGTCTCTGTGGCGCAATTCTTGAAGAAATTTGAAGGGTTTCACAGTCCTCAGGAGCAGATCGGACCAGCGAGAAGCAACGGGGAAGCAGGACCGGAAATCTCGGTTTACCAGGGTTATGAGGGAAAACGTGAAGCGGTTCGCAGACTTTTGTCCATGGTCTTGAAGGAGTCCAGACCCCAGGAGCTCCTGCTTTTCAGTGACGAGTCCATGGACTGGCTTGCCTTGGACTTCGCCTTTCAAAAGCAGTGGATGGGCTTCCTGTCCGAGGTCATCACAAGAGGCAACCGCATCAAGATCATCCATACCGTGAGCAGGAACCTTGACGAAATGCTTGAAGCCCTGTCTCACTGGATGCCCCTCTACCTGACAGGCGCCATCGAACCCTTTTATTATCCGAGAAAAAGGGACGGCATCTTCAAGCGGACCCTCTTCATCGCCCCTCGCACGGCGGCTATTTCAGCCAGTTCTTTGGATGTCATGGCCCCTGAGGCTGTCAGTGTCCTGATGAAAGAGAAAAAAGCCGTCGCCGGAATGGTCAAGGAATTCGAGGCTTATCTCGCCCTGTGCCGGCCCTTGATGAGGATACTGACAAAAGAAGATCGAATCTCCTATACTGAGATGCTGATGGCCTTCGAGGGTGAAGTGGAGAACACCATGATCAAGGGTCATGGTCTGTCCCTGTGGCATTTGCCGGAACACCTGATCAGGACTCGTTCAGAGGAATCGGATGTTCTGAATCAGGAGGAACTTCTGACTCTATCAAGGCAAAGAAAAGAAAACTATCTGAAGAATCTCGAAACCAGGCAGGTGCGGGAAATTATTCATTTAGAGGATATCGACAAGGTCAGAGAGGGCGGGGTTCCCCTGGGCTATGACGGCATCCTGGAGTTCATCCCCGGGACCTACCGTCCCGAGGAATACCGGCAGCATCTGAAAACCGTGGTTCATCTGTTGAAAACTCATGAGAATTATCAGGTTGTCCTGACTGACCAGGTTGAAAATATGGAGTACCGGATCCTTGTGAAGGAGAACCTGGGGGTCATCGTGGAAAAAATCACGCCGCCCCAGGTGGCCTTCGTCATCAAGGAAGGCAATATGATTGCCGCCTTCTGGGATTATTTGAATCTCATCCACAGGGAGCATGACCAAAGCAAGGCCGAAGTCATTTCGCTTCTTGAGGCCTTTATGGAAGAAATTTGATGGTGGGTTTTGTCAAGCAGCCGTGGTCCGTCAGTGAAAAAGAACATCTAAAAAAATGCAGGTAAAATCAGGAGGGATCGTGATGGGTCGATTATTAAGACTGGTTGTGGTGGGAACAGTTGTACTGGGAGCTTTGATGATTCTGGGCTGTGCCAGGGAGGAAGAACCCTTGCCTTCAGAAACGCCGGTTCCGGCTTCTGAAACGGCTCCTTCAGAGGGGAATCTCGAGGACGCCGGCCCTGGGGCCGCCCTCGATCTGCCTTCAGGTGCCCTGGAGGAGGGACTTGAAGCGGTCCTCGAGGAGATTTCAGTGCTTGAGTATCCGACAATGACCCAGGAGGGATTTGAAATCATCGGCAATCCGGTTTCAGTGAAGGTGGCGGGTCACGAAACCGTCATGCTTTCAGAAAAGGGCTTCATCGATATTCCGATTTCGCCTGAGGTTCTGAAAACCCTCAAAAATCCTGACGATTTGTATGCCGGCTATTACGACGGCGACAAATGGGAATACTTCCTGCCGGAGGCAGTCGATCTGGAGAAGGGCTCCCTTCGTATCGGGACCTATCACTTCAGTTTTTTTGGAGCCGGAAAACTCTCCGAGGAAAAGCAGATTGAAAGATTCGCCAACCAGATGGCGGTCCAGTCCTGGGCACAAAAAACGGATGAGGAGACCATGGTCCAGGCCCTGGAGTCCTATTTCAAGGAGGCCTTCAACGGGATGGGAATCAGCGGTGAATCGGCCCAGGGCAAGCTGATTCGAAGCATCGTCAAGGAAAATGACATCGGCGCCCTGGTGGTGAGTGCGGAGGCCGGAAACGCCATCGACTTTCAAGCCAAGATATCAGAAATGGCGGGCAAGGCCGTCCTGGATCATTATTCCCTGGATTCAGGTTTTCTTGGCAAGGCCATGAATACCACCACCACCGCGTCAAAGGCCCTGGCCTATCTTCTGGAAAATGACTATGAAGGGGCCCAGAAGGAAATCGCCAACGGCATCATGGACCATTTCCCTGCCGGAAAGGCCATGAAAGCGGCGGTGGAGGCGGTGGATGCCGGCATCAACAGTTGGAAGACCTATGAGATCGAGTCCGCCTATGAGGCCTTCAAAAACGGGGCTGCCAAGGAAAGGGGTTATGATGTGACCCCGGGGAATTTTGAGGAACTTCTGGTTCAAATGAAGGGGGTCATCACCCGGATCCACACCGAAGCGATTCGGGATTATGCCAATGCCCGGGGAATCTCAAGGGACCAGCTCAGCGAGGCTGACATCACCCTGATCAAAAGCCGGGCTGAAATCAAGTTGAAAAGCCAGTTCGAAGCCAGAAGGGCCGCCGAGGCAGAAATTGCCAGGACGGTGCCGGAGCACCTGAGACTCATAGAAGCCTTTAAAAAGGGCGGACTTCTGGATCGGACAAAATTTGGATTCAATGGTGATCAAACGCTAGAGGACCGTTTGAGACAGCTTTATACCATCAAGAACGCTCTGGGTGAGTTGATGGATGAAAAGAATCTCCTGCCGGAGGAATGGGTCAGGCTCATGGGCATCTGGCTCACCGACAGAACTCCGGGAAGGCAAAAGGTTCACGAGGCCATCAAGGAATATCAAAATCTGCCGGCGGTGACACAGAAGAATCCTGAGGGGGTCTACCAATGGGTGAGGGTGGGGGAATTCACCAATGACTGGGAGTCCCAGCTGAATCAAAGAAATGAGGGTGCCTCCTGGATGAGTACCATTTCCGACGGCGGGACCAGCGCCACCTTCGTCACCACCCTGGTGGTGGATCCGGGAGATTCCTGGGCCAAACAGGGAATGTCCCAGTCCGGCAGGGTCGAGTGGAGCCCGCCGCCTGAGGTGATCATCCCCGGCGAGTCCTTTTCCCTGCAGCTCACCGCCAGCCATCTGTCCAGAAGTCACGACAATATGGCGGGCATCGGCAGCGTCATCGCCCAGATGGCGATTCTCGATGAAAAGAACCATATCCTAGGAGCGACTCCCTTGAAGACGGAAGAGGGCAGGAGCCTTTTCGCCGCCACCTCCTCCAATGGTTACGCTGACCAGACCGGAGAGGTTTTCGGAGTCCTGGGTGCCGGTGGCCAGTACAACCGCATGGGGATACAGATCTCCGCTTCCAATGGCGGTGTGGCGATCCAGAGGGTCTATGTGTATGAATATCAGCCCCGGTAGAGATGGCAAAGAACCGGGGGCTGGGTTATAATCAAGGAAAAGGGGGAATCGTGAATGTTCTTGTACATTGTTCTGGGAATCGTCGCCGTGGCAGGTCTTTTTCTCATGGTGGACTACAACAGCTTCATCAAACTCAGAAATATCGTGGAGGAGGCCTTTTCCACCATGGATGTTTTCATGAAAAAAAGGGTGGATCTCATCCCGAATCTGGTGGAGACCGTCAAGGGTTATGCCAGACATGAGTCGGAAACCCTGGAGAAGGTCATCGAGGCCAGGAATCTCGCCATGAGATCCCAGACCATCAGTGAAAAGCAGGCCGGGGAGAATCAACTGACCGGGACCTTGAAATCCCTGTTCGCCCTGAGCGAAAGCTATCCCGAGTTGAAGGCGGATTCCCAGTTTCTCGACCTTCAGCAGCAACTGCAAAGAGTGGAGGAGGATATCGCCAATGCCAGGAAATACTACAATGCCGTGGTCAAGTCCTTCAATACCAAGGTGGAGTCCTTTCCCTCCAATTTTGTCGCAAGGCTTTTCGGATTCAGACGAAAAGAATTCTTCACCATCGCCGAGGCGGAGCGGGCCAACGTGGAGGTCAAATTTTAGGAGGGGTGCCATGAAATTCAAGAAACCGGCCCTCCTGGTCCTGCTGGCGGTTTTCAGCCTGTCCTCCTGGGCCTTCGGCGCAAGCAGCGAGGTGGCTGCCATCCATATCGCCATCGACATTGCCGAGGACAACAGCTACAGCATCGAGGAGTCTCTTCAAGTGAAATTCTTCGAGTCGGACCTTCACGGCATCATCAGAAGGATTCCAAGACGCACCTATTACGGAAAACCCGTCGATATCAGGGATCTCGAGGTCATAGGCGCCCCCTATGACACATCGACCTCCGGAGATTTTCTCGAGGTGAAAATCGGTGATCCCGATATTTTTGCCCAAGAGACGGAAAATTACACCATCCGCTATCTTTATGAAATCGGGGAGGATGGCAACGAGACCATGGACGAGGTCTATTTCAATCTCATCGGACCGGACTGGACCATGCCCCTCAAGGATATCAGTTTCGACATTCTTCTGCCCAAGGATTTCGATTCCCGGGACATCACTTTCACCCATGGCCGGGTGGGGAGTGTCGACGGGGACAGGGTCCTTTACACCGTCCAGGGGAGAAGGATCAAGGGGGAATTGACCGGGTCCCTGGCCCCCGGGGAGGCCCTGACCCTGGCCCTGCCCCTGGAGGAGGGCTATTTCGAGCCACGAAGGGAAGCCGACATCTATGGCTTCCTGAGAAAAGGCTATCCCTTTCTCATGGCGGGTCTCCTGCTTCTGGGTATATTCCTGAAGGGGCGCTTCAGGAACCATCAACTTTTCCCCACAGTGGAGTTTTATCCCCCGGGGAAACTCACCCCCGCCGAGCTGGGCTACATTTACGACCACCAGGTCAATCCCTATGACCTCACCGCCATGCTGGTCTACTGGGCCCATCAGGGTCACATGAAAATCATCGAGCGGGAGGAGACCACCGGGGTCGTTTTCAAGCGGGACAAAAAGAAAATTCTATTTGAAAAACTTGAGGACCTTCCTGAAACGGCCCCTTCTTTTGAGAAGGCCTACTTCAATGATCTTTTTGACCGGTATGGTGCCGACGGGCTGGTGGACAGTGAATCCCTGGAGAACACCTTTTATCAGACCGTAGCCGTGGTAAGTGATCTGCTGAAGGATTCCTTCAGGACACCCGGGCGCCGCCTCTATTCGAAGCAGGGATATCTGCTTCTATTCATCATCGGGTTTTTAGGCGTCGCTGAATTTTTCATGGTTTTCAGCGGCACCCTGTCGGTGGTCAATCCCTACGCCCCGGGTCTGGTCACCCTGTTTTCCCTTCTGCTGGCCGTCGCCATGACCGGCCTCGTCGCGGTTTCTGCCAGACAGTTTTCCCTTATCAAGACCCGGCTGCCCAGGCAGAGGATTCTGACGGGTCTCCTTTCGGGGGTCCTGCTCCTGGTGGCGCTGGTGCTGCTGCTGGGCTACAGCCGGGTGGTGACGGTGCCGAGAATCTATCTGCTGGCGGTGGTGTCCGCCCTCATCCTGCTTTTCATGACCCCCTACACGAAACTCAGAACCGCCTACGGGGATGATATTCTGGGAAAAATACTGGGTTTTCGAAATTTCATCGAAAATGCCGAAAAGGACCGCATCGATGCCCTGGTGGCGGAGGATCCCGCCTATTTCTACAGGGTGCTTCCCTATGCCATGGTCCTGGGGGTCACCGATACCTGGGCCCGGCGCTTCGAATCCATGATTACCGAGACCCCTGCCTGGTATGAAAACACCAGTGGCGGCCGGTTCAGTGCGATTTATTTTACCCGTCACCTCAACCGCACCACCTCCAACATCAGCCGGGCCATGACCTCGACTCCCAGGCAGTCTTCCAGCGGGGGTTCGAGCGGCGGCGGTTTTTCAGGAGGAGGGTCAGGTGGCGGTGGCGGCAGCGCCTGGTAACCCCTTAAAAAAAGAGCCGACAGGGCTCTTTTTTGATGGGAAAGGACAAAGGCCTCCAGGGGGAACTTGTTCACAATCCTGGGAGTCTTATAATGTGAAGAAAATCACAAAAGGAGGAACAATCAATGAAACCCTATGAGAGAATCCTGATTCTGGGGGTGTCCTTGAGTCTCATCAGCAACCTTTTTCTGTACCAGAGACTGGGGGGGCTGGAGAACCGGTTGGGAAACCTGCAGGGGACCCAGGACCAGGTCCTGAGTACCGTGAATGCCGGAATGAACCGGCTCACCAATAATCTGGCCACCATTGAAGCCCAGGGGAGATGGGTCACCCCCATCCGGTGGGAATATCTGAGGGTGGATCCAATGAAGGGAGAAGTCACCCTGGCCTTCGAATGGCAGATCAAGGAATCCCACCTGGAGGAAGAGGTGGTTTTCAACTACAAGGGTTTTGACGAAAAGCGTTTTCTCCCGGTGACGGCCACGGCGGTGGGCAGGGGCTTCTACCGGATTGAAATTCCGGTGGCGGTGAAGATCGAGCCCCTCTGGCACGTCATGGTCCTGGGGGATGACTCCCGGGATGCCATGGAAGAGGAAAAAATCAGGAAGGAAGAGAATATTGCCGCCGAAGTCAAGGGGGCGGGACAGGGCCTGCAGTACTATGTCTCCCGATCACTGGAGGGCATTGCCGAGACCACCGATGTGGAGAGTCTTTTCTTTGAAGAAATCGGGGGAAGAGTCTACGGTCATCTGGAGGTTCGGGTCAATCTTCAGGCGGAGGGGGATTACGGGATTTCAGTCCTGGGGCACTCGGGCCATGAGACCCGGCTTGTGATCGAGGAGGCGACGCTGATTCGCTATGCCGGGGGCGGGGTCACCGGTGAGGAGGTTCTGGTGTCGGAGATCCTGGAGGATGAGAAGGACGGGTCTTCTCCGGGGGGGTCCGTGGCTTTCATTACCGGTCCCGGGCAGGGCTCGGGCGGCTGTGACGCCCTGGGACTTCGAGTGGTCTACAGTGACGGCACCGTTTTCGAAAGGGAGATCTGGTCAGAGCAATGAGGAGAATTTCCCTGGGACAAGGCTTTGCCCCGGGTGGTATAATGGAGGCATCCTGCAGGAGGAAGTGATCGGATGAACAGCAATTTTCTCTTCAATGCCATCGCCCCGGTCTACGGGCTTTTCTACTCAAAACAAAAAAAACGCTTCAGGGAAATCATCGCCGCCATGAATCATGAGCTTTCCCCCTACGGCATCGAAACTGTCCTCGACGTGGGGTGCGGTACCGGCGCTCTCAGCGGTGCCCTGGCTTCCCTGGGCTACCGGGTTACGGGCATCGACCCGGCCAGGAGGATGCTGGAAGTGGCCATGAAGAATCCCCAGAATGACCAGGTCCGCTTCATGGAGGGGGACGGTACCGGAAGACTGCCCTTCGAGGAGGGGTCCTTCGATCTCGTCATCGCCTCCTACGTGGCCCATGGCATGAAGGCGGACCAGAGAATGAAACTGTATGCCGAGATGAGCCGGGTGGCCGGGAGTCTGGTCATCATTTATGACTACAATCAGAAGCGGTCCCTTTTCACCAATCTCATTGAAGGCCTGGAGGGGGGCGACTATTTTCACTTCATCCACCACGCCCTGCCGGAGATGGAGGACTGTCTGGTGGCGATGCAATCGTGCTTTTCAGAGGTGAGGATGGTGGAGGTGGATACCCGGGCGGCCTGGTATATCTGCCGGCCCAAATGAAAAAAACCCGTCATTTCGACGGGTTCAAGTGTTTGATGACGACTTTTCTATTGCATTTGACGGCCGTGGCCCCGGCCCTTTGAGGTGCCTTCTTCAAAGGGACCCTGTGGGTCGCTTTCACGGAGCAGCTGTCTCGGGGCGTCTTCTTTAGGACCGAAATTGCCCTTGATTTCCCGGTCGCCCTGCTGTCCGAAGAAAAGACTGCGGGACTGTCCGATTCTGGCATCTCCGGTGCCGTCACAGTTTGCCATTTCGAGAAGAATGGCGTCAGCGTCCTCCTGGGTCAGGGTGCCGTCGGCGACAAGTCCCTCGATGATGGCGGTTTTACCGGCAAGGTTGGCGGCTACGAAATCCTCATAGAAGCCTTCCTCCCTGGCCAGGTCTCCGAAGGTGCCTTCGGCTCCTTTGAGAGCGTAGGCATCGGCGACACTGATGCCGGCGAGATCGGCATAAATCTCCGCAGGATTAGAGAAGGCCCCGGCAAAGCTCATGGTGCCCATGCCGATGGCGAGTACGGTGATCAACATCATGGATACGAATTTTTTCATTTTATTTTCCTCCTTGTTTGATTGGATACTCTTATCATAGAGGGGAAATGTGACGAGAATATGACGCGGTGAAATGATTTTCGCAAGAATTTCCGGCCGAGTGAAGAGGTTTCTGAGATGCGGCTGCCTCAAAAGAAGGAGAAGACCTGCCTGCTGGACCCTTCAAAGGTCACCCTCACTCCCGAGGGCTTGACGGGAGAGGGGGTGGAGCAGTCGGGAAGATATGAGGATTTTCTCGAGGACCTCTTGATGGAATACCGGCAGGTGCTTCAACAGATGGAAAATTTGCCGATAAAGGGGAGAAGCCGGTCTTATCGGTTCATGGAGCTGATAAATGCGAAAATGAGGAATGAATCTGTCTTTTCCCGACGATCAAGCAAGGGCCTCACGATTGATAAAGATTGAGAATCATTATCGTGATTTTAGACCGGTGATAATGGATTTCAAGCCTGAAAGCCTTGACATTACTCAAACACACTGATAAATTGTTTGCAATGGACTTAGATGACGCAGACTTATATTAAAGGGACACGGGACAGTCATAGAGAGTACAAATCAAACCTTTAAGGAGCCAAGTAGATGAAAAAAGAGACCATTGATTCAAGCAAAAAAGAAAAAAGAGAAATGTTCGATCACAGCAAGCACCAAGCGGATTTCAAACAGGCGGAGTTCTGGGCGGTTTTCGGGGTCATCGGCAACATCCTCCTCACCGTGGTCAAGGGAGTTGCAGGGGTGGTTGGAGGCAGTAGTGCCATGGTGGCGGATGCGGTCCACTCGGCCTCCGATGTCGTCGCCTCGGGGGTGGTCTTCATCAGCCTGAGGATTGCCAAAAAACCCGCGGACGAGGATCATCCCTACGGCCACGGTAAAGCCGAGGCGATTTCAAGTTCCATCGTGGGACTTCTGCTCCTGGCGGCGGGCTACCAGATTCTGATGAATGCCTATCATGCCATCGCCGGCGGGAGCCATGGCGTTCCCACGGTCATCGCCTTGTATGCGGCGATTCTGTCGATTGCAGCCAAGGAAGCCATGTTCAGAGTCACCTATCGGGTCGGGGTCAAAATCAACAGTCCCTCCACGGTGGCCAACGCCTATGATCATCGCTCCGACGCTTTTTCTTCCATAGCGACCCTCATCGGGATCGGTGGGGCCATGCTGGGCTTTCCCTTCATGGATCCCCTGGCCGGCGGGGTGGTGGCCCTCTTCATCATGCGGATGGGATACAGTATCGTGGTCGACGCCTCACATCAGATGATGGACAAATCGGTGGATGAGGAAATCATCAAAAAAATCACTCAGATCACCCGGAGTACCGAGGGGGTTTTGAGCACCCATGATATCAGAGTGCGACAGAGCGGTCCCTTTTATCTGGTGGATCTCGACATCTGCGTCAACCGCCAGCTCAGCATTGAAGCGGCTCATGAAATCTGCGACGAGGCCAGAAGCAATATTTTCAGGGAGATGGAAAAAATCGCCGATGTCAGGATTCATGTCGATCCCTCTGAACAGGACCGGTAGCCACGGCAGGAACCCCCCTTTCGGGGGTTTATTTTTTTGCTATAGGACTTGCAATACTATGTGACACATAGTATTATGGAATCAAGGAGTTGATGTAGTGGACAGGATTGTGGCCGCTTTAGGGCAGGAACTCAAGCGAGGTTCTCTGGTACTGGGTGTTCTGAGTCGCCTGGAGGAGGAGAAGTACGGCTATGCCCTGATCAAGGAACTGGGAGACTACGGTCTGCAGGTGGACCAGTCCACCCTGTATCCCCTGCTCAAGCGCCTTGAGAAGCAGGGCCTTTTGGAAAGTCTTTGGAACCTGGTGGAGTCACGGCCTCGGAAATACTACCGGATCACGGACCTGGGCCGGGAAGTCTACTGCAGGTTACAGTCGGAATACTTGAAAATGCACGAGTCCATGACTCGGTTGATGGAGGTGTAAAAAATGACCCTGACTGAAAAATACATTCGGGAAATTCAGAAGCATCTGCCCGCAAAGGTCAAAAAGGAAGTGGCGGAGGAGATTCTGGACGGCATCCGGCAGGGGATGGCAAACGGGGAGAAGGAAGCCGATGTCATCGAAGGCTTCGGGGATCCCCGGAAGGTGGCCCTGGGTTATGCCCCCCAGATCGATTACCTCATCGGGCCACAACTGCGCTTCCTTTATAAAAGGATACTGGGAATCGTCCTTGTGGCCGTCGGCATCGGTCTGACGGTGGCCCAGGTCATCAGTCTCCTGGTGACCCCCGAATCTCTTTTCACCTTCTTTCTGAAGCTGCTGGGCAGCTACTACAATGCCGGCATCATGATTTTCGGCACGGTGACCCTGATTTTCTTTTTGATCAACAGGCAGATGGAGGAGGAGACCTTTTCCAAGGAGAAATCATGGCTGGTGGAGGATTTGAAAAAAACGCCGGAGCCTTCGGAGGAGATCAATCTGGCCGAGAATCTCCTGGGGGTCTTGTTCAGTTTCGCAGGGGTCATCCTCCTGGTCTTTTATCTGAAACCCGTGGACACCTTCGTGATCAATCTGGCCCTGGTCCTGGCCTACCGCTGGCTGCTCCTGGCCCTGCTTTTTCTGGTGCTGGGCGTGGCACTCACCCTTCTGATTCGAAGAAGAAACTCCAACCTTCTGAGGATGCTCAAACTCTTGTCGGGGATGGCCCTCAACGGCGCCATCATCTTTCTCATTACCCGGGAGGACTTTCTCAATCCTCAGGTGATCGAAGGTTTCCGGGGGTCCCTGGCGGTGGTGGGCACCCTTTTAGAAAACATCCCTCTCGTGACGGTGGTCATCATCCTGGTGGTGACGGGTCTTGAAATCCATGACACGGTGAAGGCGTTTTCGGCTTCAAAAGAGCGGTGGAAGCCATGAAAAAAAACGACGGAGACCGCTTCAACCGCTACCGGATCGGCCTAAGGACGGTGAAGACCTCCCTGGCGGTGATGGTATCCCTGCTGATTCCCCACCTCTTGGGGGTGGACCGGATGGAGGGGTTCTACGCCGGCATCGCGGCGGTGGTGGTGATGCGGGAAACCGCCCAGGAGTCTCTGGACATCGGCCTGGGACGGTTCATCGGGACGCTTATCGGAGGGGCCCTGGGACTGGCCCTGGTCAATATGGAAGCCTGGATTCCCTACTACCGGGAGGGGAGTTATCTGGTCCTGGTGCCTCTGGGGGTCCTCTTCACCATTTACGGCGTGGTGGTCCTCAGGCGGGAAAATGCGGTGATCATCGGGGCGGTGGTCTTCATGGGTATCGCCCTGGACACGGAACTTCACGCCGAGAACAGCCTGGAATACGTCCTGTCCAGAATCATTTTCACCACCCTGGGGGTGGTGGTGGCGACCTTGATCAACAAGTTCGTTTTTCCCTATGAAAAAAAGAAAATGATCCAATGAGCACCCTTCAGCCGAGGGTGTTTTCTTTTGACATTATAATATATCGCTGATATATTAGAGGTATATCAGAACAGAGGAGGCCAGCAATGATAGAAATCAGGTGGCATGGCAGAGGCGGCCAGGGGAGCTTCACGGCTTCAAGAATCCTGGGTGCCGCGGCATCGGTTTACGGCGGAATCAACGCCATGGCGTTTCCTTCCTTCGGTCCCGAGAGAAGGGGAGCCCCTGTCCTGGGCTTCACCAAGCTTTCGGAGTCGAAAATCACAGATCGCAGTGAAATTCTGGCGCCGGACTATGTGATCGTCCTGGATGAATCCCTGTGGCATGAAGGGGTGAAGGTGGGTCTGAAGGAGGATACAGTGATCATCATCAACACCGGGGACCCCGGTCCTTATCAGGAGGAGGTCTCCCAGAGGGTGGTGGGGGCCGACGTGACCCCCGTGGCCCTGGAGATCATCGGACTGCCCATCGCCAATATCGGCATGATGGGCGCCTTTGCGGCCCTGGATGAAACCGTGTCCCTGGACCATATCAAAAAGGCCATCGAGGACGGGATGAAGTCCGGCATGGCTGTGAAAAACATCCGGGTGATTGAAAAAGTATATGCGTCTGTGAAGGAGGCCCTCAAATGAAAAGACCTCAAGTCAAGTCCTGGGAATATCCAAGGAGAGTCCAGGATTTCCCCCTGGGCAGCACCTGTGACAGCGATCATCTGGTGAGCATCAACGCCGGCTGGCGCACCTTCAGACCGGTCATCGACCATGACCGGTGCATCGACTGCCTGAAATGCTTCCTGGTCTGTCCCGACGGCGCCATTGACAAGTCGGGTCCCCTGCTGGCCGTTGATTACGACTTCTGCAAGGGCTGTGGCATCTGTGCCCATGAATGTCCGGTGAAGGCCATTGAAATGATCAAGGAGGTGAAGTGATGAGCGGCATCAGGAAATTCATCTGCGGGGACGACGCCGTGGCGGAAGGGGTGAGGCTTTCCCGTCCCCATGTGATCTCCGCCTATCCCATCACCCCCCAGACCATCGTGGTGGAACGGCTCTCAGAATATGTGGAGGAGGGGTCTCTCAAGGCCAGGTATATGCACGTGGAGTCGGAGCACAGCGCCATGTCCTGCGCCATCGGGGTGAGCTCCGTGGGGGCCAGGGCCTTTACGGCCACCTCCTCCCAGGGCCTTCTGTACATGGCGGAGACCCTGCCCTACGCCTCCGGGGCCAGGCTGCCCATCGTGATGATGAACGCCAACAGGTCCATCGCCACCCCCTGGAACATCTACGGGGACCAGATGGACGCCATGTTCCTGCTCAATTCCGGGTGGATCCAGTACTACGTGGAGGATGCCCAGGAGGCTCTGGACATGATGATCCAGGGATATCGCCTGGCCGAGGACCCCGAGGTGATGACCCCGGTGATGATCAATGTGGACGGCTTTGTCCTCACCCATACCTATGAACTGGTTGAGATTCCGGACCAGGCCGGGGTGGATGCCTTTCTGCCTCCCTTGAAAATGCCCCTGAACAGCATGAGTCTGGAGGCCCCCAAAAGCCTCAGCATTTCCGCAGGGAACGACACCAACATGGAATTCAACATGAAGCAGCATCTGGACATGCTGGCGGCCGGGACCCGCATCCAAGCGGTGGACAAGGCCTATGGCCAGGCCTTCGGCCGCTACTACCACGGTGCTCTGGAAAAAATCCGTACGGAGGATGCCGAGGTGATTCTCATCACGGCGGGAACCGTGACGGGTACGGCCCGGGTGGTGGTGGACCGGCTCAGAGGGGAAGGAAAAAAGGTGGGACTGGTCAAACTGAGGGTGCTCAGACCCTTCCCGGTGGAGGAACTCACCGAAGCCCTCAAGGGGGCCGAAGCGGTGGGGGTGCTTGACAAGAATATTTCCTTCGGCTATGAGGGGACCATTTTCACCAATGTGAATTCCGCCCTGATGGCCAGGGCCATGACCCCCAAAACCATGAACTTCATCGGCGGCATCGGCGGCAGGGACATCACCAAGGAAAACCTCATCGAGGCTTATGACAAGCTTTTCGGTGCGGCGGCGGGCCAGCCCCTGGAAAGGGTGCAGTATATGAATGTGAGGTGTGACTACTGATGGTGAAACTCAATGCGAAGACCCTCCACAATGAAGAATACTTCTACGGACACAAGGCCTGCGGCGGATGCGGCGAGAGTCTGGCCCTGCGCCACGCCATGAAGGTCCTGGGTCCCGATACCTTTGCGGCCCTGCCGGCGGGATGCATGGCGGCGGTGTCCTTCATCTATCCCAACATGGCCTTCACCACCAATGCCATGATCACCCCCTTCGCGGCCACGGGAGCCGTGGCTTCCGGCATGGCGGCGGGCCTCGAGGCCCTGGGTATCGAGGGGACCCAGACCATCGGCATCGCCGGCGACGGTGGTACGGCGGATATCGGCTTCCAGGCCCTGTCGGGGGCCATTGACCGCAATGACGACATCATCTACCTGGCCACGGACAACGAGGCCTACATGAACACCGGCATTCAAAAGAGCGGACTGACCCCCTACGGGACCAGGACCACCACCTCCCCGGCGGGGAAAAATCTCCCGGGGTCCATCCGCCAGAAGAAAAACATGTTTGAAATCGTCGCCGCCCACGGCATCTCCTACGCCGCCACGGCGAGTGTGGGCTATCTCGAGGATTTCCTGATGAAGATGGCGAAGGCCAAGGCCGTCAAGGGGACCTCCTATATCCACGTTTTTGTCCCCTGTCCCACGGGCTGGGGCTATCCGGCCCAGCAGACGGTGTCCCTGGCCAAGGCGGCGGTGGACTCCGGTCTGTGGTATCTGGCGGAATATGAAGCCGGGGAGTTCAAGCTCAACCGCAATCCCAAAAGCTTCACCCCGGCGGCGGACTACCTTCTGGCCCAGTCCCGGTTCAAGCATCTGACCCCGGAGGATATTTCCCGGATAGAGGCGCAGCGGGATGCCAAGTGGGAAATCATGAGACGCAAATGGCTGGGGTAGTCGGCCGGGTCCCCGGCGGGGCGGCCCAGCGGGAAATCTACGAAGTGCTGAAAAAACGCATCGTGGATCTGGACTATGAACCCGGTGAGGTCCTCAATGAGAAGGAACTGGCCGGGGAATTCTCCGTGAGCAGGACGCCGGTAAGAGAGGCCCTGCTGCGTCTTTCCCAGATGGGGCTGGTTGAAATGCGGCCCCGGGTGGGGACCTTCGTGACCCTCATCGACCTGAGGCAGGTCAAGGACGCCTACGAGGTCAAGACCAACCTGGAGGGGCTGGCCGCAGAGCTGGCCAGTCAGAGAGCGAGCCGGGAGGATATCGAGGCCCTCTTTGCCATCATAGAGCGCTTTGACACCTACGACATCGTCAAGGACTACCAGTCCTGCATCGACGAGGACCAGCTCTTTCATCAGATCGTCAGAAGGGCCGCCAAGAATCCGATCCTTCTCGAGACCCTCGAGGGCCTCAACGTGAAAACGGCCCGATTCCTGCAATCCATTCATTATGTCATCGATGACTACGAGTGGTTCAGGGATTCCCTTCACAGCATGGCCGCGGCCATCCGGGAAGGGGACGGCCCCGGGGCGCGTCAGACCACGGAGGCGCATACGGTGAAGTTTCTCAGGCAGATGAGCAGGCGCTTCTTTTCAGACCTGGACTAGGAAGTTTTCAGGACAATTTCAAAAAAATCAGCAATAATGCCTAAAAATTATTTTATATTGTTGACAAGCCAAATTTAAAATTATATAATGTTGATTTTTCACCCGAATAATGTTAGAATTAGGATAGATTATTAGTTGGGGTGATGTGGATGGCTACTAAGAAGACCCTGGGAGAAATCAAGCAATCGGTTGAGGATCACCTGGGAGAGAGAGTTACCTTGAAAACGAACAAGGGAAGAAAAAAGGTGAAGGTGAAGGAAGGCGTTTTGCTGGAAACCTACCCTGCGGTGTTCGTGGTCAGAATCGACGAAGGCTTGGAATCGGAACGAAAGATCTCCTACAGCTATTCGGATATTTTGACAGAGACTGTGGAAGTCACCTTGATTGACACGGAAGTTAGAATTTTCGCTTCTTAAGAAAAAAAAGAGCCTGGAGCTCTTTTTTTCTTTGAAAAAAAATTTATTCATTTTTTGTCATCTTTATTCAAGGAAGAGCAGGGGGAAGCAAGGGGACGGAAAGGCTGTCAATAAATGGGAGACTATACATGGAATGAATATTCAGAAAAATTACAAATTGTGGAAAAGCCTTGACCCGTTGAATTTGCAGGCCTTGTCCTTTTTAGTGTATACTGGGGGCAGGCAAACGTCGGATGAATAAAATGGAAAAAACCCCCAAAGAAGGAGCGATAAAATGGATAAGCAGATCAATTTGCAGGTTTACTCCGAGATCGGGAAACTGAAAAAGGTTCTTTTGCACCGTCCGGGACCTGAGATAGAGAATCTCACACCGGACCTGATGGACCGTCTGCTCTTCGACGATATTCCCTACATGGAAATGGCCCGGGTGGAGCACGACGCCTTTGCCCAGGTTTTCAAGGAGCGTGGCATCGAGGTCTTCTATCTCGAGGAAATGGTGGCCGACGTCCTGGAGGATGCCGGGATCAAGGAGCGGATGATCGCCCAGTTCATCGATGAGGCCAATGTCAAAAGCGATTACCGGATCGAACAGCTCAAAGAATATTTCGGGGCCTTCAAGAGCCACCGGAAACTGGTGGAGGTCATGATCGCGGGAATCAGGGCCCAGGAATTCGAGGCCCTCAAGACCAACAATCTGAGGGATCTGGTCATGAACGACTATCCCTTCATCGTGGATCCCATGCCCAACCTCTATTTCACCCGTGATCCCTTTTCCACCATCGGCAGGGGAATCTCCCTCAACCACATGGCCACGGTGACCCGGAACCGGGAGACGATCTTCTCCGAGTATATTTTCAAATACCACAAGTACTTCAGAGACCAGCAGATTCCCTTCTGGTACTATCGGGATCGCCACTATTCCATGGAGGGGGGGGACCAGCTCATCCTCAGTGACAAGGTCCTGGCCATCGGCATTTCCCAGAGGACCTCGCCCGAGGCCATTGATGAACTGGCCAAGAGCATCTTCAGTTCCGATGAACCCTTCGAGGTGATCATCGCCATCGAGATTCCGAAAACCAGGGCTTTCATGCACCTGGATACCGTCTTCACCATGCTGGATTATGACAAGTTCACAATTCATCCGGAGATCGAGGGCCCATTAAGTGTGTACTCAATGGTAAAGAAAGATGGTAAAATAGTAATAACCAAGGAAGTCAAGGAACTCGACAGGATTCTGGCCAAATATCTCGGCCTCGACAAGGTGAACCTGATCCGCTGCGGCGGCAAGCAGGGAATCGACGCCGCCAGGGAGCAGTGGAACGACGGCTCCAATACCCTGGCCATCGCTCCGGGGGAAGTCATCGTCTATGCCAGAAATCATGTCACCAACAAGATCCTGGAAAGCCAGGGGGTCAAGATTCATGTCATGCCCTCCTCGGAACTCTCCCGGGGAAGGGGCGGGCCGCGATGCATGTCCATGCCTCTTGAAAGAGAACTGATCAATAAATAAGGAGGAAGCAAACTATGCCAGTGAATTTGAAAGGTCGAAGCTTCATCACCCTGAAGGATTTCACCCCCCAGGAGATTCGTTACATGCTGGATCTGAGTCATGATCTCAAGGCGAAAAAACGGGCCGGCATCAAGGGCGGCGCCCTGGAGGGAAAAAACATCTGTCTGATTTTTGAAAAGACCTCGACGAGGACCAGAACCGCCTTCGAGGTGGCCGCCTTTGACGAGGGCGCCAATGTCACATTTCTGACCAACTCCCAGATGGGCAAGAAGGAATCCGCCGAGGACACGGCGAAGGTCCTGGGACGTTACTATGATGGCATTGAATTCCGGGGATTCCTGCAGGAAACGGTGGAGACCCTGGCCCGTCATTCGGGGGTTCCCGTCTGGAACGGTCTGACGGACCTCTACCATCCCACCCAGATTCTGGCGGATTTCCTCACCGTGGAGGAGCATGTGGCCAAGCCCCTGAACAAGGTGAAATTCGTCTACGCCGGTGACGCCAGAAACAATATGGGGAATTCCCTGATGATCGGCGCGGCGAAGATGGGCATGCATTTCGTGGCCTTGGCGCCCAAATCCCTGTGGCCGGATGAGGCCCTGGTGGCCGAAATGCGGGAAATCGCCAGAGAGACCGGTGCCCTCATCGAGCTCAGCGACGATACCGAAGCCGTGAAGGGGGCCGATGTCATCTACACCGATGTCTGGGTCTCCATGGGAGAGGAACACCTCTTCGAGGAAAGAATCAAGATCCTCAAGGATTATCAGGTCAATATGGACCTTGTGAAGAAAACCGAAAATCCCGACATGATTTTCATGCACTGTCTCCCGGCCTTCCATGATCTCAATACGGCGGTGGGACTTGAAATCAAGGAAAAATTCGGTCTTGAAGCCATGGAGGTGACGGACGAGGTCTTCAGAAGCCGGCATTCCGTGGTCTTTGACGAGGCGGAGAACCGCATGCACACCATCAAGGCGGTCATGGTGGCCACGATTGGTCATTGACAAAAAGGAGGGCAAAGACAATGGCAAATAAAATCGTGGTGGCTTTAGGAGGCAATGCCCTCGGCAAGACCCCCCGGGAACAGATTGCTCTGGTCAAGAACACGGCGAAGCCCATCGTGGACCTCATCGAGCACGGCAATCAGGTCATTCTGGCCCATGGCAACGGACCCCAGGTGGGGATGATCAACCTGGCCATGGATACGGCCTCGAAAACCGAGGCCGGGACGCCGGAAATGCCCTTTCCGGAATGCGGGGCCATGAGCCAGGGCTATATCGGATACCATCTGCAGAACGCCATCAGGGAGGAACTGCTGGAGCGGGGAATCGACAAGCCTGTGGCGACGGTGATCACCCAGGTCATCGTGGACAAGGACGACCAGGCCTTTGACAGGCCTTCCAAGCCCATCGGGGCCTTTTACTCCAAGGATGAAGCCGACGGCATGATCCGGGACAAGGGATTCACCATGGTGGAGGATGCCGGCAGGGGTTACCGCCGGGTGGTTCCCTCGCCCCTTCCCGTGGACGTGGCGGAGAAGGAAACCGTGAAAACCCTGGTGGACAACGGTCATGTGGTCATCACCGTAGGCGGCGGCGGGATTCCCGTGGTCCGGGAGGGCCATGGCCTGAAGGGGGTGGCGGCGGTCATCGACAAGGATTTTGCCAGCGGGAAAATCGCTGAACTTCTGGATGCGGACTACCTGATCATTCTCACGGCGGTGGAAAAGGTGGCCATCCATTTCGGCAAGGAAAACGAGAAGTGGCTGGACAGGCTTTCCCTCGAGGAGGCCCAGACCTATATCGATGAAGGTCATTTTGCGCCGGGATCCATGCTGCCCAAGGTCAAGGCGGCCATGATGTTCGCGGCTTCCAAAAAAGGACGCAGGGCCCTGATCACTTCTTTGGAGAAGGCGGAGATGGGGATCGAGGGTAAAACCGGCACCATCATCGAAAGGCTCTAAAGACGGATGACAGGATCAACTCCTTTTGAGGCGGGTACCTGAAATGCAGGGCATTTCAAATCGGCTTTCAAGAGGAGTTTTTCTTTTTTTTGTGGCGATGGTCTGGGTTTAGGAGTATAATGGTTTCGGAATGTATTTTGTATAATGTATGTTATGAGGTCTGATCAATGGAAATCGCTGTGGCAGCCTACGGAAAAATCAATTTGTTCTTGGACGTCATCGGAAAACTGGAAAACGGTTACCATGAAGTGGATATGGTGATGCAGCGGATCAGTCTCAGGGATGTCATTCATCTGGAGAAAAGGGATTCGGGCATCGAGATTCTTACCGACCACGCCTACCTGCCTGTGGATGAGAACAATCTGGCCTACCAGGGCGCCAGGAGGGTCAGGGAGGCCCTGGGTCTCAGGGGCGGCGTCCGGATCCGGATCGAAAAGCACATTCCCGTTGCCGCAGGCCTTGCCGGAGGCAGTGCCGACGCGGCGGCGGTCATTGAAGGAATGAACGCCCTGTACGGCCTGGGGCTTTCCCGGGAGGCGATGATGGCCCTGGGAGGCCCCCTGGGGGCGGACGTGCCCTTTTGTTTTTTGAAAGGGGCCGCCCGGGCCCGGGGAATCGGACAGGACCTGACCCCGGTCAAGGGACTCGGGGATGTCTACCTGGTCCTCACCAAGCCCAATCTCAGCGTCTCCACCAGGGAGATCTACGAGAACCTGACGGAGGAGGACTGCCGGGACCACGGCAGCATGACAGACATGCTCCAGGCTCTTGAGGAGGAGAATATCTACCGCATCTCGCAAAGCCTCTTCAACACCCTGGAAAGGGTGACCCTTCGCCGCTATCCCGGGGTGCTGCAGGAGAAGAAAAGGATGATTTCCTACGGGGCCCGGGGGGTTCTGATGAGCGGCAGCGGACCCACGATTCTGGGGCTTTTCAACCGGGAGGGACCGGCCAGGGCCGCCGCGAAGAATTTCAAGCGTTTCAATCAACAGACCTATCTGGTCAGACCCTTTTAGGGGAATATGGGGGGTATGGATTGCCATGAGTGAACTTAAAAAACTGGACTTGAACCACTACAAGCCTCTGGGGGAGGTGGTCTTCGATTTTCTGAGGGATGCCATCATGACTGGAGAACTCAAACCCGGCCAGAGGCTGATGGAGAATACCATCGCCGATGAACTGGGGGTGTCGAGGACACCGGTGAGAGAGGCCATCAGAAAGCTGGAAAAGGAAAACTTCATTACCATGGTGCCGAGAAAAGGGGCCTACGTCTCGAAGCTGACCTTGAAGGACATACTGGATGTTCTGGAGGTCAGAAGAGTCCTGGAGGGCTTCGCCTCGGAGCTGGCGGCCACCAGGATGACCCTGGAGGAGGTGGAGGGTCTCAAAAGAATCCATGAGGATTTCAAAAGATCCTTCGACCAGAATCGTCTTGAGGGCATGATTGAAAAGGACCGGGAGTTCCATGATCTGATTTTCAAGGCTTCGAAGAATCACCGCCTCATCGGTCTGGTGACGGAGCTCCACGAGCAGTTCCACCGCTTCCGTCTCATCTACTTCAATGAGTTTTCGGACTTTGAAAATATCGTCAGCTGGCACCAGTCCATTCTTGAGGCCATCGAGAGCAAGGACCCCATCAGCGCCAGAATCCACGCCCAGGACCACGTCATGGCCATTGAGGAGAGCGTGGTGGCCTGGACCAAGGAACAGGGTGAAGTCAATGTCTAAAACCAGGGTGGGACTCATCTTCGGCGGACAATCCCAGGAGCATGAGGTTTCCATCATGACGGCCAGGGAGGTCCTCGGGGCCATGGACGAAAGCAAATATGCCGTTATCCTCTACGGCATCGACAAAAAGGGCTACTGGCGCCGGATGACCGGGATCCAGGATACCCTCACCCACCTGGACCATGACCTGCGGGGGCTGAAAATCCCCGGGGACATCGTGGATTCTCTGCAAAGGGATTGCGATGTGCTGTTTCCCCTCCTCCACGGTCCCTTCGGCGAGGACGGCAGGATCCAGGGCTTTTTTGAAATGATCGGCCTCCCCTATGTGGGCAGCGGGGTCCTGGGTTCCGGAGTGGCCATGGACAAGGAGGTCGCCAGAAGGCTGCTCAAGGCCAGGGGGATTCCCATGGTGGAAGCCCGGGTGCTTCGCCGCCACCAGGAGACGGACCCCGGCGGGCTCATCAGGGCTCTCGGTCTCCCCCTCTTTGTCAAGCCGGCCAATCTCGGCTCCAGCATCGGCATCAGCAAGGTCAAAACCCTTGATGACCTGAGGGCCGGCATTGCTGAAGCCTTCCGGTTCGATGACAAGATTCTCGTGGAGGAGGGCCGTGAGGTCAGGGAAATCGAGTGCGGGGTCCTGGGCAATGAAAACCCCAGGGTTTCCGGTGTGGGGGAGATCATTCCCTCCCATGAATTCTACGACTACGAGGCCAAGTACTTCGACGGCGGGGCTTCGAAGATCCTCATTCCGGCGGAACTGCCGGAGGAAACCGTGGCCAGGATCCAGGAGCTGGCCCTCAAGGCCTATCAGGAGCTCGAGCTCGAGGGTCTGGCCCGGGTCGACTTTTTCATCGACAAGACGGGGGGAGAGGTGTATCTCAACGAGGTCAATACCATGCCGGGATTCACCCCCTTCAGCATGTATCCCAGGCTTTTTCTAGAGGCGGGCCTGACCTATTCCGAGTTGATCGACCAGCTGATCGACCTGGGTCTGAAGGAGGCGTGAGTGGCCATGAGAAACGGCATGATCAGGATTTCGGCCTACATCGAGTCCGGTGAAGGGACCGACACCGTGGAATTCACCACGGAGGGAAGGGTGTCCCGGGACAAGGACGGCTGCCTGCTGGAGTATACGGAATCCGAAGTCAGCGGCATGCGGGGGTCCCTGACCACCCTCAGGATCACCGGGGACAAGGTGGTCATGCACCGGGAGGGTTTCACTTCCTCGGTGATGGAATTTGTCAAGGGGGAGCGTTATCAGTCGGAATACACCACCCCCTACGGGGTCTTCACCCTGGAGATTCTCACCCGCCACCTTACCTGCGACATGGATGCGGAGGGCCGGGGGACCGTGGACATCCACTATGACATGAGTATCCGGGGACTTTCCCAGAGCGTCAACCGTCTCACCATCGAGGTGCTCTGATGAGGGCGGCCCTATTGAAAATTCTGATGGAAACCACGGGAAAAGAGGAGGCTGAAATCTGCCTCAGATCACCCCGTGAGGCCACCCGGGGCGTCTACAGCTCACCGGTGGCCTTTTCCTTTTCTTTGGATCAAAGGCATGAAATACTCTCAGCCCTCACCGAGGCCCTGAAGGAGACCCCTCTCGAGGTCCGCCTGGTGGAGGGCCACCTCAATTTTCACCTCAGGGACCGGGTGGCCGTCAAGGATCTAGGGGCGGCTCCGGTGCCGATTCCTCTGGACCGTGCTTTTGCCGAGTTCCTTGGGCGGTTGCGCTTCCTGCAGGGGGTCCTGGGAAGAAATCACCAGAGGGGGGAGGTTTTGTGGTTGTATGACCGGGACCTCAAGACCGTCCTCAAAAAACTTTTCTTTGAAGGGGATCTTCCGGGAGGGGCGGCCCTCTTCGAGACCTTGGACCTTGAGACGGACTACCGAAAATTTTCCAAGGAAAAACTGCAGGCTCTCACCACTTTCGTGGGCTACATCCTTGACAAGTTCGAGAAAAATGCCTAAAATTGAGCATATAAGACGGATTTTAGGCGGTGAAGAAAATGGTTCAGTTCAATCATGAAACCTTTCAAAAAATCATTCAGCACGTCAGCGACGGGGTCCAGGTGGTGAACCTGTGGGGGCAGCTGGTCTTCTGCAACCGGCAGTCGGCCATCCTCGACGACATCAATATCGAGGAGTCCCTGGGCCGGCACATCACCGAACTCTACCCCTCCCTGGACGAGACCAATTCCACCATCCTCCGGGTCCTGGAAACCGGGGAGCCCATCCTCAACGTGGACCAGAAATACACCACCTACCTGGGCAACGAAGTCCACACGGTGAATTCCACCATCCCCCTCTTCGACGAAAAGGGGAAGCTGGCGGCGGCGGCGGAAATTTCCAGGAACATCACCGAGGTCAAAAAACTCTCGGAGCAGGTGGTGGACCTGCAGAAGGTGGTCCTCGGAGCCACGGACCACTTCGTGGCGGACAAGCCCCTTTTCAATTTCGAGGACATCATCACAAGGGACCCCGCCACTCTGGAGACCCTGTCCCGGGCCATGAAGGCGGCCCAGAACGACGCCTCCATCCTGATCACCGGAGATACGGGAACGGGCAAGGAGCTTCTGGTGCAGGCCATCCACAACAATTCTCCCAGGCGGGACCACCCCTTCATCGCCCAGAACTGCGCCGCCCTGCCGGAGAGCCTGCTCGAGGGCATCCTCTTCGGGACCCTCAAGGGGGGCTTCACGGGATCCACCAACCGGCCGGGGATTTTTGAAATCGCCGGCGGCGGCACCCTCTTTCTCGATGAGATCAATTCCATGCCCATCCCCCTCCAGACCAAGATTCTCAGGGTCATTCAGGACGGCAGGTTCAGACGGATCGGAGACACCAAGACCCGGGAGGCCAATGTCAGAATCGTGGCCGCCATCAACAAGGACCCCCTGGACGCCATCGAGGCGGGGGAGCTCAGAAGGGACCTCTACTACCGCCTCAACACCATCACCCTTTCCTTGAGTCCCCTCAGGGAAAGGCAGGGGGATGTGGGCCTCCTCACCCGGCATTTCATCAAGAAATTCAACGGCAAATACTACCGCAACGTCCAGGGAATCACACCGGAGGCCTTGAAGGTCCTGGAGGATTTTTCCTGGCCGGGGAACATCCGGGAACTGGAGCACGTCATCGAGGGGATCATGAGTCTGACGGAATCCACCGTCATCGCCCTGGAGGACCTGCCCAGACAGCTCCTCAACGCCCCCTGGCGGCAGAAGCACTTTCACCACCTCAATCTCAGGGCCCATGTCGAAGTCCTGGAGAACAGCCTGATCCGGGAGGCGCTCAGGGTCTCGGGAGGGAACATCTCCAAGGCCGCCGAGAGTCTCGACATCCCCAGGCAGACCCTGCAGTACAAGTTGAAAAAAATAAACGCCGATATTTAGGCGTTTTTTTCGTTTTTTGACCGGATTTGCCGGGTTTTGACATGGCACAAAATTTGCATGTTTACTGGGACAGAATAAACTTGGAGGTGTATCTATGAAAAAAGGATGCAGATTCGGCACACACCGTGTCATTGAACCACCGGGGGCCTTGCCGCAACCCGCCACGAAGATCGACAACACCATGACCCTCTACGACAATGAGATTCTGATCGATGTCAAGACCTTGAACGTCGATTCGGCCAGCTTCACCCAGATCAAGGAACAGGCCGGGGGGGATATTGAAAAGATCAAGCAGATCATGCTGGGTATCGTGGCCGAGAGGGGCAAGCACCAGAATCCCGTCACGGGCTCCGGCGGCATGCTCATCGGTACGGTCAAGGCCGTCGGTCCCGCCCTGGCGGGGAAAACCGACCTGGTCGTCGGGGACAAGGTGGCCACCCTGGTCTCTCTTTCCCTGACCCCCCTGAAGATTGATGAAATCCTTCAGGTCAGGATCGATATCGACCAGGTGGATATCAAGGGAGAGGCCATTCTTTTCGAGTCGGGCATCTACGCGAAACTGCCCGAGGACATTCCTGAAAATCTGGCCCTTTCCGTCCTGGACGTGGCGGGAGCGCCGGCACAGACCAGAAAGTACGTGAAAAAAGGGGATACGGTCCTGGTGATCGGCGGCGCCGGCAAGTCCGGCATGCTCTGCCTCTATGAAGCCAAGAAACAGGCGGGTCCCGAGGGCAGAGTGATCTGTCTGGCCCACAGTGAAAAGAGCGTGGGCAAGGTGAGGGATGCCGGTCTTGCGGATGATATTCTCATCGCCGACGCCACCCGGCCCGTGGAGGTCTACAACGAAATCAGCCGGATCACCGGGGGAGAGATGACGGATGTCACCATCAACTGCGTCAACATCCCCAATACCGAGATGACCTCGATCCTGGCCACCAAGGACGACGGCCTGATCTACTTCTTCAGCATGGCCACCAGCTTCACCAAGGCCGCTCTGGGCGCCGAGGGCGTCGGAATGGATACCACCATGATCATCGGCAACGGTTACACCAGGGGTCACGCCGAGGTAGCCCTCGGCATCATGAGGGAGAGCCGGGCTCTCCGGGAGATTTATACCAAACTCTACGCTTAGGAGGATGACAATGAGACATTTTCAATCAGTTGCGCTTTACAAGGACGTCACTCAGGACCAGTGGGACGACTGGCAATGGCAGGTCAAGAACCGCATCACCGACATCGAGACCTTGAAAAAGGTGGTTTCCATCACCCCCGAGGAAGAGGAGGGCATCGCCAAGACCCTTCAAATGCTGAGAATGGGGATCACCCCCTACTACGCCCTCTTGATGGATGAGAAGGATCCCCACTGTCCCGTCAGGATGCAGGCGGTTCCCACCATCTACGAGACCCACAAGAGCCTTGCAGACATGGACGACCCCCTCCACGAGGATGCCGACTCCCCGACGCCGGGACTCACCCACCGGTATCCTGACAGGGTCCTCTTCCTCATCACCGACATGTGCTCCATGTACTGCAGACACTGCACGAGAAGGCGGTTTGCGGGGTCCCAGGATACGGGAATGCCCCTGGACAAGATCGACAAGGCCATCGACTACATCGCCAGGACTCCCCAGGTCAGGGACGTGCTTTTATCCGGCGGGGACGCCCTGCTGGTTTCCGATGAGCGTCTGGAGTACATCATCAAAAAGCTCCGAGCCATCGAACATGTGGAAATCATCCGCATCGGCAGCCGGGTCCCGGTGGTCATGCCGCAAAGAATCACACCGGAACTGGTGGCCATGCTCAAGAAATACCATCCCGTCTGGCTCAATACCCACTTCAACCATCCCAAGGAAATCACGCCGGAGTCCACCAAGGCCATCACCCTGCTGGCGGATGCCGGAGTGCCTCTGGGCAATCAGTCGGTCCTCCTCAGAGGCATCAACGACAGCGTCACGGTGATGAAAAAGCTGGTGCACGAGCTGGTGAAAATCAGGGTCAGACCCTACTACATCTATCAATGTGACCTTTCCACGGGCATCGAGCACTTCAGGACCTCGGTCTCCAAGGGCATCGAGATCATCGAAGGCCTCAGGGGCCATACCTCCGGCTTTGCCGTGCCCACCTTCGTGGTGGACGCCCCCGGTGGCGGCGGTAAAATCCCCGTCATGCCCAACTATGTGATTTCCCAGAGTCCCTACCACGTGGTCCTGAGAAACTACGAGGGGGTCATCACCACCTATACCGAGCCCAGGGATTACGTGCCCATGGCGGATGAAATGGCCACTGAAGGGGTGCTCGGCCTGCTCAAGGGCAACCGCATCGCCCTGGAGCCCCAGGATCTGGAACGACATAAGCGCAATATCCACGAGGAATAAGATGGCTCTGCTTCAGGCCCTGATCGGCAACTACAAGACCCTGTCCCTCATCGGGATGGTGAAGAACGCCGGCAAGACGACCCTCCTCAATGAGTTGATCCACGAGGCCGCAGGAAGTGATGTCATTCTGGGCATCACCTCCATCGGCTTCGACGGCGAGTGCATGGACAGTGTGACCAAGACCCCCAAGCCCAGGATCATGGCCCCCAGGGGGACCCTGATCGCCACGGCCAGGGACCTCATTGTCAGGACCGCCATCAAGCTCGAGGTCCTCGAGGTGACCGACTACGAGACCATTCTGGGTCCCGTGGTGATTTTTCGCACCCTGAGGCCCGCCTATGTGGAGCTGGTGGGTCCGAGGAGTTCCGAGGGAATCCGCGAGGTGTCCCGGCTCATGCTCAAATGGGGGGCCGGCCTGGTGGTCATCGACGGCGCCCTGGACCGGAAAAGCTCCGCTTCGCCGGCGGTGGCCGACGGGGTTTTTCTCTCCACAGGAGCGGCCCTTTCCAGGGACATGTCCCTGGTGGTCCAGAAGACCCTGCACCAGATTGAACTGCTGCGGCTGCCCGAGGTGAAGCATCACCGGGAGGCCTTCGAAGCCCTGAGGCGACAGGGGAGAATCGGGATTCTCGATGAATCCGGGGAGATGGCGGTTCTGGGCTTGAAGACGGGGATCAACGCCGGAGAAGCCCTCAGGAACCATCTGAAAAAAACCTCTGAAGCCGTCTTTTTTCCGGGGGCCATTACCTACGGGACCCTGCTTGAAATGGTGGAAGCCGGTGTCATGATCGTGGTCACCGACGGTTCAAAGGTCTTCATCACCCGGGAAAAATATCAGGAACTGGTGGCCAGGGGACTGAGGGTCGAGGTCCTCGAGGCCATCAACTTGCTGGGTCTGAGCATCAATCCCGTGGCCCCCAAGGGCTACTACTTCGACCCGGAGGCCCTGAGAGCGGCCTTTGAAACAAAATTGAAGGATCTGATGATCATCAATGTCTATGACTGAACAAAGGGAGAGCCTATGACATTTATCGACGCTTCCAGAAAAAAATTGGAATTCGATGTGATATTGGAAAAAATCAAGGTTTCCAGTCTGTACGGACGGGAAGCGAAGGACCGGCTTGATTTTTTTGTGTTGCCGGAAAAGCTTGAGAAGGAGTACGACCGCATCGAGGCGGTGGTCCATCGGCTGGAGTACAACAAGATCACCGTGAGCAGACTGAGAAACATCCTGGGCGGCTTCAAGGAGATCCGCACCACCCTGAACCGCCTCGAGGAGGGCACGGTCCTGGCCGAGGTGGAGCTCTACGAGCTCAAGCTCTTTGCCCTGGGGGTCAGGCAGATTCTTGAACTCCTTGAAGCATTCAAGGGGTTTCCCCAGGACCTGCTTCCCCCGAGACTTGAGGCGGTAGAAAGCCTCCTGGACCCGGAGGGGGAAGGCATTCCCACCTTCATGATCTATGACAGCTACTCCGAGGCTCTGAAGCAGGTGAGAGCCCGGATTGAAAAGAAGTCCCGGGAGCTGGAGGCGGGCAGGCGGGAGTTGACGGCGGACCTGATGGCGACCTATCAGGTCCCCGTCAAGGGCTGGGGGGAGCTCAGAATCGCCCGGTCCCATGAAAGTTTTGAAAAAATCAAGGCGGATCCAGAGGACTCGGCTACAATTCCGAGGGCTATGGTCTGCGAACTTCCAGGTGGACCTGAGCCATGCCTTCGGAGAGCCCTGGAGGCCATCAGTCCCTAAGGCCGAGGAAAGCGATCTGGAGACTGCGTCAAAAGAAAACTGTCTGAAAAGCTGAGGGAAAAGCCCTGCCTCTTCTTCCGGGAGGACACGCAAAAGATCGGCCACCTGACCTGACCCTGGCAAGGCGGCTCGCTAAGGCTATCAGCTGACGCGGCCGGTTTTGACTTGAGAAAACGAGATCGTCATCGAGGGGTTTATTCCGGTCCTGACCGTCTTCGACGGGACGCCATGACCTAGCACCCCCATCGACATTGTTTTGAAAGGGGGACCACGTGATCACCGCTCCACATGGGGGCGACCGTGACCCTCAATCTCATCGGCCAGGTGGGTGGGGCTATACCAGTTCGGCCTCTTTGTGCCGGCCGGCCGTCTGGAGTTCAGCTTGAGGAGCTTTTTCACGTTTCCGTGGGGATACCCAGGACATGACCATGGGCCCAGCAGCTTTGCCGAGAAATGATGTAGTCTCTAAAGCCCTGGCCAGGGTGATCAAGAGCGCCGAGGGAAGGGGTCTGATCCTGGTGGACGAGCTGTCCCGGGGGACCAATCCCCAGGAGGGCTACGCCATTTCCAGGAGCCTCACGGATTATCTCAACCAGCGGTCCACCATCAGCGTTTTCACCACCCACTTCGACGGCATCACCCCGGGCAAGATGCATTATCAGGTGAAGGGGCTGAGGGATCTTGATTTTGACGCCCTGGAGAGCCGTGAATCGGTGCTCAAGAACCTCCATCAGAGGATGGACTACCGCCTGGAGGCGGTCAGGGAGGACCGGCAGGTGCCCAAGGAGGCCCTGCCCATTTCAAGACTTTTGGGGCTTGAGGAGGAAATTCTTCAAAAGGCCCAGGAATATTTAAGGATAGAACACGAGAGGAGGCAACACAATGAGTAAGTTGGGACTTGATTTCAAGCTCGTCGAGGAGGCGAGACAGTCCGCCAGGAATATCGCCTTGGATATCCAGGGACTGATCGATCAGCACACCTCGGTGACGGTGGAAAGAACCGTGGCCAGGTTGCTCGGGGTGGACGGTGTCGACCCCCTTGATCGGCCGCTTCCCAATGTATTGGTGGATAAAATCAACAGTGAGGGACGGCTGGACCTGGGAATCGCCTATTACCTGGGAAACGCCATGCTCCATACCGGTCAGGAACCCCAGACCATTGCCGAAATGGTGATGAAGGAGGAACTCGACCTGACCAGGATTCCCACCCACGACTTTGACGAGGTGAAGAAAAAGGTCTTGGAGGTGGCTCAGAAGACCATGGTCAGAATCCGGAAAAACCGGGCGGACCGGGAGGACTTCCTCAGGACCCTGGGTGAGGGCCCCAAGCCCTATCTCTATGTCATCGTCGCCACGGGGAACATCTACGAGGATGTGAACCAGGCCAAGGCGGCCGCCCGTCAGGGGGCCGATATCATCGCGGTGATCCGGTCCACGGCCCAGAGCCTGCTGGACTTCGTACCCTACGGCCCCACCACCGAGGGCTTCGGAGGCACCTTCGCCACCCAGGAGAACTTCCGGATCATGCGCAGCGCCCTGGATGAGGTGGGCCAGGAAGTGGGCCGTTACATCCGGCTGGTGAATTATGCTTCAGGCCTCTGCATGCCGGAAATCGCCGCCATGGGAGCCCTGGAACGCCTGGACGTGATGCTCAACGACGCCCTTTACGGCATCCTGTTCAGAGACATCAACATGAAGCGGACTCTGGTGGACCAGTTTTTCTCCCGGGTCATCAACGGCTATGCCGGGATCATCATCAACACCGGGGAGGACAATTACCTCACCACCGCCGATGCCATTGAAGAGGCCCATACGGTCCTGGCCTCCCAGCTCATCAACGAGCAGTTCGCCCTCCTGGCAGGACTCAAGGAGGAGCAGATGGGTCTGGGCCACGCCTTTGAAATGAACCCGAAAACTGAAAACGGCTTTCTGCTGGAGCTGGCCCAGGCCCAGATGGCCAGGGAAATCTTCCCCAATGCCCCCCTCAAGTACATGCCCCCCACCAAGTACATGACGGGGAACATTTTCAAAGGCCATGTCCAGGACGCCCTTTTCAACATGGTGTCCATCATGACCAACCAGGGCATCCAGCTCCTGGGCATGCTCACCGAGGCCATCCACACCCCCTTCCTGCAGGACCGGGCCCTGGCCATTGAAAACGCCAAGTATATCTTCAACAACATGCGGGATCTGGGCGAGGAGATCACCTTCAAGGAGAACGGCATCATCCAGAAGCGGGCCCGCCAGGTTCTCGAGGACGCCCACCACATGCTCAAGAATATCGAGGTGGAGGGTCTCATGGAGACCATCGCCCAGGGCAAGTTCGCCGGGGTCAAGCGTCCCGTCGACGGCGGCAAGGGTCTTGACGGGGTCGTGGTGAAGAGTGACATGTACTTCAATCCCTTCATGGATCTGATGTTAGGAGGTGCTTCCCGTGAATAATATCGATTTTACCCGGATCAAGCCTTATGGCGACACCTACAACGACGGCAAGATTCAGCTGAGTTTCACCCTGCCGGTGCCCTACGGCGAGGAGGCCAAGGAGGCCGGCAAGAAACTCCTTGAAAAAATGGGAATCGAGGAACCCCAGATCACCCATGCCGAGGAGGCGGGGACGGGTTTCACCTTCATCGTGGCCTACGGCGTCGTCTCCCATACCGTGGACTATTCCGCCATCGAGGTGCCCAAGGTGGATTCGGAGGTCATGGACAAGTACGGGGTCGAGGATTTCATCAAGGAAAAGATCAAGCGGGACGTGGTCATCGTCGGCGCCACCACGGGCTTCGACGCCCACACCGTGGGGATCGACGCCATCATGAACATGAAGGGCTACGACGGCCATTACGGTCTCGAGCGCTACGGCGGGATCGAAGCCGTCAACATGGGCTCCCAGGTGCCCAATGAGGAGCTGGTGGCCAGGGCCATCGAACTCGGAGCGGACGCCATCATCGTTTCCCAGGTGGTGACCCAGAAGGATGTGCATATTCCCAACCTCACCAACCTGATTGAACTGATCGAGGCCGAGGGCCTCAGGGACCGGATGCTGGTCATTGCCGGCGGCCCCAGAATCGGTCATGAACTGGCGGTGGAACTGGGCTATGATGCGGGCTTCGGTCCCGGCACCTATGCCGAGGATGTGGCCAGCTACGTGGTCCAGGAAATGGTGAAACGGGGATTGGTTTAACGGCTGCCAGGGCGGTTCTTGAAAAAGAACCGCCTTTTTTCGTGAAAAATTCACGGTGAAGCCGTGCGGCCCGCACTGGTCCCCCTCCCCCCTTTAGGGATATACTGGGGTCAAGTCAAACAGCAACCGATACCTACATAAACCAAAAAATGATGGACCCTCACCCCCCATAGCCCACTTAAAAGGAGAGAATGAAAATGAAAAGAATGAAAATGTCCGCCCTCGTACTGACCCTGGTCCTCCTGGTCACCGCCACCGGTGCCGCAGCCCTTTCAAGCATCAGTTTCGACAGAGACGTGGATGCCGGCCTGGTTCTGGCCGATACCGACGAAAACGTCGCCGTCCAGTTCACGGACCTCATCGAATATGATGATTTCATGGTGACGGCAGCCAGCGGCGAAGTCGCCTTCAACCTCAATGCGGCCATCAATGCCGCCGGCGGCACTGAAAGAGGCTTCAACCCCGACGCCCTCTTCACCATCGGCGACGTGGACACCGGCGCCTTCACCATCACCAACAACTCCGACATTCCCGTCGTCGTGAGCTTCAGCGACGATGATTCTGAAAACACCCCCCTCAGTCTTGAAGCCGTGGAGGCTTATGAGATCCCGGTGGGCGAGACCTACGGTTTTTACTTCGACCTCGAGACCACTGAACTCAGTGACCAGGACGCCCTGGGCGGCACCCTTTCCGTCAGAGGCGGAGACGCCATCCAGTAGGCCCGGATCAAAGAGCATAGGACGCCATGATTGCAAAAGCACCTCTGAAACTCAAGAGGTGCTTTTTTCATGGGTCGTCACGAAAAGCCCCCCCTGGGACAGGGGAGGCTGAGGAGAGGGGGACCCAAGTCAAATATTTTGCTTGAGCCTATCGAAATTGTTAATAAATATTCATTTGAGTGGTATAAGAAGAGGTGTGAGGGCTTTAAGAAAAAAACACCGACAGGAGGATGGGGATGGCCCCTCCCGCCAGGACGTCGGTGGGATAGTGGTAGCCCAGATAGATTCTTGACAGACCGATGAAGACCGGATACAGGTAAAAGACCATCCTGAAGGCCGGGAAGAGCCAACCCAAAACCAGGGCGATGACCACGGCACTCGCCGTGTGCCCCGAGGGAAAAGAATGGGGGTCCCTGGGAATCGGCAGGTTGAAAATCACCTGCTCCAGGGCCTGGAAGGGTCGGGACCGGTTGAAAAATACCTTGAGGCTCTGGATGAGGACCTCGGTGGCGAAATAAAAGCCGATGAAACGGTAGCCGGTGTCCCAGTTTTTCGAGGTGAAAAGATAGATGAGCAGGGCGGCGGTGATGACCAGGCCGGGTAGAGGATCCATGGTCATGGTCAGCCGGTTGACCCAGGGGTAGAGGCCCTTGTGGTTGAACCTGATATTGAGGGCCTTGACCAGGGCTTCGTCGTGACGGACCACCATGGACTTGAGACTGGACATTCGAGGCGACCTCCCTTCAGGGACAGTCTAGAGAAACAATGTGAAATGTCCATGGTTTTTATGTAATTTTCGTGTAAAATTAGGCTATGAAGGAGGGATTTAGTCCATGAAATATTTTATCAGTGCCGATATCGAAGGGGTCACGGGAACCGCGGCCTGGGGAGAAACCGACAAGACCAAGAAGGAGGATTACGAGACCTACCGGCGGATCATGACCCGGGAGGTTCTGGCGGTGATCCGGGGCATCAAGGAAGTGGACGGCGAGGCCGAAATCCTGGTCAAGGACGCCCATGAAACCGGCAGGAACCTGTTGATCGATGATTTTCCCGGGGATGTCCGGGTGATCCGGTCCTGGGCGGGGGGACCCTACAGCATGGTCCAGGGTCTTGACGAGACCTTTGACGGTGTTTTCTACATCGGCTACCATTCGGCGGGGACTTCCACCGGCAATCCCCTGAGCCACACCATGTCCACCACGGGCATCACCACCCTGAAACTGAACGGGGAGGTCATCAGTGAATTCGAGCTCCATTCCCTGGTGAGCGCCCACTACGCCGTCCCCACCCTGCTGGTTTCCGGGGACGAGGCCCTCATGGACAGGGTGAGGGGGCTTTCCCCCGCCACCTATACCGTGGCCACCAAGAGAGGAGAGGGCAATTCCGTCATCACCAGGATTCCCCACCAGGTCCAGGAGGAAATCCGCCAGGCGGCCAGGGCGGCGGTCGAGGCCGCAAAAAAGGACCCGGGATCCTTCGTGATGAAAAATCCGGAGTCCTTTCATTTTGAGGTCTGCTACACCCATTTCACCGGGGCCTACCGGGGAAAATTCTATCCCGGCGCCTACCTGAAGGATGATCTCACCGTGGCCCTGGATACCGAGGACTACTTCGAGGTCCTGAGGGCCGTGATGTTTCTTTTCTAGAGCAGGGAGAAGATGATCTTGTTCACATAATTGAAGTAGACCAGCAGGCCCATGAGGATGATGATGAGGCCCGTGGCGATCTGCAGGGTCTTGTAGACCCCTTCGGAGAGGTCGACCCGGTCGAAGAGCCGGCCCAGGAAAAAGGTGGTCACCATGAAGGGGAGGCTGAAGCCCAGGGAAAAAATCATCATGTAGACCACTCCCGAGGCCAGGGTCAGGCTGTTGGCCATGAGGAGGAGGATGGTGCCCAGGATGGGGCCCACACAGGGGGTCCAGCCGAAACTGAAAATGACCCCCAGGAGAAAGGCGTTGAGAAAGGGGCTTCTGGTGGCCTTGAAATGAAGCTTCCGCTCCTTGCTCAGGGCGTTGAAGCGGATGATCCCCATGTGATGGATGCCGAAAAGAACGATCAGGCCTCCGCTCACCTGGCGGAAGAGCTGGCTCTGGAGGTTGAGGAGGCGGCCCAGGCCGGTGGCGGTGAGACCGAAGAGGGAGAAGACCAGCATCAGACCCAGGACGAAGCCCAGGGAAATCATGAGGTTCTTTTTTCCTGAGACGGACTCCGAGGGCATGCTGCCGGTGATATAGCTCAGATACAGGGGCATGAGGGGCAGGATGCAGGGAGACAGGAAGGTCAGGATTCCGGCGGTGAAGATTCCGATGATTGAAAGGGAAGACATGGGACACCTCCTGAGTTGTTTTAGGGGACCCGGCAGTCGATGTCGGCCTGCCAGGACAAGCGATAATCGAAAAAAAGGATGTGAAATGATGAATTTTGAAGGGATGAAGGGCCAAAGGGTGCTGGAGCATTTTGAAACCCTTTCGAAAATTCCCCATTGCAGCGGGGAAGAAGCGGCGATCAGTGATTATTTGAAGGGCTTCGGGGAATCCCTGGGACTGGAGAGCCGCCAGGATGCGGCACTCAATGTCATCATTGAAAAGCCGGGGACCCCCGGCTATGAGGATCAACCGCCGGTCCTGCTCCAGGGGCACATGGACATGGTCTGTGTGAAGGATGAGGACAGGGTTTTCGATTTTCAAAAGGACCCCCTGTCCCTCGTCGTCGACGGGGACCGGCTCCGGGCCGACGGCACTTCTTTAGGCGCCGACAACGGCATCGCCGTGGCCATGATCATGGCCATCCTGGAGGACCCCGCCCTGGCGCATCCCCCCCTGGAAGCCCTCTTCACCACCGAGGAAGAGGTGGGCCTCAAGGGGGCCGCGAGGGTGGCGGGGGACACGCTGAGGGCCAGGACCCTCATCAACATCGATTCTGAAGAAGAGGGGGTCTTTTTCGCCTCCTGCGCCGGGGGGGTCCAGGTGAACTTTCATCGTCAGGTCCGGAGGGTGCCGGGTGAACTCGGGCGGTCCTTTGAACTGAGGGTGTCGGGACTCAAGGGCGGTCACTCCGGCCTCGAGATCCACCACGGCCGGGGCAACGCCCTCAAGATTCTCGGAAGCCTCCTCTACGAGGTTTCGGAGGTCATCGAGCTGGTGAGTCTCGGCGGCGGGGAGAAGATGAACGCCATTCCCAAGGCGGCCCTGTGCCGTTTCAATGCCGAGGAAAGTCTCGAGGCCATGGTTTCAGACTACCAGCAGGAGTTTCTGGCCATCTACGGCGGCGTGGATCCCGACATGACCCTGACCCTCAGGGAGATACCCACCGAAGAGACGGTTTACGCCAGGGAGGACCAGGACAGGATCCTCAAGGTCCTATGGGAATTCAACCACGGGGTCAACACCCTTTCTCCCGATATTCCGGGGCTGGTGGAGTCCTCCGTCAACCTCGGAGTGGTCCTCGAGGAAGGGGAGTCGGTGAATCTCATCGCCTCCGTCAGGTCCTCGGTCAACCCCTTGAAGGAGGCCCTGGTGGAAAACCTCAGGTCCCTGGGGGAAGCCCTGGGTTTCGAAGTGGCCCTGGAGGGGGACTACCCCGCCTGGCCCTTTGATCCGGATTCCAGGATCAGACCCCTCTTTCTTGAGACCTATGAAAAGCTCGCCGGCAAGAAGGGCCGGGTGGAGGCCATCCATGCCGGCCTCGAGTGCGGTCTGCTGGTGGACAAGATTCCCGGCCTCGACGCCGTGTCACTGGGCCCCGACCTGAAGGATGTCCATACCCCCCGGGAAGCCCTGGACCTGGAAAGCACGGCCACCACCTTTGAACTGATCAAGGCGGTTCTCGAGCGACTTTAGGTCTTCACCTTGAAGGTGTGCCGGCAGCTGTTGCAGGTGACCTTCAGGGTGCCCTTGCCGGCGGGAAGTCTGAGCCGGGTCCGGCACCGGGGGCATTCCACCACCAGGCCCCCCGCAAGGGCCTTGATCCGGTCCCGGTCGAAGCCGACGATCACGGTTTCGTCAATCTTGAAGGTGGGGACCCCCCGGGCCCCCATGGCCGCCATTTCCCTTTGGGCGCCGGGATCCCGGCTGACGTCCTTTTCCGTGAAGGCGATGCCTTCCTGACGCAGAAAATTCTTGGCCGAAAGGCAGTGGGGACAGGTGCTGGTGGTGTAAATCGTAACCTGGGGCATGGGTGAAGCGCTCCTTTCATACAGATGTTAATTGCTATCATTGTACCACAGATGATTCTTAGGAAAAAAGCGCTTTTTTCTGATGCCGATCCCTTGAAGGAGGTAGGAAAGTCCCATGACCAGACCCGGCAAAGCCCGTCACATCGTCGCCAGATACCTTGCCTTCGGGATTCTCTGGATCACCCTGTCCGACTATCTCCTGGCACTCTTGATCAAAGACCCTCAGAACTGGACCCTGGCCCAGACCTACAAGGGATGGTTTTTCATCCTGATCACGGCGGTGCTCCTGTATTATCTGATCCATCACTATTACCGGAGCCTGGAGGTCCTCCATGAAAGAACCACCCTCCTGGAGGACTTCATCGACCGGGTCTACCATGAGCGGAACGTGGCCATCGTCCTCTGGGACATGACGGGGAGGATCTATAAAGTCAACCGGCTCATCGGCGAGTATCTGGGTCAAAAGCCCGAGAGCTTCGTGGGCAGGAATCTCCACGAGACGGCGGTCATGGGCAGGGACGACCTTGATGACCGCATCAAGGCCTTGAAGGCTTCCAAAGGCCTCTCCAAGCACGAGACCGTCATCACGGACCTGGAGGGCGAAGCCCACATCATCCACTGGAACGACGGGGTTTTTGACGGTGAGGGGGCGGAACCCATGGTTTTGTCCTTCGGCACCGATGTGACCCGGGAAATGGAGAGCCGCCGCCAGCTTGAATTCCTGGCCTACCACGATCCGGTGACGGGGCTTTTCAACCGCGACCGGCTGGCGGTGCGGATGGCGGCCCTGATCCAGGACCAGGAGGCCTTCACCCTCTGCCTCGTGGACCTGAAGGCTTTCAAAGAACTCAATGACTTCCACGGCTACCGCTTCGGGGACAAGGTCCTGGGACTCATGGGAGAGATTCTCAGGGAAAATTTCGAGATGGAAAACATCTACCGCTGGGTGGGGGACAAGTTTCTCCTGATCATCCGGGACCAGGCCCTGGAATCGGAAAAACTGGCCCGTCTCAGGGGGGTGCTGGCAAAGAATCTGACCTGTGACGGGATCACCTTCAGGAATGAAATCAATCTGGGGATGGTCAGGTATCCCGACCACGGAGAGGCCTTCAGCGACCTGCTCAAGCGCTGTGAACTGGCCCTGGTGGCGGGCAAGAAAAAAGGGGAGGCGGTGGTCTTCGAGGAAAGCTTCGAGGCGGGGATCAAACGCGGCTACCTTATCCGGGAGGCTCTTAAAAACGCCCTGGAGGAGGATGCCCTGTCCCTGGTCTTCCAGCCCATTTACGACCTGGTCACCCGGGAGGTGGTGGGTCTGGAGACCCTCCTGAGATGGCGGGATCCTGTTCTGGGAGAGATTTCCCCCAAGGAATTCATTCCCATGGCGGAGGAGAGTTCCCTGATTCTCGAGGTGGACCAGTGGGTGATGAGGCATACCTTTTCCCTGATCCGCCGGCACAGGGAGGCCCTGGGCGGGTTGACCGTCTCCATCAACCTGTCAGGCAAGACCCTCACCTCGCCGGGATTCAGCGGCTATCTTTCAAGGGTGCTGGAGGACTGTCCCATCGATCCGGGCAGCCTGGGCTTCGAGGTGACGGAGTACTCCCTCATCGAGGACTGGGAGGATTCCCTGGAGGCCATTCACTTCCTCAAGTCCCTGGGTTTCAAGCTGATACTGGATGATTTCGGAACCCTGTACAGTTCCCTCAATTATCTGACCAAGCTGCCCCTGGACGTGCTCAAGATCGACAAGGTCTATGTGGACTGTCTGCTGGACCAGGGCAAGGAAGAGCGGATCGTGGCGATCATCCTCAAGCTGACCCAGATGATCGAGGTTCACAGCGTGGCGGAAGGCATCGAAAGCCGGGAACAGGAGGAGGCCCTCAGGGCCATGGGTTGTCATTACGGCCAGGGCTACTATTTCTCGAAGCCCCTGGGCCTTGAGGAACTGCTGAGTTACCAGGAGAAGGGAGAGGGCGGCAATGAAGGACTACATTGAAAGCCACGGCATCAAGGGGAAGTACATCACCTTTGCGGAATCCACCCATACCGTGGCCCAGGCGGCCAGGGCCGCCAGGGCGGATCCCGGAGATTTTGTCAAGAATGTCTGTCTCATGGGGAAGACGGGCCTCATTGTCGCCATCGTCAAGGGGGAGGACCGGGTCAGTCTCTCCCGGGTGGGTGAGATTCTCGGGATTCCCAGGCCCCGGCGGGCGACGCCTGAAGAGGTCCTTGAGCTGACGGGCTACCCCGTCGGGGGGGTGCCCTCCTTCGGCTTTGAAGCGACCTTTCTCATGGATGAGGAGGTCTTCAAAAAAGAAATGGTCTACACCGGGGGCGGGGATGACCGGTCTTTGCTCAAGATGGCCCCGGAGGAAATCCTCAAGGCCTCGGGCGCCCTGGTGGTGAAAATCCGGGAATAGTCCCGGAGGATTTTTGTCTCTATGGGTAGGATTGTGTATTTTTGAAAAAAGGGCTACTCAAGGCCTTGCGGGTCGGTTATAATCCCACGTTTGACACTTGTAAGACGACAAAAGCTCTGAACCCCTTGCAATCATGAGGTTCAGAGCTTTTTGAGTGTCTTGTTTTCTGCGTACCTTTTGACGCATCTTCGTCTGTTTGAATATTTTTTGCATGTTCTTTGTGCTGACAATCTCATAGTCGGTATTGAACCCGAAGGACTGGTGCAGGGCGTCAGTGAAATCGGTGTATTTGTCAACCCAAATTTGGTCCAGTCAATCAGTTGAAAAATGGTCCACTTTATTCTTGATTTTTAAGCCAAGAGATTGTTTCTTCAAATCGATGACTCGTCTCTCTAGAGATATCCAGAATATGTGCTTGAATGTCCGTGCCCGGCACCGTTTTACCAAGAAGCAAGTGTTGACATTCCAAAACTTTACCAAAACTGCGTTGAAAAGCCCCTCGCTTTTGCCATGGGGATGAAAGGGATCATATGTTTGCGTCATAAGCTTAAAGGGTGTATCATAGAGGTATGGATAACACTAAATATAACTCAAATAAAAATGTAGTCTGTTCGTGCAAGTACCATGTAGTATGGTGTCCTGAATATCGACGCAAGGTAATCGTAGGTCCAGTTGAAAAGCGCTTGAAGGAGATAGTAGAAGAAGTTGCCTCTTAAGCTAAACGTCGAAATCATCAAAATGGAGACCCTGCCTGAACCTATACACTTATTGCTCGAAGTTGCCCCCCAG
>JAGYOH010000019.1 GCA_018399635.1 Clostridia bacterium
GTTCGTGTCAACTGTTTATTTGATATTCGTGAAATTCTTTTGGAAAAAATCGCCCTCCGTCAAGGAAAGGGCGATGGTCTCACTCAATGGGTTTCATGGTGGGGAAGAGAATGATGTCTCTGATGGAGGTGGAATTGGTCAGCAGCATGATGACCCTGTCGATTCCGATGCCCAATCCGCCGGTGGGCGGCAGCCCTACTTCCAGGGCGTTGAGGAAATCCTCATCCATGGGATGCGCCTCTTCATCGATGCCGTCATCCCGCCTTTTCGCCTGTTCAGTGAATCGCTCCCTCTGGTCGATGGGATCATTGAGCTCAGAAAAGGCATTGGCGATTTCCCAGGTGTTGGCAAAGGCTTCAAAGCGGTTGGTCACCTCCGGATCCTCCGGATTCCTTTTTGACAAGGGCGAGATGGCCACCGGATGGTGGGTCACGAAGGTGGGCTGGACAAGATGTTTTTCACAAAAGGTTTCAAAAACCTCGGCGACAATATGACCCCACGCCATATCCTTGTTGACTTCAACTCCCAGTTTCTCCGCCGCCGCCTTCGCCGCGGACAATTCTCTGACTTCATTGAAATTCACGCCGGTATACTGCAGGATGGCATCCACCATGGTGACCCTCCGCCAGGGTGGCGTAAAATCGAGTTCCACTCCCTGATAATTGACCACCGTGGTTCCCGTCGCCTTTTTAGCCATGTAAGCCACCACGTTTTCAGTGAGCCACATGATGTACTCGTAGTCCTTGTAGGCCGCATACAGCTCCATGGCGGTATACTCGGGATTGTGCTTGATGGACATGCCTTCATTCCTGAACATCTTGCCCATTTCATAAACCTTGTCAAAGCCACCCACGATCAACCGCTTCAAATAGAGTTCATTGGCGATTCTCATGTACATGTCGATGTCCAGGGTGTTGTGATGGGTCACGAAGGGTCTGGCGGCCGCACCGCCGGCGATGGTGCTCAATATGGGGGTGTCCACCTCGAGGAATCCTTCCTGCTCGAGAAAATCCCTCATGGCGCTGACGATTTTGTTTCTAAGTAAAAAAGTCTTCTTTACTTCGGGATTGACGATCAGGTCCACATACCGCTGGCGGTATCTCAGATCCTGATCCTTCAGGCCGTGAAATTTCTCAGGCAGGACCTGCAGGGACTTGGAAAGAAGTACGACCTCCGTTGCGCGGATGGAAATTTCTTCTTTCTTCGTCATGAAGACGATGCCCTTCACGCCCACGATATCACCGATATCATAATAGGAAGAAAAAATCTCGTATTCCTCCTGGCCGATCTCATCACCCCGCACATAGACCTGAATCCGGCCTTCAGAATCCAGGACATCGATGAAGGACGCCTTGCCCATGGCGCGTTTGGCCATGATTCTTCCGGCAACCGCTACCTCCTTCGATTCATACTCTTCAAAATTTTCGAGGATCTCAGCACTGAAGCTTGTTCTCTCGTATTTTTCAACCAGGAAAGGATCTCTTCCCATCTCTCTGAGCTGCTTCAGCTTTTCCCGTCTGATTTTCAATACTTCATTGAGATTCAGTTCTTCTGTCATTAGAGCCACCCCAATCTATTGAACTTAGATAATGTTCACTACTTTGTAACTGATGACGCCCGTGGGCACCGGTACCTCCACGACATCCCCCACCTTTTTGCCGATAAGGGCGCTCCCCAAGGGAGAGACGTTGGATATGCGGTTTTCATAAGGATCGGCCTCTGTTGATCCCACGATGGCGTAGGTTTCTTCTTCGTTGTATTCCACGTCTAGGACGATTACCTTGGAACCCACGTCGATCACGCCCTTCCTGGTCGAGTTTTCAACGATGATCTTCGCATTCTTGACAATGGCTTCCAGTTTGAGAATCCGCGCTTCAATTTCAGCCTGCTCGTTTTTCGCCTCGTCGTATTCAGAATTCTCGCTGATATCTCCAAACTCTCTTGCCGCCTTGATTTTTTCAGCAATTTCCTGCCGTTTTTCAACCAATAGATAGTCCAATTCTTTTTTGGCCTTTTCCAGGCCTTCTTTAGTAATCAGAACTTCTTTGTTTTCCATCATTAATTCACCTACACCCCTTAAAGAATATGGATAATTATATTTGACAACTTACCCAATGTCAAGGAGTTGCACCAGAGAGCGGTGCATCTCCTCGAAATTTCTCGAACGATTGATCTCATTGCGGACCAAGGCGGCATTTTTCATCCCTTTGATGTACCAGCTGATGTGCTTGCGCATCTCCACCATTCCCCGGTATTCACCCTTTTCTTCAACGATCAGGGCCATGTGGGTCATGATCACATCGTAGATTTCCCGGCTTGTCGGTGGCGGCAGCATCTCCCCCGTGGCAAAATAGGTCACGATTTCCCGGATCAGCCAGGGGTTGCCCTGGGCGCCCCGGGCGATCATGATGCCGTCCACCCCGGAGAAGGCCTTTTTTTCCAAGGCCTCCTGAAGGGTGAAGATGTCCCCGTTCCCCACCACCGGTATTTTCAAAGCCTGCTTGACCGCCCTGATTTTTTCCCAATCCGCTTTTCCCGAGTACATCTGGTCCCGGGTACGGCCGTGAACGGTGATCATTTGAGCCCCCGCGGCTTCCATGCCTTTTGCAAAGCCCAGATAATCCGTCGTCTCGTCCCAGCCGGTTCTGATTTTGACCGTGACGGGCTTTTGAGAGACCTTCACCACCCGGTCGACGATGCTCTGGGCCCCGGGCAGGTCCGTCATCAGTTTTGACCCGTCGCCGTTCTTGACGATCTTCGGCGTCGGACATCCCATATTGATGTCGAGAACCTCATATTGAATTCTCTCCTGGAGGATCACTGCCGCCCTGGCCATGAAATCAGGATCGGATCCGAAAATCTGGACGCCGACGGGGTGTTCCTCTTCACCGATTGACAAGAGTTCATGGGAGCCCTTGTCACCGTAAACCAGACCCTTGGCACTGACCATCTCCGTAAAGGACATCTCCAGACCGAACTGCCGGCATATTTTTCGAAAAGCGCCGTCAGTGACCCCGGCCATGGGTCCTAGAAGCAGGTTGGAGGGAATCGATACCTTGCCGATCTTCACCTTATTTCTCCTTCGGTTGATTCAAATCGTAAATGATTTTAAGCCCGTCGAGGGTCAAGAATTTATCCACCACTTGGATTTCCCTGCTTAAAGAGAAAATCAAGGAAGAAAGACCTCCCGTCGCCACGACCTTGACGTCCTCCCGACCCATTTCTTCCTTGAACAAGGACACCATGTGATCCACCAGGCCCACCGTGCCGTTGATGATTCCCGACTGCATGCTTTCCGTTGTGGATTTTGCAATGATACTCCTGGGAATGGCCAGCTCGACCCTGGGCAGCTTGGCCGCCTTCTCGAAAAGCGCCTCGCTGGAGATTTTGATCCCCGGGGCGATGGCACCCCCGAGGTATTCCATTTTATCATTGATGGCGCAAAAGGTGGTCGCGGTGCCAAAGTCCACCACCACCAGAGGGCCGCCGTATTTTTTGAAGGCCGCCACACCGTTGACGATCCGGTCCGCCCCCACCTGTTTGGGGTTGTCGTACAGGATCTTCATCCCCGTCTTGATGCCGGGTCCCACCACCATGGCCTCCTTGCCGAAGTACTTCTGGACCATGTGCTGCATGGCATACATGATGGGGGGCACCACTGAAGAAATGATCAAATCCTTGATATCTTCAAAACTGAGACGGTCATAGACCAACATCTGTCTCAAGAACATACCGAGTTCATCCGCAGTGATGTTGCGATCCGTCGACATCCGCCAGTTGGTGATCAACTCATCATTGCGATAAACTCCAAAAACTATATTTGTATTCCCAATATCGATTGTCAGCAGCATGTCATCACCCTTCGATTCTCATTACCTAATATTAACACCCTCATAGGGAAGTTTCAATCCTCATATATAGGAGTCGGTCCCTCTGATGGAAACCTCCCCCGAGGTCAGGGCCACGGCCCTTCCAGAGGGTTCCTTCACCCAGAATTGACCCCTTTCATCGATGTTCAATCCCCGACAGGGCACCTTTTCACCATTTTTGACCACCATGATATCCTTGTTCACCACGGCTGATGACCGGTTCAGTTCATCGACGACGAAGGACAGGTCCTTTACCTCGATGAATCTCCGGTAGAGGGGGACGAAGGACTCCAGGATCCTCTGGACCAGCAGCAGCGGCTCCGGTGTCCCCCTGGCGATTTCCTCCAGGGCGATCACACGATTCTGGATCTCCGGAGGGTAGGCGCCCTGGTATAGATTGATGCCGAAGCCAATGACGAGCTTCTCGATTTGTTCAATCTCCGTCGTCATTTCAGTCAGGATGCCCACCAGTTTTCTTCCCCGGCAGACCAGGTCGTTGGGCCATTTGACGACCACGTCAGAAGCCCCGAAAGCCTTCAGGCCCCGAAGAATCCCCAGGGCCATGAGCTGGGTGAGCATCATGGCTTTTTCAGGGTGGATGGGGGGGTGAAGTTTCAGGGTCACATAAATCCCCTTGTCCCTCGGGGAAATCCACTCCCGCCCCAAACGACCTCTCCCCGCCGTCTGCTCTGATGCCACGACCAGGGTTCCCTCCCTTCCTTTGAGGGTCTTGGCCCAGGCATTGGTGGAATCGATGGTTGCATGGTAGTAGGCCTTGCTGATCACATCACTGACATTTTCCAGAATCAGTTTCAGTTCTTCCTGGTTCAACAGCCTTTGTGACGAGGTCAGTCGGTAGCCACTGCCGGATTTCGTCTCAATCCCATAGCCCAGTTCTTTCAAGGCCTTGATCTGCTTCCAGACGGCGGTCCGGCTGACACCCAGGACCTCGCTGATAGCTTCACCCGAAAGTTCACCCTCGGCCTCCCTCAACAGTTTCAAAATTTCTTCTCTCAAAACTCAACCCCCTCAAAGAAAAAAAGAGCCTCAGCTCTTTTTATCCAAACAAGGACAACAGGACACCGGCTGATACCGCTGAACCGATTACACCGGCCACATTGGGTCCCATGGCATGCATCAACAAGAAATTGGAGGGATTCTCTTTTTGTCCTACGACCTGGGAAACCCGGGCCGCCATGGGAACTGCTGAAACCCCTGCCGAACCAATGAGGGGATTGATTTTCCCGCCACTGAGTTTGTTCATGATCTTGCCAAGCACCACCCCGGCTGCCGTTCCAAAACCGAAGGCCACGACGCCCAGAGCGATGATGGCGATGGTTTCAATCTGCAGGAATTTCTCCGCCGTGGCCGTCGCACCTACCGCCACCCCCAGCATGATGGTCACGATATTGATCAGCGCATTCTTGGCCGTATCTTCAAGTCTGGCCACCACGCCTGATTCCTTGAAGAGATTCCCCAGCATCAGCATCCCTACCAGGGTTGCCGCCGGAGGAACGATGAGGGAGACCACCAGGGTCACCACGATGGGAAAGAGAATCTTTTCAAGTTTTGAAACGCTTCTCAGGGTATCCATTTTGATCATCCGCTCTTCCTTCGTCGTCAGGGCCTTCATGATGGGTGGCTGGATGACGGGGACCAGGGCCATGTAGGAATAGGCGGCGACGGCAATGGGTCCTAGAAGTTCAGGCGCCAGCTTGGATGAAAGAAATATCGCCGTCGGTCCGTCGGCGCCGCCGATGATGCCGATGGAGGCCGCCTGCTGGGCGGTGAAAAGCCCCGACAGGATCGCCCCGAAGAAGGTGATGTAGATGCCGAACTGCGCCGCCGCACCCAGCAAAAGGGATTTCGGATTCGCAATCAAGGGGGCGAAGTCCGTCATGGCGCCGATCCCCAGAAAAATCAACGGTGGAAAAATCGCCAGCTTGTTCCCTTGGGAGATATAGTAGAACAATCCCCCGGGCTGCGCCATGGCACCGGTGCTGTCATAGACCGCCCCGTCCATCATGCCGGCCAGAGGCAGATTGGTCAGCAGCATGCCGAAGGCGATGGGAAGCAGCAAGAGCGGCTCATAGCCCTTCTTGATTGCCAGATAAATCAACACAGCAGAAATGATAATCATCAGAACTTGCCCGATATCGATCGCTGAGAATCCTGTGCTGGAATAAAAGTTCGTAATTGCCTGTATCACAAGATCGTCTCCTTTCTATGTGTGTGATTATCCAATGACTACCAGGACATCCCCTGAATTGACGGAGGCTCCCTTGGCCGCATTGACGGAAATCACTTTCCCGTCCTGAGCCGCCATGATTTCATTTTCCATTTTCATCGCCTCTAGAATCAGCAGTACATCGCCGTTGGAAACCGTATCCCCTACTGCGACCTTCACATCAAGAACCGTACCGGGCATGGGGGCCGTCACGCTGCCTGAACCCGCTGGTGCCGCTGCCTGAGGGGCCGGAGCCGCCTTGGGGGCCGCTGCCTGGGGTGCCGGTGCCGCCTGGGGAGCCGGTGCCGCCGCTCTTGGCGCGCTTGGTGCTGAACCGACTTCTTCAACCTCTACTTCATAGGTGTTTCCATTCACCGTGATATTGTATTTTTTCATGATAGCCTCCTATATTTACATTCTCTTGAAAAACTGAGCGTTGATACCGGCTGATTTCCAGGCCGGTTGTTCCCCGGCGATTCGACGAATATTTTTCACGACAATCTGGTTCATGGGCTGTCCCGTGGCGGCGGCAAGGGCCGCCGTGATCACCGCCACCAGTTCTAGATCCTCGGTCACCGCCGCTTTCACCTCAGGCGCCTTCGCCTTGGGAGCCACCTTGACGGCTTCAGTTTTTTTATCGATTCCCGCCACCAGTCTGGACTGGATTTCGATGACGCCCCACAAAAGGATCAAGGCCAGAAAGGTGATTCCCATCCCCAGCAGGGCCACGTAGGTCGAAGCCAGGACTTTTTGTGAGAATTCCATTTGAACGATCAGGTCCGGATCTGCAAATCTTTCTAATAAAGTCATGGTTTATCTCCTAACTTTTACAGAGGAATATTCCCGTGCTTTTTCGATGGACGTTCTTCTCTTTTCGACTCCAAGAGATTGAAGGCATCCACGAGTCGTTGCCGCGTGGTACTGGGCTCGATGACATCGTCGACGAATCCCCGCTCCGCCGCCTTGTAGGGCGTCGCGAATTCCGCCGTGTAGTCATCAATTTTCTTTTTCCTCATCTCCACCGGATCATCGGCTTCAGTAATCTCTTTTCTGAAAATGATATTGGCGGCACCCTGGGGGCCCATTACGGCGATTTCAGCCGTTGGCCAGGCCAGAACCAGGTCTGCGCCGAGGTCCTTGGAACACATGGCCAGATAGGCCCCGCCATAGGCCTTTCGCACGATCAGGGTCACCTTGGGCACTGTGGCTTCACTGTAGGCGTAGAGCATTTTCGCGCCATGGCGGATGATTCCGTCATATTCCTGGGTCACACCGGGCAAGAATCCCGGCACGTCCACGATATTGAGAAGCGGGATATTGAAGGCATCACAGGTTCTGATGAATCGTCCCGCCTTGTCCGACGCATTGACATCCAGGGTGCCGGCCAGCACCTTGGGCTGGTTGGCGACGATGCCCACGGTGGAGCCGTTGATTCGTGCGAATACCGTCAGGATGTTGGGGGCGAAATACTGCTGATACTCCATGAATTCCCCTTGATCCACCAGGTGACGGATGATGTCATGCATGTCATAGGGCTTGTTTGAATTGTCAGGAATGATATTGTCCAGTTCCTCTACGAGTCGGTTGATGTCATCGCCTGGATCGAACTGAGGCGGATCCTCCATGTTGTTGGAGGGCAGGTAATCCAGAAGTCTTCTGATTTCCTGGATGGTTTCCTCATCAGTGGGGGACATGAAGTGGGCCACCCCGCTGGTGCGATTGTGGGTCATGGCCCCGCCGAGTTCTTCAGCGGTAACCTTTTCACCCGTTACCGTTTCAATGACCTGCGGCCCGGTGATGAACATTTGAGAAGTCTTGTCCACCATGAAAACAAAATCCGTGATAGCTGGAGAATACACCGCACCACCCGCACAGGGTCCCATGATGGCGGTGATTTGAGGAATCACCCCTGAGGCGATGGTGTTTCTGAAGAATATCTTTCCGTAACCTGAAAGGGCATCCACGGCTTCCTGAATCCTCGCGCCACCTGAATCATTGAGTCCCACCACCGGGGCACCCACCTTCAAGGCATTGTCCAGCACCTTGACGATTTTATTGGCATGCATCTCTCCAAGAGAGCCGCCGATCACTGTAAAGTCCTGGGCATAGGCAAAAACCACCCGGCCATCCACCTGGCCGTAGCCGGTGATGACGCCTTCCGCCGGGGCCTCGACTTCTCCCATGCCGAAGTTGGTGGTCCGATGGGTGACAAAGGCATCGAGTTCGACGAAGGTTCCCTCGTCAAACAGGAGGGCGATCCGCTCTCTGGCCGTCAGCTTTCCCTTGTCATGCTGGCTCTTGATTCTTTTTTCGCCGCCGCCGGCGAAAATCTTTTCTTTTCGTTTTCTGAGATCTTCCAATTTGTTTACGGGCATCTTTGAAACCTCCTAGTCTCTTTGAGTTAATTCTACCAACACACGATTGGAACTCTTTGGATGTACGAAGGCGATCTGTGCTCCACCCGCACCGTATCTGGGTTTTTCATCAATCATTCGCATTCCCTTGGCTTTCAGCGCTTCAATGGCTTCTTCAATATCGTCCACCTTGAAGGCGATATGCTGAATCCCTTCTCCGTTCTTCTCGATGAATCGTGCAATAGGCCCTTCAGGGTCTGTGGATTCGAGCAGTTCAATTTCCGAATCTCCCACAGGCAGAAAAGCCACCTTGACCTTCTGCTCCTCAACGACTTCCGTTCCCGCCACTTCAAGTCCCAGCACCTCGGTGTAAAAACTCAAAGTTTCTTCCAGATTGTTCACGGCGATACCGACGTGATCGATTTTCAGTGTTTTCATTTTTCCTCCTATGACTGGATATTATCCATGATATGCTTTCCGGCAGTATAGGGATCCATGGTTCTCGAAGCAACCTGCTGGGTAAGCTCTTCCAGTTGTTCCCTCACCCTGGGATTGTCCAGCACATTCTTGAGAGTCTGAACCTGAATGATCTCCAAAATCTCATCCTTGGCGGTGACCGCCCGGTTTTGATGATATTTTCCGGAGGACACCAGAAAATCCCGGTGTTCATGAATCGCCTCGACTACCTCGTCAATCCCTTTGTTGTCGATGGCCACTGCCATGACCACCCTGGGCCTTCTTTCATGATGAGACAGGTCGAGATTCATCTCTACTTCTCTTTTGGTGCGGTTTGAACCGTCGATATCCGCCTTGTTGATGACAAAAATATCGCCGATTTCCATGATGCCGGCCTTGATGGCCTGGATATCGTCTCCCAGTCCGGGCACCAGGACCATCAGGGTGGTGTCGGCATTTCTGACGATTTCAACCTCCGACTGTCCGACACCGACGGTTTCAACGAAAATGACCTCCGAACCCATCACATCGAGAATCTTTACAGCGGCCCTGGTGGCCTCCGAAAGACCGCCCAGATGACCTCTGGACCCCATGCTTCTGATAAAGACGCCGGGATCCAGATTGAGATCGTTCATTCGAATCCGGTCTCCCAAAATTGACCCACCAGTAAAAGGACTGGTGGGATCGACAGCGATTATCGCGATATTCTTGCCGCTCTTTCTGAGATTTTTGACGAGCTTGTCCGTCAAGGTGCTTTTGCCGGAACCGGGAGGACCTGTAATCCCCACCACATAAGCCCCTCCGGAGAGTTTGTGGACCTCCTTGAGCACCTCTTCATATCCCGGCAATTTGTTTTCAACCATGGTGATCAGCTTTGCCGCCGCCCGTTTGTTGCCTGTCTTGAGTTGGTCGATTAAATCCACTTTTCACCCACCTATTTTCTTACATTGTCCTCAATGAACTTCACGGTCACCGTAGTGGGTGTCCCCGGTGTGAACACCGCCTTGATGCCCTTTTCAATGAGCTCTGGAATATCATCCTCGGGAATGACGCCGCCGGCTACGAATAGAATATCCTCGGCATCCTCCTTTTTCAACAAGGCGCTGATCCTCGGAAGCAGGGTGGCGTGGGCACCTGACAAAATACTCGCTGCGATGACATCCACATCCTCCTGAATAGCCGCGTTGACGATTTGTTCCGGGGTCTGTCTGAGTCCGGTGTAAATGACCTCCATCCCCGCATCTCTTAAAGCACGGGCGATAACTTTCGCTCCTCGATCATGGCCATCAAGACCCGGTTTCGCTACTAACACTCTAATCGGTCTATCCATTTTATCCTCCTTAGATCATCACATTCTGCTGATACTCACCAAAGATATCCCGCATCACCTGGGTGATCTCACCCAGAGTCGCGTAAACCTTGACCGCATCAATAATATAGGGCATCAGATTGTCAGTTCCCTGGCAAGCCGTTCTCAGAGCAACCAGGGTTTTCTCGACCGCCTCGTTGTCCCTTGAAGCCTTGAGGTCCACCAATTGTTTTTTCTGCTGCTCACCCACGGAAAGGTCCACTCTCAAAAGGCCCTTCGGGGATCCTTCCTTGATCTGGTACTGGTTCACACCCACCACGATACGGTCATTGGATTCGATGTCCTTTTGATACTGGTATGCCGCATCCATGATCTCCTGTTGAATGTAACCGTTGTCGATGGCCTTGGGGGCACCACCGATTTCGTCGATTTTATGGATATAGCCCATGGCTTCTTCTTCAATCTTGTCGGTCAGGGCCTCGATCACGTAGGAACCCGCCAGGGGATCCACGGAATTGGTCACGCCGCTTTCATGGCCCACGATCTGCTGTGTCCTGAGGGCGATCATGACCGAGTCCTCTGAAGGCAATGCCAGGGCTTCATCTCTGGAATTGGTATGCAGGGACTGGGTGCCCCCAAGCACGGCGGCCAGGGTCTGAATCGTGACCCGGATGATGTTGTTGTCCGCCTGCTGCGCCGTCAAGGTGGAGCCACCGGTTTGCGTATGGAATTTGAGCATCATGGATTTCGGATTCTCAGCGCCGAAGCGCTCCTTCATGATTCTGGCCCATAATCTCCTGGCCGCCCTGAACTTGGCGACCTCCTCCAGCAAATCGTTGTGGGAATTGAAGAAGAAGGAAAGCCGCGGTGCGAAGTCATCCACCTTGAGCCCCGCCTTCAAAGCCGCCTCGACATAGGCGATGCCGTCAGCCAGGGTGAAACCCACCTCCTGGGCAGCGGTGGAACCGGCTTCACGGATGTGGTAGCCGGAGATACTGATGGTGTTCCACTGGGGAACTTCCTTGGCACAGTATTCGAAAATATCGGTGATCAGACGCATGGAGGGCTCTGTCGGGAAAATATAGGTCCCCCTGGCGATGTATTCCTTCAATATGTCATTCTGGATGGTGCCCCGCAACTGGTCGGCACTGACGCCCTGTTTCTCACCCACTGCTATGTACATGGCCAGAAGGACGCTCGCCGGGGCATTGATGGTCATGGAGGTGCTGACCTTGTCCAGGGGAATGCCGTCAAAAAGCACTTCCATGTCCTTGAGGGAATCAATCGCGACCCCCACCTTGCCGACTTCACCCTCTGCCAGGGCGTGATCGGAGTCGTAGCCGATCTGAGTGGGCAGGTCGAAGGCGACCGAGAGTCCGCTCGATCCCTGCTCGACGAGATATTTGTATCGTTTGTTGGATTCCTCCGCAGTGGCAAATCCTGCATACATCCTCATGGTCCAGAGCTTGCCGCGATACATGTTGGGCTGTACCCCGCGGGTATAGGGATAACTACCAGGCATGCCCAGGGACTGAGTATAATCAAAGTTCTCAATATCCAACGGGGTATACACGTTCTTGACCGGCTCTCCGGATCCTGACTTGAAAACATCTTTTCGTTCAGGTCTTTTGTCAGTCATTTTTTTGATTAACTCATCGTATTTCTCTAAACTACTTTTGAGTTGTGGTAGTTTATCCTTATCAAACATACGATTCCTCCTAGAAAATTTTAATTATTTCTATAATAATATATCACAATTACCGTTGATGTATAGTTTTTCAGGTCAAATATAATAGTATACTGATATATTTGCAATAAAAACTGTCATTCCGTCAGATTCAGACTTTTTCCGACATTTTTTTTCTGAGAAAATCCTGATAATCTTCGGGAGTATCGATATCCAGACAGAAGTCCCCGGCCTTCACCGGGTGGTAGACCACCCCGTCTTTGAGCCCCCTGATGATCTGTTTTCCTCCCTGGTCCCCCTCCAGTTCAGTGAGGTTTTTCCTGTATTTTTGAGGGAAAATTACCGGATTGCCCGGTTTCCCCCCACAGGTCGGCACGATGATTTTCTCCGGCGCCTCTGAAAAAATCGCCATCAATTCCAATAAAATCTCTTTTTCGAGATTGGGCTGGTCTCCCAGAAAAAACATGATGCCTTCGACTTCTTCCGAAAGTGCATTTATGCCATATCTGACAGATTCTGAGAGCCCCAGATCCCTTGACGGATTGTGGATCGCCTTCACTTGAAACTTTTGTGCCATTTTTTCTACAATTTCGTCACCATAAACCAGCACCACTTCTTCAAAGCCCATGGCGGTCACTATTTCAAGAATCACTTCAATCATTTTTTTACCCTGCCAGGGCATCAAAAGCTTGTTGGCTCCGAAACGCTCTGATTTTCCCGCTGCAAGAATCACCGCACCCAGCATCCCATCACTCCTCTTCACCTATTGTATCACAAGAAAAAAACCCCTTTCGGGGTTCTCGCTAGGCCGTTTGCCAAATACCCTTGATACGGGTGTAAATGCCGGTGGTCAGGATCCCACTCAAGCCGCCGCTGAAAAAGGACAGGGTCAGGACCAGGGACAGGGGATCGACATTGCGGGAGAAAAAGAGGAAGTAGACGGCAAGGGCTCCCACACTGTTGGCCACCGCCCCGGCCAGCATGTTGACAATGAGGGGATTCCTGTTTTTCAAGGGAACCAGGACCAGTTCGGCTCCGATGCCGCTGGCCACGTAGGAGACCAGACCCACGGGGGGCATCCCCATCACCAGGATGGCCAGAATCCCCTGCAACACCGTGAAGCCAAGCACCACGAAGGGCTTGCTCACCAGCCGGAAAATCAGAGAGAGCCACATCATGTAGATCATGCCGCCGATGACCCCGTTGGGAATTCCGAAGGAACCCACCATGACGGCTGAAAGATTGACGATGAGCGGTTTAGTGACAATGGACAAGGCCGCCAAAATCGCAATCAGAATAATTTCCTTGAGTTCAAGACTTTTCAACAGGTTTGCCTCCCCTTCGATAATAATCCGTGATTTCGGTGAAAACCGCCTCGATTCAAGGGATTGATCGTGAACAACCGGGTCTTGTCATGGCTTCGAATCCTGTTCAGGAAGGCGACGCCCTCTCTTCCTTGAGGGCCATGATCACCGCAGGTCCTCCCTGTCAAGACAGGCCATGACGTTGCGCTGAAAAAGACCGGCATCTCTTTCAAGAAACCCCACCTCATCGAAGACCAAAATGCCTGATTTTTTTTGAGCCTCCTCGATGATTTCCAACCCCAGGGTCAAAGCCTCGGTGTGGGGAAGCAGTCGGTTTTTTCGTTGAATCTCCCGATGAATGAAGCCTCCCTGAAGGGGCCGTCTTTCTTTTCAGAATCATAGGCGGAAAGGACAAAACCGATCCGCCGGCCGGATTCAAAAACCGGCAGGGTCATGAAACCTGCAACCTCCAGGGAGCATTCTAGAATCAGTCTTCTGATGACGGTGCTTTTGCCAGCGCCGATGGGCCCGGTGATGACGATGTTCTTCAAGACGACCCCCCCCGTTGTTTTTCTCCTTGTATAACGATGTCTAAAAAAAATCAAAAAATGCTTTGGTAAATGGCTTCAACGGCCTCTCTTGAGGCCTCCTCGTAGCGGTTGTATCGATCAACGAGGTCCCTGGCTTCTGAGGTCAACTTGGAACCTCCCCCCTCAGTGCCCCCGATGGAGCGTTCCAAAAGGGTGATTCCCATGGCTTTTTCAGTGCTGGCAATCAGTTTGATGGCCTTGGAATAGGACATCCCCATGGCCTTGGCAGCGCTGTTGATGGAACCCAGGGACTCGATTTTCAGCAAAAGATCCCGGGGACCCTGTCCAAAAATTTTTTCACCCTCATGCTGTATCCAGACCTTCCATGCCGCCTGCATCCCGCCACCCCCTGTCACCGCAATTGTACCATGAAAAGAGGGATATATTTTCACAAATATATCCCTCGCCTCTTGTCTATTCTTTACAGGCCTGTTTCACCGCCTCGGCCACGTTTTTCAGCACCCGCTGATCGAAGGCCTTTGGCAGAATGTATTCAGGTGTGATTTCAGCGTCCTCAAGGGTATGGGCGATGCCTTCGGCAGCGGCGATCTTCATGGCTTCAGTGATATCACGGACCCGGGCATCCAGGGCCCCCCTGAAGATTCCAGGAAAGGCCAGCACGTTGTTCACCTGGTTGGGATAATCGCTTCTTCCGGTCCCCACGACCAGGGCTCCTGCCGCCTTGGCCCGGTCAGGGTCGATTTCAGGCAAAGGGTTGGCCATGGCGAAAATGATCGGATCCGGATTCATCCCGGCGATATCCTCTCCCGCAAGGAGGTTCCCCTGGGAGACGCCGATAAAGATGTCCTTGCCCTTGAGCACGGCGTGAATGTCCCCCTTTTCCCTTTGCAGATTGGTGACTGCAGCCAGCTCCCGCTTGTAAGGATTCAGATCCTCCCGGCCTTCATGAATGGCCCCTTTGCGGTCGCAGACCACCAGGTCCTTGACCCCGACCCTCATCAGCAGGTTGGCGATGGCAATGCCGGCGGAACCCGCCCCGTTGATCACCACCTTCATCTCCTCCAAGGCGCTGCCCTTCAGTTTCATCCCGTTGATCAGGCCGGCCAGAACCACCACTGCCGTGCCGTGCTGGTCGTCGTGGAATACCGGAATGTCCAGGGACTTCTTGAGGCGCCTCTCGATTTCAAAACAGCGGGGTGCTGAAATATCCTCCAGATTGATTCCCCCGAATCCGGGGGCGATCATTTCCACCGTCCGGACAATCACCTCCACCTCATTGGAGTCGATCAATAGAGGAAAGGCGTCCACGCCGCCGAATTCCTTGAACAAGAGCGCCTTCCCCTCCATCACGGGGAGAGCCGCCCTGGGTCCGATGTTCCCCAGACCCAGAACCGCACTGCCATCCGTCACCACAGCCACGGTGTTGGACTTCATGGTGAGGTCGTACAACTTCGATTCATCCTCGGCAATGGCCGTGCAGACCGCGGCGACCCCCGGGGTATAGGCCAGGGACAGATCCTCGATGGTGTTGACGGGGATTTTTGATTTGACTTCTATCTTGCCCTTGAGTTTTTCGTGGAGCAGGATGGATTCCTTTGAATAGTCCATTGATACACCTCTTCATTCATATAGATCTCTACCCCGGCAGTCGATGCCGACATAGAGGGGAAAATCCTTGACCCGCAATTTTCTCACGGCCTCCGCCCCCAGATCCTCAAAGGCAATCACTTCACTAGATGTCACCACTTGTGAGTAAAGGGCGCCGATCCCGCCCACTGCGATCAGATAGACCGATTGGTAAGTCTTCATGGCCTCGGCGATTTTCTCTGACCTTTTCCCCTTTCCAATGGTCCCCTTGAGACCTCTTTGCAGAAGAGGCACGGTCATTTCATCCATTCGATAGGCCGTGGTGGGACCGCAGGCCCCGATCACGGCGCCTGCGGGGGTGGGAGAGGGTCCCATGTAATAAATCACCTGTCCCGAAAGCTCAAAGGGCAGATCGCCACCCTCTTCAATCAGGGTCAGGATCCTCTGATGCGCGGCGTCCCTTGCGGTGTAGATGATTCCGGAAAGCAGGACCTCGTCACCAGGCCGGAGCGCCTGCAGGTCCGCCTCGGCCAGAGGGGTTTTCAAATGATGAATCACACCATCACCTCCGAGTGTCTCGATGAATGACAGTTGATGTTCACGGCTACCGGAAGTCCGGCAATGTGGGTGGGATAGCTTTTGATATGGACCCCCAAGGCCGTGGTTTTTCCGCCCATGCCCATGGGACCGATTCCCAGGGATTCGATGGCCTGCATCCACTCCTTCTCCAGAACCGCCAGTTTCCCGTCGGGATTGGCGGACCCCAGGTCCCGCATCAAGGCCTCCTTCGAAAGAAGGGCCGCCTTTTCCATGGTGCCTCCGATGCCCACTCCCACGATGATGGGGGGGCAGGGGTTGGGGCCCGCCAGAGCCACGGTTTCAAGTACAAAGGCCTTGACCCCCGCCACCCCGTCGCCGGGCTTCAGCATGCCGAGTCGGGACATGTTTTCACTCCCGAAGCCCTTGACCGTCACGCGCATCCTGATCCGGTCCCCGGGAACCAGGCTATAGTGGAAAATTCCAGGGGTGTTGTCCCCGGTATTGACCCTCTCCAGGGGATTCAGGACCACGCTTTTTCTCAGGTAGCCCTCCTCATAGGCCCTGGCAATCCCAAGATTCAAAGCGGTTTCTACGAAGTCCCCCTCGAGGATGATTTCCTGGCCGATTTCAAGAAACACCACCACCATCCCGGTGTCCTGACACAAGGGAATCCTTTTTTCAGTGGCCAGGGCGTTGTTCTCAAGCAGCCGTTCCAGAATGCTCCTTGGCACCGCCTGATCCTCTTTTCCCAGAGCCTCGCCGATGGCGACACGGACATCCTCCGGCAGTTCGAAGTTCACCTTCATCAGGATTTCATACAGTTTTTCTCCCAACAGGGCTGTGGCGACTCTTCTCATTTTTTCTCCTTGGCCTCGGTCTTCGCCATGAAAGGCACCCTCTCGACGATGAATCGCCGGTGGGTCCCCTCTCCTATTTTTTCTCTCTCATCAAAGGCCTCCACTTTGAATACCAGCTGCCTGCCCTTGATCTCCATCAATTCCGCCTCGGCCCGCACCTGCATTCCCATGGGGGTCGCCGCCAGATGCTTGACGTCGAGATGGATGCCGACGGTCTGCCATCCCTCCTCGAGATAATCAGCCACCGCCTTCATTGCGGCGTTTTCCATGAGTCCTACCATCATGGGCGTTGAAAAGACGTACATGTCACCCGATCCAAAAACCGCCGCCGTATCATTTTCAGTCACGATTTTCTCCGAGACGTGCTTCAATCCCACCTTCAATTCCTTTTCCATCCTGATTACCTCCTCATCAATAGTGAAAAACCCATTCATCAAGAATGGGTTTTATCGGATTCATCGTCATTTGACCTCTCATCAGATGAGGCTTCAACTGCCTCGTCTTCAGTCTGAGATTCCTCAAAAGCAAAGGGCTCTTCCTCTTCTTCAGAGGGTGCTTCAAAGTCCTCCGCCTTCTTGATGGCTTCCTCCCGTTCCGCTGCCTTCACCGCCTCTAGGTCTTCTCTTTCCCGCCGTTCTTTGAGAGCTTCAAAGCCCTCTTCAAAGGCCGTATTGAAATCAATGTCTCCGAGGGTTTCAAATTCGAGAAGGGCCTGGGCCACCTCTTCGAGCTTGTCGATGTTCTCACTCAGCAGGCGATAGGCTTCGTCGTAGGCGTTGTCGACGATCCGACGCACCTCGCGGTCGATTTCCGCCGCGACATGCTCGGAATAGTTCTTCCTGGTGGTCATATCCCGACCGAGGAAAACTTCCTCCTCTTCGGCGTAGGACATTTGTGACAGGTTGTCGCTCATGGCGTATTTCATGACCATGGCCTTGGCCACCTGGGTCACCCGGTGCAGGTCATTCTGGGCACCGGTGCTGATATCGTTGAGGATCAGTCTCTCGGCAGTCCTCCCTCCGAGCAGGACGATAATATCCTGTTCCATGTGTTTCTTGGTCATGTAGGAACGGTCCTCACTGGGCAGCTGCATGGTGAAGCCACCGGCCCGGCCCCTGGGAATGATGCTCACCTGGTGCACCGGGTCCATTTCAGGCAGGATCTGGGCCAGAACCGCATGACCCGCCTCATGATAGGCCGTGATTCTTTTTTCTTTTTCACTGATGATTCTGGATTTTTTCTCCACCCCCGCAATGACCTTGGTGGTGGCTTCCTCGATGGTTTTCATATGGACCTGCCGGTTCTTCTTGCGGGCGCTGAGGAGGGCCGCTTCGTTGAGGATGTTTTCCAGATCCGCCGGTGTGAAACCGGGAGTCCGTCGCGCCAGCACCTTGAAGTCCACGTCATCGGCCATGGGCTTGGTTCTCGAGTGGACCCTGAGAATCGCTTCTCTTTCAAGGACATCCGGAACGCCGACGGTGACTTCCCGGTCAAATCGACCTGGTCTGAGCAGGGCCGTATCCAGAATGTCCGGCCGGTTGGTGGCCGCTATGATGATGATGCCTTCGTGATCCCCGAAACCATCCATTTCCACCAGCAGCTGGTTCAGGGTCTGCTCACGTTCATCGTGGCCTCCCCCGAGTCCCGCCCCCCTTTTTCGACCGACGGCGTCTATTTCATCGATGAAAATGATACAGGGGGAATTCTTCTTCGCCGTATCAAAAAGATCTCTCACCCGGGAGGCTCCGACACCGACAAACATTTCAACGAAGTCCGAACCACTGATGCTGTAGAAGGGCACTCCGGCTTCGCCGGCCACCGCCCTCGACAGATAGGTTTTCCCCGTTCCCGGAGGACCGACCATGAGAATCCCCTTGGGAATCCTCGCTCCCAGGTCGATGTATTTCTTGGGAAATTTGAGGAAATCGACGACTTCCATCATATCCTCTTTTTCTTCGGCCAGACCCGCCACATCGGCGAAGGTGATGATTTTTCCTTCATCGGGCTTGTGAAGCTTGGCCTTGCTCTTGCCAAAGGACATGACCTTGCCCCCGCCGCCCTGGGAATTCTGCATGAAGACGAACCAGAAAACCACAAAAATCAGAATCATGAACACAGAGGGAAGAATGTCCACAAACCAGGGGGTTTCGGCCGGAGCCACGCCCTCCAGGCTCAAGTTGACCTGTTCATTCTGGGAGGCGTCGAAAACGTAATCGCCGAAGGAATCTCCCAGGATTTCCGGGATATAGGACTCGAAAATGGTGCCGTCATTCAACATCCCTGCCACTTTATTTTCGGACATGTCGATTTCAGCCACATTGTCCTGTTCAATTTCTACCATCAATTCCGTGAAATCCAGCTGTATGATCTGCTGCGGCTGTTGCCAGAACATCCTCACAAAGTACAGGATCACGATAAAAATCAATAAATAGAAGGTTAATCCTCTAAAATACTTCTTCACATTGTTCCTCCTCGAATATAAAGTTTGAAGCCAAGAGTTGCTCTATGCCATTCCAATAGCCTCAATCCCTGCTGTTTCACGCCGCTTGCAAGAATCAAGGGGGTCTTGTCTTGATTAAAGTCCCTTAATTCTAACACATTCTATTTTTAGTTACAACTTACGGACCTCAATCTTCAATATTTCACGGCATTGATCATCCACTTTGAAGGTTTCGCTCATTCTGTAACCATATACCCAAATAATCTCCCCCGAATTCTCAAAAATCAAGATTTTATCTCTGATTTCCCTGGGAACCTTCTCATCGATGAAAAAATCCTTGAGTTTCTTGCCTTTGCCCCCCATGCCAAGGGGCCTCAGAATGTCTCCGGGCTCTCGATTCCTCAGAATGACCGGCCCCTTGATCTTGTCGGCATCCAGGTGGACCGTCCCGGCCTCTCCCCGGGTCATGGCCCCGGGCGGCAGGGGGGTCACCCTGATCTCATAGGCTTCTCCCGCGGGCGTCCTGATCAGCTGGACTCCCTCAAGGAGTTCATGACGGATCTTTTCAAGGGGCTTTGCAGGCCCCCTCTCCCGGACCCGGAGTCCGCCCCGGCTGATTTCAAAAATGAAACCGTGGACCTCGCGACGTTTGCCCTCAGAACCCTTCTCGACCAGGTCTCTGAGGGCACCGATTTCTCCGCCGGACAAGTCCTTGGTGTCCCCCTTCATCTCTTCAATCAGCAGTCTCAGAACCCTGCCCTTCAATCCGGGATGGATCCTCTTGAAAAACATCACCTTAAAACCGCCGGCCTTGAAGGCCTCATAGGTGGTTTTGCCCTCGGCCTGGATGTAACTGATTTCTTCCTGCAAGATGCCCACATTTCTGGCGATGGTTTCGCTGATATTGGGATTGTACCGCTCTTTGAGCAGGGGAATCAACTCTAAACGGATTTTATTCCTGAGATAATCCGTTTCGAAATTCGTGTGGTCGATTCTGGGCTTGAGCCCGTGGCCTTCAAGGTAGTCTTCAATCTCCTCCTTGGTGATATCGAGCAAGGGGCGGATGACCTTCCCCTCCCGGATATAGGCGATGGCCCCCAGGCCGTCAAGACCGCTTCCCCGGATGATCCTCATCAAAAATGTCTCCACCTGGTCGTCGCGGTGCTGGGCGACAGCCACCTTCTGACAGCCGATTTCATCACAGACCCTGTGAAAGATTTCATAGCGGACCTGCCGGCCGGCCTCCTCCTCTGTAATCTTGAGGCGTTTCGAAAGGGCCGGAACATCCTCTTCATAGGCATACAAAGGGATTCCCATCCCCCGACAGAGGTCCTCGACATAGGCCTGGTCGCCGTCCGCCTTTTCTCCCCTGATTTTATGATTCAGATGAACCGCAAAAATCTCAAGGTCAAAAGCCTCTTTGAGCTGATTCATCCCATGGAGCAGGGCCACGGAATCAGGCCCGCCGGAAAGTGCCACCAGCAGGCGGTCATGGCCTTCAATCAACCGATGCTTCTCGATGGTTTCCAACATTTTCTTCAACATGTGATCACCTATTCGCCAGCGACGCTGATCCCTTCAATCAAGAGACTCGGACTGCCGACACTGCCCATCCCGTTGGGAATGTGAAAGTAAAGATCCTCACCGATGTCTGAAATCTGATTGAACACGGCCATGATATTGGAGGAAATCGTGATTTGATCCACGCTCCCCTGAATCTTCCCCTCCCGGATCAGGTATCCCTGGGCCGGGAGGGAAAAATCACCGGAGACGGCGTTGAGCCCCGAGTGGAGGGCTTGAATCTGGGTGATCAAAAGGCCGTATTCGACGTCTGCAATCATGGCTTCAAGGGACCGGTTCCCCGGTTCGATGAAGAAATTCGTGGGGGAGATTCCGAGTTGGGATTTGATGCCCTCTCTGAGACCGTTGCCCCCCGGGGACATCCCCATTTTCCGGCCGGTCTTGGAATTGTGGAGATATGCCTTGAGAACGCCCGCTTCCACCAGTTTCTGCCTTCTGGTCAGAGTTCCCTCATCGTCAAACTGCCGATGGATCAAGGCCTTTTCCTCAGTGGGATCATCCAGGAGGTTCAGAATGCCAGCCCCGATCTTTTCGCCCAGGCGTCCCTTCAGCAGACTCAGATCCTTGTCCACCATCTCGGCACTGAAGAGACCTGCAAAGCCCCCGAGGAACTGGGCGGCCACCTTGTTGTTCAGCAGCACGGGAATCTTCCCCGAGGGAACGGGTCGGGCCGCCAGCAGATCCCGGGCCTCCCTGGCGATGCCCAGGGTGAAACTTTGGTCTTCAAACAAGTCAGGTTGGTTGGAGACCTTGAAATCCATGGCCGTCTTTCCCCGATTCCCCTCCCGGGCCAGGGCTGAGAGTACATAATAGTTCAGATTGAACCTTTGAGAAAGATCCATGCCCCTGGAATTCATGATTCTCATTTCCCGCTCCACCAGGGCATATAGATTGTAGGGAACCTCCCCGATGGCCGCATCCCTCTCCTTGAGGGCTTCCTCCATGGCCACCATCTTCGGCATCACCGAGGGATAATGGATTTCACCCAGGGCGGGATGGTAATCCGCCTCGTCAGACAGAACCGTATCGGATTCGGGGATGAACTCCTCCTTGACCTCCATCAACTCCGCACTTTTCATCATGGCCTCGAGGGCTTCTTCAATAATGCCGGCATCGATCAGCTCTGAGTAGTAATAGCCGATTCCCCCCCGGTATTCACCCCGAAGGGACAAGCCGGCCTCCTCGGAAAGCTGATAGGCGTCCACTTCGCCCCTGAAGACCTTGGTGCTGAAATCCACAACCCTCTGATAGGTCATTTCCACGGCGTCGAACCCCCTGGACCTGGCCTTTGTTTCAAACATCTCATAAAAATCTTTGATATTCATAAGCGACCTCCTACCTTCCGCCAACCGTGATGGCCTTGACCCTGAGAGTGGGCTGGCCCACGTTCACCGGTACACTGCCGCTGACAGAACCGCACATTCCCTGACCGTAGGCAAGATTGTCCCCCACCCTGTCAATGTTTTTCAAAACTTCGACCCCCGTGCCGATGAGGGTGGCCCCCCGGACCGGTTCGGCAATCCGGCCCCCTCTGACCATATAGCCCTCCATGACGGCAAAATTGAATTCTCCAGTGGCAGGATTCACCGAACCGCCCCCCATATACCTGGCATAGAGGCCGTAATCCGTGTCCCTGATGATTTCGTCGAAGGTGGATTCTCCCTTGTCGATATAAGTGTTGGTCATCCTGGAGGTCGGTTCGTACTTGTAGGATTCCCTTCTCCCGGATCCCGTGGAGGCCTCTCCCATTTTGAGACCATTGAAGCGGTCGATCATATAACCCTTCAGAATCCCCTTGTCGATCAGGACATTCTTCCGGGTGGGTGTTCCCTCGTCATCCACCACTGAGGAACCCCAGGCCCCCTGGATGGTCCCGTCGTCTATGGCGCTCACCAGGGGAGAGGCCACCTGGGTGTCCTTCATTCCGGCGTAAACCGAAATCCCCTTGGCCACACTGGTGGCCTCCAGACCATGACCACTGGCCTCGTGGAAGAGAACCCCTCCAAAGCCCTTGTCGATGATCACCGGCATGGTGCCGCTGGGGGCATGCCCGGCCTTGACGGCGGTTTTGGCGATCCGGGCGCTTTCCCTCCCCAGGTCCTCCACAGCGATTCCCTGGTAGAATTCAAAACCTGCAAAGGCCCCCTGGCTCATGTGGCCGGTCTGCACCTCCCCTTCATGAAGGGCGCTGACCCCCACGGAGAGTCTTGTTCTGACCCGCTCGTCCTCTACAAAGAGTCCCTGGCTGTTGGCAATGACCACCCTTTGATCATAATCGACATAGTTGACCCTCACCTGCTGGATCAGCCTCGGGATCCTTTTGATGCCGCTGAGGGACTGGCGCATCAGGATCGATTTTCCCTTGTCCGGGAATCCTTCGACTTTTGATCTGGTGGTAGTCCCTCGTGATCACATGTCCGAAGGGCATCACCCGGGCCGATGGATTCACCCTTTTCATATAGACTGCCTGTTTGATCATTTTGATCAGATGGTCCTGCTCCAACTGACTCGTGTAGGTGTAAATGTTCTTGCCGCCGAAGTAGATCCTGATCCCCAGGCCGAAATCCCTTCCCTGAAGGGCGGTCTCAAGTTTTCCGTGGCCGAACATGGGCAGACCCGGCATGGTCACCAGCATGGCGCCGCCGCGGCGAGGGCATCCCCCTCGGCCGCACCTGCGCGAACTGCGCCCGCTGGTCCGGCAACGTGATCGACACCCGCGCGTTGTGCCGACACATGGGCTGTTCCACCCAGCACGCCGCGCTGTGTTCCCAGGTTTTCTCCCGAATCCCTCATGATTGGGCCCTTGAAATATTCTTCTCAAAAGCAAAAGAGAGAATCGACTCGATTCTCTCTTTCTCAAAGTTGTGGCGATCTGGAAGGGACTCGAACCCTCGACCTCTAGCGTGACAGGCTAGCGTTCTAACCAACTGAACTACCAGACCAGGTATGGTGGGAGTAACAGGACTCGAACCTGTGACCTTCTGCACGTCAAGCAGGCGCTCTCCCACCTGAGCTATACTCCCATACCCTTTGTCCATGATCTTATAGACAAATAAAATAGTACAGTAAAAACTAGACCTTGTCAATCATTAATCTTCTTGAAAAATATCCCTCCAGGTTGTCAAAGTCACTGACCAGGACGCTTGAAACCCCGGCCTTCTCCATCAGGACCTTGAGAATCACCATCCCCGACAGGATGATGTCCGCCCTCAGAGGGTCGAGACCGACGACTTCCTTCCTCCGCCTCTTGTCCAGGACCATGAGGTCCCGGTAAATTTTGCTGATTTTTTCAGCGGTGATTCTGCTTGCGTGAATCCTTTTGCGGTCATAGACGGCAAGCGCCATGTCCACGGCGGCCAGGGTGGTGATGGTGCCGCCGATACCCAGCACTTCACCCCGGAAACCCTCGACGAAGTCACCTAGAATCCCTTCGGCATAGGCAGCCATCCGGTCCATCTCATCCTGCCGGGGAGGATCCGCCGGATCGAATATTTCAGTCAGTCTCACGGCCCCGATGTCAAAGCTTTTCATTTTTTCAAGAGTGCCCCCCTTGAGGTGGATCAGCTCCGTACTCCCGCCCCCGATATCGACGACGAGCACCTCTTCCAGGTCAAATCCAAAACCCTGGATCGCCCCCAGATAACCCAGACGAGCCTCCTCCTCACCGGAGATGATCTCTAGAGAAATGTCGAACTCATCCTGCAGTCTTTTCACAAAAACGTCGCGATTGTCGGCATCTCTCACCGCACTGGTGGCCATGGCATGGATTTCATGGATTCCCCTGGCTCCGGCGATCTCGAGGAGTTCCCCGATTCCGGCAAGGGTCCGGTCCATGGCGGCATCACTGAGCCGCCTGTTCTGATTCACGCCCTCACCGATTCGGGTGACGCGCAAGTATTTGCTGGAATTCAACAGATCATCAGGATCCGGAATCAATAATCGTACCGAATTGGTTCCAATATCCATGAGTCCTACGGTCATTTTTTCACCCACTTAAAAAACCGGTTTACCCGGTTTATTTTCTCGAATTATAGCCATTGCCTCTTCGAGACTTGTTGCTTTTTATCGTTTTTAATTTTTCATCGCTGGTCTTTAAAAAATCCGAAACCAGACTGTCGAAATCTTTCACCATCTCTTTTCTCGGTGCTCTCGATTGCGGAGGTGCCACTCTTTCTTCTGTTTGTTTGATGGATAGGTTGACCTTGCCGTCTTTCCCGATGCCGATGACCTTGACATTGACCTCCTGGTTAACCTCAATATGAGTGTCAATATCCTTGATGAAACTCTGAGAAATCTCAGAAATATGACACAAACCGGTACTGCCATCGGGCAATTTGATAAACGCCCCGAACTTCTTGACTCCAGTAACCTTTCCCTTCAACACTTGTCCAACTTCAACGGGCATAAATGACATTTTCCTCCTTCTTGGATTTATAGGTATTATAGGGTATAAGTGGCATAATGTCAATTTTTACTCCGAATTTTCTTCCTCGATCACGTAGATGATTTCATCGGGTTTCACCATTTGAAGTCGTTCTCTGGCCATTCTCTCGATGTACTCCGGTGTGGAGATTTCTTGAATCATCTCCTTAAGTTCATCCACGGTTTCATTAAGGGCCTGAATCTCCTTGTCATAAGCGTCACTTTCCGCCATGAGTTCCCGGTACTTGAACTCCTGGCGCACGAGAATCACCGCCATGTAGACGGAGAAAGCCATGAGGAAAATCAGTATGTACCTGTTTTTAGAAAAGAACTTCTTCACTGCGACCACCCTAGTTTATAATTTCGTACAGGGAATCCGCCTCATCCTTCTTGACATGCTCACTGACGTCAAGAACCCTGTATTTGAAAATCCTGTGCCCGTATTCCACGGTGATGACATCCCCGACCCTGACATTCTCGGAGGCCTTGGCCGGGAGGTCGTTGATCCTGATCCTGCCCTGGTCGCAGGCTTCCTTGGCCACGGTGCGGCGTTTGATGATTCTGGCGACCTTCAAATATTTGTCAATTCTCATAATAACTCCTTCAATGTAAAAAAGCAGCCTTCACAGCTGCTTTTCTCTCATTATTTGTTGATGGTCTCTTTCAAAGATTTGCCCGCCTTGAAAACCGGCGCTTTGGAAGCTGGAATCTCGATCACTTGACCGGGGTTTCTGGGATTTCTACCCGTTCGAGCTTTTCTCTCTCTTACCTCGAAGGTTCCGAAACCGACCAGTTGAACCTTTCCACCTTCTTGAAGGGTTTCTTCGATAGTCGACAATAATGCGTTTAATGCAGCCTCGGCATCTTTCTTCGTTAGATTCGCTTTTTCAGAGACACTCGTAATCAATTCTGACTTGTTCACAATCATACCTCCCCTATAATATACCAAAAATCCGTTGCTCTAGTTACATGATATCCCTACACCCCTGTTGATTTCAAGTGTTTTTTGTCTTTTGCCTCATTATTTTTTCTTTTTGGCCTGATTCCACAGCTGGTCCATCTCTGCCAGAGTCATGGCTTTGAGGCCCTTCGATTCACCTTCTGGAGAGTCCTCCATGTACTTGAACCGGGTCATGAATTTTTCAATGGTCCGGTCCAGGGCCAGTTCAGGATCGACTTTTGACAATCGGGCGACGTTGACCACCGCGAAAAGCAGATCCCCGATCTCCAGTTCGAGTTTTTCCTTGTCGGTGCCCTGCAGTTCCTCCCTGACTTCGAGAAGCTCCTCCGCCACCTTGTCCAGGGCCGGTGCCGCATCGTCCCAGTCAAATCCTATTTCCCGGGCAATTTTTTGAACCTTGGTGGCTCTCAGGGTCGCCGGCAGGGCCTTTGAAAGGGCCGCCATCTTTTCATGGAGTTTTCCCGGATTTTCTTCACCCTTGACCGCCTCCCAGATTTTTTCCACCTCCTGGGCAGAATCGGCCTCCCGGGAACCGAAAACATGGGGATGGCGGCGAATCAGCTTTTCGCTGATGCCGTGGGTGACGTCCCTCAAATCAAAGAATCCCATTTCCTCCTCGATGAGGCCATGAAAAACAATCTGAAGCAGGAGGTCTCCGAGCTCCTCTTCGAGGTGGACCGCGTCCTTCTCGTCAATGGCTCCCATGACTTCATAGGCTTCTTCTATGAGATTTTTCTTCAAGGACTCGTGGGTCTGCTCCCGGTCCCAGGGGCAGCCGTCCTCGCCGCGCAGGGTCCTCATGATGGCGATCAGGTCTCCGAAGTCTTTTCGACCCTCATGGGGACTCAGGGGTTCCACCACGATGGAGGTCAGATGATCAAAGACCTCCCGGTGGTCCAGCTCATTGAGGGGGACCTTTCTGACGGATTCCTCTCCCAGAACACCGGCGCTCTTGACGATGATCACCTCATGGTCGTCGGGGAATTCGGCCATCAGGGCGGTTTTTACCTTGGAGGCGATCAGGCGGTCATAGACCTGGATGATGATATTGATGCCCCTGGGGTTGATCCGGCCCATATTGAGACCGTCCACGATGCTGAGGCCCTTCACGGGGTCTAGTTTCAGACTTGAAAGGATGGCGTCGATGAAGCTGACACCGTAAATGAACTCGATGTCGACAGCGGCTTCCTTGAGCATTTCGACGGTCCGCTCCGCTGCAAAAGGATTTCCCGGAACCGCGTAGGTCACCGGCGTCCTTTTCGCCGCATTCAGAATCGTCTCGGTGATTCTACCGTAAACCCCTTCAAAGGTCTCCTCTGTTTCATAAAACTCATCGAAGCTCTCAAAACTGATTCCCCGATGGTAGAGCTTCTCCACCAGGGGGTGCTTGTGGGTTCTGAAATACAATTTTTCCGCCTTTTCCAAGGCCTCAAGGGCTTCCAGGGTGAGAAAACGAAAGTCCCCCGGACCCAGTCCGATTACTGTAATCTTATTCATTGGATCTCCTCTTGACCAGTTTTCTGATTTTTTTGCCTCCGGGTATCATTTCAAGTTCATCCATGGAGATGCCCTTGAAATAAAAAAGCAAGAACAAGTAGACCATCACCGCTCCGAAAATGGCAGACAGGGTGGCCATTCCATCGGAAACCACCCGGGTGAGTCCCAGGTAGGAGACCTTCACAAAAATCCCCATGATGAGGGATGCCGCCAGGGGAGCCAGTACGTACCGGGCCTTCTCCATCACCAGGTGCCCCGTATTTTTAAGACTTCTGAGATTCAGCACGGCGGCGATGAAATAGGTGATGAGGGTGGACAGGGCCGCTCCCCGGATGTTCAAGGCGGGAATGCTCACCAAATAATACACCAGAAAGACCTTCAGAACAGCCCCGACAAGAAGATTTTTCGCAGGGGTCGTCTGTTTTCCCATGCCCTGGAGTACTCCGGAGGTCACCTGGAACAAGGAAAGAAAAACAAAACCGATGCCCAGGATCTGCAGGATACCTGACGCACTCGCCACCACCTGCCGCTGCATGGGATACAGCAGGTACATGATCTCCCTGGCCATGACACTCAGGCCCACGGAACTGGGCAGACCGAGTATCAAAGCCGTCCGGATGCCGTTTCGGATATTGGCCCTGAGCTCATGATAGTTCTTGAGGGCATAGGCGGAGGAGACCGCCGGAATGATGCTGATTTGGATGCCGGCCGTCACCACCTGGGGAATGTTGATCAATGCCCCGGCATAGGCCGTCAGCTGGCCATAGAGATCATTGGCCTGCTCCACCATGCCGATGGCCGTCAGCCGCCGCATCACCAGGGCCAGGTCGATGATGCTCATGATGGGAATGATGGAGGCACCCAGGGTGATGGGAACGGCAATGACCAGAAGTCTGCGGATGATCTGTCTGCGCTCCTCGAAGCTGATGACGCCCGGGGCCAGATGCCGTCGCTTGTATTTGAATTCATAAATCAGAAATATCACCAGAAAACCGACAATGGCGCCGGCCGTCGCCCCGAAGGTGGCCCCGGCTGCAGAGAATTCCTCCCCCCGGTCAAGGAGCGCAATGGCCAGACCGAGTCCCACGATCACACGCCCCAGTTGTTCGAAAATCTGGGAGATGCCATAGGGGGCCAGATCCTGATGGCCGTTGAAATATCCCCTGAAAACCGACATGACTGAAATGAAGACAATGGCCGGTGCGATCGCCCGGATCGAATAGATGGCCAGGGGGTTCTTGACCGCAACCGCTATGGTTTCGGCCAGGGCGTACATCAGAATCGAACTGACCAGTCCGATGAAGGCCATCAAACTCAGGGAAACCCTGAAAACCTTGTGGGCGCCGATTTCGTCATCCTCCGCCAACCGCTCGGAAATGGTTTTGGCGATGGCCGCGGGGACGCCCGCCGTGGAAACCACCAGCAGCCAGTTGTATATCGGATAGGGGGTCTGGTAGAAGCTCATCCCCTCATCAGTGAGAAAATTGGCCAGGGGAATCCTGAAAAACGCACCGATTCCCTTGACCAGAATACCTGAAATCCCCAGAATCGCAGCACCCTTGATGAATGATTTTTTCTTCATTGCCTTCTCCTTAAAAAAGATAGAGGCAAGCTCTATCTTTCAGTGATGTTTTCCATGTATCTTTCAATGTCCGCCCCCTGCAACAGGGCATCGACTCTTTGAGCGCTCACCTGGCCGGCGGTGTAGGTAATCATGTACTGTTTGAAGGTATCCTCTTCTTCCTCGGTGATGCCATCCGCTTTGAGGGTATTCAGGGTCCGGTAATCCTCCACCAGAATGATGTGATAACCGAACTTGGTTGCCACCAGGTCGCTGATTTCACCGATTGCCATTGAAAAGGCGGCTTCCTCGAATTCCTTGACCATGGTGCCCCTGGAGAAATAATTCAGATCTCCACCCTTTTCAGCACTAGAGGCGTCTTCGCTCATTTCCCGGGCCACCGAGGAGAAATCCTCCCCTTCCTCGACCCTCTTCAAGACCTCCAGGGCCTGGTCCTTGTCCGACATGAGAATGTGCCTGGCCCTGACCTCGAACTTGAATTCGTCATAGAGCTTCTGGACCCAGGCCTGGTCCCCTTCGATTTCTTCCCGGATACTGCTGCCATACTCATCCACCAGGAGCTGCTTGGTGATCTGCCCCTTGAGAAAATCATCCGTGATCCCGTAGGCGTCATAGTGGTCCTTCATTGCCTGATCCGAGGCCATGTAGGCCTTGTATTGATTGAAAAAGTCATCGACGGTCTCTTGATCCACCTCGAAACCGCTCTTGAGAACTTCCCGGGAAATCAGATGCTCTTTGATCAGATTCTCCACCAGCTCTTCAATGACGACTTCCTTGAAGGGTCTGCCCTCGTATTCCTGGGTCCAGACATCATCCCCGTAATTCGAGGTATAGGTGAACTCCAGAATACCGAAGTTTTTCTCGAAATCCTCTAATAGAATCGGTTCTTCATCCACCACTGCCACGACATCCGTGGGGACCTCCGTTACCGGTTCTGCTTGCTGAGTACAGCCTGTGATCAATAAACCCAAAGCCATTATCAACGGTACCCGCCATCTCATTTTCATGGTTTTCCTCCTCGAATCTGCACTTGAACATCATTATATCTCAATTATTTCATTCTGTGAACTATTCCCTGGCAGAAACTGCTTTCGCGATACCCCTGAAGCCTGAAAAACAGGCCTCCTAAGATTCGACGAGTCCGTGAATCTTCTCTATGAGTTCTTCAAGCCGTTTCAAACGGTCTCTGAGCTCTGTAACCGAAGGCGGCACAGACAAAAAGATATGGGGTTTTTTTCCGGCGTTGATCTTGATTTCCCTGGGATAGCTCCGGGAGAGGGCCACCACGACTTCAGGGGACAAGAGTCTCTCAGGAACCATGTACAGGCGGTAACCCTTGGGATCCCCGGCGATATGGCTCAGGGGAATCAAAGAAGCCCTCCCCCGGATATAGGCGATGGCAAGCAGGTCCTGCACCGTTTCCGGGATGTCTCCGAACCGGTCCACGAGCTCCTCCATGACCTCGTCATAATCCTCCCGACTCTCTATGACGGATATTTTCTTGTAAATCTCGAGCTTTTGATTGATGTCCTCGATATAGGTTTCCGGAATATAGGAGTCCGCCTTGATCTCCATGGCCGTCTCGAATCGCTCCCTGGGTGGATTGCCCTTCAGGGTATTGATTCTTTCCTCCAGAAGCTTGACATAGAGTTCATAGCCGATGGCCTCCAGGTGTCCATGCTGCTGGCCCCCCAGGAGGTTGCCGGCCCCTCTGATTTCAAGGTCTCTCAGGGCGATCTTGAATCCGGAACCCAGCTCCGTGAATTCCTTGATGGCCAGGAGTCTCTTCTGAGCCACCTCGCTGATCACCTTTCCCCGATGATAGGTGAGATAGGCATAGGCCACCCGGTTGCTCCGCCCCACCCTGCCCCTCAGCTGGTAAAGCTGACTGAGCCCCATCTTGTCGGCATTGTGGATGATGATGGTGTTGACATTGGGGATATCGAGCCCCGTCTCGATGATGGTGGTGGTGACCAGGACGTCAAATTCCTTGTTGAGAAACCCGATCATCACCTTGGACAGAAGCATCTCATTCATCTGTCCGTGGGCGTAGGCCACCCGGGCCTCAGGCACCAGATCACTGAGATGACCGGTCATGGTATCGATGTCCTTGACTTGATTGTACACGAAGAACACCTGGCCGTTGCGGTCGATTTCCCTGAGCACGGCTTCCCGGATGATGTTCTCCCGATAAGCCATCACATAGGTCTGAATGGGATAGCGGTCCTCCGGTGGATCCTCGATGACACTGAGATCCCTGATGCCTATCATGGACATGTGAAGGGTTCTGGGGATGGGGGTGGCTGTCAGGGTGAGCACGTCCACAGTGGACTTGAGGGTCTTGATCTTCTCCTTGTGTCTGACCCCGAATCGCTGTTCTTCATCCACGACAAGCAGGCCGAGATCCTTGAACTTGACATCTTCGGAAAGCAGTCTGTGGGTTCCCACCACGATGTCCACCAGACCTTTTTTGAGCTTTTCCACCGTCTGGTCGTTTTCTTTTTTGGTCTTGAATCTGGAAAGCATTTCGACTTTGATGGGATATTTTGAAAAACGTTCAAAAATCGTATTGTAGTGCTGTTGGGCCAGGAGGGTGGTGGGGACCAGAATCGCCACCTGCTTGGAATCCACCACTGCCTTGAAAACCGCCCTCAGGGCGACCTCCGTCTTGCCATAACCCACATCCCCGCACAAAAGCCGGTCCATGGGAACCACCCGCTCCATGTCCCTCTTGATCTCCTCAGCGCTTTTGAGCTGGTCCGGGGTTTCTTCGAAGGGGAACAGACTCTCGAATTCCTGCTGCCAGGGGCCTTCTCCGGCAAAGGCGTGGCCCCTCAGGGCCATCCTCTCGGAATAGAGCGCTATCAGTTCCTCCGCCATATCATCAATGGCCTTTTTGGCCCTGGCCTTGGTTTTCGACCATTCCGGCGTCCCCAGGCGGTTGACCTGGACCTTCTCGGCATCGCTTCCCACATATTTTTGAATCAGCTGCAGCTGGCCGATAGGGATATAGAGATACTCTTCATTCTTGTACTGGATTTTCAGAAAGTCCTTGATCAGACCCTCCACCGCGACCTGGTCAATCCCCAGATAGCGCCCGATGCCATGCCCCTCGTGAACCACGTAGTCCCCTTCGTTGAGTTCTCTGAAGGAGCGGATCACCTGGGCATTGTCCCCGAACCGCCGGGTGCGGCGTTTCTTTCGGATGCCGAATATTTCCTTCTCGGTGATGACCATGGTCTTGGTGGGCAGCAGGACGAATCCCTTTTCCAGGGCACCCCTGATCAGGGCGATCTGGCTGGCAACCAGCTGGTCTTTGATGCCCAGGACGTGGTCCAGAACCACCCCCTGGTCAGAGGCGGTTCTCTTCAAGAACTCGATTTTCTCTTCATCCTCCACCAGGAGAATGATGCGGTAGCCCCGGTGCCGGTATTTTTTCAGATCCTCGAAGAGCCGGTCCGTCTTTCCGAAGTACTCGTTGGGGGATCCCACCTTGAAATTGATGATTTCATCAAAACCAAGGGTCTGGTCGATGGCGGAGAGGGTGGTGAGATTGATGATTTTTCTTCTGTCGATCCCCTTGAGAAAGCCCTCCTCCCGGAGGACCATTTCCCACTGGCTTTTCAAGACCTCTCCCTGGGAATAGAGTTCCTGGAATCTCATGTCGAAATCCCCGAGGATTTGCCTGTAGCGGTCCATGACCCGGTCGTAATCCATGAAAACCAGCCGGGCGTCGGGCAGATAGTCGAGGATCGTGTAGATTCTTTTTTCAATATAGGGCAGCAGCTGATCCAGATGCTCCCGGTAAAGCCCCCCCTCGATCTCCTTGGCGAAGTCGATGTGGCGCTGCTCCCTGAGGGTCTCGATGAGGTACTGGATCTCCTCTTCCTTGAAGACCCCTTCGATGGCGGGCCTCAGGACGGTGGCTGAAAGCTTTTCCAGGGATTTCTGGGTGTTTTCGTCAAAATACCGGATGCTGTCCACTTCATCCCCGAAAAATTCAATCCGAAGCGGCCTGGGATTGCCCGGATCAAAAACATCCAGAATCCCCCCCCTGACACTGAAATGCCCGGGGGTCTGGGCCATGTCCACCCGTTCGTAGCCCATCTGGATCAAGTGGTCCTTGAGAGAATCGAAGGCCCTTTCCCTTCCCACCTCGAGGGGAATCTGATTGCTCCTGAAGACTTCAGGATCCATCAGGCGATAGATCAGCGCCTCAATACCCACCACCAGAATCACAGGCTCTTGAAGGTCGCTGACCTGGTTCAGAACCCCGACCCTTTCAAAAATGATTTCCTTGCTCTGGGTATAGATATGACTCAGCATCAATTCCTTTTTGGGTAAAAACAGGACTTCGCAGTCCGAGACGCCGCGGATCTCCTCCGCCATCCTCTGTCCCGTGCTTTCCGATGACACGACAAAAATGGTGCTCCTCCTGGACAGGTCCTGGATTTGAGACAGCAAAAAACTCCCGACGGACTCCGTCACTCCGGAGACACCCACCCGGTTCAGGTCATCTCTGATGGCCTTTTGCAGTTCGTCAAAGGAGATGGAATGATTGAAAATTTCGCGATACAGACTCATTTGGTCACCACTTTGTTGTACCGGTTCATGGCGGCATCGATGCCGTCCTCGATAAAGACCCCGATGGCCCCGGCGGCATCCTGGACACTGCCTCTGAGTATCTCGAACTCGTCCTTGGGGAAATTCATCAGGACATAGTCCTTCAAGGGAATCTGGTCGTTTTTCCCGATTCCGAAGCGCAGCCTGGGAAACTCATCTTCATTGAGGTGATAGATGATATTTCTCATGCCGTTGTGAGTGCCGCCACTGCCCTTTTTCCGAAGTCGAATGCTTCCCAAGGGGATGTCCACGTCATCATAGACCACGAGGAGGTCCCCGGGGTCGATGCCGTAATAATCCATGGCGGACCTGACCGCCTCACCCGACAGGTTCATATAGGTCTGGGGCTTCAAAAGAAGGATCTTCTCTCCCTTGTAAAGGTATTCACCGGTATAGGACTTGAACTTCACCTTGGTGACGGGCATCCTCATTTCCCGTGAAAAATAGTCCAGAACGATGAATCCGATATTGTGACGACTCAAGTCGTATTTTTTCCCTGGATTACCCAGGCCGACGATCATTTTCATTTAAGCCTCCATGTCGCACAATTGCTTTGCAAAAACAACTGAGCCCGAGGGCCCAGTTGCAACGGATCAGTCAAATAGGGTGGAAACGGATTCGTCGTTGAAAATCCTTCTGATGGCTTCGGCAAAGGTGGACGCCACGGAAAGCTCCCTGATATTGCCCAGTCGCATATCGTCGGCGAGCTTGATGGTGTCTGTCACCACCACTTCCTTCAGACTGGATTTCTTGATCCGGTCGATGGCGGGACCGGAAAAGACCGCATGGGTGCAGCAGGCGTAAATATCCCTTGCCCCGATATCCTTCAACGCTTCGGCCCCGTTGGTGATGGTCCCCGCGGTATCGATCATGTCATCGATCAGAATGACATTTTTTCCCTCCACATTGCCGATGATGTGCATGACCTCCGACACATTGGGCTCAGGTCGGGACTTGTCAATGATGGCGATGCCGCAGTTGAGGCGATTGGCGAAGGCTCTGGCCCTGGTGACACTGCCAAGGTCCGGTGACACCACCACGAGATCCTGGATGTCCTTTTCAATGAAGTAGTCCGCAAGAATGGGAGATCCGATGAGATGATCCACCGGGATATTGAAATATCCCTGGATCTGGGCCGCATGAAGATCCATGGTCAGCAATCTGTCGGCGCCGGCCGCCGTGATGAGATCCGCCACGAGCTTGGCTGAAATCGGGTCCCTTGCCTTGGCCTTGCGATCCTGTCTGGCATAACCGTAATAGGGCACTACGGCCGTGATCCTGCCGGCTGAAGCCCGCTTGAGGGCATCGATCATGATCAACATCTCCATGAGATAACGGTTGACCAGGGGCGGCGATACCGACTGGACGACGAAGACATCCGCCCCCCTGACGGTTTCACCGATGTTGACCGATATCTCACCATCACTGAAATTCTTCACCGTGGCGTCCCCCAGGGGGATCCCCAGCTCGCTGCAGATTTTATTGGCTAATTCAGGATTTGAATTACCGGAGAAAATTTTGATTCTCTTCCCTTGATTATGCATACTGTCCTCCCTACTTCTTTCGTCTTCTTGTGACCCATCCTTCAATATTCCTCTGTTTTTCACGACCGATGGCCAGGGCGTCCTCCGGCACTTCATGGGTCAGGGTGGTCCCGGCGGCCACATAGGCCCCCCTTCTCACGGTGACCGGTGCGATGAGGTTGGTGTTGCAACCGATGAAGGCATCGGCTTCCACCACGGTGCGATGCTTTTCCTTGCCGTCGTAATTGACGAAAACCACCCCGCAGCCCAGGTTGACATTCCGGCCCACGTCACCGTCTCCCACATAGGTCAGGTGAGAGACCTTTGCTCCGTCCTCGATGACAGAGTTCTTCACTTCGACAAAATCACCGATTTTCACTTTCTTGCCGATCCTCGATCCCGGCCGGATATAGGCGAAGGGCCCCACGGTGGACTCCGAGTCTATGCTGCTGGCCATGACCTGGGATTCCCTGATCACGACTTCATCGGAAACCAGGCTGTCTTCAATCACCGCCCTCGGTCCGATGGTACAGTTTTCACCGATGACGGTATGGCCTTTGAGGACGGTTCCGGGGTGAACCACCGTATCGATTCCGATGGTGACGTCTGAATCAATGTAGGTGGCGGCGGGGTCCGTCAGGGTGACTCCTCTGAGCATCCATCCCCGGTTGATCCGTTCCCTTAGAATCTTTTCCCCCAGGGAGAGCTGGACCCGGTCGTTGATGCCCAGAAACTCTTCATGATTCTCAGCGCAATAAGCGTCTATATTATAACCCTCGCGGTGGAATATTTCCACCAGATCCGTCAAATAATATTCCCTTTGCCGGTTTTGGTTGTCGATTTTTTCAAGGGCCTCCTTGAGGAGTTTCCCTCTCACCAGATAAATGCCGCTGTTGACCTCATCGATCAACTTTTCCTCTGGATCCGCGTCCTTCTCCTCGACGATTTTCCACAGCAGGCCCTCTTTCCTGACGATTCTGCCGTAGCCCCCGGGAGCAGGCACCTTCATGGTCAGGACGCTCAAATCCCTTTCCGATCTGAAATGCTGGTTCAAAAAGCCCTCAAGGGTGGCCTCCTGAATCAAGGGGGTGTCCCCGTAGAGAATCAGGACCAGCTGATCCTCCCGGATGTGGTCTGCGGCCATTTTCACCGCATGGGCCGTACCCAGCTGTTCTCTTTGATAGACCAGGTCCACACCGCTTTCTTTGAGCGCCGCTTCAAGGAGCTCTCCCTGGTGGCCGATGACCACCACGGGGCGTTCATCCCCCGACTTTTTGGCAAGTCTGATCACATGCTCGACCATGGGCAGTCCGGCAATCGGGTGAAGCACCTTGGGCAGTTTTGAGCGCATCCGGGTGCCCTGGCCGGCCGCCAGAATGATGGGTTTGACTTTCAATTGATCTCCCTCCAAGTAAAAAGAGATTCCTCTGAATCTCTTTAGTCTTCTTCTTCAGCCTCTTCCTCCGGAGCTTCATCAAGAATTGCTTCATCCTGATGCTCCGCAGCCATTTCAAGTTTTACCCTTTCGTATTCCTCAAAAATTCGATCCTGAAGCTGGTTTCTCGTGTCAGAATTGATGGGGTGGGCGATATCCCGGTAATCTCCTTCAGCTACTTTTCTACTGGGCATGGCGACAAACAAACCGTTTTGTCCTTCGATGATCTTGATGTCATGTACAACGAAGGCGTCTTCAAAAGTGACAGACACAATAGCTTTCATTTTCCCCTCTTCATTGATTTTTCTAATCCTAACATCAGTTATATTCATACCTTCTCCCCTACCTTTCGCTGATCAAATCTCAGTACAATCATACCATATATTTCAGAGAATTGTAATAATTTGGTCCTACAATCCCTGCCCTTTAACGTGAATTTCATCCCCGACAGTTTCCATATTCAAAATCGCATAGTAATCCCGGATCATTTTTTTCCCTTGATCCCGGTTGTCAATGAAAACGGCGACCCCCACCACCTCTGATTCAAATTCTTCGACCAGGTCCATCATCCCCCTGATGGTCCCTCCGCCGCGTAGAAAATCATCCACGATGAGCACCCGTCTGCCCCTTTTGATGGCGCGTTTGGCACAGTACATGCTTGAAAGATTGCCGGTGGATCCCGAGACATAATTGATGCTGATGGTGGCTCCCTCCGAAATCCGGTTGTCCTTGCGAGCCACCACCAGGGGCACGTTGAGGTAATTGGCGGTCATCAATCCCAGGGTGATTCCCTTGGTTTCGATGGTCATCACATAGTCGATTTTATCATGGAAAAAGCGCTGGGCGATCATTTCTCCCAGATCCTTGACATAGTGGGCCTGGTAGAGAATGTCGGCATAATAAAGAAAGCCACCGGGTATCCTGCGGTTTTTTTCCATGAGAACCTTGGAAAGCCTGTCCAGCAGGAGTCTTCGGTCCTCCTCGGATTTGAAGGGCTTCACCATGACGCCGCCGGAAGCCCCGGTGATGGTCTCGATGGAGCCCAGGTCCAGTTCCCTGAAAAGCCCCTTGATGATCACGATATCCTCGGAGATACTCGACTTGGCCGCCTTGAGTCTTTCGGAAAAATAATTCAAGGTGAAAATTTCTCCGGGATAATCCATCAAGGTCTTCAATATCGCACCTACCCGCATGTTCCTTTTCATCTCATCACGTCCATTAGTTTGATAGATTCATCTTATCATCTTTTTAGCGGGATTTTAATATAATTCGAAAATATCGGCCCGATTCCCCCCATTTGCCCTCCCCGGAAAAATCATTCCACAATTTTTACGGGATGTGATATAATTTTCCTTGCATTAACCAACAAGGAGAGATGAAATGAATGAAATAAGGGACCTCAAACACGTTCATCTGGTAGGAATCGGCGGCATCGGCGTCAGTGCCATTGCCGAGATTCTCTTGACATATGGCCTCAAGGTTTCCGGATCCGATATCAAGTCCAGTTCCATCACCCGCCACCTCGAATCCTTGGGAGCGAAGGTCACCTATTCCCACGCTTCAGACAACGTTCACGATGACGTGGACCTGATCGTCTATACCTCCGCCGTATCCGAGGATAATCCTGAGCTCGTCCGGGGCAGGACCCTGGGCATCGAGACCATTTCAAGATCACAGATGCTGGGACTGATCATGAAGGAATACCCTGACTCCGTCGCCATTTCAGGCGCCCACGGAAAAACCACCACCACCTCCATGGTGGCGGTCATCCTGGGAGAAACCGATCTCGACCCGACCATCTTCATCGGTGCCGAGGTCGAAGCCGTCGGCGGCAATGCCAGAATCGGCAAGGGAGACCTGTTCGTCACCGAGGCCTGTGAATACCGGGAGAATTTTCTGGATTTCAATTTCAACATGGCCGTGATCCTGAACATCGACGAGGATCATCTTGATTACTATGACAATCTCGACCATATCGTAAGTGCCTTTCATCGGCTGACCCAGAAGCTCCCCGAGGATGGGGTGCTCTTGATCAACATCGATGACTTCAACGCAAAAAAGGTCTACAACAATTCGAACTGCAAACAGATCCTCACCTTCGGCATCGCATCGGAGGCCGACTACATGGCAGCCAATATCACCTACGACGAAAAGGGGCTGCCCAAGTTCGACCTGTTCCTCAAGGGGAAGCCTCTTGGTAAAATCGAGTTGTCGGTCCCGGGGCGGCACAATATCTACAACAGCCTCGCCGCCATCTCCCTGACCCATCACCTGGGAATCGATCTTGCGACCATCGTCAAGGCCCTCAAAAAATTCAAGGGCGCCCATCGTCGCTTCGAGCATCTCGGCGCCTACCAGGGCGCGGAGATTTACGATGATTACGCCCATCATCCCAACGAAATCAAGGCGACCCTGGAGGCCGCCCGAAAGCTTGAAGCAAAAAAAATCATCGCCGTTTTCCAGCCTCATACCTACACCCGGACCAAGGAACTCCTGATGGAATTTTCCGCGGCCTTCGACCAGGCGGATGAAATCATTCTCACCGACATCTACGCCGCCAGGGAAAAAAACACCCTGGAAATCCACACCCGGGATCTGGAGGCCCTGATTGCCAAAAGGGGGAAGATGGTCACCTACCTGTCCTCCTTTGAAGAAATTCTCGAGCACCTCATGCCCCGGCTGAACCAGGACCACCTTCTCTTCACCCTGGGGGCCGGCAATATCAACGAGGTCGCTGAAGCCCTCATAAAAAAATCCCAGTGAAAAATCACTGGGTTGTTTTTTTGCTTGAAAAGTACTTGTACAGGATATAGGCGGTCAAGCCAAAGGGAAGAATGATGGCAATGATGAGAATTCCCCATTCAAGGGCATTCTTCGGCTTCAGCAGATTGGCCGCCTTGTTGAAAAGGATGGCCATATGCTCAAAGAATTTCGAGACCGCTGAAAAAAACACATAGGCGCCGTAAAACAAGATTTTCATGATATTCCCTTCCTTTCAGTATTATACGACAAAACCCGTCGACCTACTCCTGGGAGTAGATTTCGATGATCATGTTCTGGGTTTCATCAGGATCGTGGATGTAATAGGATCCCCCGTTGCTGCTGACCTCTCCGGGAATCCGATAGCGGTTGAGATTCTCCATGTCGAAGCCCACCGCCTTGGTGGCATAGTAGAGCACCCGGTCAAGGGGCATGTTGGTTTTGACGTACTGGAACACGGTATTGGCCACTGTGGGCAGCTTGTAACTCAGGGACTTCTCAGCCAGGAGGGCCATGAATTCCTGTTGTCTTTCAATCCGGGGAAGATCACCCTCCCCGACTTCACCGTTGTTCTTCCGCCATCTGAGGTACTCCATGGCCTTGGCACCGCTCAGGACCTGGGTACCCGCCTTGATATCGATATGGAGGGGCGGTTCCGCCGTCGGATCGTCATACTTCATGTCAAAGGGGACGTCGACCCTGATGCCGCCCAGGGCGTCCACCACGGCTTCAACTCCATCGTAGTCCATTTTGATGTAATAATCAACCGGTACCTCTAAAAGCTCCTGGATCGCCGTCAGAAGTCCGATGGAGCCTCCCTCGTCTCCCGGGAAGCCGTAGACCGCATTGATCTTGTTCTGCCCCTGCAAATCATGGCCGGGAACATAGTGGTAGGTATCTCTGGGGATGGAGATGAGGTCCAGGATCCGGGCGCCAAAGTCATAACTCGCCACCATGATGGTGTCGGAGCGGCCGCCGTCGTGGCCGAAAATCAGGATATTGACCCTGTCGCTTTCTGCAATCAGCTTTTCATAGGCCGACTTTTCCTCCTGGTTGTCGAAGGAACTGTCCTCAAGGACGAATTCCACGTCCTGGTCCACATAGCTGTCGGTATAATAATATTTGTCAAAGGCAAATATGGCAGAACCGATGAAGAGTGAGAAGGCGACAAATGCCACTAAAAAAATTTTGAGTTGGGAGTTCATGGGGTACCCCTTTCCATTCAAGCTCATATTATTTTACCACATTATGAGAATTAGGCAACTCATTCCAAACGGGCAATGGCATCCAGCAAAAATCCCGCTCCGATCAGGATCACACCGATGAGGGCTTCGTAAAAGCCACTCCGGGTGAAATCTCTTTCCCTTTTCCCGGCCTCGGTCAGGGGGCCGACCCTGCCCTTTTCCAGCTTCCCTCCAAAAAAGAAGGCCATCCGCTTCCTGGGTGAACCGATGAGCTGTCCGACGGCGAAGGCCATCACCAGCGTCCCGCCGGCAAAAATCCCATAGCTCGCCCCCCGGACCATGTCCGTCCCCCACCAGCAGCCTGCCATCGCCCCCGCCAGCCCCAGGATCAGGGCATACACCAGGCCGCGATAGACGCCTTTTAGAATACCTTTCATCAAAGCCTTCATCATTTCACCTCAAAATCTGCCGCGGATTATGATATCATAGGGGCAATCAAACTTGAAGGAGCCCCTATGAAATCCCACGATAAAGGCATCATCATGATTCTATTGTCCACCGTTTTTTTTGCAATGA
>JAGYOH010000002.1 GCA_018399635.1 Clostridia bacterium
CGACATTGACCTCGAGCTCTTTTTTAAGCCGGGCTTCAATGTGGCGGGAGGGCACGTACTTGCCGCTTTTCCCCGCAAAGGGGGAATCGTTGACCAGGAAATTCATGGCCAGGGTGGGCTCCTCGATATCAATCAGGGCCATGGGCTGGATGTCCTCCGGGTCGCAGATGGTCTCCCCGATGGATATATCCGGTATGCCCGCGATGATGACGATGTCCCCGCTATAGGCCACCGGCACCTCCCGGCGCTTGAGACCCTCGTTGACGAAGACCTTGGCGATCTTCCCCCTGTTGATGGTGCCGTCTCTTCTCGAAATGGCCACGTACTCTCCCTGGGAAATCGTCCCCTTGGTGAGTCTGCCGATGCCCAGACGTCCGATGTAGTCATCGTAGCCCAGGGAGGAGACCTGCATCTGCAGGGGTTCATCCCTCAGGTCAGGATAAGGGGTCACATGGGCCTTGATGAGGTCGAAAAGAGGTTCGAGGTCCGAGGATTCCTCCTCCATTTCCCTCATGGCCACCCCCTCCTTGGCCACACCGTAGATGATGGGGAACTCCAGCTGTTCATCCGTGGCCCCCAGCTCGGCGAAGAGGTCGAAGGTCATGTCCACCACCTCGTGGGCCCGCTGGTCCCTTTTGTCGATCTTGTTGATGAAGAGGATGGGTCTGAGCCCGTGGCCCAGGGCCTTCTGCAGGACGAACCGGGTCTGGGGCATGGGGCCTTCGCTGGAATCCACCAGCAGAATGGCCGTATCCACGGTCTTCATGATCCGCTCCACTTCAGAGGAAAAGTCCGCATGACCCGGCGTATCCACGATATTGATCTTAAGCCCCGAATGTTCGATGGAGCAATTTTTCGAGTAAATCGTGATGCCCCGTTCCCTCTCAAGGTCATTGGAGTCCATCACCTGTTCCACCACGACTTCATTCTCCCTGAAGACCCCGCTCTGGGAAAGCAGCGCATCCACCAGGGTTGATTTTCCCGCATCCACGTGAGCGATTACGGCGACATTGATTATTCTCTGATTCATATTTTCATTCCTTTTTTTGTTCAACTTTCAACCAATCTATCATACACCCCATGACCCCCATAAGGCAAGTTAAACTTATTCCACCAGTTGGCAGCCCTTTCTTCCTTTGAATACCCGGATCCTTCCCCGGGCCTGGAGGTCCTCGATATACTCCCTGATCTTTCCCTCGCTCACCGGATAGTAGCTTCGGGAGAAATCCTCCATGATGGACCGCCTGCCCGTGCCCAGGCCCAGGGCGCTCCGGCGGGCGATGATTTCCAGGACCCGGTCCCGGGGGCTGTCCCCCTTGAGATGAAGCCCCTTCAGGTTGCCCGGGAGATGCCGGACATGGAGGGGGCCCCCGGTCATCCTCACCATGTACTCCAGGGTGTTTTTGAGTTCCCGGACGTTCCCCGGCCAGGGGTACTGGCGGGCGAAGTCTTCAAAGCTCTCGTGGACTTCGCGGCTTTCCCCCAGCTCCGCCAGGAAATGCGCCGCCAGGAGGGGCAGGTCCTCAAGATGGTCCCTCAGGGCGGGGAGTCTGATACTGAAGACGTTGAGGCGGTAGAACAGGTCCCTTCTGAAAAGACCCTCCGTCACCATCCGGTCCAGGTCCCGGTTGGAGGCGGCGATGATCCTCACATCCACATGGATGATGGCGTCCCCCCCCACCCGCATGATTTCCTTTTCCTGCAGGGCCCTCAGCAGTCTGGCCTGAAGCTGCAGGGGGATCTCCCCCACCTCGTCCAGGAAGAGAGTCCCGCCCTGGGCCTTTTCAAAGACCCCCAGCTTGCCCCCCTTTTTCGCCCCGGTAAAGGCCCCCCCCTCGTAGCCGAAAAGCTCCGACTCCAGAAGATTCTCCGGCAGGGTGGCGCAGTTGATGGCGATATAGGGCCTTTTTCTCCTGGGGGAGTCGTTGTGGATGGCCCCGGCGAAGAGTTCCTTGCCGGTACCGGTTTCCCCCAGAAGGAGGACCGCCGAGGAGGAGTCGGCGATGCTCCGGCAGATCCGGATCGTCTCCTTGACGGCCTCATGGTCGCCGAGGATATCCTTGAAGGTGTACTTGGCATAGTAGCCCTTGCCCATGAGCTGGCGGTGGAGCCGGCTCTGCTCCTTGAGGAGCTCCGAGTAGACCTTCATGAAAATCAGTTTTCCGAAGAAGACCCCCTCATAGTGGACCTCCTTGAGGTCCACCACCACCCGCTGCCCCCCCAGGTCCAGGATCTCCCCCTGGTGGTCTCCCGCCGCCTTGAGCTTCCTGAAGCCGGGGAAACTCGCGATCAGGGCGTCCAGGGACTCCCCCTCCAGCAAGGCCCTGTCCCTGCCGAGAATCTCCGCGGCCGCTTCATTGAGTAGCAGGATCTCCTCCTTGTCGTCCAGGAGGACCACCCCCCGGTCGTATTCGTTCATTACCAGATCCAGATGACCGGAGAGCATCCGCTTGTCGAAGAGGGTGTTGCGCAGCCCCTTCCAGTAGGCGGGGACCCGGGCGGCGTAGCGCCTGATGATCCGGTCGGCCCACCGCCGGTCGAGATTGAGGGTGGCGATCAGGTCCAGGATGGTGGAGGGATCGAAGATCCGGTTGCCGATGTCCACCAGCCGGTCCCCGTAGCCTTCCAGCCCCTCCAGTTCCCCGGGGGTGATGATATAGTCCACCTGGTCCGCCACCCTCATGCCGGGTTCCAGGGGAAACAGGCTCAGCCCCTCCAGGCCGAAGCCATAGAGGGTGGCCAGGGTTTCGTTGGCCATGAAACTGTTGAGATTGTAGACATAGGCGCTTTTCCCCTTGTCCAGGCTTCGCAGGCGGCGGATGCCCTCCCCGGTGATGGTCCGCTTCATCATGACCAGGGGGGCGGGGGATTGGATGCGGTCCATCATTTCAATGAGGATGCTGGGGTCGGTATAAAGGACCACCCCGGCGTCCTGGATGAGGGGCTGGGAGGCCTTGCCCGGGCAATAGTAGTCCACCTGGACCTGGTCTTCAAAAATCTGCCTCAACTCCCGGCAGAAGATTTCACCCATCCGGTCCTCGATGACCAAAACCGCGATTTTTTTCAAAACGATCTCTCCTATCTGGATAATATCCCATTCAAATCCATTATAACCCCATTTTCACCCCGATAACACCCCCTTTTGCCCCCTTTTTTCTTGGCATGGCATTTGCGTTCTTTACAGGTACCACTCAATACAAGGAGGCTCCTATGTTCAAATCCTATGAAGAAGTCCGCAAGTACATGGACGGCAAGGGCATCAAGATCGTTGATTTCAAAATCATCGACACCACCGGCCGCTGGCATCATCTCAGCATTCCAGCCACCCGGTTCACCGAGGAAACCCTGGTTCAGGGCATCGGTTTCGACGGGTCGAGCTACGGCTTTCTGTCCGTGGAAAAATCCGACATGGTTTTCATCCCCGACATCACCTCGGCCTTTTTGGAACCCCTGGCCCGGATCCCCACCCTGGTCATGATCGGCAACATCTACCAGCTCAAAGACGGCCGGGTCCGGTTTGAAGACGACCCCCGCTACCTGGTGGAAAAGGCCAAGAAGCTCCTCACGGACCTGGACATCGCCGACGAAGCCAAGTTCGGACCCGAATTCGAATTCTACGTCCTCAACGAGGTCGCCGTCAAGAATGAAGTCAACCACATGGAGGTCTTCATCGACTCCGACCAGGGGACCTGGAAAGCCGGTGAAATCGGAGGCAACCGGGGCCTGGCCCTGCGCTCCTACAACGGCTACCACATCGACCGGCCCCAGGACCTCAGCGCCGACCTGCGCAACACCGTCTCCCTCGCCCTTGAGGAAATCGGCATCCCCATCAAGTACCACCATTCGGAGAACGGCGGCCCGGGCCAGGTGGAGATCGAGGTCATCCACGAGGACGTGGTGAAGATGGCGGACTCCACCATGAAGATCAAGTACTTCCTCAAGGCCTTCGCCGAGGCCGCGGGAAAGACCGTCACCTTCATGCCCAAGCCCTTCAACGGTGAAGCCGGCAACGGCCTGCATATCCACATGCACCTCTTCAAAGACGGCCAGCCCCTCTTCTACGATGAAAAGGGCTACTCCGGCCTCTCCGACATGGCCCTGCACGCCATCGGCGGCCTCCTCAAGCACGCCGCGGCCCTCATGCCCTTCACCAACCCCTCCACCAACTCCTACAAGCGGCTGGTCCCCGGCTTCGAGGCCCCGGTGAGCATCTGCTACGCCACCTCCAACCGCAGCGCGGTGATCCGGATTCCCGGCTACGCCACCCAGCCCATGGAGAAGCGGTTTGAAATCCGGTCCCCCGACGGCACCATGAACCCCTACTTCGCCTTCTCCGCCGTCCTCATGGCCATGATCGACGGCATCGAAAACCGGATCGACCCGGTCAAGGAAGGCTTCGGCCCCTATGACATCAACCTCTACGACCTGCCGGAGGATCAAAAGGACCTGGTCAAGGGCCTGCCCACCAACCTCCTCGAGGCCGCCGACGCCCTGGAAAAGGACCACGATTTCCTCACCCGGGACGGGGTCTTCAGCCAGAACCTCATCGACAACCAGATCGCCCGTCTGAGGAAGGCGCATGAGAAGCTGGCCCGGATGCCCCACCCCGAGGAATTCAAAATGTACTACCATCTCTAGATTTCACCCTGCAAGATCCGGCCCCCTGGTCCGGATCTTTTCTTTTTTGCCACCACCCCCCTCATCCGGTATAATGAGGGTATCTAGAAGATTTGGAGTGAGACGCATGGCTGATATCGATCTGAAGAAATTCGAAACCAAAATCATCGTCCGCAACATGAAACGGGAGGATTTCGAGGCGGTCATCGCCCTGGAAAAGCTCTGTTTTCCCAGGATGATCCCCTGGACCCTCTCCCAGCTGCAAAGCCACCTCAGGGTCTTCCCCGAGGGCCAGATCGTCATCGAGGTCGACGAGGTCCTGGTGGGCTCGAGCTCGAGTCTCATCGTCAATTTCGACGAATACAGCGACCAGCACACCTATGACGAGATCTCCGACAAGGGCTATATCACCAACCACAACCCCGAGGGGGACAACCTCTACGGCCTTGAAGTCATGGTCCATCCCGACTACCGCAACATGAAGATCGGCAAACGCCTCTACGAGGCCCGCAAGGAGCTGGCCCAGCGGCTGAACCTCAAAAGCATCGTCATCGGCGGCCGGATTCCCGGCTACCACAAGCACGCCGACACCATGACCCCCCGCCAGTACGCCGAGGCGGTGATGGCCAAGGACCTCTACGACCCCATTCTCACCTTCCAGCTCATGAGCGGCTTCATCCTCAAGCGGATCATCAAGAAGTACCTGCCCGACGACGATTCCTCCCTGGAATACGCCACCCTGATGGAGTGGAACAACATTGAATACCAGGCCGCCAGCAAACGGCATTTCAAGACCGCCTTCCCCGTGAGAATCTGCGTCATCCAGTACATGATGAAGAAAATCGACTCCTTCGAGGAGTTCGCCCACCAGTGCGAATACTACGTGGACGTGGCCTCCAACTACAAGTCCGACTTCGTGGTCTTCCCGGAGATCTTCACCACCCAGCTCCTCTCCTACATGGACCAGGACACCCCCAGCCAGTCGGTGAGAAAACTCACCCAGTACACCGAGGCCTACATCGAAATCTTCTCCGACTTCGCGGTCCGCTACAACGTCAACATCATCGGGGGCTCCCACTTCGTCGAGGAGGAGGGGAAGATCTACAACATCGCCTACCTTTTCAGAAGGGACGGCACCATCGACAAGCAGTACAAGCTCCACATCACCCCCAACGAGGAGCAGTGGTGGGGCATCGCCACCGGGGATGAAATCAAGGTCTTCGACACCGACTGCGGCAAGATCGCCATCCTCATCTGCTACGACATCGAATTCCCCGAGCTGGCCCGGATCGTCACGGACCAGGGGGCCAACATCATCTTCACCCCCTTCTGCACCGATGAACGCCAGGGCTACCTCAGGGTCCGCTACTGCGCCCAGGCCCGGGCGGTGGAAAACCAGATCTACACCGTCATCGCCGGCACCGTGGGCAACCTCACCCATGTGGAGAACATGGACATCCAGTACGCCCAGTCCGCCATCTTCACCCCCTCGGACTTCAGCTTCCCCAGGGACGGCATCATGGCGGAAACCACCCCCAACATCGAAATGGTCATCGTGGGAGATGTGGACCTCGAGCTCCTCAAGCGGTCCCGCCACTCCGGCACCGTGACCTTGCTCAAGAACCGGCGGGACGACCTCTATGAGCTGGTCCAGTCCGGCAAGAAATAGTCCTGGAGACGAAAAAAGGTGCGCCCCTTTCCGGGGACGCACCTTTTTAGGATTCACACTTTTTTAGTCGTTTCACCGCCGGAGGAACCTTCAACCCTCCTGGCGGACCTTGTCCAGCAGGGCTTCGATTCCGGCCTCGATGGTGGTCAGATCCTCTTCACCGGCCCGGCCGTTGAAGACAAAACCGGGTACGAATTCCCACTTCATCCGGTAGCGGGTCATGATCTCCTCAAGCTCCCGCTCCGTGCCTGTGGCCCAGCCGTAGGAACCGAAACTGAAGGCCTTGCGACCGCACAGCTTCTTGCGGCCGATTTCCTCCAGGGCCATGGCCACGGGAGGAAACATCTGGTACTCGTAGGTGGGGGCCGCCACGATGACGCCGGAGGAAGAAAGCACCCGGGTCAGGACCTCCCCGAAGGTGGTCTGGGGCAGCTGCAGGCTGTGGTAGCGGACCCCCCGGGCCTCCAGGAGGGCCTCCACCCGCCGGACGGCCTCTTCCGTGCGGCCGTACATGGACCCCCACAGAAGGGTGACGTCCCCCCCGGTGGCCTCGAGGGCGTAGTCCACGTAGCGCTTGTAGGTCTCGATGATTTCACCGGGATTCTGCCGCCACACGATGCCGTGGCCCGGGGCGATGACGGCGGGTCCCAGGTTCTCCGCCACGGTGATGGCCTTTTTCACCTGGGAGGAGAAGGTGGCCATGACATTGGCGAAATAGCGCAGACCCTCCTCTTCGAAGACCAGCCGGTCCTGAGCCGTCATCTCGTCGTCGAAGTGGACCTGCTCCAGTTTGCCGAAGGCGCCGAACATGTCACAGGAAAAGAGGGTCCCGGACTCCTTTTCCAGGGTCATCATGGTCTCGGGCCAGTGGACATTGGGGGCCTCGTGGAATTCCAGGACCTTCCCACCGCCCAGGTCCAGACGGTCCCCGGTCTTCACGATCCGAACACCCTCCTCCTGGCCGTAGTAGGCCTTCATCAGGGCGGCGGCCTTTTTGGTCAGCACCACCTCGAAATCCTCCGAGATCCCTTTGAAGTCCCGGATCCAGCCGGAGTGGTCCGGCTCCATGTGATTGACCACCAGATAATCGATGGTGGCGGGGTCGATCTCAAGCGCTTCAAGCAGCTCGAAGAGCTTTTCGGGAACCCCGTCCCAGTCGCAGAAGCCGTCGATGATGGCGGTCTTGTCCCCCTTGACGATATAGGAATTCACCGCCGCATCCCGGGGCATGTCCCACATGCCTTCAAAGAGCAGACCCTCCACATTGGCGGTCAGTTTGTAGATGCCTTCACTCAACTTGATCGGTTTCACTTTCATTTACCTCCTTGTATGCTGTGTGATCGAGACATCGCAGGATGTCTTCATTTTAACTCATGACAAAGGATGCAGACCTCAGGATTTCTTCGAATTCTTCATCCGGTACATGGCCTCATCGCTTTCTTCAATCGCTTTCCTCATGGCGTCGCTCCCCTCCCCGACCCCGGCGGTGCCGATGCTGAGGCGGAGGACGAGGCTTTCCTTCCCGGGCCCCACCGGGACCGCGATCTCCCTTTGAATCCTTTCCACCAGGGCCTCCAGCTGCTCTCCCTCACTGAGGGAGACCGCCACGATGAATTCATCCCCGCCGTAACGGAAAACCAGGTCGGATTCCCTGACGGAGGCCTTCAGCAGTCCGGCCACCATCTTTAAGACCCGGTCTCCGACCCCATGGCCGTAAAGGTCGTTGACTGACTTGAACCGGTCGATGTCCACGAAGAGCAGGTACCAGCTTCGACCCGGCTTCGCCTCCAGACCCCCGGTCTCCAGGACCTCTTCGAGGTGGAGGCGGTTGTAGACGCCGGTGAGGTTGTCGACGACGATCCGGCCTTCCAACTCCTCCTTGTGGCTGATCAGGGCCGAAAAACGGACCAGGACCAGTTGGAAGAAAATCCCCACCATGAGAAAAATGCCGAAGGCCGTCACATAAGGCAGATTCCCGACGAAGAGCTCTAAAAAACCGCCGGTGAGGGCGAAGGCATAGGCGAAGGCGGCAGGGACGGCTCCCGGACGCCGGGCCAGAATGCCCCGGCTGATGACGTAGATGAAGTAGATGCCGTAGGCCACCACCAGGTAGCGGTACACCTCGAGATAGCTGCTGTAGATGCGGTCATCCCACACAAGGCAAAGCAGGATGGCGAAGGCGGCCAGGAAATGGTAGCTTCGTCTCACCCGGGGATTGCCGGGAAGGAAATTGAGATGCCAGATGATCAGACCCGCGAAGGGCAGGAGCAGGTAGCCGAAAAGGTATTCCAGGCGGTTGAAAACCATGAAGGGCACCATGGGCAGGAGGTGGACGATGAGGCGGTGGCCGGTGACCAGGGACCGGACGGCGACCAGCAGGGAAAAGATTCCCAGATGCAGCATGACGGGATCTCCCTTTTCCCGGGCAAACAAGCCCAGAGAAAGCAGTCCCAGAATCAGCATCACACCGAAAATGAAGAATTCCGTCAGCTTCTGCTGGGTGGCCTGGTACTTGACCGTGTCAAAGGTCCCCACCAGGGGGCCAGCCAGAAGCCTCCCCTGAAGTAGTCGAAGTTGGCGATTTCCATGACGAGGTCAGCCTCCCCCGCTTCAGAAGCCTTGAAGGCGTACCACTCCGCCGCCAGTCTGGGCTCATAGGAGGCCTTGTCCCTCCCCACCCGGCCGCTTTCAATCAGGACCTCTCCCCCGACAGTGAGGCGGTAGGCCATGGCCTCATCCTTGATGAAAATACCGTAGGTCATGGCCGGATCCAGGCCCTTGAGGGTCATCCCGTAGGTGGCGAAGCCCTCGGCCTCCTCCCCCGTCCAGAGATGGGGGAGGGTCACGGCGGCCGGCGCCCCGGTCCCGTCAAGGATGTCCTCATGGAGACTCGAGGGCCAGTATCGCCACTCACCCTCGAGGGCCACCAGGTCGCCGGGGCGGAGCCGGTCCAGGGAAAGCCCGCCCTCAAGAGCCTCGAGGACCAGGGGAGCCGGTCCTCCCAGGAGAAGACCCCACACCACCAGCAGAAAAAGCAGGGCGGTGGCAATGAAATAGAATTTCAGGTCCTTTGACATGGCTTACCCGCCTTCCTCCCCGCCTGAAACGGCTTTTCCGGAGTCAAAAAAGCCCCTCCGGCCTCACCGCAGGGACTCTCCCTCGACAGGTTTTTGACGCATCATCACTGCCATTATAAGGGTTTTACGTGAAGTTGTAAACATTACAAGGCCGCTTTGATCACGCCTCTTCGAGCAAGTCGAGGATGGCCGTCACATAGACCTTGACCCCCACCTTGAAGAGTTCCTCGTCCAGATCGAAGGCGGGATGGTGGAGTTCATGGATGATTCCCTTGGCCTCATTGCGGGTGCCGATGTAGAGATAGGTCCCCGGCCTCTCCATGGCGAAATAGGAAAAATCCTCGGCGCTCATGGAGGGGTACTTGACGGGAACCACTCCTCCGGGTCCCAGGGCCTCCCTGGCGGAAGCCATGACCTTGAGGGTGAGTTCCTCGTCATTGATGGTGGGGGGGAACCGCTTGTGGTAGGTGAATTCAAAGTCCGCCCCGTAGGTGTCGCAGATCCCCCGGATCACCGCCGCCATCTTGTCCTTGATGACGTCCCGGATCTCGTTCTGGTAGGTCCTGACGGTGCCCTTGAGCCGACAGACCGCCGGTGTGACATTGTAGGCGTCCCCGGCGTTGAAGGCGGTGACGCCGATCACCACGGGTTCAAAGGGATTGAGGACCCTGGCCACCCCCGCCGGCAGTCCCGTCACCACCTGGGCCCCCACCATGACGGGGTCCACGGTGAGATAGGGTTTGCCCACATGACCGCCCTTTCCCCGGATGACGATGTCGAAAATATCCGGAGAGGCCATGACGGCTCCGGTCTTGATGCCCACGGTGCCCACGGGAAGCTCCGGCCAGACATGGCCGCCCAGAACATAATCCACCCGGGGGTTTTCAAGCACCCCTTCCCGGACCATGGGCTCGGCACCCCCCTCGGATTCCTCCGCCGGCTGGAATAGAAACTTGACCTGGCCCTTGAAATCCTCCTTCAGATCATTGAGGACCATCAGGGTCCCCAGGGCCATGGTCATATGGGCGTCGTGGCCGCAGGCGTGCATGACGCCGGGATTCAGTGACTTGTAGGGCTTGTCTCCCTCTTCTGAAATAGGCAGGGCGTCCATGTCCGTCCTGAGGGCGACGGTCTTTCCCGGTCCCCCGCCCTTCAAGGTGGCGGCCAGGGCGGTCCCCGTCAGGCCCTCCTGATGGACAAGGTCATAGTCCTTTAGAAAATCCTCAATGAAGGCCCGGGTCCCGACCTCTTCAAAGCTCAGTTCGGGCATCCGGTGAAGCTGCCGGCGCATGGCCACCCATCCGTCGAAGTATTTTTCGATGAGTTCATCGACTCGCTGGTCCATCATCTATTTCATCCTCTCCTTCAGTGAATTGCTGACCTATTGAAAATGCAAGTCTGATGCCAAGGATTTTTGCCGGAATCGACCCCCGGACCGGTCCTTTACAGGACTTACAGTTGGTTTTATATTTTCGTATGTCCTGTAAAACGGGGAAAAGGGTGAAAAAACCCCGCTTTTCCCCCCACCCCTCCCTGCCGCCTCTTGGCATCACTCTTGCATAATAAGTTGACGTACGGTTAACATGAGAGACACTATAAGGATTGGAGAGGTGAAAAATGAAAAAGTATCTAAGTTTCCTGCTCATTGCGATTCTGGCCCTGTCCCTGGTCGCCTGTGCCAGCCAACCCGCGGAGGAGCCGGCACCGGCTGAAGAACCCGCCGCTGAAGAACCCGCCGCCGAAGAGCCCGCCGCCGAGGAACCTGCCGGAGACAGCAAGTACGGCGGGGAAATCGTCATCACGGACTTCCCCTTCACCGATGTGAAGTCCCTGGATCCCCATGTGGTCAGTGCCGCCGGAGAAATGCGACACATTGAGAACATGTACAACGGACTCCTGCGATACAAGGAGGGGACCTACGGTGAAGTCGAGGGAGACCTGGCCAAGAGCTATTCGGTTTCCGACGACAACCTCACCTACACCTTCGAGCTTCATGAAGGGGTGACCTTCCACAACGGCGATCCTTTGACCGCCGCCGACGTGAAGTATTCCATTGAAAGAATCATCGAGCAGGAGGTCAGAGCCTCCTACTTCGCGGGTCTCGTCAGCATTGAAACCCCCGACGACACCACCGTGGTCATCACCCTGGAAAAACCGGTGGCCCCCTTCACCACCTTCCTGGCCAACCCCATGACCGCCATCGTCAACAAAAACGTGGTGGAAGCCAATGACGGCTCCCTGGCCACCGTCGATGCCGGCAGCGGCCCCTTCATGCTGGATTCCTGGCAGAAGGACCAGCAGATGACCCTGGTGAAATTCGACGATTACTTTGAAGAAGGCCTGCCCTATCTCGACAAGGTGGTCCTCAAGCCCATCCCCGAGGAATCCGCCAGAAACACCGCCCTTCGCACCGGTGAAGTGGATCTGATCCTCCAGGTGGACGCCAAGGATGTCATGACCCTTGAAAAAGAAGACGGCATCGTCATCGATTCCGTTCCAGGCAGCTACTGGGAGTACATCGGCATGAACATGCGCGAGGGTCCCCTGGCCGTCAAGGAAGTGCGTCAGGCCATCGCCCACGGCATCGACAAGGAAGCCATGAACCAGGCCATCAAATTCGGTGAAGCCACGGTCCTCACCGGCGCCATGATTCCTCCGGGACACTGGGCCTACGCCGATCTGGACATGTACCCCGCCCAGAATCTCGAGAAAGCTGAAGAACTCCTGGCCGCAGGCGGCTATCCCGACGGCTTCGCGGTCGAGATGATCGTCCTCTCCAACAGCGACATCGCCATCGCCGCCGCCCAGATGACCAAACAGCAGCTGGCCCCCCTGGGCATCGACGTCACCGTCAGCGCCCTTGAGTCCGGCGTCTACTTTGAGAAACTGGGTTCAGGAGACTTCGAACTCACGGAAATCGGCTGGGTGGGCTTCATCGATCCCGACGAATTCCTCTACAACATCTTCTACACCGACGGCATGTGGAACCAGCAGGGTTACTCGAATCCGGAATTCGACGCCCTCCTCGACCAGGGCCGCACCACCCTTGACCAGGCCGCCCGAAAAGAAATCTACTACGAAGCCCAGGACATCCTGGCTGACGACGCTCCCATGGCCTTCCTCTACGTGAACAACCAGATTTCCGCCTACAGAGACCATGTGAAGGGCTTTGACGTCAACGCCACCGTCACCTTGAAGTCACTCAAAAACACCTGGCTGGAAAAATAAGTGCCATTTAAGGGAAAGCCGGCTTCCTTAAGCCGGCTTTTCTTTTCATCATCTCAAGGAGGTGCTCAAACAAGGTGCTAAAGTATATCCTCAAAAGAATTCTAGTGGCACTGCCTGTCATTTTCGGCATATCCATCATTGCCTTTTTTTTGATTCGACTGGTTCCCGGAGACACCATCACGGCTCTCCTGGGCGCCAATTACAATGAAGAGCAGGCCCTGATCCTGAGGGCCAAGTACGGCCTGGACCAGCCCCTGCCGGTCCAGTACCTGATCTGGCTCAAAAACGTCCTGGCCGGCGATTTCGGAATCTCCTTCTTCACCAAGGAGCCCGTGGTCAAGATCATCATGGAGCGCCTGCCCGTGACCCTGGAGCTCATGCTCATCAGCCTGCTCTATTCCGTTTTCGTGGCCATTCCCCTGGGCACCATCGCCGCGGTCAAGCGGAATTCCGCCACGGATTACGGCGCCAGTGTCTTCGGTCTCCTGGGCGTGTCCATCCCCAACTTCTGGCTGGGCATCCTGCTCATCGCCTTTTTTTCACTCCATCTCAGGTGGCTCCCCTCGGGAGGCTTCGTCAGCTTCGGGGTGGATCCCCTTGAAAATCTCCGCCACATGATCATGCCATCCATCGCCCTCGGAACCGCCGTGGGGGCGGTCATCATGCGGATGACCCGCTCCTCCATGCTCGAAGTCCTCGGACAGGAATACATCAAAATGGCGGACGCCAAGGGCGTGACCAATAGACGTCTGATCTTTCACCATGCCCTGAAAAACAGCTTCGTGCCCATCGTCACGGTCCTGGGCATCCAGATGGGCTACCTTCTGGGAGGCAGCGTGGTCATTGAAAAGATCTTCGCCCTGCCGGGCATCGGACAACTGTCCCTGCAGGCCATCACCAACCGGGACTACGCCCTGCTGCAGGGCTGCATCCTCCTCATCGCCACCGGCTTCGTGGTGATCAACCTGGTGGTGGACATCATCTATGGCTTTTTGGATCCAAAAATACGCTACTGACAAGGAGGTCGTCTTATGGGCGAAACATGGTACCGCTTTAGAAAAAACAAACTCGCCTTCACCGGATTTGCCATTTTGATGGTCTTCGTGTTCCTGGCGATTTTCGCACCCCTCATCGCACCCTACGATCCCTTCACCATGCACGTGGAGGATCGTCTGCAGACCCCCGGCTCAAACTACCTTTTCGGGACGGACCAGTTCGGCCGTGACATCCTCAGCCGGATCATCCACGGCGCCAGAATCTCCTTCCAGGTGGGCATCATTTCCGTGGGCATCTCCCTGGTGGCCGGCCTGGCCCTGGGCATCGCCGCCGGCTACTACGGCAAGTGGGTGGACATGGTCATCTCCCGTCTCATCGATATCATGTTTTCCTTCCCCGATATCTTTCTGGCCCTGGTCATCATGGCCATCCTGGGGACCAGTCTCACCAATGTCATGATCGCCATCGGCATCGTCTACACCCCGATTTTCGCCAGGATCGCCCGGGGGGCCACCCTCACCGTCAAGGACAACGCCTACATCGAGGCGGCCCGGTCCATCGGGGTGGGGGATTTCATGACCATCCTGCGGCATATCCTGCCCAATATCATGGCCCCCCTCATCGTCCAGACCACCCTTTCCTTCGGCTTCGCCATCCGGTCCGAAGCGGCCCTGAGTTTTCTGGGCCTCGGCGTCCAGCCCGACGTCCCCTCCTGGGGCATCATGCTCAACGAAGGCAAGGAATGGCTGGAACTCGGCTGGTGGATCGCCTTTTTCCCGGGTCTGGCCGCCACCCTGGCCATCCTCAGTTTCAATGTCCTGGGGGACGGCCTCAGGGACGCCCTGGACCCCAAACTCAGAAATGAATCCGAATAAAGGAGGCGATTCCTAATGGCTGAAGTCATTTTAGACGTCCAAAACCTCAAAACCCATTTTAGAACCCATCAGGGGATTGTCAAAGCCGTGGACGGGGTCAGTTTCAAGGTCCACCGCGGCGAAACCTACGCCCTGGTGGGAGAATCCGGCAGCGGCAAAAGCGTCACCTGCATGACCGTCATGGGCCTCATCGGCAAGAAGAAGGACGAGGTGGTCACCGGAGACATCTACTTCAAGGGGACCAACCTCACCAGGCTCTCCCTGGAGGACCGCCGCCGGCTGCGGGGCAAGCACATGGCCATCATCTTCCAGGACCCCATGACCTCCCTCAATCCCGTCTACACCGTGGGCACCCAGATCGCTGAGATGCCCATCATCCACGAAGGCAGTGACAAGAAATCCGCCTGGCAGGTGGCGGTTGAAATGCTCCGCAAGGTGGGAATCCCCTCCCCCGGGGACCGGGCCAGGGACTACCCCCACCAGTTCAGCGGCGGCATGCGGCAAAGAGGGGTCATCGGCATGTCCCTGTCCCTCGATCCCGACCTCCTCATCGCCGACGAACCCACCACCGCCCTGGATGTCACCATCCAGGCCCAGATCCTGGACCTCATGAAGGATCTCAAGGACCAGACCAACGCCGCCATCGTCATGATCACCCACGACCTCGGGGTGGTGGCCCAGATCGCCGACCATGTCGGGGTCATGTACGCCGGCACCATCGTGGAAACCGCCGACGTCAGGACCCTCTACAAGGACCCCCGCCACCCCTATACCCGGGGACTGCTCAACTCCATTCCCAAGCCCGGGTCCAAGGACCGGCTGGAGATCATCAAGGGTCAGCCGCCGGACCTGCACAATGTGCCCAAGGGCTGCAGCTTCTCCCCCCGCTGCCCCTACGCCCATGACCGCTGCCAGGAGGCGCCTCCGGTGGTGGAAGTGGCGCCGGGACACCAGGTGGCCTGCTGGCTCATGAAGGAGGATCAAGACCATGCCTGATAAACCACTCATCGAGGTCCGGGGCCTCAAAAAACACTTTCCCGTCAAGGCCCCCTTCCTGTCCGGGGAAAAACTCCTGGTCAAGGCGGTGGACGGTCTCGACTTCAACATCTATCCCGGGGAGACCCTGGGTCTGGTGGGGGAATCCGGCTGTGGCAAGTCCACCACCGGCAGACTCCTCCTCAGACTCCTCGAGCCCACCCAGGGGCAGGTCTTCTTCGAAGGCCAGGACCTCACCGCCCTCAAGCAGCAGACCCTCAAGGCCATGCGGCGGAACTTCCAGATGGTCTTCCAGGATCCCTACGCCTGTCTCAACCCCCGGCTCAAGGTCAAGGACATCCTGAACGAACCCCTGGCCACCCACCACATCGACCCCAAAAGCCGAAAAAAGATGATCCTCACCCTCCTGGAGCAGGTGGGAATCCCCAAAAGCTACATGGACCGCTATCCCCATGAATTCAGCGGCGGCCAGCGACAGCGCATCGGCATCGCCAGGGCCCTGAGTCTCAACCCCAAGTTCATCGTCGCCGACGAACCCGTGGCGGCCCTCGATGTCTCCATCCAGGCCCAGATTCTCAATCTCATGAAGGACCTGCAGCAGGAACTCAACCTCACCTACCTCTTCATCGCCCACGATCTCAGCGTGGTGCAGTATATTTCCGACCGCATCGGGGTCATGTATCTGGGACAGCTCGTGGAACTCACCCGGACCGAAAAACTCTTTGACAACCCCTCTCATCCTTACACCCGGGTCCTCCTCAGCGCTGTCCCTGTACCGGATCCCGACCACGTCTATGAAGCCTCCACCATCGTCAAGGGAGAAATCCCCAGCCCCATCAACCCTCCCTCGGGATGCGCCTTCCATCCCCGCTGTCCCCACGCCATGGCCGTCTGTTCCAGGGAAAAACCCGTGATCAAGGACATCGGCGACGGCCACAAGGTGGCCTGTCATCTCTACTGACAAGGTATCCCGGACACCTCAACAGTCCCTGAAAAAATCGCAGTCGACCCGGCTGCGATTTTGTTCTTCCCGGCGGGACCCTGCCCTTGATCCCACCAGCCTTTTGTCTGACTGCCAGCCCCGCATCCTCCGGAAACAAAAAAGGATCCCAATCATCATGGCATCCTTTTTTGGGGTGAAAATTCTGAATCCGAGGTCGGCTGAAGGGGAACTTGCCGGTATCGCCTTGTTCATCCTCTTTGCAGGGCGCCCGCTGCCCTTGCTCAGGACTGGAGACTGAGGACCTTGAGGCCCTCCGGGGTGATTTTCGTCCCCTGCTTGCCGATGCCTACGGCAATGTAACCCGCTGCCTTGAGTTCCTCAAGAAGGCCCCTGACCTCCCGCTCCGTCAGAAATATCCCCCGGTCCTCCAGGGCCTTCATCAGACTCAGGCGGCCCACCTTTTCCCGGGACTCCAGCTTTTCCTTGAGAATCCTCAGGATGCCGTGTTTTTCCTCGCCGACGTGGTAGGTCTCCTCCTTCTGGCTGATGGCCCTTCGAAAGGTGTAGGGCAGCCCTTCGACGGCGATTTTTTCTTCGGACATGAAGGCCAGGTACTCGGCGATGTTTCTCAGCTCCCGGACGTTCCCCGGCCAGGAGTAGGCCGTGAAAATTTCAAAGAGGCCCTCCTCGATGGCCTTGACGGATTTGAACTCCTTGAGGAAATGGTGGAAGAGCACCGGGATGTCCTCCTTGCGGTCCCGAAGGGGAGGGACCGTCAGGGGAAAGACGTTGAGGCGGTAGTAGAGGTCCCACCGGAACCTGCCTTCCCTGGCCAGGGCATTGAGGTCCCGGTTGGTGGCGGCGATGATCCTGACGTCCACCCGGCGGATCCTGGTGGAGCCGATGCGGATGATTTCCGACTCCTGCAGGACCCTGAGAAGCCGCGACTGCATCCCCAGACTCAGCTCCGCGATCTCATCGAAGAAGAGGGTCCCGTGATGGGCCTGCTCGAAGAGACCGATCTTCCCCTCCTTCTTGGCCCCGGTGAAGGCCCCGGTTTCATAGCCGAAGAGCTCCGACTCGACGAGATTCTCCGGCAGGGCGGCGCAGTTGATGGCCAGGTAGGGAAATTTCGCCCGGTCCGAGGCATTGTGGATGGCCGCGGCAAAGAGTTCCTTGCCGGTGCCGCTCTCCCCGGTGATGAGGATGGTGGACTGGGCCGTGGCCATCTTCCGGGTCAGCTTCTTCACCCTCCGGATAAGGGGGCTCTCCCCGATGATCTCGTCGATGGTGTACTTGGCCACATGGCCGAAAAGGGAAATGTCCTTGCGGACCATGTCCTCCAGCCGCTTGATTTCCGTGACATTTCTCAGAATGATCATGTCCCCCACCTTCTGGTTGAAGACGTAGATGGGCTTGGTGCTGACGATGAGCTTCTCGTTGTGGTACTTCACCAGCTGGTCCGAAACGTAGCGGGTGTCCCCCAGGGACCGGCTGATGTGGGGAATGATCTCGTCGATGGACCTGCCCATGAGGGCGGCATTGGAAAGAATCTTCTTGGACGCCTCGTTCACCATGATGACATTGCCGTCGTTGTCCGTCTCGATGACCCCCTCGTTGATGAGGTTGACGATGGTGTTCTTTTCCTGCTGGACATAGACGTTGTCGTCGATGAGGCTGGAAACCCCCCGGTCCACGGTGACGATGGTCTTCTGGTACTTCTGGATGACGGCCTCCCGTTCACTGGCCTCAAGATCCAGTTCATTGAGCAGGTCCAGGATGGTGTCCACGTCGTAGACCATGTGGCCGATATTGTAGATGGTCTCCACGGTATCCGGAATCAGATGGACCTCGTTGGTGGTGATGGCCACCTTGATTTCATCGATGGGCTCCACCCCGGGATAAAAGGGGTAGAGCTCGAAGTCAAAGCCCAGGGAATAGATGGAGGAAATGGTTTCAAAGGTCACATCGATGCCGTTGTTCACCAGGTAGATCCTTTCCTTGACATCGATCATTTTGAGCAGGTCGAAGGACTTGTTGGTGAAGGTTCTCCGGATGGGGATGATTTTCGTGGTGGGCTTCAAGTGCTTCCTCACCAGGTTGATCATGAGGGGGGTGGACATCAGGAGAATGTCCACATCGATGCCCTTGCGGTCGATCTTGTTGAAGTTGAAGGAGGTGATGGTGAACCGGTCCCCCAGCACCGCATCGAGTACCTCGTGGTAAAACTGTTTGGTATTGTCATTCAGGGCGCCGACGCCGATGATCTTGGCCATATTGCCTCACTCCTCTCCCCCATTATACCTTTAGGGGCCATACGGGACAAGTTTGAAAGTCCTGAAAATATTCAAGGCTCTCAAAACCATCGGGTTTCAAGAGCCTTGTCATTCTTTGACCGCCTATCTGAAATACTCGAGAATCCCCCGGGCCAGGGCCTGGGCCAGGGCCTCCTGCCCCTCGGGGCTTTCCAGGTAGTCGAACTCCACGGGATTCACCATGAAGCCCATTTCCACCAGGAAGGTGGGAGCCCAGGTGCCCCTGACCACATAGAAATTGTTGAGGCTCTCCCCCCGGGAGGGTCTTCCCAGGGTGGTCACGGCCTCCGTCAGCACCGACCGGGCGGCGGGCCCGGCAGATTCATGGATATAGTGCACCGAGAAGCCCTTCACCTGGTTGATGTCCCGGTCCAGGGCCACGCTGTTGGCGTGGACCGAGATGAAGAGGTCGGGCCTGGCTTCCAGGGAGGCGTCGAGACGGTCCCTCAGACTCAAGGTGGTGTCGGTGGTCCTGGTCATGAGCACCTCGGCCCCGTAGGCCTCCAGCTCGCTCTTGAGCAGGGTGGCGGTCGCCAGGTTCACGGCCTTTTCAGGATAGAGGCTCCTGGTGATGCCCAGGGCGCCGGTATCCGATCCCCCGTGTCCCGGATCCACCATGACGGTGATCCCGGCAAGGGGCCTTGCCGAGGCCGTGGCCTTGACGGGTTTTTTCACCTGGAGGAGGATCCCCTCATCGGTTTTTTCAACCAGGAATCCTGAGAAGGTCCCGGGATCCTTGATCTTGAAATCGATATACAGATCCTTCCCCTCCAGGGTCGCCTCGGCGCTTTCGATGATCCGGCTTCCCGAAACATCGGGGGTGACGGCCTTGGACACGTCCTGGATCCTGAGGGTCAGAATCCCCCCGGCGTAGCTGGCCACCGCCACGGGGGAATGATCCAGGGCGAAGCTCAGACTTTCGAAGCGGTCATCCGAGGTAAAGCCGACCCTTTCAATTTCCCCGGGCCCGTAGGCCGTATCATAGAAGAGGGTCACATCGGACTTTTTCACCCAGGTGCCCAGGGAGAGTTTCAAGTAATCCCCCAGCATGTAGACGACCCGGTCCTCCATGCCCCCGGCGAGGATGAAGCTCGAGCCGCCGCTCCCTCCGGCCTGGAAGTAGGTGTCGATCCAGTCCGTCTTGACCCGGGCCATGAGGGGGGCCTCCTGCCCGGCCACCAGGACGCCGCCCCTGGCCTGGACCGTATCGGTGATGCCCTTGTAATCCATGGTGTAGGTCACGTTGCCCAGGGAGACCACCTTGTCCCTGCTTCCTGCCGGGAAGGGGATCACGCCGCTGTAGCTGGTGTAGTAGATTCCCGTGGGATACTCGTAACTGGTGGCCGGCGTCAGAGTCACGGTCTTGTCCCCCAGGGCCGCCGTCACCGTGGCGCCCATGGGGGCGTTGATGCCGACATTGAGCCCCGCTCCGGGGGTGCCGATGACCATGGTGCCCGGCAGGGCCGTGGATGCGGTAAGGGCGGCCCGGTCATACCGGGTCGGTTCCCAGCTGCCGGTGGTCCGGGTGATCACCCGGGTCACGCTCTGTCCCTGCTGGGTGAAGGTGAACCGGTTGATGCCGTTTTCGAGGGTGACGAAGGCGCCGAAATAACCCTTCTCACTCCGCATGTCAACCTCTTTCCCGTTGAGAAAAAGAGGGGTGCCGGGGTCGGAGACGCCGGTGAAGAAGTAACCGCTCTGGGAGCTGGTGAAGTCCGCCACGGGGTTGGTCACCTCGAGGCCGCCGCTGACCGGGGGCACGAAGAGCTCCTGGGGACTGCCGCCGTAATAATCAGTGATGGCGGCCTTCAGGGCCGGCAGGGCCATGATGGTGCCGTAGCGGAAGTGAACGCTGCCGGCCACCTCGGGCCTGGTTTCATTGTACTTGAGCTGGCGGAGGATTTCCGCCTCCGTGGCCCAGGCCCCGGAAGACCCCACCTTGTAGTCCGCAAGACCGATGTAGAGCTTGACACCGGTGCCCGCCACCACGTCGCTCCACCAGTCCACCAGGGTCTGGTACTCAGCGATTTCAAAGCCGATATTCCAGTAGATCTGGGGATTGATGTAGTCCAGGTAGCCTTCCTTGACCCACATCCGCGTATCGGCGTAGTGGGCGGTGTAGGACTGGTTGCCCCGGGTCGCCGAACCCAGGGGACTGTAGGAATCATTGGCCCAGATGCCGAAGGGGCTGATGCCGAAGGAGACCTCGGGAGCAATCCGGTTGATGGTCTTCTGGACCATTTTCACCATTTCTGTGACATTGTCCCGGCGCCAGTCGTGGATACTGGTATAGCCTTTGCCGTAGGTGGCGAAGGTTTCAGCGTCGTCAAAGTCCGTGGTGGGATAGAAGTAGTCGTCAAAGTGGATGCCGTCCACGTCGTACTGGCTGACGATCTCCATGACCCCCGCCGACACGACGGCCCTTGACATGGGCTGGCCGGGATCAAAATAGAGGTTGTCCCCGTACTGCTTGACCAGATGCGGGTATTTCCGGGCGATATGGTCCTCGGTAACCTTGGCCCAGGGATCGCCGTAGCCCGCCGTGATCCGGTAGGGATTGATCCAGGCATGGAGTTCGATGCCCCGCTCATGGGCCTCTTCGACCCAGAATGCCAGGGGGTCGAAGCCGCCCTGGGGGGCCCTGCCCGGGTCACCGGTGAGGTAGGCGGACCAGGGGAAATAAGTGGAATCGTAAAAGGCGTCACTCGATGGTCTCACCTGGAGAAACACCGCATTGAAACCCATTGCTTCAGCATTGTCAAGTATCTCGACGGCCTCGGCCTTCAAAAGGGTACTGTCCGTGGTCGCCTTCAAGGGATAATCCAGGTTCAACACCGTCGCCACCCAGACGCCCCGCATTTCTTCGTAGGAACCTTCCAGGGCAAAAGTCGGCAAACTGGTGAGCAGCATCAATAGCATCAGCAAAACAGATATTTTTTTCTTCATTTACGGTTCACCTCTTTCTGCCCCCATTATACCCCGAATCCCTCCGCCGCCAGTTTAAAAATAGGTGACATTTTTGCGGCCTCTCTCTGTATGAAACTTCTGTTGAATCAGCCCTTTCGGGTTTGAAATCCCCGGCAAGGGGAAATTTCTTAGTCCAACTTGAAGCGGCCATCGTCCTGAGCCTCATCGGCCTCATGGTTCTCACCGCCCTGCCCGGGGCCCCGGCCTTTATCGACCACACTGAAAACCCCCGTGGATCGGACCAATCTCAGGATGCTCAACACCGCCACCTTCGCCCATTGCCGGACCTGCGAGGAGCTGCCCGAAGTGATACAGGCCTCAGCCGACCCTTCGGAGGTCCTCATGGCTCTTCTGGTGCGGGAGGGTCATCTCCATGACCGGGTGACCCCAAAGGGGGATGCCGGAGCCTTTCAGTATGATTTCCAAGAGAAGACCCGGCAGGCCGTCCACGGGGGATCCGGGCACACCAAAAGGCTGGTTCCTGCCATGACAGGAGCCAGCCTTTTTCAATGCTTGAAGGTGAGAATGTATTCATAGGGCCCCACCGGATGAAGGGGATCCTCTGAAAACTCCCCCGCCAGGCCCAGGGCCTCCGCCCCCAGGGCGAAATGGGCCAGGGCGATGCCCAGGTCCAGATACCTTGTCCCTGATCTGGCGGCATAAAAATGCACCCGTCCCCGACCCTCCTCCATGAGGATCCGCCAGGGCTGGGCGTTCCTGCCCGAGGGGGCGGCCCTCACCCCCTCAAGAACCTGGTGGAAACCGCCCCCCTCGCCAGTCTTCAGGTAGGGTCGGGAGAAATCCCCGACAAAGACCATGTCCTTCAAGGCCTTGCGCCTGGTGGACCGTGAAAGGGCCTTGAAGGCCCCCGCCACCAGGGTCCGGCGGTCCGCCCTGAATCCCACAGGAGACACCGCCGCCACCTTCATCCCCTGGGCAAGGGGGATCCATTTCCTGAAGGTCTCCGCCCTGAAGGTCCCTGAAATCCAGCAGGTTCCCAGACCCAGGCCGGTGACATAGAGAATGAGCTTCTCCATGAGATAGCCCAGGTCCAGCAGGCCTTCCCTGGAATCGGGACAGACGCCGACGAAGTAGCCCGGGGCACGGCGGATGACCCCGTAGGTGGCCCGGGCTGTCACGGCGGACCCGAAAAGGACGTGAAGGACCACCGGCTGGCCCAGGGGACCCCGGGTCGCCGTGAGACGATTGGCCTCCGTGATGACGGCCTTCTGCTGATGAGGGGTGAGGGCCGTTTCCTTGTAACTCCTCACCGACTCTCTCAAGGCCATGGCCTGAAGCACGTCGTACATGTCAAACACCCTCTTTCCCTTATCTTGATACCTCTTATGGGGGTGGGTCACGCAAAAATCCCCTGGCTTTATGACTTGTTCACATATGATCCCCCGAAAATTTATAGAGTCTTTGCCTATCCCGTCCTCACCTTATGAAGAAGTCATAGTATAATAGAGGAAAGAAAGCGGTTTTTTTCAAAATCACCATCGTTTAGTGAATCTCTTGCCAGGAAAAACAAAGGAGGTCCGACGTGAAAATCACTGATGTTGTCAACCGGGTCGACACCCAGGAGAAAATCAGGGGAGCCGCACAGTACATCGAGGATATTCCCTTCGACAATCTGCACTACGCCCGAACCCTGAGAAGCACCCTCCCCAAAGGAAAAATCCTCAAGGTCGCCTATCCCCGGGGTTTCCCGGGAATCACCGTGGTGGATGCCGGGGATATCCTCGCCCGGAACGAGGTCAGCATGGTCACCACGGACATGCCCATCTTCGCCGACGGCGAAGTCAACTATGTGGGGGAGGCCATCGCACTCATCGTGGGCAGGGACAAGGATGAGATCATCGCCTTCATGAAGGGGATCGAGGTGACCTACGACCCCGGCACCCCCCTCTTCACCTGCGACGACGCCGAAGAGAACCTCTTCACCCGACGTCACTACAGCAAGGGGGACCTTGCTTCCCTCGAAGGCCTCGAGGTCTTCGAAGGCCGCTACAGGACCCCCTATCAGGAGCAGCTCTACATGGAGAAACAAGGGGTGGTGGCGGAGGTCAAGGAGGGGGTCGTGGAGATTTTCGGCTCCATGCAATGTCCCTACTACGTGGTCAACGCCCTGAAGAACGCCCTGGATTATCCCGAGGAAAAGATCCGGGTGGTCCAGACCGTCACCGGGGGCGCCTTCGGCGGCAAGGAGGACTATCCCTCCATCATGGCCTGCCAGACGGCCCTGGCGGCACTGAAAATCAAGGCCCCGGTCCAGCTGGTCTATGACCGCCGGGAGGACATCCAGTTCACCACCAAGCGCCATCCCTCGGACATCACCATCAAATCCTATTACAGGGAGGGCCGGATCGAGGGGATGAAGATCGACGTCGGCATCGACGCCGGTCCCTACCTGGGTCTGAGCGACGTGGTCCTGCAGCGGGCCATCCTCACCATGACCGGCGCCTACGGCGTCCCCCATCTCGAGGTCTCGGGAACGGTCTACAAGACCAACAACATCTTCAACGGAGCCTTCAGAGGCTTCGGCGGTCCCCAGAGTCTCTTCGCCCTGGAATCCCATATGAGCCAGCTGGCGGCAAGACTCGGGGTCGACCCCCTGGACTTCAGGGAGAAGCACTTCGTCCACCAGGGCGAACTCACCTCCACGGGGGGCCGCTTCCACGAGGAAATCCACCTGGAGGAAATGACCCGGATCCTCAAGGAGATGTCGGGCTATCCCCACCTTGCCCGTGACGGACGGGGGCGGCTCGTGGGCTACGGCGTGGCCGTCGTCCCCCACGGCGGCGGCTTTACCGGAGACGGCGAGGCCGAGCACATCAAGGCGGTGGTGAAACTTAGAAAAGACACCGAACAATTCATCCACATCCTGGTCTCCAACGTGGAGATGGGCCAGGGCGCCCTGACGGCCCTCTCGAAAATCGTGGCCAGCGCCCTGGACGTCCCGATGGAGCGGATCATCTATAAAAATCCCGACACCCGGCTGGTGCCGGACTCCGGACCCACCGCCGCCTCCAGGACCACCATGGTGGTGGGCCGGCTCCTCTACGATGCGGCCCTCAAGATGAAGGACGCCCTGGAGGAGCGGGAGGAGGTGGTGGTCACCGAGCACTACCATCAGCCGGCATACCTGGCATGGGACCAGGAAAACCTGAGGGGCAACGCCTACCTTTCCTATTCCTGGGCCGCCCTCCTCGCCCGGGTGGAGGTGGACCCCGTCACCCTGGAGGTCACCTGCACCGATATCCACGGGGTCTACGACGTGGGCCTCCCCATCGATGAAAAAATGCTCCTGGGCCAGGTCCACGGCGGCGTGATCCAGGGACTGGGCTACGGCATGATGGAAACCATGGACTCCAAGGAAGGTCTGATCCAGCACAATTCCTTCAGCTCCTACGCCGTACCCACCACGGAGGACATTCCCGCCATCCACACCCGATGGCTCATCAACCCCTACATCGAAGGTCCCTTCGGGGCCAAGGCCGCCGGCGAACTCACCCTGGTGGGGGTGGCCCCCGCCATCGCCACCGCAGTGGCCGACGCCCTGGGCCGGGAAATCTACGAGATCCCGGTCCTGCCTGAAAAACTCTTGAAGGTGGTGAAATCATGACCATGGTCAGCTTTATCGTCAATTCAAAACCCGTCACCCTGGAAACCGACCTCTCCCGAAGACTTCTGGACGTCCTCAGGGACGACCTGGGTCTCACCGGCACCAAGGAGGGCTGCGGTGAAGGAGAATGCGGCGCCTGCCAGGTCTATCTCGACGGCGACCTCGTCAACTCCTGCATGGTCCCCATGGCCAATGTCATCGGAAAGAGCGTCCTCACCATCGAGGGCTTCAGCGAAACCGAGGCCTATCGTCAGATCGAGGCCGCCTATATCGAAGAAGGGGCCGTCCAGTGCGGCTACTGCATTCCCGGCATGGTCATGGCCACGGGAGCCCTGCTCAGATCCAATCCCCACCCGGACCTTGAAGCCATCAAGGACGGTCTCAGCGGAAACATCTGCCGCTGCACCGGCTACCAGACCATCTTCAAAGCCGTGGAACGGGCTTCGAAGGAGGAGGTTAAGAAATGACCCTTGAACACATCCGCCCCGAATCCCTCCACGACCTCCTCAAGGCCATGGACACCGCCGATTACACCCTCTTCGCCGGGGGAACGGATCTCATGATCCGGAAAAGACAGTGGCAGGGGGCCAGCCGGCGCTTCGAAGAACCCATCGCCTTCATCAACCAGCTCAAAGAACTCAGGGGCATCGAAGACCTGGGTGATCACTACCGGATCGGCGCCCTGACCACCCAGGAAGAGATGGCCACCTCCGGGATCCTGCCGGACTACCTGAGGGACCCCTACCACCAGATGGCCACCCTGGCCATCCGCAACATCGCCACGGTGGGAGGCAATATCATCAACGCCGCCAGCGTGGGGGACTCTCTTCCCCTGCTCATGGCCCTGGACGCCGAGGTGGTCCTCGAATCCCTCGCCGGCGAACGCACCCTTCCCGTGACGGAGCTGATCATCGACAAGTACCGGACCCGGAGAAAAAGCAACGAGATCCTCACCCGGGTGATGATTCCGAAGGAGGACTTCACCGGCTACTACTACAAGAAGCTGGGACAGCGCAAGGCCTCCATCCTGTCGAAGCTCTCCATCATCCTCCTTTATCGCAAAAAGGAGACCCTGGAAGACCTCCGCATCGCCGTGGGAGCCGTCAACGACAAACCTGTCAGACTTCCCGCGGCCGAAAAGACCCTTCTGGCCACCGGGGACCTGGCCGGCTACCTGAAAAGCCTGTCGGAGGCCTTCGAGTCGGCGGATGACAAACGGTCCACCAAGGAATACCGGGAAACCGTGAGCCTGGCCCTCATCAAGCAAGAACTGGAAAAACTATTCTCATAGGAGGTACACCCAAGTGCATGCAAAGCAAGTGAAAACCCAGGCGGAAGCCATGAAAACCGACCTCTTCCGCTTTCTGAGGGACATGATCGCCATTCCCTCCACCAGCATGAATGAAGCCGGAGTGGTGGAGCGGATCATCCAGGAAATGAAGGCCCTGGACTACGACGAGGTCAAGGTGGATCCCATGGGCAACGTCATGGGCCGCATCGGCAACGGCAAAAGGGTCATCGTCTTCGACGGCCATATCGACACCGTGGACGTGGGGGAAATCGGCAACTGGACCTTCGACCCCTTCGAGGGCAAGGAGGACGAGGCCTACATCTACGGCCGCGGTGCCAGCGACCAGGAGGGGGGCTTCGCCTCGGCGGTCTACGCCGGCGCCCTGATCAAGAAACTGGGCCTGCCCGGGGACTTCACCCTCTGGGTGGTGGGCAGCGTCCAGGAGGAGGACTGCGACGGTCTGTGCTGGCAGTACATTCTGGATGAAAAAATCCTCCAGCCTGATTTCGTCGTCTCCACCGAGCCCACCAGCCTCAATGTCTACCGCGGCCAGCGGGGCCGGATGGAAATCCGGGTCAATGTCAAGGGAGTCAGCTCCCACGGCAGCGCGCCGGAGCGGGGGGACAACGCCATCTATAAAATGGCCCCCATCCTCATGGACCTGCAGGCACTCAACACCCGTCTCAAGGAGGACCCCTTCCTGGGCAAGGGCTCCCTCACGGTTTCAGAAATCTTCTATTCCTCCCCCTCACGGTGTGCCGTGGCCGACGGCTGCAGCATCTCCATCGACCGGCGCCTCACCTTCGGCGAAACCGCCGACAGCGCCCTGGAGGAAATCAGGAATCTCGACGGGGTCAAGGCGGCCGGAGCCACGGTGGCCATGTACCGCTACAAGGGTCCCTCCTATACCGGTCTCGTCAAGGAAGTGGACGCCTACTTCCCCGCCTGGGCCATTCCCGAAGAGGACAAGGTCACCCGGACCCTGGTGGAGGCCTGCCGGCGGAACTTTGACAAGGAACCCTTTGTGGACAAATGGACCTTCTCCACCAACGGCGTCGCCACCATGGGCCTGCACCGGATTCCCACCATCGGCTTCGGCCCCGGTCGGGAGGAGGAAGCCCATGCCCCCAACGAAAAAATATTAAAACAGGAGCTGGTGGAAGCCGTCAAGGTCCTCGCCTTGGTCCCCAGTCTCTATGAAGGAGCGATATGACATGCACGGAACCCTGAAAGGCAGGCACTTCATCACCCTGAGAGACTGGACCAAGGAAGAAATCAATCTGCTGCTGGATGTGTCAAAGGATCTCAAAAGAAAGCACTACATGGACATCACCACCAACTATCTTCCCAACAAGACCATTTTCCTCATGTTCTTCGAAGAATCCACCCGGACCCGCAATTCCATGGAGGCGGGAATCGCCCAGCTCGGCGGTCATGCCAACTTCCTGGACACCTCCACCATGCAGATCAGTCACGGCGAGGTGGCCAAGGACACCGGCGTCATTCTCTCCAGTTTCGGCCACGGCATCGCCTGCCGCAACTGTTTCTGGGGAATCGGCAACCAGTACATCACGGAGCTGGCCCGGCATTCCTCCCGGCCGGTGATGAATCTCCAGTGCGACCTCTACCACCCCATGCAGGGGGTGGCGGACCTCCTCACCATCCAGGAGCGCTTCCCCGGCGGCACTGAGAAGCTCAAGGTCTCCATCATCTGGGCCTTCGCCACCAGCCATAAAAAACCCATCAGCGTCCCCCTCACCCAGGCCCTCCTCTTCCCCAGGTACGGCATGGAGGTGACCCTGGCCCATCCCGAGGGCTTCGAGCTCCCGGACTGGGTCATCGAGGAAGCCCGGGAAAACGCCAGGAGGAACGGCGGCTCCTTCAGGGTCATCAGCGACATGGACGAGGCCTTCCGGGACGCCCATGTGGTGATTCCCAAGAACTGGGGCTCCTGGAGCGGCAAGAATCCCGACGTCAACCTCGAGGACTACCGGGACTGGAAGTGCACCGAGGAAAGAATGGCCCTGGCGGATCCCAACGTGATCTACATGCACGCCTTGCCGGCGGACCGGGGCAACGAGGTGGAGGATGCCGTCATCGACGGGCCGCACTCCGTGGTTTATCAAGAAGCTGAAAATCGGATCCATACCGCCAAGGCGGTCATGGCCCTGACCTTATAAGGAGGAAGAACCCGTGAAAAAAGTACCCGTGATCGGCCCCACCTATGAAGAAATGCTCCACCCCTGGAAAATCGATCCTGAAATCAGAAAAAAAGCCCATGCCATGAAGGCGACGGACCACCTCCATCCCCTGAACCTCTACAACATCACCTGGCGGGGCATCGACGACCAGGTCAAGTACTTCGTCCTCACCAGGGAATTCACCGGCGTCGACGCCAACATCGTGGTCCTCTACGCCAAGGACATGCCCTCGGGCTCCCACAAGGTGGGCCCCACCTACGCCGTCCTCACGGAGATGACCGTGACCCACAAGGTCGACCCCCTGGTCCACCGCCTGGTCTGGCCCTCCACCGGCAACTACGGAGTGGGGGGGGCCTGGGTGAGCAACCGGATGAACTACGATTCCCTGGTCATCCTGCCGGAGGAGATGAGCACCGAGCGGTTCAACCTCATCGAAGAGTACGGCTCCAAGGTCATCGCCACCCCCGGCTGCGAATCCAACGTGAAGGAAATCTACGACAAGACCCATGAACTGAGAGCCCAGGACCCGGAACACATCCGGATCCTGAACCAGTTCGACTCCCTGGCCAACTACCGCTTCCACGAGTACGTCACCGGCTCCACCATGGTGGAGGTGGTGAAGGAAAACCAGATCGGCAACGGTGAAATCGCCGCAGTGGCCCTCACCGTGGGCAGCGCCGGCACCATCGCCGCCGGAGACCGGGTCAAGAAGGTCTTCCCCCATGCGAAGATCGTCGCCGGGGAACCCATCCAGTGCCCCACCCTTTCCCTCAACGGCTACGGCGGCCACGACATCCAGGGCATCGGGGACAAGCACGTGACCTGGATCCACAACACCTACAACACCGACGGCGTGGTCCAGATCGACGACATGGACTGCAAGCGGATGCTCAAGGTCATCACCACCGAGGAGGGCCAGGCCTACCTCAAGACCTTCATGGCCCCCGAGGCCGTGGACTTCATGAAGGACAAGCTGGGCATCTCCGGTGTCGCCAATATCATCGCCGCCATCAAGACCGCCAAGTACTACGACCTGAAGGCCGGGGACAATGTCATGGTGGTGGCCACGGATGCCATCGACCGCTACCACTCCGTCATGGCCCAGCAGGAGCCCCTGGACTTTGAAACCGCCAAAGCCTATCACGAGCGGATCTTCCTCCATCAGGAACCCTCCTACTTCTTCGAGGGCGACCGGATGAACCGGGCCCGGTGGCACAATCTCAAGTACTACACCTGGGTGGAACAGCAGGGCAAGACCGTGGAGGAGCTCAACGCCCAGAAGGACCCCGGCTACTGGGTGGCGGAAGCCGACAAGGTGGCCGAGTTCGATCAGCTGATCGAGGCCTACCGGGAAAAACACGCCCGGGAACTGAAAGAAATGATGGGATTATAATGTTTGATCGGGGATTCATCGGAGGAGACCTCTACCTCGAGGGCGCCTTCAAAGCCATGAACCTGTACACGGAAGAGGGGAAAATCGCCGCCATCAGCAGGGACCTGCTGCCCTGCCGTGAAACCGTGGATTGCCAGGGTCTCAAGGTCCTCCCCGGCTTTATCGATCCTCACGTCCATTTCGCCCTGTCCCTGGGGGAATTCACCTCCGCCGACGACTTCGAGTCCGGATCCATCGCCGGCGCCTACGGGGGGGTCACCACCTTCATCGATTTTCTGGACCCGGCCATGAGGGCCGGGGACTTCAAGGACCATTTCGCCCGCAGAAGGGCCCAGGCCCTCAAATCCCGGGTGGACTACAGCTTCCACACCACCCTGGGCCACTACGAGGGGGATCTTTCCCCCCTCATCGAGGATTCCCTGGAGGCGGGTCTCACCAGCATCAAGATCTTCACCACCTATTCCGATTCCGGCAGGGACTGTCCCCCGCCGGTGATCGAAGCCTGCCTGAGGTCCCCCCTGACCATCCTCTCCCACACGGAAAAGGACGCCCTGGTGGACCCCCACTGGCAGGAGGTGGCCAGCTACGAAGCCTCGCGACCCGCGAGGAGCGAGACCGAGGAGGCCCTTCACCTGGCGGACCTGGTGAGGGCCACCGGCGGGACCCTCTACATGGTCCACACCTCCGCCGGATCCACGGTGGCGGCCCTGGCCGAAAACCATACCGATCTTCTGGGGAAGCATCTCTTTCTGGAAACCTGTCCCCAGTACCTTCACCTGGACACCGACGCCTTCAAGGGGGAATCGGGCCGCCTCTTTCTCCTGGCCCCGCCCCTGAGAAGTCCCGGGGAACAGGCCCTCCTCAGGTCCCTCTTCCGCCACATCGCCACCATCGGCACGGACCACTGTCCCTTCATGAAGGCTGAAAAACTGCGCTACCCCGAAGCCAGCCGGGTCCCCAAGGGCATCGGCGGCATCGAGTACGCCTTCCTCCTCCTTTACGACCTTTTCGGGGATGAAGTGATCCCCAGATTCACCGCCAACCCCGCCGCCATCTTTCATCTTGAAAACAAGGGCACCCTAGAAACCGGCAAGGACGCCGACCTCAACCTCTTCGATCCCTCAGGGACGACCCTGGTGGAGGGCGGTCACTCCAGAAGCGACTACTCCCCCTACCAGGGCCGGACCCTGAAGGGCAGCCTCAGGGCCACCTATCTCAGGGGGGAGCCCCTGGTCAAGGAGGGAATCCTGTATCCCTCTCAAGGCCGCTTCATCAGGAGGCGATTGAAATGAAAGCCCTCGTCAATGTCCGCATCTATGATTATGAAAACTACATCCCCGGGGGTTACATCCTCTTTGACCACCTGATCCGGGAGGTAGGGGCCATGGCGGATTTCAACCGCCGGGACCTGCCCCTCATCGAGGGAAGCGGCCGCCTGGTCATCCCGGGCCTCATCAACTTCCACACCCACATCTATTCCATGCTGGTCCGGGGCTTCGACATGGGGGCCGCCCCGGTGACCTTTCAAGACATCCTCGATCAGATCTGGTGGAAACTCGACGCCAGTCTCACCCTCGAGGACCTCGAGGCCAGCGCCTACCTCTACGGGGTGGAGTCGATCAAGAACGGGGTCACCGCCCTCATCGACCACAATGCCTCGGGTCAGATCTCCGGCAGCCTCAGGGCCGTCGAAGGGGGCCTGGCACCGCTGAAAATCCGGTCCCTCCTCTGTTTTGAGACCAGCGACCGCTTCGACGTGGCCGCCGCCATCGCGGAAAACGACCGGGTCCACTTCGGCCTCCACGCCTCCATGTCCCTCAGCGACGAGACCCTGGCCAGAGTCCGGGACAATCTCAGGGGCCGTCCCCTCCACATCCACGTGGCGGAAAGCCTGGAGGACGTGACGGACGCCCGGGAGAAACACCACAAATCACCGGTGGTGCGCCTCAGGGACCACGGCCTCCTCAACCCCGATTCCCTCCTGGTCCACTGCGTCCATATCGATGAGGAGGAAGCCGGAATCATCCGGGAGACCGGGGGAGTGGTGGCCCTGAATCCCACTTCCAACATGAACAACGCCGTGGGCACCTTCGACTACGGGCTCTTCAGCCGGCACCGCCTGCCCCTGGTGGTGGGCACCGACGGCCTGGGAGCCGACATCGCCGGGGCCTGGCAGAACCTCTTCTATGTGGCCAAGCAGTCCCTGGGGGATCCCGGCGGCATCACCCTGGCCACCCTGAGGCACCATATCATCGCATCCTACCGCTACTTCAACCGCCTCAAGGGCACCCGGCTGGGCCGGATCGCCCCCGACCATGACGCCGACTTCCTGCTCCTGGATTATCAGCCCCCCACCCCCATGAACCCCGACAATGCCATGGGCCACGTCTTCTACGGGGTCTTCGAGTCCCTGAGACCGGCCTGGGTCTTCATCGGCGGGGAGGCCCTGGTCAGGGACTACGACCTGAGAGTGGAAGCCAGGGACTACGGTCCCACCGTCGCAAAACTGTGGCAAAGATTGGAGGAATCCCGTGAATAATTTAAGTGTGTCCCTTCTGGGTATCAACTTTGACAACCCCCTCATGCCGGCTTCCGGCCCCCTTGTAGGGACCCTGGACAATCTCAGATTCTTCAACGACTCAACAACCGGCGCCGTGGTGACCAAGACCATTTCCATCGAGGCCGCCAGGGTGGCCAAGCCCTGCATCGTCGCCTCGAAGCACACGGTCTACAACACCGAGCTCTGGAGCGAAAAGCCCTACACGGCGTGGACCGAAGACATCCTGCCGGAGTTCATGAAGGAAAAGCGCAAGCCCCTCATCGTCAGCCTGGGCTACACCGCCGCGGATGCCGAAATCCTGGTGCCCGCCCTCACTGAATTCGCCGATTTTTTCGAAGTCAGCACCCACTACGGCAAGGATGAACTCAGACCCCTGGTCTCCACCATCGTCCAGCACACCGACAAGCCCCTCTTCATCAAGCTGAGCCCCCATGTGGAGGATTACATCGGCTTCATCTCTGAAGCGGTGAAATACGGGGCCAGGGGAGTGGTGGCGGTGAACTCCGTGGGTCCGGGCACCGTCATCGACCTCAAGCGCCGGGCCGTGACCCTGGGTCTGGAGGGGGGAAAGTCCTGGATTTCCGGTCCCGCCATCAAACCCATCGCCCTCAACCGGGTCATGAACATCCGCAGGGCCTTCCCCGACCTGCCCCTCATCGCCACCGGCGGTGTGGCCAGCGCCGAGGATGTGTTGGAATTCATCCTGGCCGGCGCCGACCTGGTCCAGATGCTCTCCGCCGCCCTCATCAACGGCCGCCGGGTCTACGACCAGATCATCGAGGACCTGCCCGGGGCCATGGCCAGATACGGCATCGAATCCATGGAATCCCTGAGGAAGACCCCCTTGAACCTGGAGCCCCAGGGTCAGGGAGGACACCCCGTCATCGACCACGACACCTGCACCCGCTGCATGATCTGCGTCAGGGTCTGTCCGGAACAGGCCCTTTCCCTCCGGGAGGTCATCACCTGCGATACCCACAAGTGCATGCGCTGCGGCCTGTGCCAGTCCCGATGTCCCGTATCCGCCATCGAGGGGGTGCTTTGACATGACCTACCATCTCAAGTGCGTCAACTGCCAGAAGACCTACGCCCCGGACCCCGACCGCTACACCTGTGACGCCTGCGGGGATCTCAAGGGAACCCTGGAGGTGGTCTATGACTACCACCGCCTCCACCTCAAGCGGGAGGACTTCTCCCCCTACGAGGGCCTCTTCCAGTTCAAGGATCTCCTGCCCGTAGGCTCCCACACCAGCATCGATGAAGCCATGGGGGGAACCCCCCTCCTCGAGTTCGAAGGGCTCCTCGGTCTGGACCGGGTCCTGATCAAACACGACGGGGTCGGCTTTTCCTCCTCCTTCAAGGACCGGGCCAGCATCATGGCCGTCAACAAGGCCCTTGAACTGGGCTACGACACGGTCTACTGCGCCTCCACCGGCAACGCCGCCTCGTCCCTGGCCCTGGCCGCGGCCCACACCCCCTTGAAGACGGTGATTTTCGTCCCCGCCACCATCCCCAAGGGAAAGCTGACCCAGCTTCTGGTGGCCGGCGCCCAGGTCCTCCCCATCAAGACCAGCTATGACGAGGTCTTCGATATCTCCCTGAAAATCGGCCGGGAAAAGGGCTGGTACTGCCGCAACTCCGCCATCAACCCCTACCTGCTGGAGGGCAAGAAGACCGCCGCCTTCGAGATTCTGGTCCAGAACCACTACGAGGTCCCGGATTTCGTCTTCGTCAGCGTGGGCGACGGCACCATCGTCAGCGCCCTCATGAAGGGCTTCAGAGAGTTCCGGGATCTGGGCCTGGTGGACAAGCTGCCCCGGGTGGTGGGGGTCCAGGCTGAAGGGGCCGCCGCCGTCAAGCATGTCTTCGAGAGGGGCGAGCCCTTCGAGCCCGTCGCGGAGAAGGCCGACACCATCGCCGACAGCATTTCCGTCGGCAATCCCCGGGATGTGGTCAAGGCCTGCACCTTCGCCAGGGCCCTGGGAGGCACTTTCATCACCGTCACCGATGAAGAAATCCTCAAGGCCATCACAGAAATGGCCGCCACCACCGGGGTCTTCGCAGAACCCGCCGGGGCCACCGCCTACGCGGGACTCAAGACCATGGTCCAAGGCGGGGAGGTGGCACCCGACCAGCTGGCCTGCGTCGTGGTCACCGGCAACGGTCTCAAGGACATTGACGCCGTCAGATCCTCGACACCGGTCACCTTCTATGAAGTGGACCAGGTCTGCCAAATGATGAAGGGGGAAACCACATGAATTTCGAAGAAATCGTCATGCCAGCCACCGTGGCGGAGGCCTACGAGGCCCTGACCACGGCGGAGAATCCCGTCATTCTGGGGGGAGGAGGCTTTCTCAAACTCCAGAACCGCCGGGTCCATACCGCCATCGACCTGTCCCGATGCGGCCTCGAGGAGGTCCATCTCACACCGGACTGCATCGAGGTGGGGGCCATGGTGACCCTGAGAACCCTGGAAACCCACCCGGAAATGCCCCGGGCCCTGAGGACCGCCATGAAAAACATCGTCGGCGTCGCCCTGAGGAACCTGGTCACCGTGGGGGGAAGCGTCAGCGGCCGCTACGGCTTTTCCGACGTCATCACCCCCCTGCTGGCCCTGGACGCCCATCTCGACTTCCATAAAAAGGGCCGGATGAGTCTGGAGGCCTTCCTGGAGAGCCAGGACCGGACCCCGGACATCCTGGTGAAGATCCGGATCCCCCGGGCCGCCCATTCCGCCTTTTACAATGTCCAGCTCACCTACACCGATTTTTCCATGGTGAACCTGGCCATCGCCAGGAATCACCACCTGAGAATCGCCGTCGGGGCCCGACCCGGGGTCGCCAGACTCATCAAGGACCCCGACCTGCGCCTGACCCCCGGTGAAATCCTGGAGAAAATCAAGTTTGCCAAGGATGACAAGGCCAGTGGTGACTACCGGCGCACCCTCGCCGAAACACTCCTCGCCGACGCCCTCAAGGAGGTGTCCCAGTGGAAATAATTCTGAAAGTGAATCAAAAGGAACACCACGTCATCGTGGACCCCGACGAAATGCTCCTCGACACCCTGAGACGCCTGGGCTACAAGAGCGTCAAGAGAGGCTGCGACACTTCCAATTGCGGCATCTGCAGCGTCTCCATCGACCACAAGCTCGTCCCCTCCTGCTCCTACCTCTCCGTGAGGGCCCAGGGCAAAGAAATCCTCACGGTGGAGGGTCTTGAAGAGGAGGCCCGACTCATCGGAGAATCCCTCACCGCCGAGGGGGTGGAGCAGTGCGGCTACTGTTCCCCCAGTCTGGTGGTGGCCATCCACACCATGCTGGAGGAACTCAAGAATCCCGACAAGGATGAAATCAAGCACTACCTGGCGGGCAACATGTGCCGCTGCTCCGGTTTTGAAGGTCATCACCGGGCCATCAAGCACCACATGGAGGTGAATCTCAATGGGGGTCAATAAATCCATCAGAAAGAAGGACGGCATGGGCCTCACCATGGGCAGGCCCGCCTATACCGCAGACATCTCTCCGGAGAACGCCCTGGTGGTGAAGGTCCTCAGGAGTCCCCACGCCTACGCCAGAATCGAGACCATCGACACCGCCGCCGCCCTGGCCATGCCGGAAATCAAATGTGTCCTCACCTATCAGAACGTCCCCAAGAACATGCTCACCCGGGCCGGCCAGGGCTATCCCGAGCCCTCTCCCTACGACCGCATCACCCTGGACCGGGTTCTGAGGTACGTGGGGGACGCCGTGGCCGTGGTGGCGGGGGAAAGTCTCAAGGCCGTTGAAAGGGCCCTGGCCATGATCGAGGTGACCTACGAGGTCCTCACCCCCGTCCTCGACTTTGAAACCGCCAAGGACCACCCCGTCAAGGTCCATGACCAGGACGGCACCTTTGAAATGTTCGATATCGGCCACTTCCCTGAAAGAAATCTGGCCGCCAGCTACGCCATGGAAATCGGAGACGTGGCAAAGACCCTCGCGGAATCCGACGTGGTCTACGAAGGCCGCTTCTACACCCAGGCCCAGAGCCACGCCATGACGGAACCCCATATCTCCACCGCCTACCTGGACTACCAGGAGCGCCTCAATGTCATCACCTCCACCCAGACCCCCTTCCATGTGAGGCGGATCCTTTCCAGGACCCTGGACATCCCCATGGAAAACATCCGGGTCTTCAAACCCCGGATCGGAGGCGGCTACGGCGGCAAGCAGGCCATCCACGGAGAGCTCTACGTCTCCCTGGTGACCCTCATGACCGGCCTGCCCGCCACCTACAACTACACCCGCAAGGAAGTCTTCGAGTCCACCTATTCCCGCCACGCCATGCGGATCGACGTCCGCCTGGGGGCCACAAAGGACGGCACCCTCAAGGTCATCGACACCCGGATCCTCTCCAATACCGGCGCCTACGGCGAGCACGCCCTCACGGTCCTCATGGTGGCAGGCTCCAAGACCCTGCCCCTCTACAACAAGGTGGAGGCGGTGGGCTTCACGGGGGACGTGGTCTACACCAACCTGACCCCCGCCGGCGCCTACCGGGGCTACGGGGCGGTCCAGGGGAATTTCGCCATTGAATCCGCCATGGACGAGCTGGCTGAAAAGCTGGGCATGGACCCCGTCGACCTGCGCCGCAGGAACATGATCCGGGAAAATGAAACCTCCAAGGTCTTTGAAATCATGGGAGAGGGCAAGGAGGGCACCGCCATGATGGTGGAATCCTGCAAGCTCGACGAATGCCTCGAGGACGTCCTCAAGCGGATCAACTGGCAGGACAAGTATCCCCGGATTGACGTCGACGAGCACACCGTTCGCAGCGTGGGTCTCGCCATCGCCATGCAGGGCAGCGGCATCCCCGAGGTGGACATGGGCTCGGCCAGTCTCAAGCTCAATGACTTCGGGGTTTTCAACCTCACCGTCGGCGCCACCGATATCGGCACCGGCAGCGACACCATCCTGGCCCAGATCGCCGCGGAGGTCCTCATGGTCCCCACGGACAAGATCAGTGTCTACTCCTCGGATACCGACCTGACCCCCTTTGATGTCGGGGCCTATGCCTCCAGCACCACCTACATTTCCGGCAACAGTGTCAGAATCGCCGCCGAAAAAATGGTGGAGGAGATCAAACGGGTGGGCCGGCGCCATTTCGGCGTGGAGGAGGTCACCTACGACGGCGAATTCATCTATTCCGATGCCGACAGGATCTCCCTGGTGGACCTGGCCACCCTCATCACCTATTCCGAGGACCAGGAGCAACTGCAGACCATCGGCTCCTATGTCGGCAGCAAGACGCCGCCCCCCTACATGGCGGGGGCCGCTGAAATCGAGATCGACAAGCGGACCGGCCAGTACAAGATCCTCAACTTCTATGCCGCCGTGGACTGCGGGACCACCATCAATCCCAACCTGGCCAGGATCCAGGTGGAGGGAGGCCTTCTGCAGGGCATCGGCATGGCCTCCTACGAGGACGTGAACCATACGGCCAAGGGGCGCCTGATCAATTCGAATTTTTTGAAATACAAGGTCCCCACCCGGATGGAGGTGGGAAAAATCGATGTGAAATTCATTGAAAGCTACGAGCCCTCCGGTCCCTTCGGCGCCAAGTCCGTGGGGGAAATCGGCATCGACACCCCGCCCGCCGTGGTGGCCAACGCCATCAAGAACGCCCTGGGCGTGAGAATGAACCGCCTTCCCATCCTTCCCGAGGATATCTGGCGGGCACTGAACCACAAATAAGGGAGGCGCCTATGAATCCCAAGGAGAAAATGAAAAGAAGGATCCATCTCGCGGCGGGTCGCGATCCCGTGGCCCTGGTCCTGAGAAACTGCAGGGTGGTCAACGTCTTCAACCACCAGATCGAAACCACGGACGTGGCCATCGACTCCGGCAAGATCATCGGCCTCGGCGACTATGTGGGCCGGGAGGAAATCGATCTCGAGGGCCGGTACCTGGTGCCGGGCCTCATTGATTCCCATGTCCACATCGAATCCTCCCAGGTCACCCCCGGGGAAATGGCCCGGGTGGTGGTGCCCAAGGGGACCACCACCCTCATCGCCGATCCTCATGAAATCGCCAACGTCCTGGGCACCCCCGGCATCGAGTTCATGATCGAAGCCTCGCAGAACATCCCCCTGAATGTCTTTTTCATGATTCCCTCCTGTGTGCCCGCCACGGAATTCGAGCACGCCGGCGCCTCCCTGACCGCCGGGGACATCGCCCCCCTCCTGGCCCATGACAAGGTTCTCGGTCTCGGAGAGATGATGGATTACCCCGGGGTCGTCAAGGCCTCGGACACCGTGGTGGACAAGATGCTCCTGGCCCGGAAACGTCTGATCGACGGCCACAGCCCGGGACTCAGCGGCAAGGACCTCAACGCCTATCTCATCAACGGCATCCGGACCGACCACGAGTGCGCCACGGTGGCGGAAATGACGGAAAAACTGGGCCTGGGCATGTACATCGCCCTGAGGGAGGGGTCGGCGGCCCGGGATCTGGAACCGCTCATCAAGGGGATCACACCGGAAAACCAGCGGCGGTGCACCCTGTGCACCGATGACAAGAATCCCCACGATGTCATCCACGAGGGTCACATCGACCACAGTATCCGCAAGGCCATCGCCCTGGGCATCCCCCCCATCAGCGCCATCCAGATGGCCACCATCAACACCGCCGAATGCTACCACCTGAGGGATATCGGGGCCATCGCCCCGGGCTACGACGCCGACCTGGTGGTGGTGGAGGACCTCATGGATTTCAGAGCCCAGCGGGTCTTCAAGAAGGGGGTCCTGGTGGGGGAGGATGAAAAGCCTCTCTTCGACATCACCCTGCCGGACCTGGGCCGGGTCACCGACACCGTGAAATTCAGGGACATCACCCTGGAGGACCTGAAAATCCGCCTCGACCGGGACATCGTCCGGGTCATCCGCATGACCCCCCAGTCCCTCTACACGGAGGAGGTCACCCGCAAGGTGGCCCTGGACGACGACCACTGCTTCAAGGTGGAGCCCCCCATCGACATTCTCAAACTCGCCGTCATCGAACGCCACGGCCATCACGGAACCATCGGCCTGGGCCTCATCGAAAACTTCAAGTTGAGGGGCGGCGCCATCGCCACCACCATCGCCCATGACAGCCACAATCTCATCGTAGTGGGGGACAACGACCCCGACATGGTCCTGGCCATCAACGAACTCAAGAACATCCAGGGGGGCATCGCCGTCGCCTGCCGGGGACAGGTCAAGGGAAGTCTTCCCCTCCCCATCGCAGGCATCCTGTCGGACCTGACCATGGCCAGGGTCAGCGAAAAACTTTCCCAACTCAACGCCATCGCCCACCAGGACCTTGGCATCCCCGAGGGGACGGATCCCTTCATGACCCTGAGTTTCATGGCCCTCCCGGTGATTCCGGAACTGAAGCTCACGGACCAGGGACTCTTCAACGTCAAGGACTTTCAATTCGTCGACCTCGAAATCAAGGAGACCCCATGAATCCATTTATGAAAGCAGCCATCTCGGAAGCCGAGGTGGCCATTCAAAGCGGCATCGGCGGCCCCTTCGGCGCCGTCGTCGTCAAGGACGGCGTCATCATCGGCCGGGGTCACAACGAAGTGATCGCCAACCACGATCCCACCGCCCATGCCGAAATGCAGGCCATCCGGGAAGCGGCACAGAAACTAGGCACCCATGACCTCGGGGGCTGCACCATCTACGCCACCTCGGAGCCCTGCCCCATGTGCTATTCCGCCATCCACTGGGCCCGGATCGACAAGATCTACTACGGCTGCAGCCGGAAGGACGCCGCCGACATCGGCTTTGACGACGAGCTCATCTACGATGTCCTCCGGGGCAAGGCCAGGCACGCCCGTCTGGCGGAGGAACAGATCGACCGGGAGGCCTGTCTCGGACCCTTCAAGGCCTGGGACAAGAGCGACAAGAAAATTCTCTACTAAAAAAGGATCCCCCTTATCGGGGATCCTTTTCTTCGTATTCCGTCAACAGTTTGGTCAAGGCGGCGATGGTGGCCTGGATGCTGATGTTCTTGAGTTCTCCCCGGCCGGTCCAGTCCTGGCCTTCGTAGGTATGGTAGGTTTCGATCAGCTTCCTCAGATCCACCAGACCGAAGTTGATGTCGTTGTCCAGCTGGTATTTGAAATTGATGTAGATTCTGTCAAAGGTTTCATTGTACTTCTTCTCTTCGATCATTGTCATGTCCATGTGATCATCTCCTACTGGAAATTTTGCAGTTGATTGTAGCGCAGGGCCTGGATTTCAGCCATGATTGACAGGGCGATGTCCCGGGGTTTTTTCCCCCCCAGTTTCAGTCCCGCCGGGGTGTGGAGCCGGGAGACGTCGACTCCCCCGGCCAGCAGCCCCTCGGTGATGGTCCGGGCCTTTCTGGGGTTGGAGACCAGACCGATGTACCCCGCCTGAGTCTTGAGGACCTCCTCGAGGACCACCTCGTCATAGCGGTGCTCATGGGTGGCGATGAGCACGAAATCCTCCTTCTTGATTTCAAGGGTCTGGAGCATCTCGAGATAGTCTCCCTTGAGAATGGCCGCCGCCCCCTTGAAGTCCTCCTCGAAATTCATCTCCTCCCGGTGGTCCAGAAGAATGGTTTCAAAGCCCAGGGGGCCGGCCAGATCATGGACCCCCCGGGAAACCAGGTCGCCTCCCACGAGGTAGAGGCGGTCCTGCCTGCCCACCACCGTCACCATGATCTCGACCTTCCCCTCCGGCAGATGGAGATGGATCCAGTCATCGACGCCTCTTTGGAGGATTTTCAGGCCGTGTCCGGCCAGGCTTCGACTCAGGCCCTCTTCTCCGATCCCCCCCTCGAGGATCTCCCCCTTGAGGTTGATGATCATCTCTTCCTTGGCGCGGATTCCCCGGAGGCCTACACCGGCCTTGACCGTTAGGACCCCGAGGATTTTTTCCGAGTCGTACTTGAAGAGGATCTGGTGGTAGAGGTTCATGGGGCCTCCTTGAAGTTCCCTTCAAGGAAGATCTCGATTTCCTTTCCAGCGGCATCCGTCCCGATGATTTTCAGATCCGGGGTGCCGATCATGAAGTCCTCGTGGGCGATGGAGGTGTTCATGCCCAGGGATTCCCGCCCCTTCGGAGTCATCTCCTCCCCGCCCTTGAGACAGCCGGGATAGGCCTCGCCCAGGGCCAGATGACAGGAGGCGTTTTCATCAAACAGGGTATTGTAGAAGAGGATATTCATTTTTGAAATGGGGGAATCAAAGGGCACCAGGGCCACCTCACCGAGATGGCTCGACCCCTTGTCCAGGTCAATCAGGGTCCTCAGGGCCTCCAGACCCTCAGTCGCATGGTATTCAACCACCTTGCCCTCCTTGAAGGTCAGGGTCATCCCCTCGATGAGAGTCCCGCCGTAGACCAAGGGCTTCGAGGCCACCACCCGGCCGTTGACCCCGTCCCTTTTGGGCAGGGTGAAGACCTCCTCCGTGGGGAGGTTGGCCATGAAGAGGACACCGCTTTTATGCCTCTCTTCTCCTCCCAGCCACTGATGGGCCTCGGGCAGGTCGATGGTGAGGTCCGTGCCGAGAGAGTTGCTGTAGTGCAGGCTCCTGAGTTCAAGGCCGTTGAGGTAGGCCACCCGCTTTCTGAGGCTGTCCTTGTGGGCCTCGAGAGCCTCGAGCCCCCCCTTGCCGCTCAAGCGGTTGGCGCTTAAAATCGCCTCCCAGAGCTTTTCCACGGCTTTTTCCGACAGATCCTCCGGGAAGACCTTCCCGGCCCAGTCAACTGTGGGCACCGCGGCGACACACCAGGTGTTTTCGTTGTTCATCAGTCTTTCCCGATAAGCCTTCAGGGCCTCCCCGGAGGCCTTGGTGTAGGCCGCCATCTTGCCCCGGTCCACCCCTTTGAACGCGTCGGGATCCGTTCCCGACAGGCGGACATAGGCGGCCCCTTCCCGGGAGGTGTCCTCATAGAAGGCGGTTTTCCAGGCTGGAATCTCCTGCATCACCTCCGCCGGCGCATAGAGGAACTTGTAGCGGTCCACCTTCACATCCACCCAGTTGATCAAGACCTCCCTCGCCCCATGGGTGTAGGCGACCTGGGTCAGAAGCTCTGCAAATTGAAAATTTTCCACCGGTGTCGTGATGACCAGAGGCTGGTCCTTCTGGAGATTGACCCCGGTTTCAATGATGAGTCTGGCGTATTCCTTCATTCGATGGACTTCCATTTTCTTCTCTCCTCTCACCTTACTACATATTCTAACATTTTTTCAGTCCCCCGATAAACACGATTTGTGCTAAACTGAACCCAGGAGGTGTCCTATGATTCACAAACTGCTGTCCATCCTGCTGGTCCCGGTGCTCCTGGCGGCCTGCGTCGCAAAAGATCCCCCCCTTGCCATGGTGGAGGGCACACCGGAGGAGATCGCCGGCTTTTTCATGGAGGATTTCAAAGCCCGGAACACCGACAGACTCCTCAAGGCCTACCCCTACACCCAGGAGGTGGCCCGGGTCCTGAGTGCGGCCGTCTTCGACCAGGTCTACAGGGACCTCGAGGCCAACTACGGCAAGTGGTTGAAGACCGAAGCCCCGGTGGTGGAGAAGGACCAGATTTTCACCATCTACAGCTACCCGGTCACCCTTGAGAAGGGCGGTATCCGGGTCAGAATCATCTTCGATCCCAATGGCGGCATCGCCGGCTTCAACGTTGTCGAGGCGGTCACGGTGGCTGAGCATGACACCGAGGTCACCGACCTGGCCGTGACCTTCTCAAATCCCCCCTATGAGATTTCCGGCACCCTCTCCCTGCCCGAGGGAGAGGGCCCCTTTCCCGGGATGATCATCGTCCACGGCAGCGGTCCCTCGGACCGCAGGGGGACCCTGCTGGGCAACACCCCCTACCAGGATTTGGCCGCCTATCTTTCCGACCGGGGTGTGGCGGTCCTCACCTACGACAAGCGCACCTTCACCTACGGCCAGACCATGGATCCCGACACCACCACCCCCTACGAGGAGACCATCGAGGACGCCGTGTTTGCCTTTGACTATCTGAGAAATCGCGATGACATCCTGGGGGACAGGATCTTTCTCGCCGGGCACAGTTTCGGCGGCTATCTCATGCCCCTCATCGCCAGGGAAACCCCGGCGGCTTCCGGCTACATCCTCATCAGCGCCAACAACTCCCCCTTGGAGGACCTCATGGTGAAACAGCACGAGTGGCTCTACCGGCTTGACGGCGACCTCTCCCCTGAGGAAGAAGCCGCTCTGAGAGACCTGTCCCGACAGAGGGACGCCGTCAAGGCCCTCACACAGGAGAGCGGGACTCCCCGGGAGGAGCTTTTCGGCATCCCTCGGAATTATTGGCTGTTTCTAAAAAAATACGACCCCCTGAAGGAGGTCCTATTGATTGAACAACCCCTGTTGATCCTGCAGGGGGAACGGGACTATCAGGTGGACATCCTTGAATTCCACCGCTGGCAGGAGGTCCTGGGGGACTCGGCGACCTACCGCCTCTACCCCGCAATGAACCATCTCCTCTATGACGGCCAGGGTCCGAGCGGCCCCGAGGAGTACACCCGGTCCAGGCCCCTCAACGAGGATCTCCTCAAGGATATCAGGGACTTCATCAATCCCTAGTCCTCCTCGTCATCCGCCAGGATTTCATTGAGATAGATGGCCACCAGCTCGGGATCGAACTGGGTGCCTGAATACTCCTTGAGCACACGGATGGCTTCTTCCTTCTTGAAGGCGTGCTGGTAGGGCCGACCGTTGAGCATGACGTCATAGGCATCCACGATGGTGATGACCCGGGCCCCTAAAGGAATTTCCTTGCCCTTGAGGCCGGCGGGATAGCCGTTGCCGTCATAGTGCTCATGGTGGTGCCGGATCAGTTCGGCGATCCCCTTGAGATCCTTGCCCTGATCCACGATTCTCGCCCCCACGTCGGAATGGGTCTTGACGATCTTCCACTGGTCCGGCGTCAGGGACTTGGAACTGGTGAGAATGTCAAAGGGAATGATGATCTTCCCCAGATCGTGGAGAACCGCGGCGTACTCCAGACTGATGGCCTCCATGGGGGTCATCCCCAGGATGGCGGCAAACCGCCGGCAGTGGTCGACGATCCGTTTCGAATGGTCCACGGTTTCCACGTTCTTTTCATACAGGGCTTGAATCAGGGGCTTGCAGGTCTCCTCGATGCGGGCCCTTTTCTCTTCGATGCTGTTCTCATGCCGGCCCTCGGCCAGTTCGATGGTGGCCTTGAGCATTTTTTCCGTATAGGGCTTGATGAGATAGCCGTGGGGGTTGACCTTCTTCAACCGGTTCATGGTCACCCCGTCGGAAAAGGCCGTGATGAAGATAATGGGAACCGCCATGTGCTTCTGGATTTCCTCGGCGGTATCAATTCCGTCAACCTCACCGTCGAGCAGGATATCCATGAAGATCATGTCCGGCCTGCCTTCGGTGGCATAGGCCACGGCTTCCGAAGAATTTCTGGCGAATTTCATCACATCGAAGCCCATGGTCTTCAGTCTGAACTTCAGTTCCATGGCAATGATACTTTCATCCTCTACGATCAGCGCTTTTTTCATATTTTCCTCCGAGCCCTTCAACCGGGCCTCTAGATTTCCAAAATCTTCTTCAAATTGGGTCCTTTGTTGCGGGAAATGGGAACGGTCTCCTCGACCCCCTTGAGCCAGGCCTCGTGGGTCCCGTCAGGATTGCCCATCATTTTCTCCACCTTCAGGAGATTGATGATGTAGTTTTTATGACACCGGTAAAAACCATAGTCCCTGAGCTTCTCCTCCCACTGGTTCAGGGTGCCCCTTTGCTGATAGTAATGCCCCTCGAGGACGAACTTCACGATCCCCTTGTGGATTTCCAGGTAGACGAGCTCCTTGGGATCCACCATGAAGACCTCTTCACCCTTCCAGAGGGGAATTTTTTTATACTCGCTGCCGGCGTGTTTCACCATCATTTCCCCGCGATGGATGCGGTGCCTGGTCAGGGCCAGTTCCACGGAGAATCTCAACTCCCTGGATTCGATGGGCTTGATGATATAGCCGTAAACCAGGGTGTTCTTCACCCGCTCCAGGGTTTTTTCATCACTGTAGGCAGTGATGTAGACCATGGGAATTTCATGGACGTTGGATACGATTTCAGCCGTGTCGATGCCGTCCAGGGCTCCCGGCAGATTGATATCCATCAGCACCATGTCCACCGGGTTGTCACTCAAAAATTTCAAGGTGTCTTCCCCGTTGCTCATGATACCCGCCACTTCATACCCGAAATCCTCGAGACGTTTCTTGATTTCAAGTGCGATGATGCTCTCGTCCTCCACAATCAAAATGCGGTCCTTTTTCATCTGAATCCCTCCATCTTATTGATTTGATCATTCTTTGGGAAAGCGGATGGTGAAGCGGCTTCCGCCCACCTTCACGATCTCAAGAGTTCCCTTCAACTGACTCACCAGGTTCTCCACGAGTTGAAAACCCAGGGTGGTGGTTTTCTTGTCCTTGAGGTCATCTGAAATTCCCGTGCCGTTGTCGGCAATGACCAGGGAGATGATGCCCTCCTGCTCCTTGGCCGTCACGGAGATTTCTCCTTCTTTCCTGCCCTTGAAGGCATGCTGCAGGGCGTTGGTCACCAGCTCGTTGATGACCAGACCCGCCAGAATCGACTTGTCCAGATTCAGACTGATATCCTCGACATCGGTCTTGAGCACGGTTTTAGTCAAACCCTCCTGGTAATAGTCTACCAGTTTATAGTTGATGGATTCCACATAATTCTTGAAATTCAACCGGCCGAGATCGTTGGACTGGTAGATCTTTTCATGGAGCAGGGCCATGGTCTTGATCCGGTTCTCGCTGTTTTTCAAGACCCGCTTGGCCGTGGCGTCCTCGGTATAGGAGGCCTGGAGGAACATGAGACTTGAAATCACCTGCAGGTTGTTCTTGACCCGGTGGTGGATTTCCTTCATCAGCACCGCCTTCTCCTCCAGGGAATTGATGATCAACTGCTCCTGCTTCTGGCGGTTGAGCACGTTCACCAGCATCTGGGCGTAGAGCTTGAGCAGACCGATATCCTCATGGGAATAGATCTTGTAGTCCACCACGGAGTCGAAGCCCACGAAGCCCAGACAGTGGCCGTCCAGCATCATGGGCACCGTGAGGACGCTCTTGATCCCCTGGGACTGAAGAATCTCCTTGGTCTTGTCGGAATCATCCATCTTGTCCACCACGGGATAATAGATATACTTTCCCCGGACATGCTGGTCCACCCAGTTGCTCACCGCCTCCATGGGAATCCCCTGGAGGTTGTCGATCTCCGGCTCGATGTCCCTGGCACACCATTCGTAGGTGTTGCTCGTGGTCATCTTTTTGTAATCATAATCGAAAATGTAGGCCCTGTCTACCTCGACGAACTCCCCCATCATCTTCAGGGAATCCCTGATGGCATCGGAGAGTTTATCCAGGGGCATGTTGATGTAGTCCGTGGCGATCCGCATCAGGACATTTTTGATTTTGGACTGCTTTTCCAGTTTTTTCTCTGTGATGGCCTCCAGGGTCTTGTCCACCATGACCGTCAGGAAATACTCCTGGCCGCCGGTCTTGATGATCTCACCGCTGAAGAGTCCCACCAGGGTTTCCCCCTGCTTGGTCCGCACCTCCATGGCATGGTTGGCGAAATAGCCCTGGTCCCTGAGCCTGGCGGCCATGGTCTCCCGGTCCCCGGGATTGGAAAAGAGGTTGAGCTTCAAGGCGGTTTCCCCCATGATTTCACTGCGGGTATAGCCGAGTTTGTTGACAAAGATGTTGTTGACGTTGATGAATTTTCCACTCTCCGCCTCGGAAATCGCCATAAGGACCGGATTGGAATCAAAAATCTTGTTGAACATCTGCAGACTCTCCTGCTCCTTGGAGATGTCCTTGGAAATGCCGAAGATGCACTGCTCGTTGTTCCATTTGCCGAACCAGACCCGGGTTTCCACCGGGAGATGGTCCCCGTTTTTCTTCATCAGGGGCAGGGGACAGACGTCCCGGGCCCCCTTGAACATGTCGGCGAAAATTTCCTCCGCCTCCTCCCGGTCCAGGGGATCGTGGAGGTCCAGGATGTGCATGCCGTAGATATCTTCAAGGGAGTAGCCCAATTTGTCCACCACGGATTCATTGACAAAAAGAACCTTCCCCTCCGGCGAAGCCACGAAAATCAGATCCGCGACACTCTCGAAAAAGGTTCTGAAATTCTCCTCGGAGGATTTGAGCTTTTCCTCGGTTTCCAGATGGTGGGTCATGTCCCGGGCCAGGGCGAAGATCTTCCCCTCAGAAACGGCGCTCTGCCACTCCAGGGTGTGGTAGTCCCCCCGGGCGTCCCTGATGCGGTTGAGGAAATGATAGGTCTTGAGGGGCTTGCTTTCAAAAAAGTCTTCGAGTTTCTCCAGGTCCTCCGGATGAATCAGCTCAAAAATCGACCGGCCGATGATTTCCTCCTGGCGGTAGCCGAAAATCTCCTCCCAGGCGTGATTGACCTTGAGAATGGTCCCCTCCGCCGAGGCCACCCCCATCAGGTCGAGACTCAGGGAAAAGAACTTGTCCAGTTCAATCAGGGATTCCTCGTATCTTTTATTGATGTCCCTGGCCTCGGTGATGTCCTTGACCACCACCACCACCCGGTCCTGGGGATTTTTCGTAAAAATCCTGGCTTCAAAATCCCTGATTTGATCCCCCATCCACAACTGATAGGTCACCTTCTGGGAGGTGCCGAATTCGATGGATTTTCCCAGGGCGTCCTTGAATATGGCATACAGGTCCTCCCCAAGCACCTCATCGACCCGCTTTTCAAGGAACTTGTCCTCGCTCATGAGAAGGCTTTCCTCTGAAAGATAGAGGGCCTTCTTGAAAACCAGATTCTGGTCCATTTCAAAAATGAGGTCCCCGGCAAAATAATCCCGCTCCAGATCCAGTTCCTGGGGATTGTCGAACTTCACCAGAATTTCGCGATCACTGGTGTGGTAGGCGGTTCCTATGTAATGATCGAGTTGAAGGCTCACCCTTCCCCCCTCAGGGGGCAATGCCGTGAAGCTTTCCAGGACCTCCCGGAGAGAAAGTTTCAATTCCCTCAGAATTTCATCGAAGTACTTGTTGCTACTCAAGAAGTCCCCCATACCGGTGTCTGCAATCCGCCATATCCCGTAGGCGGCCCTGGGCGAATCCAACAGTATTTCATAGGCCTTCATACCGTGATCACTCCCTTCCATAGCCATATTATAACATTTAATGTCACTGAATCCCACAAAAGAAAGGAAGGCTTTTGAGCCTTCCTAGAGGATTTTCAGGTGGCGGTCTTCCAGGTCCAGGGTGATGGTCTGGTGCTCCTTCACTGTCCCGGAAATGAGGCCTCTGCCGATCAGGGTCTCCACCTGCCGGCTGAGCACCCGTTTGAGGGGTCTGGCTCCGAATCTGGGATCGAATCCCTCTGAAATGATGAAATCCCTGGCCGCCGGAGTCAAGACCACCCTCAGATGCTTGTCCTTGAGCCTCTCCTGGAGGTCCTCGATGAGCAGGTCCAGAATCCGGGCCACCTGGTCCTCCCTCAAGGGCTCGAAGACGATGATTTCATCCAGCCGGTTGAGGAATTCCGGTTTGAAATAGTCCCGCATCCGGTCCACGACCCCTTCGATGACCTCCGGGGTGATGCCGCCGCCCTCCTGGGCCTCAAGCAGCCTCTCCGATCCGATGTTGGAGGTCATGATGATGATGGTGTTCTTGAAATCCACGGTCCTCCCCTTGGCGTCGGTGATGCGGCCGTCGTCAAGAACCTGCAGGAGGACGTTGAAGACCTCGCCGTGGGCCTTTTCAATCTCGTCGAAGAGCACCACGCTGTAGGGCTTGCGCCGGACGGCTTCCGTCAGCTGTCCCCCCTCATCGTATCCCACGTAACCCGGAGGCGCGCCGATGAGTCTGGAGACCGCGTGGCGCTCCATGTACTCGCTCATGTCGATACGGACCAGGTTCTTTTCAGAATCAAAAAGAGTTCTGGCCAGGGTCTTGGCCAGGAGGGTCTTGCCCACCCCCGTGGGACCCAGAAAGACGAAGGAACCGATGGGCTTTCCGGGATCCTTGATTCCGGCCCGGGACCGGAGGATGGCGTCACTGACCAGGGTCACCGCCCGGTCCTGGCCGATGACATGCTCGTGGAGCACCTGGTCCAGACCCAGCAGCTTCTCCCTTTCCGATGCCACCAGCTTTTCCAGGGGAATCCTGGTCCATCTCGAGACGATCTTGGCGATTTCCTCTGCCGTAATGTCCTCTCTGAGGTAGCTGCGGCCTTCTTTTTCCTCGGAAAGCCTGCCGGCCTCCTCCAGCTCCTTCTGAAGCCGGGGCAGGTCACCGTACTGCAACTTGGCCGCCTGGTCGTAGTCCGAGACCCGCTTGGCCTTTTCAATCTCGGCATTCACCTGGTCCATGGCCTCCTTCAAGCGGTTGACCTCTTCAATGGCCTGCTTTTCACCCTCCCACCGGGCCAGCCTGGCACCGAAGTCCTCCTTCATTTGTGCCAGGTCCCGCTGAAGGGCCTCCAGCCTGAGCTTCGAGTCCGGGTCCTTTTCATTCTTCAGGGCCGCCTCCTCGATTTCAAGGCGCATGATATCCCGGGCGATGGTGTCAAGCTCCGTGGGCATGGACTCCAGCTCCGTCTTGATGAGGGCGCAGGCTTCATCGATGAGGTCGATGGCCTTGTCGGGCAGAAACCGGTCCGTGATATAACGGTCCGACAATACCGCCGCCTGAATCAGGGCGTGGTCAGTGATCCTGACCCCGTGGAAGATTTCATAGCGCTCCTTGAGCCCCCGAAGAATCGCCACGGTGTCCTCCACCGAGGGCTCCGAGACCATCACCGGCTGAAAACGCCTCTCCAGGGCCTGGTCCTTCTCGATGTGCTTCTGATACTCCTTCAGGGTGGTGGCCCCGATGGCGTGGAGCTCTCCCCGGGCCAGCAGGGGCTTGAGCATGTTGCCGGCATCCATGGCCCCCTCGGTCTTTCCGGCCCCGACGATGGTATGGAGCTCGTCGATGAAGAGAAGGATCCTCCCCTCGCTTTTTTTGATTTCATCCAGCACCGCCTTGAGGCGCTCCTCGAATTCCCCCCGGAATTTCGCCCCGGCCAGGAGGGAACCCATGTCCAGGGAGAAGATCTTTTTATCTTTGAGACTCTCCGGGACGTCCCCCTTGACGATCCGCTGGGCCAGGCCCTCCACGATGGCGGTCTTTCCCACCCCCGGCTCTCCGATGAGGACCGGGTTGTTCTTGGTTTTCCGGGACAAAATCCGGATGGTGTTGCGGATCTCCTCCTCCCGGCCGATGACCGGGTCGAGTCTGTTCTCGGCGGCCATGGCGACCAGTTCGATGCCGTACTTGTCCAGGACCTGATAGGTCTCCTCGGGGTTGTCGGAAACCACCCGCTGCCGGCCCCTGATGCCGGCCAGCAGTTCCAGAACCCCCTCCAGGGTGATGCCCCGGTCTCTGAAGATTTTCTCGATACCGGGCTTGGCCCGCTTGACCAGGGCGATGAGAAGGTGTTCCAGGGAGAGGTATTCATCCTTCATCCCCTTGGCCTCCTTCTCGGCCTGCAGCATGAGCCGCCGGGCGTCCTGGCTGAGATAGGCCTGCTGGCCGCCGGAAACCTTGGGCAGGGTGGCCAGGATTTTTTCAACCGCCTCCCTCAAGCCGGAAATATCGACCCCCATCCGGGAAAAGACCTGATAGGGCAGGCCCTCGGTCTGGTCCAAGAGGGCCAGGAAGAGATGCTCCTGGTCCACGGCGGGATTGCCGTAATCCAGGGCGATCATGCTGGCCTCGTTGATCACACCGATGGTGTTCTGAGTCATCTTGTTCATATCCATCCCTTGTCACCTCCTGAAAAATTCCTGATAGACCGAGTCAACGGCCCGGTATCGACGGGCCTTCGATTCATCCATCACTTGAAAGTACCGGTTCATCCCCTCGTGGATCATCATCAGGTAGCCGCCGAGAAAGTTTGAAATCAAGGCCGGTTCCAGATTTTCCTCCTGCCAGGGGTAGTAGAAATCCCTTGAAAACTTCTTGCCGTCATAGTAGAAGGCCTCCGGCACCAGCCCCTTGAGCCTGACCCCCTCGATATTGGCCCTTTCCACCGCCTGGACCAGGGAGAAATAATCCATCAGATGGCGGGTGAAGCCCGCCCTCTGGGTCCTGAGGACGATGTGGAGGGTGGCCAGCTTGTTGGCGCTCTTGCCGTCAAGCTGCAGCCTGTAGCGGACCTTGGGCTTGTATTTGCACTGGATGTCCCCCCGGCACTGCAGTGAACTCCCCTTGGCCTTCGACAGGGTTTCAAGCAGGTGGCTTTCGGCGAGGATGCCGGCGATTTCTTCCATCACCCGGTCGATCTTGGCCTGGGGGGGCAGAAGATCAAAGTAGTCCCCCAGGATTTCATTGACGGTCCTGGACCGGGACTGGCCCTTCTTTCCCGCCAGGGCATCCAGTTTTTCCAGCACTTCCTCCGTCATCACCACGGAGACGATTCCCTGAGCCATATGCATCCCTCCCAGGTGTATGATACCCGAAAATTTGATTTTGTAAATCATATTATTAATATTATCGACAATTTTTAACGGTTTTCATTTTCCCTGCCGGGTTGTATAATGGAAGGACTATAAGGAGGTCCTATGTTCAATCTTTCTTTATTCCTCACCTATGTTGCCGTGGTGACCTACACCCCGGGTCCCAACAACATCATGGCCATGGCCCACGCCTCGCAGCACGGTTTCAGAAAGACCCTGCCCTTCATGTTCGGAGTCATCACCGGCTTCGTCCTGATCTTCACCGTCACCAACCTCTTCACCCGGCTCATTTTTGAAACCATTCCCCTCATCAAGCCCTACATGGCCCTGGCCGGCGCCGCCTACATGGCCTATCTCGCCTTCAAGATCATGAAATCAAGCTACGGATCCGAGGAGAAGACAGCCCCCGAACTCACTTATTTCAACGGTCTGATGCTGCAGTTCGTCAATCCGAAATTCATCCTCTTCGCCCTCACCGTGAGCTCGAATTTCATCATCCCCTATTTCACCGCCCCCCCATGAACCCTTCCTCATCGTCGGACTCCTGACGGTGATGGGCTTTTCCTCCGTGGTGGTCTGGGGCAGTTTCGGCACCCTCTTCCACCGATTCCTGTCCCGGTACTCCAAACCCTTCAACCTGGCCATGGGCCTGCTCCTCCTCTACAGCGCCCTGTCACTCTCAGGCATCAAAGGCTGGTTCTGATCCCCCGACCGCCCACAGGAGGCCTATGCACTTTCAATTGATCATCACGAAGTCCCTCAGAAACCCCGGGGACTTTTTTATTTTCCGCCTCCTTTGTAACCCCGGTTACCTACTTTACCTCATCCTTGCCTTACAATGAGGGTAACCTCTTTGAAAGGAGATCTGACATTGAATCGAAGAAAACTGTTCCAGGGCTTCTTTCTCCTCCTCTTCATCGCCCTCATCGCCCTGGGTAAAATCCAAGTCTGGCTGGGAATCTTCCTCATCACCCTCCTCATGACCCCCTTTTACGGAAGGCTCTACTGCGGCTACGTCTGTCCCATCAACACCCTCACCGAAGCCACGAGACCCCTGGCCAAAAAGAAAAAGCTGCCGGTTCCCCGCTTCCTGAAGCACCCCGCCGTGAGAATCCTGGTCCTGGGTCTGCTGGTCCTCACCATGGCCCTCTCCACCAGGGGAGGCAGACCCCTCCCCATCCTGCCCCTGCTCACCGCCTTCGGCGTCCTTCTTTCCCTGCTCTATGACGAGGCCCTCTGGCACCGCTATCTCTGCCCCTACGGCACCCTCCTCAGTCTGCCCGGAAAACTGACCAAAAAGGGCTATACCGTGGCACCCGCCACCTGCATCGGCTGCACCAAGTGCGTCCAGGTCTGTCCCTCCGACGCCATCACCATGCAGGACAAAAAAGCCCTCATCGACCATTCCGAATGTCTGGTCTGCGGGGCCTGCGCCCGGGTCTGTCCCGTCAAAGCCATCGAAATCAAGTAAAAAAGGACCCTCCAAGGAGGGCCCTTTTTTGATTCACCGGCTTCTTGTCACAAAGAAGACCTTCAAATAATCGCTTTCCATCAGTCCCGGCACCCGCCTGAAGTCCTCGGGAAGCTCGAAGGCCTCCAGGAGGTCCGCCCGGCAGCCCTCTTCCTGGAAGGTTTTTTCAATCATCCTCTGAAAGGACTCTCTCGGGTAGGAACTCTGATTGGTCGAGGCCAGAATCACCCCGGAGGGACTCAGAAGTTTCAGACTTTCCCGGATCAGCCGGGGATAATCCTTCTGCACCTTGAAGGTGACGTCCTTTGATTTGGCATAGCTGGGCGGATCGAGGAGGATGAGGTCGAAGACCTCCCCGGCCTTGACAGCCCTCCTGAAATAGTTGAAGACATCCTCCACGAGGATTTCCTCCCTGGAAGCATCGATGCCGTTGAGGGAAAACTGCTCCAGGGTCCTGGGATAGGACCGGTTGGCCAGATCCACGCTCACCGTGTGGGAGGCCCCTCCCAGGAGGGCGAAGAGACTGAAGAGTCCCGTATAGGAAAAGGTGTTGAGGACCCGGGCTTCATCGGCGTACTGCTCCATGACCCGCCTCCGGACCTCCCGCTGGTCCAGAAAAACCCCCGTCATCAGACCCTCCCCCAGATCCACGGCGATTTTCACCCCGTTTTCCAAGACCGTCAGAGGCTTGGGATGGGCCCTGCCCAGGGTCGGCTCCTCCATGAAATCCCCCTCAAAACGCCGCTTCTCGTAAATCCCTTCAAAGAGGACGATTTTCTTGAAGGCCTCCAGAATCATCTCCCTGAACCGCCAGATCCCCTCAGAGTACCAGTTGAAGAGGTAGTAGTCCCCGTAGCGGTCGATGGTGAGACCGCCCAGACCGTCCCCTTCCCCGTTCAAGAGGCGGAAGGCGGTGGTGGCGTCGTCATAGAAAAACCGCTTGCGCTTGTTCATGGCCGCCGCCAGGCGGTTCATGAAAAAGGTCTCATCCAGGGGCTCGGACTCCTTGCGGGAAAGCACCCAGCCCAGACCCTTGTTCTGCCGGCCCAGATAGCCCTTGCCCAGGAACCGGCCCTTCGATGACATCAGATGAAAGATTTCCCCCTCCTTCATGGGGAAATCCGCAAGCCATTCCTTGATGAGGAGGGGAAACCCCTCCTCGTATTTTTTATCATAGGCCTTGTTGACAAAGATCTCCATGGTCACTTTCCTTTCCGCCGACTCTAGTGGAGCATGATGTTGCCGAAAAACACCAGGAGAATGGCCAGTATGATGTAAAAAAAGTTGGCCCCGACATCGCCAAGCGCCCTTCTCAGTTTCATGGTCCTGGAGCCTCTCCAGTAAATGTCCGGCTTGATGAAGGTCATGGCCATGATGAAGGCCCCTGAAGCAATCAGAACAATCCCTAATACCAATCTATATCCCTCCCAATAATTTTTGAATCGCCTTGGAGACCGGCAGGGTTTTCAGGGTCTCCAGGGTCACCCACTGGTATTCCTTTTCCGGCTTCCCCCGGGTGAACCGGCCCTCCACGGCATAGAGCCTCATCTCCCATTTCCTGTGGGTGAAGACGTGGCTGGCCTCGCTTTTGAGCTGCAGGTCCCCGGCGGCAAAACCGTAGGCCGTCAGCAGGTGGTCTCTCAGGGCCTCGAGGCCCGTGTCGAAATCCTCGACCACCGCATAGGGAAAGCCCCAGAGTCCCGGCAGGAGCCCTTGGGCATCCCCCTTGACACTGAGAAAAGCCTCCCCCTCCTCAAGATAAGCCAGGGCGATCTTTTCTTTTTTGACGGATACCCGCCGGGTCTTCACCGGGTATCCGGCCACTTCCCCCGCTGCCAGGGCCTTGCAGTCCCGCCTCAGGGGACAGTCCCCGCAGGCGGGATTTTTTGGCGTGCAGACCAGGGCCCCCAGTTCCATGACGGCCTGGTTGAAGTCCCCCGGTCTTAGGTCCATCTTGGCCAGGACCCGGTCCTTGAAGACTCTTTTGCTCCTGCTGTCGGAAATATCCAGGTCCAGGGCGTCGTACCGGCTGATGACCCTTTGGACGTTGCCGTCCACGGCGGGGACTTTCTGGTCGAAGGCGATGCTCAGAATGGCTCCCGCCGTATAGTCCCCGATTCCCGGCAGTTTGATGAGACTCTCGTAGTCCTCGGGAAACCGGCCCCGGTAGGCCTCGACAATGATTTTTGCCGTCTTGTGGAGGTTGCGCCCCCTGGAATAATAACCCAGCCCCTCCCAGAGCTTGAGGACCTCCTCCTCTGTGGCTTCAGCCAGGGCCAGAACCTGGGGAAAGGCCTGGATGAACCGGTGGTAGTAGCCGGTCACCGTGTCCATCCGGGTCTGCTGGGCCATGATTTCAGAAATCCAGATCCTGTAGGGATCCCGGGTCTCCCTGAAGGGCAGGGGCCGGTGGTGGGCCTCATACCACCCGAGCAGGTCCGAGGCAAAGGTCTTCAAATGGATTCCTCCAGGAGAATGGCCTCGATGTCCCGGTCCTCCTGCTTGTCCCGGTGATTGATGAGATACACCCGCTCAAAGCCCTCCGACCCGATATGTTTCAGCTTTTCAAGGGGCTGGCCCAGGTCATTGAGAATCAGGACCATGGTGTGGCCCGGATAGGCTTTTCTGAAGCTCCTCAGGGCGGGGGCGGGCCCTCCCGCCCAGACCGGTCCGACGACGTAGAGCTTTTCACCGGCCACGGGTTCCCGGGACACAGTGATGGCCACGGTCCGCCTGCGGGAGGCATAATAGCCCGCCCTGAGATAACCGAAAATGCCGTCGTAGCGGTTGCCGTCAATGATTTCGTACTGGTCCGCCCCCAGGCCCCGGGCGAGTTTTCCGGCGATCCGTCTCGAGGATCCCGTCCTGGTAAAATAATAGACATTCTGCATTTCAATCCACCTCTTTAACAGTATACCACTCGGGACCACAAAAAAAACAGCGCATATCAGCGCTGTTCATCCAAAGTGGTTTTCTCGACATAGGGGGAGGTGCTGAGGGCCAGGAGGGCGCCGTAGGCCAGTCTGAAGCTCAGGACATCTCCCACCCGGCAGGTCTCTTGAGACCCCGTGACATCCAGAATCATGTGGTCGCTCGACGCACCGATGATTTCGATGCCTGGGTCGCAGGGGATGAGACTTTCTGGAACCACGTCCTGACGGCCGATGGCCACGATGGCCCTTTTCATCCGGCCCTTGTCCACATAGGTGGGGTGGTTGCCGAAGGCGTCCATGCCGATGGTTCCCCTGGGATAGGAATCCTTTTCCTTGAGCTCGATGATCTGGGCCTCGAGGATGAAGGCGTCCTGGTAGGTCCCGGCAATGGCTTCCCCCTCCTTGGTTTCTCTGCCCAGGACGATGGCTTCCCCCAGCCTGAGGTTGTTGATTCCCTTGGGAAGCCCCTCTTCGAGGAGATACAAGCTCGAGGAATTGCCTCCGGAAACCACCTGGAGGGTGATGCCGTAGGTGGCCTCGATATCCCCGGCGATGGCGGCGAGCTCTCCGAGATTGGTCTTGTCAGGAATCACCCCGCCGTAGCAGGTGAGATTCACCCCGATGCCGACAAACTCGATGCCATCGGTCTTTAAAATCTCAGGGACGGTCTCGTGGACCTTGTCGGGCTCGATCCCCTCCCTGAGGTCCCCCAGGTCAATCATGAGGATGACCCCGTGGGTCCTCCCCTTCGCCGCCGCCTCCCTTCCCAGGGCCTGCACGGTGACCAGCTCGGAGTTCAGGCTGATATCGGCGTTCGCCACCACCCTGGCGGCCTCCGAGACCATGGGTAGTCTGAGGAGAATCCTGGGCAGGCCGAAGTCCTTCAGGGCCTCCAGGTTTTCCATCCGGGAGTCGGCGATTCCCGCAATCCCCCCCGCCACCATGGCGGCGGTGATCCCGGGGTGGCCGCAGTGGACCTTGGTGACCCCGTAGACCCCGATCCCCCGGTCCCCGGCCCTTTGTACCAGGGTCCGGGTGTTGTGGGTCACCTTCTTCAAATCGATGACGAGTCTTGGATACATGTCATTCCTCCATTCCCAGGGACTGCTCCAGCAGCAGCAGGGCATCCTCGGGATTCTCCAGGCCCAGAACCCCCAGCGAGGCCATGATGTAGTGGTTGTCGATCAGGATTTTCACCTCGTCCGTGGGCAGCAGCTTGGCCCCCTGGATATTGCTCCTGGCGATTTCCTTGAGGATGTTCACCCGGTCCGGCAGCCGGGTGCAGGCGCCGCCGGTGCCCACGATGAATCTGATCCCTGTCAGGTCCTTGCCCTGGGCATAGGTCTTTTTGCCGCTGCCGCCGTAAAGATCCCGGAAGCCTCCGGCATGGCGGTGGGCGGAGATCACCACCGCCTCCTTGGTGAGGAGTTCCACCAGTTTGAATTCCTCAGGGCTCCTGGGAATCGGGGCGTAGTCTTCAATGAGCTTCTCGAGGGTTTCTTCATCAAAGCCCAGGGTCTTCATGATCCTTTCCCTGCCCACCATGTCAATGATGTTTCTGGCATTGATGTAGACCCCCAGGTCCCCCTCCACCGTCCGCTTGGCGGTGGGTTCAGGGGAGATCAGGATTCTGGAGATTTCCTCAGAGCCCTCCGTCACCGAATGGATGTCGGTGGTGGCCCCCCCCACGTCCACGGTGATCAGGTCGCCGATGTGGGCCTTCAAAAGCTTCGAGGCCTCCATCACCGCCCCCGGGGTGGGAATGATGTGGCCGGATACCAGGTCCTTCACCCGCTCCATCCCCGGGGCATGGATGATATGGCGCTCGAAGACCTCCTGGATCACCCTGCGGGTGGGCTCCACATTGAGCTCGTCGATTTTGGGATACACGTTTTCCACGATGAAGAGATAGTCGGACTTGCCCTTTTGTGCAAAAATCAGCCGGACCTCCTCCTGGTTTTCCACGTTGCCGGCATAGATCACCGGAACATCGAAGTCCAGGGCGGCGATTTTCTCGGCGTTGGCAAGGGCGGTGTCCCGCTCGCCGTAATCCACCCCGCCGGCAATGAGGATGATGTTGGGATGGATGGCTTCAATCTTTTTGATGTCGCCGGGTCTGATCCGCCCCGCCGTCACCAGGTGGATATTGGCGCCGGCCCCCAGGGCGGCTTCCTTGGCGGCCTTGGCCGTCATGTCGTAGACCAGGCCGTGGACCGTCATCTTCAGGCCTCCCGCGGCGCTCGAGGTGGCCATGAGCTTGTCATAACTGAGTTCATCCACCCCCAGGGAACCCTTCAGGTCCTCGATGGCCCGGGCCAGACCGATATTGACATCCCCTTCGAGTACCGTAGTGGGGCCCTGTCCCTGTCCGATGAAGGCAGGGGAACCGGTGCCGATGCCCTTGAAGGCATTGACCACCGTGGTGGTGCTTCCGATTTCCGCGACCAGGATATCAACCTTCATCTCAACCCCGCAATTCTCTGCGTCTTTTCACCAGGAAGGTGGCCAGGTTGACGCCCCGGTCATAACGACCGAATCCCTCGTCCATCCCGTTCTTTCTGGCGATTTCCGGCGTCACCTGGGTCCCGCCCGCCACGATGATGAACTTGTCCCTCACGCCTTTTTCAAGGGCGTATTCGTGGATCCGCTTCATATTCTTGTAGTGGATATCGTCGTGGGAAATGATGGTGGAGGCCAGAATCACCTGGGCATTCATTTCAATGGCGGCATCCACGAGTTTTTCAGTGGGTACCGAGGTCCCCAGGTATTCCACTTCACAGCCGTACTTTTCAATACCGCCGTGCTTGATGTCAATGACCTCTCTGAGGCCGACGGAGTGCTCGTCCTCTCCGATGGTGGCGGCCACGATCTTGATGGGATGATCCTCGAATTCCTGTCTGATCTCGTCGTCGCTCATGATTTCAGGCTCCGGCGGGATTTCAAGCTTGGACAGATCCACCTCGTAATCCAGGGTCCCCTTGAGCTGGACCCGGGTCCCTTCCGAGGGATGCATCATTTCAGAATGGATGATTTCGATATCCTTGAGATTCATTTTCTTGCCGAATTCCAGGGCGGCATATTCCGAAACCCTTCTCGCCGCCGGCAGGAAGAGCTCCACCTGGACCACGCCGTCTCCGAGCCACTGGACCTCGGGCTTGACCAGGGTGGATTGTCCGTCCTCCCCCCGGAGCCTTTCATTCTCGGCCATCCGGGTGTTGACATTGTCCTCGGGATCAAGCTCGTCGATGAAGACGATCTTCTCCGGTTTTTCAAAGGTGGATCCGTCGATGAGTCCGGCGGGATTCTCCACAGCGCCGGCATCATACTGGGCCACGTTGTTGTCGCCGTAGTGGGCGGTCACCGGTGCCATGTAGTCGGCTTCCCTCTCGTAGACCGTGCCGTGACCGACACCGCCGTCGATTTTCCGCCCGATGCCGTCGCCGTTGCGCTCCGGATACTTGCCGGAATCCACGAAGAAGCCCTTTTCAACCGCTTCGAAATAGCCGCCGACCTCGAGGATTTCTTCGATATAAAGAACCGCCCTCTCCTTGAGTTCCCTCACGGTATCCCTCAGGGGACCCTCGGATTTGAGCTCGATCAGGTCCATCAGACCGTCAAGGCCCGTCAGGGTCTGCTTGGCGGTATCACAGGCCTCGATGTTGTAGACATGCCAGGGCACGTTTCGTCCCTCGTCGGGAGTGATGGTGGACTGGAGGTCCGCCGAGGTGAGCCTGGAAATCATCATGTTCATGACATGGGTCACCGTGGCCTCCCGGGAGGAGGAGGTGATGTACTTGGTGTTCATCTGGGCTCTCATCTTGTATTCGTCAAAGAGCTCTCTCAAGGCGACTGCATAGGGAAGGTCGAAGTAGACGCTGGGTGCCGGCGCCGAGGTGGGAGGCACGGTGGACAAAGAAATGTCCTCCTTGGGCATCCCCACCTTGTGGGAGAAGAGGGCGTTGATGCCGTGCTGCACCATGAGCTCGGGCATGACCTTCCAGGCCTCCCTGGCGGTGGCATTGGCATTGTGGGCCCCGTCGATCTGGAGAATCCTGGCCCAGGTCATCACTTTTTTGGATTCTGCGGCGTCCACGAAGGACCGCACCATGTTGATATTGCGGTAAAGCACGTTGTACTGGGGATCCTGGTGGGCGCCGTTGACCCCCTCCTCCGCCAGCATGACGGCGACCTCGGGTCCCGCCACGCCGGAAACATAAGAGTGGTAGTTGATGGGTCTTCCCACCTCTTCTTCAATCAGGTCCAGGGCCTTGCGGTGGGCCCGCACCTGTTTTCTGGAAATCGGAATACCGCCGATGCCCTGGGGGGTTCCCTCGATCAGGCCGTCGAAGTGGGACTGGCCGGCGGTCCTGATGACCATGATATGGTCCGCCCCGTGCCAGGCCGACATCCTCATCCGACGGATGTCATCCTCAAAACGGCCTGAGGCGATTTCAGTGGTGATGGAATTGTCGGGCTGGGGATCGATGTTTTCAAAGTAGGCGGCAGCAGGAATGCCGACGTAGTTCTTGAGGGGTGTCGACATGTCCTTGTACTTGAAGGGGCCGTAAACCTGCTCTTCGGATTTTTCCCGCCAGACCCAGCCTCTTCTCTTGGGCCGGTAGTTCTCAAGATCCTTCATGATCTCATGGACATTGATTCTCTCATCGGGTTTGAGTGGTGTCATTACCGATCCCCTCCTTTGAATATCTTCATGGCGTCATCCCAGTGCTGGCCGTCGATCATTTCAAGGCCGGCCCGGCGCAGGTCCAGCTGCTTTTCCTTGGCGATGCGGTAGACCACATGTCCCACGCCGTGACCGATGAGTCCCCGGTCAATGGCCCCCTCCACCAGAGGCTTGGCCTCCAGGGAGCTGAAGCCCATGCGCAGGAGCACCGACCGCTCGATGGAGGGTGAGGTATGGGTCCTGGCCAGATCCAAGAGGGGATCCACGATCTTTTCGATATCCGCCCAGAATTTCGCCTTCAACGCTTCATCGCTCAAACCGGCGATTTTTTCACGTCTGACACTGAAGTCGTCATCTCGTTTTAAGAAGCCTTTCATTGTTTTCCTCCTTTTTGATAAGCCACCTGAAGGTCATCCAGAATTCCTTCAACCGCTTCTTCACTGCTTCTGGTCTCCAGGGCGAGATAAGCGATATCCGCCCGGGTCATTTCAGTCACCTGGTACTGCTTGACGGCGTTTTTCACAAGAGAGGTCCTGATATGGTCCAGATCCAGATCCACCGCCTGGATCAGGGAGGGATGCTCCGGCAGGATGATGTTCACTCCCGGGACCTGGTCCTTGGGATCACCGGTTTTCACTTCAATGCCGTTGCTCCTGGCAAAGCTCAACTGAGGCTGGATGTGCTTGCCCGCTCCGGTGTACTCCGTTTCCTGGACCACGACAATGGCCTCCTGGTCCATCTCTCTGGCCAGGCTGAAGGCCGCCACCAGGGAGGTGTTCCCTGCCGGACCTCTCTCGAGACCCTCCAGCTGGGCCAGGGCCTCGGTGATATAGAAGACCTCTCCCTGGGTCACGCTCAGATAGCGGTCCATGTACCTCAGGGGTCTTGCCGCACTCCTGGGCACGTCGGTGCGGTCCGGCCAGGTGGTGAAGGGCAGGCCGAAGCCGGTGTGCCCCGTGGTGAAGGACTTCTTGTTGAAGGCGGTGTCACTGGCCATGTGCAGGCCGCTGAGGTCCACGCTGGCCCCCACGATCCGGGTATCCAGGGCACCCGCCTTGAGGATGCCCCGGGCGGTTCCGGTGAGATTGCCCCCTCCGGCGTTGGTGCAGACCACCACCTCGGGATCCTTGCCGTATTTCTCCCTGACCTGCATGACGAGCTCGTAGCCCAGGGTTTCCACCCCGGCGATGCCGTAGGGAGTGTAGAGGGAGGCGTTGAAGTAGCCCGTCTCCTCCAGGAGGAGGAGAAACTCATAAAAGAGTTCCGGTCCCACGCTCAGCTGGACGACCTCGGCCCCCAGGGCCTCGCACTTCCTGGCCTTCTCAATGATTTCAGGCTGACCGACGGTCCTCGAATCGTAGGTTTCCTGGACGATGATGCATTTGAGCCCCAGCATGGCGGCCTGGGAGGCCACCGCCGCCCCGTAATTGCCGCTGGTGGCGGCGATCACGCCTTCATAGCCCAGCTTTTTGGCGTGGTAGACCGCGGCCGCGGCCCGGCGGGCCTTGTAGGAGCCGCTGGGATTGCTGGCCTCGTCCTTGATCATGATCCGGGCCCCCTTGCCCTGGGGGGCGACCTTTCTCACCAGGGCCGTGAGGTTCTTGAGCTCGAGGAGGGGGGTGTTCCCCACACCGGTGGCGGCCTGGATCTTCTGGATCTCCTCCAGGGTGTAGCCGGTTTCCTTCATCATCTTTTCATAATCAAAGCCGATTCCCGGCCTTTCAAAAGCCTGGTAATCGAGGCCCACCGCCTTTTTCATGATCTCATTGCGACGGTCCATGACCCCTTGATAGGAATTGTCCTTCACTTGGCCCCACCTCCGAACAGAATTTTCCTGAGGGTGAAACCCACCTGATGCAGCTCAGGCACGAAATCTCCGAAGGAATGCTTGTAGCTGGGCTCGATTTCCTCCAGGCGGCCCGACTCGATTCTCCCCGTCAGGGTTTCAACCGTCACCTTTTCTCCGATGGCGGCCTTATCATCCATTAAAAATCCTTTGACCCACATTTCAAGGGGGACCTGCCGGGTATCCTCGGGCACCTGGGGCGCCCGCTCTTCCTTGGTGAGGATCACGCGATAGATCTTGACCCATTGTCCTTTGACTGCTTCCATCTAAAACCCTCCTTACTTCACGTACTTTCTGACGTCCCCCATCATGGCCCTGGGTACCGGAAGGTCCAGCATGGTTTTCAGACCCGGTTCCGCATTGATCACCTGGGGAATCATGTTGACACACATGGCGATGGTCCCCAGACCGCCGTCCACCTCGGGAGAAATCTGCATGTTGACCTCGGGAGAGCCCTTGAGGGTGATGTAGTCTCCCGTGTAGGTCTCCTCCATTTCAGGCTCGATCTGCTGGGGATGGATCATGTCGATCTTCACCTCGCCCTCCACGTAGCCCTGGCCGGTCATATTGACCCCGGCCACGTCCCCGGCCTTGACGAAGGCGTGGGGTGCCTGGCGGTCCACACTGGAAACGATGGGCAGCATCTGCTGGGCGAAGTTGTCCAGTTCCCAGCCGATGGCCTCGGAAATCATGCCCACGGATTCTCTGAAGCCCACATGCCCCGCCAGAGAACCGTCGGCCATGCCGGCTTCGAATTCATCGAGGGTGAGACCCACACCCTGCTCCTCCATGACCGCCGGTCCGAAGGGAGAAAGGGAATTGACCCGCTTGGCTTCGATATGGGTCACATCCGTCATGCAGCCGGTCAGGGTCACCACCAGCAGGTCCATGATCAGTCCCGGATTGATGCCGGTTCCCAGGATGGAAACCCCGTTTTCCCTGGCGATCCGGTCCAGCTCTTCGGCCAGCTCAGGATGGGACGCCTTGGGAAAAGCCATCTCCTCCGCAGTGGAAATCACATTGATGCCCTTTTCCAGAACCACCTTGAGTCTGGGAAAGGCCTTTTCGGTGAAGCTGTCCGTCGCCGTGAGACAGATATCCACCTCCTGGTCGAGAACTTCCTCGATGCTGCTATTGATAATGACGGGCCTTCGGTCGCCCCGTTCGATCCCCAGAACCTCGTACATGTCCTTGCCGACTCTTGCTTCATTCCGGTCGCAGATGCCGACCACTTCAATCCCTTTTTTCGTGGTCAGCATGCGGGCCATCCCGCTGCCCATGGCACCGAAACCCCAGATTGCAACCTTGACATTTTCTTTTCTCATACCTGCACCTCCAGAAATTATTCTCATCTCTTTGAGATGCAAACACCATGCCAAAAAAAAACGTCAAAAAACAGGGAAAAAACCCTGTTTGAGGCGGTTGTCATAGGGAATATGCAAAATATTTTGCTTTATACCTGCAAATTATTTTGCTTTCATCGATGAAGTGCAAATATTTTTGCGGTTACTTCAGGTCGTAGACCCGCATCTTGTACTGGAGATTCTGCCGGGACAGGCCCAGATCCTCGGAGGCCCTGGAGATGTTGCCCCGGTGAAACTTGAGATACCCCTGGATGATGGCCTTCTCCTGATGCTTGAGGTAGGCGGACAGACTCTCGAATTCCTTGAGGTGGTCCACCCGCCAGGTCACCGGGACGATCTCTTCACCCCGGGACAGATAGCTGGGCATGTGGTTGAGGGTCATCACGTGCTCCTCCTCGTCGATCATGTTCATGGCGGACTCCACGAAGTTCTTGAGCTCCCGCACGTTCCCCACCCAGTCGTAATCCAGGAGGGTGGCGATGAGGAGATCCGAGGCCATCCACACGTCCTTGTCCAGGGTCTGATTGAACTCCCTGATGAAGGTGTCCACGAGAATGGGGATATCCTCCCTCCGCTCCTTCAGGTTGGGCACATGGAGGGCGATGACGTTGATCCGGTAATAGAGGTCCTTTCTCAGAATCCCCTTTTCAATGAGGGACAGGGGGTCCTCGTTCACGGCTGAAATGATCCTGACGTCGACGGGGATGTCCTTGGACCCCCCCACCCTTCTGACGTAGTTTTCCTGCAGGACCCTGAGCAGCTTGGCCTGGAGATGGGGACTCATGGAATTGATCTCATCCAGGAAAAGGGTGCCCCCGTCGGCCTGTTCAAACAGCCCCGGTCGATCCATGGCCCCGGTGAAGCTCCCCTTGCTGGTGCCGAAGAGCAGACTTTCCAGGAGGGTTTCCGGAATGGCCGCGCAGTTCTGGGCCACGAAGGGCTTGTGCTTTCTTTTGGATTCGTAGTGGATGCTCTGGGCGAAGAGCTCCTTGCCCGTTCCCGTATCCCCGTCGATGAGGACGCTGGAACTGCTCCTGGTGGCCCTGCGGGCCAGGGCGATGGCCTTGAGGAATTCCGGGGTTCTTCCCACCAGACTTTCGAAGCTGTAGGTCTTCTTGCCCTCTTTTTTGGGGGACTCGGGCAAAAGCCGCTGCTGCAGGTCCATGATCTTCTGGGACATGTCCGTGACCACCGTCTGGTCCCTGGCGATTTCCACGGCCCCCACCAGGGTTCCCTCATGAAAAATGGGATAGGTGGAATTCACGGTGGAAATCCTCTTGCCGTTGAAGTTCACATAGGTCTGCTCCTGATTGATGATCTCCCGCCGGGTCTTGAGCACCGTGAGGATGGTGGAGTTCATCTCCGTCCACTCGGGATACAGGTCTTCAAGATGGCGGCCCATGACCATTTCCTCCCGGAGGCCCTCGATGACCTCCATGGCCCGATTGTAAAACACGGTGATGCCGGCCACATCCACGATGTGGACGCCCTCCTCGATATTTGAAAGAATATCCCGAGAGGCATCCACCAGAATCTCGCATTGCTTCACCAAACAACACCCCCTTACCCCTCAATCATACCACAAAAGGAGGCCTTTATCGAAGATCGATGTCGCTGTAGATCTTTTTCACCGCCACGGACTGGTAGGCCGGCCGGAGGATTTTTTCATCGGATAAAAGCTGTTCCATGCGGTGGGCGCACCAGCCCGCCACCCGGGCGACGGCGAAGATGGGGGTGAAAAGATCCTGGGGAATGTCCAGCATTTGATAGACCAGGCCGGAATACAGGTCCACATTGGCGGGGATCAGGGCCTTGGGACCCTTGACCTCGAAGAATATTTCCTGGGTCAGGGCCTCAATGGCGGCATAGAGCTCGAATTCCTCGAGGCAGTCCTTCTCCTGGGCCAGCTTCCTGGCCTTGTCCTTGAGAATCCGGGCCCTGACATCACTCATGGTGTAGACGGCGTGGCCCATGCCGTAGATCAGACCCCGGCCGTCAAAGGCCTCCCCCTCGAGAATTTTTCTCAGATAGGCCTTGAGGGCCCCGGGGTCCCGGGGGTCACAATGGGCCTTGATGTCCGCCACCATCTGGCTGACCTTGATGTTGGCCCCGCCGTGCTTGGGGCCCTTGAGGCAGCCCACCGCCGCCGCAATGGCGGAGTAGGTGTCGGTCCCGCTCGAGGACACCACGTGGGTGGCGAAGGAGGAGTTGTTGCCGCCCCCGTGGTCGGCATGGAGGACCAGGCACAGGTCGAGGATCTCCGCCTCGGTCCGGCTGTAGCGGTTGTCGGGACGAATCATGTGAAGAATGTTCCCCGCTGTCCCGATGCCGGCCTGGGGACTGTGGATGTGGAGACTCAGATTGTCGAAATAGTGGGCCTTGGCCTGGTAGCCGTAGGCAATGATGGTGGGGAAGCGGGCGATGAGATAGAGACTCTGGACCAGCAGATTCTTCACACTGAGATCGTCGGGATCCGGATCCTGGGAGTAGAGGACCAGGACACTCCGCTGCAGCTTGTTCATCACATCCCTGGAGGGGATCTTGAGGATCATGTTCTCGGTGAAATTGTCCGGAAGCCGCCGCATGGCATCCAGGAGTTCATTGAAGGCTTCAAGTTCTCCGGCGGTGGGAAGGACGCCGAAAATCAAGAGGTAGACGGTTTCCTCGAAGCCCCTCATCCCCTTTGAGGAAAACCCCTCCACCAGCTCGTTGATCTCGATGCCCCGGTAGTAGAGCCGGCCCGGGGCGGGATACTTGACCCCCTCCTTCAGTTGGTAGCCCACTACGCTGCTCACCTGGGTCAGTCCCACCATGACCCCGGTCCCGTTCTCGTTCCTGAGCCCCCGTTTGAGGTTGTACTTGTGGTAGAATTCCGGATTGATCCGGTTGGTGATGGCGGCCAGGGCCGTCAATTGGTTGACAAGTGGATGGTCCTTCATGCTTTAACCTTCTTTCATGGCGGCAATAATGGCTTTTTCCATGGCCAGGGTGGTGTCCCGCCCCCCCAGGTCCGGTGTCCTGACCCGGCCCCGGGCCAGGATGCGGTTCACGGCCTTTTCAATGGCCCCGGCCTTTTCCTCCTCCCCCACGTGCCTCAGGAGGAGGGCCCCGCTTCTGATCATGGCGACGGGATTGGCGATCCCCCTGCCGGCGATATCCGGGGCACTGCCGTGGACGGCTTCAAAAATCGCTCCCTCATCACCGATGTTCCCCGAAGGAACAAGGCCGAGGCCCCCCACCAGGCCGGCGCCCAGGTCGCTGAGGATGTCCCCGTAGAGATTCATGGTGACGATGATGCCGAAGGCCTGGGGCCGCATCACCATCTGCAGGCACATGTTGTCCACGATGACCTCTTCGAGAGGGATACCGAAATCCCCCGCCGTCTCCCGGGCGATCTTCAGAAAGAGGCCGTCGGAATACTTCAGGATATTGGCCTTGTGGACCACTGTCACCTTGGACTTTTTCAAGATCCTGGCCGATTCAAAAGCCTTGAAGAGAATCCTTTTCGAGGCCTTGCGGGTGACCACCTTCACCGCCTCCACCCGGTCCGGGCTGACGATCCGCTCGACGCCCCCGTAGAGACCCTCGGTGTTTTCTCTGAAAATGATCATGTCGATGTCCCCAGGGACATTCCTGATGGGGCGGATATTGGCATAGAGGTCGAACCGCTTCCGGAGGGCCACGTTGACACTGGTGAAGCCTCCCCCCACCGGAGTAGTGATGGGGCCCTTGAGGGCCAGGCGGGTTCTGTCGAGGCTTTCAATCAAGGCCCCCGGAATCAGCTCCCCGGTTTTTTTCAGGGTCTCGCCGCCGGCTTCAAAGGTCTCGAAGGCCAGGGAGAGTCCGGTGGCTTCCAGGACCCTTCGGGCACTGTGGGCCACTTCCTTGCCGATGCCATCCCCTTCGATGAGGGTGATCCTATAGGTTTTCATCCTTTTCACTCCTTAAACGGTTGATGGTTCCTCCCAGGAGGAGGGTCCGGGTTTCCCTGGGAGAACCGGTGAAACGGCAGGCCAGCTTCTCCCGCCGGCTGAGGTTCGTCACCTCGATGATGCCGCCTGCCTCAAGGGCCTGTCTCAGACCGGTCATCTCGAGCTCGTCCCCCTCTCCCAGGGCCTGATAATCCTCCGGATTGACAAATTCCAGGGGCACAATCCCGCTGTTGATGAGATTGGACCGGTGGATCCTGGCGTAGGATCTGGCGATGACCGCCCTGACGCCGAGATGCAGGGGAACCAGGGCCGCATGCTCCCGGCTGGACCCCTGGCCGTAATTCTCCCCCCCGACGACAAAACCGCCGGCCATGGCCGAGGCCCTTGCGGCAAAGTCAGGGCACTGGCTCTTGAAGCAGTACTCTGACAGCCTGGGAATATTGGACCGGAAGGGGAGCAGGGCCGCCGTGGAGGGCATGATGTCATCCGTGGTGATATGGTCCCCCACCTTGAGAAGGACGGTCTTCACCAGGGTGTCCTCGAGAGGGCCCCCCCGGGGGAAGGGTTTGATGTTGACCCCCATGATCAAGGTCACCGGTTCAGAGCTTTCAACCGGAGGAATCAGGTACTCCTCCCCCCCGGCAAAGACTTCAGGATAGGCCACCCGGGGCATTTCACCCAGGGTCCGGGGATCTGTCAATCTGCCGGTGACGGCACTGACCGCCGCCGCCGCCGGTCCCAGGAGGTAGACCTCGGCGTCCAGGGTCCCGCTGCGACCCTTGAAATTCCGGTTGAAGGTCCTCAGGGAGATGCCTCCCGAGGGAGGCGCCTGACCCATGCCGATGCAGGGGCCGCAGGCGGATTCCAGGATTCTGGCGCCGGCCCCGATGAGGTCCGACAGGGCTCCGGAATCACTCAGGGCCCTCAAGACCCCCGCCGAACCCGGTGAAATGACCAGACTCACGTCGGGGTGGACCCTTTTGCCCTTGAGGATCTTCGCCACCATCATCAGGTCGCCGTAGCTCGAATTGGTGCAGCTGCCGATGGCCACCTGGTCCACCTTGAGGGGATGGTCCTTGACCCGGGCCACCCGGTCCGGACTGTGGGGCAGGGCCACCAGGGGCTCGAGGCCGTCAAGGTCGATGGTGATTTCGGCGTCGTATTCCGCCCCCTCATCCGCTGCCAGGGGCCTGTAGTCCCCCCCTCGACCCTGGCGAAGGAGATAGGCCAGGGTCACTTCATCGCTGGGAAAAATGGAGGAGGTGGCTCCGAGCTCCGCCCCCATGTTGGCGATGGTGGCCCGGTCCGTGAGGGACAGACTCCCCAGTCCCTCCCCCCGGTACTCCAGGATATAGCCGACCCCCCCCTTCACCGACAGGTCGGAGAGAATCTTGAGGATCACGTCCTTGCCCCCCACCCAGGCTGGCAGTTTTCCCTTCAGATTCACCGCCATGACTCCGGGCACCTTCATGTCATAGGTCCCCGTGGCCATGGCCACCGCCACATCGAGACCTCCCGCCCCCATGGCCAGGGCTCCCATGGCCCCGCCCGTGGGGGTATGGGAATCAGAGCCCAGGAGGCTTGTCCCCGGGACCGCAAACCTTTCCAGATGGACCTGGTGACAGATTCCTCCCCCCGCTTTGGAAAAATAGAGTCCGTATTTTCTGGCCGCCGACTGGATGAAACGGTGGTCATCGGCGTTTTCAAACCCCGTTTGAAGGGTGTTGTGGTCGATATAGGCGACGGAAAGCGCGGTCTTGATCTTTCTGATGCCAAGCGCCTCCAGCTGCAGGTAGACCATGGTGCCCGTGGAATCCTGGGTCAGGGTCTGGTCGATGCGGATCTTGATTTCCCTTCCCCTGGACAGTTCCCCCTGGATCAAATGCTCCCTCAGTATCTTCATCGTCAGATTGGCCATCAGCACAACACCCTTTCATGTATATTCGCATACAATTATACGCATAAACATGCATGCGGTCAAGTTTTTTCCACGGACGGGATTTTCCCCATCAAAAAAGGAGCAGATTGCTCTACTCCTTCACCTCATAGACGACCGTACCGCCACCCCTTTGCTCGGGAATGAAGGTTTCGAAGACCCTGTCCGAGGTTTCATAAAGTTCCCTGGACCGCTGGACATCCGCTTCCGAGTGCTGGATGACCAGCAGATAGGGGGGCTCCAGCTCCAAAATTTCCTCAAGGGCCACCCCCTGGATTCTAAAGTCCTCCCCGGGGGCCAGCTTCTCGAGGTAGAATCGAATCATTCCCTCCCTGGCCCTCTCGAAATCATTTTCACCGGAGGGATAGTAGAGGATCGCCGGCTCCTTCACCAGGGACCGGACCACGAAGGCGGCGGCCCCCCGGTGGTCCTCGGTGACCGGCCTTCCCTCAAGGGAGGTGTGATAGTAGAGGAACCCCCCCAGATTGGTGAAGGCCAGCAGGAGGAGCAGAAGGAGGGCCCCTGTCCCGGAGGCCTTGTGAATCCGCTCCAGGGCCCTGCCGGTGACCAGGGCGATCATGGGGAGCAGGACGATGTAGTTCCTCACTGTGGAGAGGGGGGTATAATGATCCATCACCAGCAGGACTCCCATCATGGCCAGACCTGCAAAAAGCACTCCCCCCAAAGCCACCTCCCCACGAAAAATATCCTTCCCCGGCCTACCCTTGAGGCTGATCCAGCTGATGAGCCCCATGACAAGGACAAAGGCCAGGGCCGCAGGCAGGGGATTCTCGATATTGAGCAGCTCCTTGAAACCGGCTGAAATCTGGGGAAAGAGAGCCTGGGAAATGGTTTCCAGGGTCGAGGACCACCCTCTTGAGACGATCCAGAAATTGCCACCGGTTTTTTCACCCAGACCGCCCCGGACAAAATGCCAGACCGGCCACGCCAGGGCGAGGAGTCCGAAGACCACCACCCGGCCGGTCCCCCGGAAATCCTTTTGACGCAGGGACAGATACAGGAGGTAGAAAACAGTGACGCCGTAGTAGATCCAGCCGAAATAGTGGATCAAGGACAGAAAAAGACCGGCCACAAGCAGCATCCCTCCCTTGAGGGAGGACACGCCTTCACCGGGGATGTCCACCAGGAGAAGGGTCACCATCAGGGAAACCAGCAGCATCAGGGCGTAGGACCGGACCTCCTGGGCGTAATAGATGAACAGTGGATTGGTGGCATAGACCACCAGAACCCCCGTCAGACCGATCCGGGACAATCGCTTCGACCCCCAGATCCACAGCATCACCAGGGAAGCCAGGGTGAAAATCAGACTCAGAAGTCTGGTGACGGCCTCACCACTTGAAAAAAGGCCGATCCATCCCTTGAGAATCAGTTGATACAGGGGGGGATGGACATCGGGCAGGATGAAATCGACAAACATCACCCTCAGGGGGGATGAGGCGGCGGAAACTGAAAAAAGCTCATCGAACCAGAAGGAATAGGGCTGCCAGATCCCATATCCCGCCAGCAGGACCCCAAGGATCACCAGGGTGACGCCCACTTCCTCGTAGCCGATACGACACCATCTACACCGGTTCAAATCGCCATCAACTCCAATCCTCATGCCTTAGAAGAACCATTTCGCCAGGCCCAGGATCCCCTGCTTCCAGGGGACCCGGTGGGACACCCCTTCCGAGTGCTCGAATTCATGGCGATGGTGGACATACCACCGGTAATTTCTGATCAGGGCCTCCTGATTCGAGTAGACCGGCTTGAAACCCAGAAGCCTTTTCGCCTTGTCGATGGCGACATAGGAGTCCCTGCCGGCGGTTTCATACACCCATCGATAGAGGGGGGACAAGTGAAGCCGCTCCAAGAGACGCAGGGTGAGAATCATGGGGGCGGCCCAGAAACCCTTGATCCTTTTCCCGTATCCCGCATCATCCAGAACTGCCTGATAGTCCTCTCTCAGGGTGGAGAAGACCTCCGCCCCGATATTGAAGACGTCGTTGACCCGGTCCTCCTCCAGGGTCAGGACGAGGTCGATGGCCTGGCACAGATCGTAGACATCGAGCAGCTGATAGCGGTTGTTTCCCGATCCGATCACCGGAAAATGTCTGCCGTCCATGGCCCAGTCGTACAAAAGCGCGAAAACCCCGAGTCTCTCAGGGCCTATGAAGGATTTCGGACGCAGGATCGGGATGCACATGCCCTTCAAGCGGTAATCCAGACACAGGCTCTCCGCCAGAATTTTTCCCCTGCCGTAGGGTCCGACGCCGACAAGGGGGTCCTCTTCATCCAGGGGATGATGCCGGGGAATCCCGTAGACCGCCGTGGAGGAAATCATGACGACGCGTCGGATGCCCAGAACGCGGGCCGATTCAAGGACATTTGCCGTTCCCTCCACCTCCGTGGAGACAATGTCCTCCTCCTTGTAGAGGGGCAGGGCCGCCGCCGCGTGGACCACCGAGTCACAACCCGCCATGACCTTGACAAGGGCGGCAAAATCCCGGATGTCCCCCTGGACGACCTCAAGATTTTGAGCCTGCTTTTCCGGGTAATCGAAGTCGGCGATATCATAGGAAACCACTTTTTCCCCTCTTTCCAGAAGGTAGCGGACCAGGTTGATTCCCAGGAAACCCGCGCCGCCGGTGATGAAAATCTTCGACATGACTAATCCCCCCTTCTTTTGAAGGCATAGCCTTTCACCAGCAGATAGGTGACCGGGAGACCCAGCAGGGCCGCCAGGGCGTACACCGCCATCCTGGGCCAGCCCAGAACATTCAGAAGCAGGAAGACGAAGGTGATGAGGATGAGAAAATTCGGCAGATAGGCTGTGACGAATCTGAAGAATCCCGCCGGACTCGGACGTTCACTGAAAATCAAAAAAGCGTTGAGCCGGTAGGTCACCCACAGGCTGACCCCATAGGACAGGCCGTAGGACAGGGTGGGATCCAGCCAGTTGGAGAGGACCAGGGAGAGGAAGAAATTCGTGAGGGTTCCCATCCCCCCGCAAAGGATAAAGAGAAAGAAATCCCGCTTCAGATAGGTCGCCGGGATTCCCGGGGGTCTGGCCGCCGCCGCCTCCCAGGGGATGACCCCTTCTCCCGTGACAAAATAGGCCAGGGCCGCCTTCCGGGCCAGGGGCGCATCCCTGAGGGAATCCGAATAAAAGGCGTGGATGACCGCCCCGGGATAGACCGCCTCGAATCTCTCGACCTTCTCTTGGCCGCTGCAGGGCCTGCCTGAATACTTGCCGGTGGCTTCATCCACGACGGACCCGATCAGCCTCTCGACACCGAGTCTCGCCGCCATGGGACCAATGAGAAATTCAGGCGAGGCGGTGACGATCACATCAGCAGGCTCTTTTTGTGCCAGATAAAAGGCGGCGATCCGGTCTTCCCTTTCATCCCAGAAGCGCTCCAGGTCGGTTCCGATGTTCTGCACATATTTGAGAAATCCGAAGTAGGCCTCCTTGAATGCGACCTTTGATTCAAGCCCCAGAAAGTACAAAAGACCATGGCCCAGGGCGCCGGGGACCGCCAGCAGCCCCCTGGGATGGCGCCTCAGGGCGAAGAGCATGAAATCCACCGTGGCGTCCCCCCGATAGATGGTCTTGTCAAAATCGTATACCTTCACCCCATCACCCCATCATCATCCGCAGGGCATCCCGATACAGGAGTCCCAGCACCGTCGCCCCGTAGGCCAGGGACAGCAGCAGCAAAACCCGGTCCTTGAGAAGAATCTCCGCCGGGTCCCCATCCCCCTCAGAGGCCAGGTGTCCGGAATACCTGAGGGTGATCATTCCCACCAGAAGGACCGTCCAGCCCAGATGACTTGCGCCTCCCCCGGGCCCCCTCTGGGACAAGGCCCACATCAGGTAGACCGTCATGCCCGAGGCCAGACTCCAGGTCATCATCCGGTCCAGCGATGCTTCACTGTAGTACTTCAGAACCCTCCGCCGGCTCTCACCATGATACCTGACCTCGCTTCTTCTTTTCCCCACCGCCAGATAAGTCGCAAAAGACATCACCGTCAACAGCATCAGACCGGAAATCGCCGTCTCAATGAGCAGACCGCCGAAAAAGACGCGAAGGACAAAGCCCATGACAATGATGAAAATATCGACAAAGGGTACCGCCTTGAGGCCGAAACTGTAGGCCATGTTGAACAGAAAATAGAGGCAGAGAATTCCTGCGGCGGCCAGGGACAACCCTGCCGCGTAACCGAGACCCACCAGACCGGCCCCTAGAAAAAAGGCCAGCCTCAAGGCGTTTTCACCTGACACCCTGCCCGAGGCCAGGGGACGGTTTTGTTTGACAGGATGGTTCCGGTCATATTCCAGGTCCCTGAGGTCGTTGACGATATAGACCACCGAGGCCAGGAGAGAAAAGAGGACGAAACCCATGAGAGACCTGAACCAGGCCGGTCCACTGAACAAGCTCCCGGAGAATACCAGGGGCACAAAGACCAGCAGGTTCTTGGTGTAGTGTCGGATTCTCATGAGCTCGAAATAGTCCTTCATGCCATCCCTCCCCGGCCCTTGGCGACCGCTTGCTGTCTTCATTATATTTTTCCCGGGGACAAATAGCAAAGGAACCCTGTTGTTTGTCGAAAAAAAAGAGCAGATTCCTCTGCTCTTGAAGTTCCCTGTGAAAATCCTTCGTTCTCAAAGAGAAAACCCTGTCTTAATCCTGGTCAAAGAGGTCGATGAGTTCCTCCGTCACCTCGACATTCAGGATTCCCTGATTCTTGAGAATCTGCTGGAAGTCCCTGATCTTTTCCTTCAGGGGTTGACCCTTGCCCATCTTGAAGGTGACCCGGTCCAAAAAATTCGCCACGGAGTCGACGGGGCTGTGCATCATGTCAAAACTCAGTTTTGCCGCCTCGCCATGAGGGGCGTTGACCCAGTCGATGGCGGCTTCGAGTTCCCCGGTAACTCTTGTTACAAATTCTGAATTCTTAATGCGATTTTAATGAAAGTATTGTATACTCACTGTGAACTGAAAAAAGCGAGGTATGCCATGAAAAAAATAATGATTTTCAGCGGTTCTACCGGCAACGGCCACAACCAGGTGGCCAAGGTGCTCAAACAGCGCCTCATCGAGGAGGGAATGACGGTCCTCATCGTGGACATCCTCAAAGAATCCTCCCCCTGGGTGGATCTGATGATCAATGACGGCTACAGTCTCATGGTCTCGAAATTTCCCCGGATCTACGGCCGGCTTTATGATTTCACCAATGAATACCCCCGATCCAACCGCCTGATCCGAAGACTGACCCTGGAGGAAAAGCGGTTCTTTCGCCGCGTCGTGGAACCCTTCGACCCCGATCTGATCCTCACCACCCATCCCTTCGGCGTCATCCTGGCGGATCATCTGAAGAAAAAGCAGCGGTTGACTTCCCCCTTGGTGGCCGTCATCACGGATTTTCACTTCCATGAAGCCTATGCCAGCCAGCAGGTGGATGCCTATATCGCCGGCGGTCCCTTTCCCACGGAGAGTCTCGCGGAAAAGAGGATCGATCCATCAAGAATCTTCCCCTGGGGCATCCCGGTGAAACCCGTTTTCTATGAAAACAAAAAAGGCCCGATACAAGGGCTTGCCACCATCCTCTTGATGGGGGGGAGTCTGGGAATGAAGGACATGGTCCACGCCCTGAGAGACCTCAGGCAGGTGACAGGGGACTTCAAGGTCCACGTGGTCTGCGGCAACAATGAAAAGCTCTACCAGACCCTCAAGCCCCTGGTCAAGGATTTCCCCGAGGGCAAGGAGGTCGTCCTCCACGGTTTCACCGACAGGATCCCCGAATTCTTTGAAGAGGCGGACCTGCTCATCACCAAGCCCGGTGGCATCACCACCACCGAGGCTCTGGTCAAGGGCCTGCCCATGGTGGTCCCCTACTATTTCCAGGGGCAGGAAAAGGAAAACCTCAAATTTTTAAAGGAAAACCAGCTGGTCCTCTCCCCCACGGGCAAGGAGACCCTTTTCACCATCCTCAGCCAGATCAAGGAGCGGCCTGAGATTCTCAAGACCCTCCAGGAAAAAATGGCGGCCTTCACCAGGGGCTACTCCCTGGACCAGGCCGTGACGCTCATCAAGTCCCACCTGGAAGAAGGGCCTTCGGCCTGAAATCTTTCTGACGCCACAAGGGGCCGTCCGTGACATCGGACAGCCCCTTTTTCATTTGAAGAATTTCTTGTAGTCCACCAGGTGCGAGAGCTCTCCGGCGGTGAGGAGGTAGTAGTCCGAGAAAAGACTGCCCTCTCTGGGCAGGTTCAGGGAAATTCCCAGGAATTCCACTGAAAAATCCGGAGGCGTCTCGAGGGTGACCCCGGCCAGGTCGGAAAGGGGGCCCCGGTAGTCTTCAAAGGGCCTTTCCAGGAAATCCGCCAGGGTCATTTTCTCCCCGGTGGTCATGTCCAGGACCAGAAAGGCGCCGCGGTAGTCGTAGTTGCCCTCGTCGTCGGAAAAGCTGACCGAAATGCTGAGACTCAGCATCTTCTCGCTGCCGAAGGTGGGATGGATGAAGACGGTCTTGTCCCCGCCAATGTCCGATTTCAGGCCGTTCACCGTGTCGTCGATTCGGCGGTTGATCTTCTCCTCGAGCTCCGGCCGGTCGGGAATCCTCACCCGGGCGATGGTGAACCGGCTCTCTCCCGAAATCAGGGGCCTGGGAATATAGGTCATTGCGGAATGGACCCCGAAAACATTGTGAGAGGTGATGACCTCGGCGATCAGACTGAAATCATCCGTGTCGAGGGCTTCAAGCCTGGCGACGAGGTCTCCGAGGTCGTGCCCTTCAAAGGCGGCCTTGTAGCTCATGATGCGCTCGTAATCCGGCCCTTTCTTGTCCATGAAGGCCCCGATATAGGACCCCTCCGGCCCCACCAGAAAGGCGCTGACCTGCTTCTTGTAAAGCTCTTCGAGGAAGGTTCGCAGAAAACCCGGCTCACTCCTCAGAATCAGCTCCTCCGTGAGGAGGATGTCGCTGACCAGGTCCTTGTTGCCCTCCTCCTCATAGAAGCGGCGCTTGTTCTGGATCAGATGGTTCATCAGGGTCATCCTGGCGAAATCCTCGCTGAAATAGGCCTTGTAACCTTCAAGAACCTCCCAGTCCGTTTCCACCACCGGGGTCTCCTCGTAACGGACCACCCTGAGCTTGCTGTCGGCCAGGGCCCTGAATTCCTCCCGGATCCCGGGGTCCTCGATCCGGTCGATGAGGTCGGAGTCCAGAACCCCGCCCATGTCCCGGTTGAGGGCGGTCATGTAGGCCTCGCCGTAGATCTTGAAATTCATCTCCTCCGCCAGGCCCTGGTGATGGACCACCAGGCGCTCCACCATGTACTCCGCCGAAGCGGGGCAGACTTCGGCCAGGTGCTCATCCATGTAACGGCCCATGGCGGCGGGATCCTCCTCTTGAACCAGCCTGGCGAACTCCGCCATGACCGCTTCTTCTTCACTGAACTGGTCGGTTTCCGGGGGATCCTCCTCCGGGACGACCTCCGGTGGCGTCTCCTGGGGGGTCTCAGGCCCGGGCTCCGAAGCCCTCTGACAACCCGCCGTCACCATCAGCAGCAATACCATCATCCAAACAAGTTTTTTCATATAAACCTCCATTGTGAAGGACCCTTCCCTTCACTCCTTTATTTCTACAGCGTCTGCCACTGCCTGTCGATATAGACCACCATCCCGCCGATGAGGGCGATGAAGCCGTAGGAAACCAGACGGCTGTAGACCAGGACCTCGTTGGCTCCCTCCACCCCGTATCTTTCAAGGAGAAGGGCTCTCACCCCCCAGAGAGCGGCTTCCCTGAGGATGAAGACCAGGGTCAGTCCGTCGAAGAGTCGCCCTCGAGAAAACCGCCGCAGTTTCTCAAGGGACCGGTCCCTGGCCTCCCCGTACATCTTCCTGTAGTCCAGATAGAAAATCCTTCCCAGGGGCCTTCTGACCAGCAGGGACCCCCCGTAGAGGACCATGAAGGCCATGTTGAGGTAGACCCCGTTGTAGAGAATCTCCACGGCGGTTTCAGAAATCAGGTTCAGATACAGATTCAAGAGGATGCCGAAAAGGATCACCAGACCCGTGACATTGTACTTTTTTTCAAAGAAAAACTTGTAGGCGGTGTAGCCGATGGCCGTCAAGGCGCTGAGAAACATGGCCAGATAGTCTCCGGTGAATCCCCGGCCGAAATTCCAGATCAACAGGGGCAGCCCCAGATAAAACATGAGATCGACGAGAATCTGTTTTTTTACCGACATGTCCGACCCCTCCCACGGGCCCTACTCATCAATTTCCACATAGAGCCGTTTGTTGATTTTTCCCTTGGACCGGAATTTCACCACCCGGACCCTGCCGATTTCTCCTGTGGCATTGACATGGGTGCCGCCGTCCGCCTGCAGGTCCAGTCCGACGATTTCAATGGTTCTGATGGTCTCGATTCCCTCGGGTAGCAGGTTGATCTTGGTCCTGATGAGGTCCGGCACCTCCATGGCCTCCTCCCGGGTCAGGATGCCCACCCGGATGGGATGGTTCTTGCGGATTTCTTCATTGACCCTTGCCTCGATTTCGGGCAGCATCTCCTGGCTGAGTTCCGCCATTTCAAAGTCCATCCTGGCGGAAAGGCTTTCCATATTGCCCCCGGTCACCAGGGCGTCATAGACCCTGAACATGACCCCGCTGACCACGTGCATGGCGGAGTGGGTCCGCATCAGCCTGTAGCGTCTCTCCCAGTCCAGTTCTCCCCTGACGGTCTCTCCCAAAGGGGGCAGGTCCCCCTCCAGGCAGTGAACCACCTCACCCCCGGCCTTGACGACCCTTGTTACCTCATGGGTCTGCCCCAAGACCTGGATCCTCCCCGTATCGTGGAGCTGACCGCCGCCTCCGGGGAAGAAGGCGGTGCGGTCCAGGATGATTCCCCTCGGTTCCTCCGAGTGGGCGGTCACCCGGGCTTCAAATTCCTTGACATAACTGTCCTTTTGATAAATCAATTCCGTCATGATGGTCCTCCTTTTCTGCCACGATGAACAATATCTGTCACCATGAACCGTTTGGAATAATTTTGGTTGATTGCTGCCGGGCCTTGGTATATATCCACTAAGGTGATGCTATGAGTGTCAAACGGTATACGGTCGAGGAACTTCACCGACTGATGTCGATCTACTTCAAACGGGATATCCAGCTGCTGCCCATCGGCAACCACGAGTTGAGACGCCATCAGGTCTACAGAATCACCATCGGTGAAGCCTCCCATATCTTCAAATACTACTATCAGACCGGTTATGCCAACCGGGAGATCGCGTCTTTGAGCCTTCTGAATCCGAGGCTGGACTTTGTCCCCAGGCTGGTGGACCACGGGACCTTTGATGAAAACCGGGAATGGATTCTCCTGGACATCGTAAAAGGCGTCCCCTTTTTCAAGGTCATGGAGGAGATGACCCCCAGGACCGTCAACCGGATCTACTACGAAATGGGGGAACGTCTGAAAACCATGCACGACATTCCCTTCGATTTTTTCGGCGACTGGTCCTCCGAGGGCAGACCCCTCCTGGAAAATCCCACCCTGGAAAAGGCCTTCTGGCATCATGCCCAACGGATCGAATCCCTGGTTGAAAATCGGGATATGCCCGATGTGGATCTTCTGAAGAGCCTCCTCGAAAGCCTCCGGGCCTCCTCCAAGGCGGTTTTGAAAAAGGCCTCCCCCGTCTTCTGCCACAACGACTACAATGCCAGGAACATCATGGTGGCCAGGAAGAAGGGCCTCTGGCAGTTGAGTGCCGTCCTGGATTTCGAGCAGTCCATGCCCTTCGACAGGGCCTTCGATTTCGTTCATCTGACCCTTTACGATTTCCACCACCACCCTGGCGCCGAAGAAGCTTTTTACAGGGGTTACGGCACCACACCCGGAGACCCGGACCGCCTGCGCTTCTACCTGCTTTACCAGGCCATGAAAATCGCCACCTGGGCCTACGAGGTCTCCCCCGACTACTACGACAGAGCCCTCAAAATCATCAAGACCCACCTCTGAAGACCGGCCTGGCATCTCAGGCCTCTTTTTTTTCGAAAATCTCCCTGAAACGACCCAGGAAGCGAAGGTCCTCCCGGACCAGCTCCGAGGGCGGTCTTTTCTCGCTGAAGGTTCCCTCGTTGATGGCCTCGGGGTAGCGGGGGGTGATCACGATTTCTCCAAGGTCCCTGACCACCAGGGGACGGCCGGTCTTCTCCAGATAGACGGCTTCCATCACCTTTAGAAAAGTCACCATTTCCGAGAGGGTGGTCCGGCTGAAGGCATAAAGGTCCCCATGGTCCCTGACGGCCTCCTGGGCCACGAACATATAGGGCAGGAGCTTGTTCACCGAGGGCAGCAGGGTGGTCCCGGGCCATTCCCCCTTGAGAAGGGTTTCTCCTCCCACAAAGGGCATCAACTGGCTTTCCACGAACCAGGCGGAGATATTCTTCAACCGGTAGGCGCCCCTGACTCCCAGGGACCCGGCCACCGCCTCACCCGAATCCGTCGTGATTCCCGCCACGATCCCCTTGACGACGATCCCCTCCGACCTGAAATGGGGAATCAGTTCATTCAACCGATAGCCCTTGTCCAGGAGGTCGTCCACCAGGATCACCGGCTTCCCGTAGGCCTTGAGGGTGCGGATCTGGTCCTCGAGACCCATGTAATTGGGGTGGGCCAGGATCTTGAAGGTATCGGCCTCCCGATTGTAGCACCGCTCCACATGGAGGGCCTTGGTGACGGCTCCCGGGAGGATCCAGCGGTTGAAAAGGTCTCCGTAGGGAACCACCATGGCCTCGCCGAGCCGGTCCCCTTGATAGGGATTCATGGCCTTGAGGATTCTCAGAATGTGCTGGTACATGAAGGTATGGTCCATGAGCAGGAGCAGTTTCCCGGGAAAGAGGCGGCCGATATTGCCGATCAGGGCCTTGCGGAAATCAAGGAGTCCCTCCCGAAGGATGTAGTCCTTCCTGTAGTCCCTCTTCAGCATGGACTGCCCGTCCATGATCAGGACCATGGGGGAGGACAGGGAGACCTCGAGGCCGTGGTCCGAGGCCGTGAAATTGAATTGCCTGAGGACCTCTTCCTCCAGGCCGGACTGCGTGACCCTGACCCTCTTGACCTGGTTCTGGATGCCCCAGACGAAGACCTCCGTCAAGACCGAGACCCTGTAATCGTGAAGCTGTTCCTGAGATTCCCCCTGAAGTCCCGTGAGGACCATGACGTCCCCCTCCAAATGATAATCCACCTGGGCGATATTTTCCCGGCTCCGGGTGTTTCTGATCATCACCCTGCCCGGCTCCATGACCACCTCCAGGGTCCCCTCCTTCACGCGACCCTTGAACTGGGGCTCCCCCCGGTACATCCGATGCTCCTCGACCACCTGGGCCCCCAGGGGATCGAGGATTTCCGAAAGATCCCAGTGGTGGGTCACGTACTGCCTGACCAGGGAGGCACTGTAATCCCTCGATTCCCCTCCCGTCTCAAGGTAACGGTGGTCCAGCCGGTCGAGTCTTTCCTTCAGGAGTTTCTCCCCCTCCGGATGCCTCTCCCCGCCCCGGATGATGAAATGGGGCAGGGTATAGATCTCCCCGTTTTTTCTGCCGTAGGCGGGGTGTCCCGTCAGGGTCTCCTCCCCCACCGCCAGATGGAGTCTGCGGCTCCCGTAGACCCGGCTCAGCCCCCTCAGGGATTCCTCAGAGGCCAGGTTCACCTGAAAACCTGACGGCAGCAGAAAAACCATCAGGTCCTCGGCGGTGGCCAGTTTGATGATCTGTCTTCTGAGATTGGTGGGCTGGGTCTGGCGCCGCCAGTTGAATTCATCCACGGCGATGTGGACCTCCATGCCCTTGGCCGCAATCTCCAGAGCGGCTCTTTTTTGTCCCCGGGTGAAGGGGTCGAAGGTGCCCCTGAAAAAGGCCACCGGCCGACCCAGGGGAAAGTCAAAGGTCCAGCCCCGATACCTCACCTCGTTGATCAGACGGTAGATTTCAATCACCCCGGTTCTGTAGGACTCCCCGAAGGCGGTGTCCTCCAGGAGGGCCAGGACCTTCTTCCCTGTAAGCTCGAAGATTCTCTTGCGGGCCTCCAGGGGAATCGCCGAATTGCCCAGCACTTCCTTGCCCAGGATTTCCAGGGTCCTCGACCCGATCTGGTCCTTTTCATAGGCCAGCCCGATGAGCAGATATCCCACAAGCTCCCGGATTCTCTCCTCCCCGGCCTCCCCCTTCTGGTAAAGCTCCCGGATCAGGTGGGCCACGGTTTTGAGAATCAGGTTCTTCAGGTAGGAGTTGGCCCTTCGGAGCTTGTCGTCAAAATCCCTGAGGACTTCCGAGTACTCCTCTTCCCCGAGTCTCACCAGAAGATGGGCCAGATACTCCGGAATGAACTTGGCGAACTGATAGGATTCCATCTCCATTCCCCGCATCATCTCCACCACCACGTCATTGAGCTCATGAGGCTGCAAGCGGTCTGAAAGCACCATGAGGTTTTTCCCGGCGTGATTCCTGACCCCCTCATATTCGCTGACCTTGATCAGATTGCTCAAATGCAGGGCAAGATGACAGCCCTGGGATTCCGGCGTGTTTCCCATCAGGTGGTCCATGGCCAGAATCTTGTCCACCCAGGGGGTCCCGCTCTTGAGATTATTCAGGTAGAGGGTCTGGCTCTCGTGAGGGCAATGGTCCTGGTCTCTCCGGTAGAGCCAGAGCTCCTCCCCCTCGAGGTCCCCCTCCAGGGGGATCCCGAGACGCCGGGCGCCGTCACAGGCCAGATGCCGGGAGAGTCTCCCCTCGGTCATCATCTTTTCAATCAGCCGGGTTCTCAGAACAGCCTTGTCCTTCCCCTCGAAGCCCTCCCCTGGCATCCGCATAAGAATTTCCAGAAAGCCCCTGCGGTGGGCCCCATGAAGGTCCTGGTCCTGCATCAGGGCCATGAAGTAGCCCATCGCCTCTTCGAAAATCCCCGGATCCTTCCCCATCACGACGGCGATGCTGTTGGCAATCCCCTGACCCATCCATCGGAACTTTTGCTCCGTGGCGGAGGGGTCGAGATTGACCAGGCCGTCAAAGAGCTTTTTGATCAGGTCGATCCTCTGGTACCTGACCTCGATCTTCTCGGCCCCCCTGGGGGTTTCCTTCTTGTAGGTCTCATCGTAGCCGACGATGATGTCCCCCATGATTTCCGAGGCGGTTTTTCGAATGTCCTCCTTGGGATTCAGAAGCTCCTCCATGAGAAAATCCATGGTCAGAATCTTCTGGGGAGGTGTCATGTAGTAGTGATAGGACCGCAGGATGTCGATGGTCCTTCTGAAATCAAAACTGTTTTGCTCTCCCCTGGCATCGGCGATGAAGGCCTTGAGGGAGGCCATGTCCCTGAGCTGTGTCATGGTCTTGAGGTTGCTGGCGAGAATCCTGTAGACCCATTCATCGAGAATCCGGGGTCCTTCAAGGGAGAAGGCCCCCAGCATCACGGGCTTTGCCGGGGGGGCGGCCAGATCAAGCGCCACTCCGAGGTGCTCCAGGTAGTTTTCAAAATCCTTCAGTTTGAGATAGACCCGCTGGTAACGGACCTCCTTCTCATGATCCAGGCTGTCAAGCTTGTCAAGAATCACCGAAAAAGACTCCGCCAGGGTGTAGAAACTCATGCCCCTGTCCCTGCCCTTGATGCGCTTGACCCGGAAATCCGCATAAATCAGGATCAGGGACTCGATGGACAGGTTGTCCAGCTCCAGATCCCACACGGAATGGTTGACGGCGATATTGCGGATATACGCGATGCCCCGGTTCCTGAACCACTGGTCCGTGTAGTAGTAATGATAGTAGGCGACCCGATGGACCTCCTCCCGGCCGACCCCGAACTTGCCCAGATCATGGCCGGCGGCGGCCCCGCTCACCCGGCCCAGATCCACGGCGTGGCCGAGGTCCCTGAGCTGGTAGGCCAGGTGCATGGCCAGATAATGGACCCCGACGATATGCTCCAGGGTGGCATGGCCGGTGACGCTCTGGCTCAGCTTCATCATCTCGTAGATGTATTCTTCCTCGAAGGCTCTTTTGAAGGCCACGTACTCTCTTGGATCCTCCAGGGCCGCCACGTCCTCCTCCCCCAGGAGGGTGAAGGGGTATCTTGACAGAAAAGTCCCGTAGTCCCCCTTTCTCTCCTCAAGGGAAAGGGCCCTGAAGACCTCCAGAAAGGCCTCGGCCCCCTGCTTCCTCTTGGGGGAAAATTCAAGAGCGGTTGCCTGGGGAAAGGATTTCGACAGGGCGTATTCATAGATGACCTTCAGTCCCTCATCACAGGGCAGACCCAGCAGGTCCTCCCCCAGAAGCTCATAGAGGTCCCCGGCGCCGAATCGTCCCCCGGCGATCAAGGCCTCGATGCCAGAACCCCTTTCCTTTGCTTTCTCCACACCACCAGACCCCTTTCCTGAACCGCGTTTGTCCTATAGATACCACTATTATACCTTGAATCATCAAATACCTTGTGCTATACTACATTTTAGTACTTCACAGATAAACAAGTGTCCATTTCAGACGGAAAAGGTGATCATCTTGGAAAATATCATGGTCCAGAAATACGGCGGAACCTCCCTGCAGGATACGGACCGCATCAAAAACACCGCCAGGCGGATCAAGGGCTATCGACAGAAGGGCCATGAAATGATCGTCGTGGTCTCCGCCATGGGAAAAACCACCAACAATCTCATCAGCCTGGCCAGGGAGATCAGCGATTCACCCCCGAAAAGAGAGCTCGACGTCCTCCTGGCCACGGGGGAACAGATCTCCATCGCCCTGCTTTCCATCGCCCTCAACGAAATCGGGGTCGACACCATCTCCCTCACCGGGGCCCAGTGCGGCATCAGAACCAGCAATCTTCACTCCAACGCCCGGATCGAGGACATCGACACCGCCAGGCTCAAGGCGGAGTTCAAGGCGGGCAAGGTGGTCATCGTCGCAGGCTTCCAGGGCATCAACGAAAAAGGGGATATCACCACCCTGGGCCGGGGGGGCTCCGATACCACCGCCGTGGCCCTGGCCGCCGCCATGAAGGCCCCGAAATGTGAAATCTACACCGACGTGGACGGGGTCTACGCCACGGATCCCCGGGTCGTCCCCCAGGCCCTCAAACTGGACCGGATCAGCTACGACGAGATGCTCGAAATGGCCAGACTCGGCGCCCAGGTCCTCCACCCCAGGTCCGTGGAACTCGCCAAAAACCATCAGGTTCCCCTGGAGGTCAGAAGCAGCCTCAACTTCAACCCGGGAACCCAGATCATAGGAGAAATCAATATGGAAGACATTCGCATCAGCGGCATCACCTCAGAAAAAAACATCGCCCGGATCTCCATCGCCAGGGTGCCTGACAAGCCCGGAATCGCCTACCGCCTCTTCAAGCGGCTTTCGGAGAACGAAATCTCCATCGACATGATTCTTCAGAATCTCAACCACGAAAACGCCAATGACATCTCCTTCACCACCCCCACCGAAGCCCTCGGAGAGGCCCTCCCCATCGTGGAAGGCTTTGCCGCGGACATCGAAGCCCAGGAGGTCATCGTCAAGGAGAATGTCTGCAAGATTTCCCTGGTGGGCACCGGCATCCTGGGTCACGGCGAGGTGGCGGCCACCTTCTTTGAAACCCTGTCCAATCTGGGAATCAATATCGAGATGATCTCCACTTCGGAGACGAAGATTTCCTGTCTCATCGACGGCAAGGACTCCGACACCGCCACAAGAACCCTTCACAGAATCTTCTTCGAAAAATAGTTCAGGCGGCGCAGAATGCGCCGCCTGTTGCTTCTAAAAAACATCGATGAGACCGATCATCTGGCCGTCGGGGTCCTGGATCTGGGCCATCTGGCCACCCCCGCCGATGGGAACCGGCCCCATGAGAAGGGGAACTCCCCGTTCCTGGAGAAATTCCAGGGTCCTGGCCATGTCCGCCACCCGGAAGGTGAGAACCACGTTGTTTTCCCGGGGGTTGAATGCCTCCTCCTGGATGAGCTCGATGCCGGTGGAATCCTTCCCCTTGAGGAAGACGATGGTCATGCCGGGTCTCGGCGACAGCACCCGCTCCTCCTCGAAGCCCAGGACTTTTTCATAAAAAGCCTGGGTTTTTTCAATGGATCCGACTCTCAGGGTCACATAGGTCATTTTCACTGTCTTTCAAACCTCCTTACAGACTGGCCTCCGCCAGCATGGCCAGGGGTGACCGTTCAACGTGCTTCAGGGTCACATGGCCGGTAATATCGTAGGATTTCATCCGGTCGATGAGATAGACCAGGCCGTTGGATTTCGAATCCACCAGGACTGAATCGATCTGGTTGTCCGTGGGGTCTCCCAGAAAAATGAACTTGGAGTCGTTCCCCGCCCGGGTGAGCATCAGCTTGGCCAGGTGGGGGGTGATCTGCTGGGCCTCGTCCACCACCACGATGGCCCGCTCCAGGGTCCTGCCCCGCATGTAGTTGAAGGTCTTGATCTCCAGGGCGCCCATGTCCTTGAGCTGGTTGATGAAGGTCTCCGGCGTGTGGTCGAGACCCTTGGCATACCGGCTCTTGAGGTAGAGCAGGGTCTCCACGGAATCATAGAAGGGACCCATCCAGGGCTTGAGCTTTTCATCCTCGGTCCCGGGCAGGAATCCGATGTCCTCCCCCGCCGGCACCACGGGTCTCACCAGAACGATTTTTTTGTAAAAGCCGCTGTAATAGAGCTCAAGAGCCGCCGCCATGGCCATGAGGGTCTTGCCGCTCCCCGCCCCCCCGGTCATGGTCACCAGTCTGACTGATTCATCAAAAAGAAGCTCGAAGGCGAATTTCTGCTCCCGGTTCAAGGGCTTGAGGCCGTAGAGCAGCCGCTTGGAATGCATCAGGGGCACCACCCTGGCATTGCTGATCCTGGCCAGGATCCGCTCCTCCTCCCGGTCCGCATCCCTGGCCTCTATGAAGTGGTTCTCATAGGTGATGATCTCCTCCGACAGGGCTTCCACGGGAAGGCCCTCCGTGGCGATGGCCAGCAGCTCCTCCTCCTTGGCGACGATTTCCTGATAGCCCTCGTAGAGGCGGTTGACATCCACCTTGTCGTTTTCGTAGTCCTGGACCTCCAGGCCCAGGGAATCCCCCTTGATGGACATGGCCAGATCCTTGGAAACCAGAATGGTCTGCTGACCCTGTTTATCGTTGATCCGCTTGAGGTTCCACACGATGGCCAGGATCTTGTTGTCGTTCTTGGTGGCATCCAGGGCGTCGGGCATGTCGGTGAAGTCCATGTGGTTCATTTCCACCCTCAGGGTCCCCCCCTCCGGGAGGGCCACCCCTTTTTCCAGGGGGGTCTCGAGGGACCGAAAGCGATTGATCACACGGAGACTTTCCCTCGAATGATAGCCCGTGATTCCCTTGGCGTTTTTCAGCCCGTCCAGCTCTTCAATGCAGATGAGGGGGATGATCACGTGATTGTCTTCGAACTTGTAGAGAAAATAGGGATCGTGGATCATGACGTTGGTATCGATGATGTAGTGCTTTTTCATAGGTCGCCTCCTCTACCATCCATTATACTATTGTTTACCCACAACTAACCGGTTCCTAATCTATATTTTACAATCCTGAGATACCTTGAAACTGGAGGTGAAACCCATGCGCATCGGCATCGATATTGACGGCACCATCACGACCCCCTTCTACTGGCTGGCCTTCTTCAACGAAAAACTCGGGACCTCCCTCACTGAGAAGGACATCAGACACTACGACCATCACCTGGACTTCGGCCTGAGCCTGACTGAATTCCAGTCCCTGAGAACAACCTATCTGAAAGAAATCCATCAACTGGCCCTCCCCAGACCCGGGGCCAAGGAATTCGTCAACCGGCTTTTTTTCGAGAACGACCAGAGCCACATCATCACCGCCCGGGAGAAATCCCTGGCCCCCCTGACCCAGTTCTGGCTCAAGAAAGAGGATTTTCTCTACAACAACCTCTACACCCTGGGTTCCACCCGGAAGACCACCCTGGCCAGAAGCCTCGACATCGAGGTCTTCTTCGAGGACCGGTTGGAGACCGCCCTTGAAATGGCGGCGACGGGAATTCCCACCATCCTCTTCGACACCCCCTACAACCAGGCCCCGCCCGCACCCGGCATCCACCGGGTGACCACCTGGCCCCAGGCCTATGAAGTCTTTAAAATCCTCAAATCAAAAAAAGAAAAGTCCATGGACCACCAGCTGAAAAGACAGCTCTACCAGGCCATTTGAAAAGCCACCCCTCACAGGGTGGCTCAACGCACAAAGACCATTTCTCTCTCATCAGACAGGGAAGCCTCAAAAACATACCCCGCCTCATTGAATTTCTTCAGTCCGGCCGGATCCTCCACCCGGTTCACCGCCATGAAGTGGAGCATGCGGCCCCTGGCCTGCTTGGAATGAATCGCAACCTCCACCAGACCCCCCTCGGGGGTTTTTTGTTTGAAGTGGACCGTCACCATGGGCAGGGGCACCATTCTGGCAAACTCCCTGGAAGCCAGGTTGACGATCACCTCCCGGGGATCAAAGACCTCCGGCACCTTGTCCGACCAGAACTGATAAAGACTCCGGTCCATCACCCTCATGGTCATGTCCAGGCGGTAGGGCCGGATAGCGTCCCTGGGCCTGAGAACCCCGTAGAGGGCGCTGAGAATGAAGAGGTGCTCATCCAGATAGGCCAGAACCCCGGGGGAATAACCGGACAAGGCCAGCTGCTTGAAGACCTCTCCCCGGTAGGTCCAGAGGGCCGCCTTGCCGGCGGCCCCGAAGAACCCCTGGAAATCCCCGTAGGTCTGCTCCAGCAGGGCCCCCTTGATCTTCATCCGGGCCCCCAGGTCCTCCCTGGACAAAGCCATGATTTCCCGGGAAATCATGGCCGCTTCCTTGTAAAACCGGGGCTCTGAGACTGATTCAGGACCTGACGGATCAAAATTCCGGGTTTTTGCCGGCGACAGGATGATTTTCATCACATGCCCCCCAGACCCTGCCCGATGAGCAGGTACAAGAGAGTCAGGACCTTGACCCCTTCCAGGACAAAACCGTACTGGTCACCGCTGAGTCCCCCGAGGAGGCCTCCCGCCAGCCGTCGATACCCCCAGATAAAGGGGGCCAGACCCAGGAGGACCCACAGGGACTCGAGGGGCCCCAGGAAAAAGTACAGGGTTCCGTAGGACAGGGCCACCCCCGCCAGGAGGTTGACCCAGGAGACCCTGCCTGTGATGAGCTCTCCCAGTCCGCCTTCAATCCCCCTGGCCCGGTAGCCCAGGGCCAGGACAGCGGTTCTCGAGAGGACCCCCAGGACCAGCCAGACCCCCCCGCCCGCCAGGGCCGCGATTCCCTCCACCTGGAGGTAGACCACGGTAAAAAGGGTGAAGGCCCCCAGGGGCCCGAGGCCTCCCGTCTTCATGATGGCCAGGGCCTGGTCTCCCCTGCGGCCGCTGAAAAGACCGTCGGCGGTGTCCGCCAGCCCGTCGAGATGGAGGCCACCGGTGATGACCTGCTCCAGGATGAGCATGATGAGGACCGCCATCCTCAGGGGAAGATAGGGGCTGGTCAGGTTGAAACCCAGCATCTGAATCCCCCCGATGAAAAGCCCCAGCAGCGGGAGAAACCACAGATTCCTCTGAAACCGCTCCGGTGTGAAACCGGGGTTGTGCCTGATGGGGAACCGGGTGAAAAACTGCAGGACATCAATCACTTCTGGCCTCTTTGATCCTGACCGGAATCCCGCTGACCATGAGGATCACCTCATCCGCCGCCTCGGCCAGCCTTTTGTTGACACTGCCCGCCAGGTCTCTGAAGCTTCTTCCCAGGGGGGATTCCGGAACGATTCCGGAGCCCACCTCGTTGGTGATGAGAATCAGGGATTTTTTCTCCTTGAAGACCACCTCCAAAAGGCCGCCCAGCTCCGCCATGATCTCTTCCTCAAGGGCATTGAGATCGTGGAGCCGCCAGTGCTCTTTTTCCGTCTCCATCATGAAATTGGTGATGAGGGCCGTGACACAGTCCAGAAAGACATAGGGTTCCCCGGCGCCCTCGATGGCCTTGCCCAGATCCTTGTAGGCCTCGATCAGCCGCCACTTGGGATTGCGCTTCTTCTGGTGCAGGGCGATCCGCTCCTGCATTTCCAGATCAAAAAACTGGTTGGTGGCCAGATATATCACCTGGTCCCCCTGAAAGAGACCTTCCCCGTAGGCGCTTTTGCCGCTGCGGACCCCGCCGGTAATCAGTATGACCTTATTTTCCATTTTCTCCTCCTCCTGTTTCCTTCAACCATTGCCAACCGCTCTTTCCCTTTTCCAATACCAGGATCTCCCCATTGGAAACCCGGTAGTCCCAGAAGGACTTGTCCTCTGCGTGAAGCCACTTGAGGAGGGCCATCATCCAGCCCCCGTGGGTGATGAGCAGGGCCGGCCCCTCCCCCAGATGCTCAAGGAAGTCCGCCACCCTGGCCATGAGGTCCTCCAGGGATTCCCCCCCGGGGATCCGGTAGCCTTCGAAATTTTCATAGAAGTCCCGGGTCTCACTGGGGTGTTTTTTCATCATTTCCTCGTAATTGAGGCCTTCAAAGATTCCGAAGTGGATCTCCCTCAGCCTGTCATCCGTGGCATAGTCCTCGATTCCCAGGGCCGCCGCCGTCTGCCGGGTCCTCAGAGAGGGACTGCAGTAGACCTGCTTGAAGGGAATCCGGTCCAGCCGGGCCCTTGCCGCCTGGATCTGACGGACTCCGAAGGGGGTCAGGGTGGATTCGAGATGACCCACATACCGTCCCTCGAGATTGGACGTCGTCTGACCGTGACGGATCAGATAGACCTTCATGGCCCCACCTCCCCGATTTCAAGGACCCCCGGCAGCGCCTCCCCGTCATAAAAGACCAGGGCGCAGGTCGCCGGTCCTGCGGATTTCTCCAGATCCAGGGGGGGATTCTCATGAATCCATGCCGGGTACTCGATCTGCTCGAGTTCTCCCGCGATTCCCTTGGACCCCACGGGAAGAATCTCCCTGACCCGGGGATTGTGCATCAGGGTCTTCACCCGGGCATAGGAAAGAATCTCCTCGTCATAGGGCAGCCGGATTTCATCCTTGACCTTGGGGACCCCGGCGACGCCGATCCGACTGCCACTGAGATCCCTTTCAAGTCGAAACTCTGATTTCAAACAGACCCCCAGGACGGTGACGGCCACCCCGGTGGTCACCGGAGAAAAATTCTCCTCGGAGCTGCCGTTGATCACCACGTCGTGGATCCCCGCCTCGGAAAGCTCATCCTCGATGCCCTGGAGGATCCGATGCCCCGTCGGTTTGAACTCGTTCATCACCCCGCTGGTGAGGGCGATTACGGAGGCTCCTGAAACCAGGACCTCCATGAGAGGGACCCTGAGGGCGTACCGTCCCACCAGGTAGGGACTCACCCTGAGCTGGTCCGAGGGCTTTTCCCCGATGCCGCCGAAGCTGTCCACGGCGATGACCAGCCGGCTTTCACCGAGATCCACCAGACTCAGGTCCCTCAGCCGCCTATTCATCACGAGCCCCGCGCCCCATGAGCAGCTGGTAGAGGATGAGGGCGATGAGAATATTGGCCAGGGCGCCCAGGGCCAGGAGGGGCATCATGGCAAAAATTCCGGGGCCGATCAAAAGGGAAACCAGGTAGAGGGAAATGGGCACGTTGAGGAGGATGCCCACGGCAAAGGCCAGGAGGGACTTGACCCCCCTGCCGTAGGGGACCAGGCGATAGGCCAGGCCGAAGCCCGCCATGGTGAGGGCCATGGTGACCATGACCACGACATGCACCGGGAGACTCAGGGGAAAGCCTCTCAAGAGGGCCGTGAAGAAATGACCCAGGCCGCCGATGAGGCCTCCGGCCAGGGGACCGATCCAAAGGGCTCCCAGGAAGGCCGGCATGGCATCGAGGGCGATGGTGGTCCCGGGAATGAAGAAGTTGGCCCCGACAAAGCTGAGGGCGGTGAAGAGGGCCGTCAAGACAAGTTTTTTGGTTTTCAAATGAACCTTCCTTTCAAATCAGACGAGGGTCTTCAGGGCCTCGACAAGACCCCGGTTGTCCTCCGGTCTTTTGACCGCCAGGCGGACATGCCCGGGGCCGAGGCCCCGGTAATCGTGACAACTGCGAATGAGATAACCCAGGGCCAGCAGTTTCTCCTTGAGGCGGATTCCCTGCCAGTCCCTGAGTTCCACCAAGAGGTAGTTGCCCTCTGAGTGATAGACCCGGCGGATCATGGGCAGGGTCCTCAGGGCCTCGCCGAACCGGGCTCTCTCCGCGGCATTGAGCCCCGCCATCCGACGCTGGTAGTCCCTGTCCGCCAGACAGATTTTTGCAAAAGTCTCAGCGAAACTGTTGATGTTCCAGGGCAGCTGGGGGGCCCTCATGGTCTCACAGGTAGCGGGATCCGACACAAGGCCGTAGCCGAAACGCACCCCCGGCAGACCGTAGAACTTGGTGATGGCCCGAATCACCACCAGATCCATCTCCTGGCTCGAATATTCAGTGAAGGAGGTCACCTGGTCACCGGCATAGTCGAAAAAGGTTTCATCCACCACGAGCCTTTTGCCCTGGGTCCGGGCAAAATCCACCAGGGCCTCCATGGCCTCCGGACCGAGGACGTTCCCGTCGGGATTGTTGGGGTGGGCGACAAGAATCCCCTCCGCCCCCTTCAGGGCCGTCAGGGCCTCCTCGAGGGGGAAGGAGAAACTGGAATAACCCTCCCCCGCCGCCTCCTTCATCATGACCCAGCTGATCGCCACCCCCTGGTCCAGGGCGCTCTTCTCGTATTCAGAATAAGCCGGTCCAAGGAGCACCACCTTCTTGAGGCCCCTGAAGGCGGAATTTATGATTTCGCTGGCGCCGTTGCCCAGGATCACCGGCGTCCCCGAAAGACCGTGATAATCGAGAATGTGCTTCTTGAGATCCCTGTAGGCCGTGTCCGGGTAGCGACGGGCATGACCGAGGGCCTCCCGCAACACAGCCTCCACCCCCTCGGGTGGCCCGTAGGGATTGCTGTTGGCGCTGAAATCCGTGAGTTTCCTGCCCCGGGGACAGTCGTCGCTGTAAATATCACCACCGTGCATTACACCACCTCCAGAAGTATCAGGGGAATCAAAGCGAAAACCGATGCGAGGATCATGATTCTCTGGGCCCTGCCGATGTCCGCCGCTTCCATCTCCCTCCAGGGTTCTCCAAGCCAGGCCTTGACCTTGACGGCGCCGTGATAGGTCCCCGGCCCCCCGAGGGCGACTCCCAGGGCGCCCGCCATGGCCGCTTCCGGGTAGCCGGCATTGGGACTCTCATGTTTCCTGGCGTCCCGGATCATGGCCTTGAAGGCCCCCTGACCGTCGTGGCCCAGGAGGGCGGCACTGAGGACCAGCACCAGTCCCGTGATTCTGGCGGGAATCAGATTCATCAGATCGTCCATCCGGGCCGAAGCAAAGCCGAAATCCCTGTAGCGTTCGTTCTTGTAGCCCACCATGGCATCCAGGGTATTGACCGCTTTGTAGAGCATCATGAGGGGGACCCCGCCAAGGATCAGATAAAAAATCGGTGCGATGACCCCGTCGCTGGTGTTTTCAGCCAGACTCTCCACGGTGGCCCGGATCACGGCGGTGGTATCGAGTTCTCCGGTCTCACGGCTGACCATGAAGCTGAGCTTTTCCCGGGCCTCGACGTCACTTTTTTTCAGAGCGGCCAGGATTTCCCCGCCATGACGGTAAAGGCTGTGGATGCCCAGTCCCGTCCAGACGAAGTAAGTCCAGAGCAGGTCATGACCGCCGGGAAGGCTCATCAACCACCAGGGGACAAGATAGCCGGCCCCGCCCACCAGGACCAGGAGCAGGAAGCCTTTGAATTTCATGGGCATCCAGGCCGTCCCCCGGGTCAACCCCCTCTCGACTGCGGTGATCAGGGCGCCCATGACCTCCACCGGATGCCTGAGCCAGCGGGGATCCCCCAGAAAAACCTCCAGACCCAGGACCACCAGCATCCTCATCGGCCTTCAATGATCCGGTAGATTTTTGCCATGTCGAGGCTTTGACGCATCAGGTCCGCGAGGGCGTCGAGATGGGTTTCCCGGATGACATCGTGGTCCAGACTCTTGACAGGCTTCAGGCCCCTGGCCCTTCTGACGGGGTTGAAGAGTCTCTCTCTGAAGGAGGGGCTGTCGAAAATCCCGTGGAGATAGGTCCCGAGAACCCTGCCGTCGTCGGACCGGTAGCCCTCCTCCTCCCCGCCCTCCAGGAGAATCAGGGGAGTCAGAGGTCGATGACCGGTGGATCTGCCCATGTGGATCTCATAGCCCCTGACGGGAAGCCGGGGTTCTTCCTTGAGCCGGCCGGTCACCTGCCGGGTCACCTTGAGGGGCATGATCCGGGTATCCATGGGAATCAGCCCGAGACCCTCTTCTTCCAGAATCCCACCCTCGATCCCCTGGGGGTCTGAAAGCCTCCGCCCCAGGACCTGGTAACCGCCGCAGATTCCCAGAATCCTGGTCTCCTTCAAGTGGAGAATACCTTCATCAAGACCCGCGGCCTTGAGCCATCTCAGATCTCCAATGGTGTTCTTGGTCCCCGGCAGGACCAGCAGGTCGGGACTGCCCAGGTCTTTGAGAGTCTCCACGAATCTCAAGGAGACCCCTTCCTCGGATTTCAAAGCGTCGAAATCAGAAAGATTCGAGAGGTGGGGAAAACGGACCACCGCCACATCCACCCCGCCGGTGTAGGCCCTGGGGTAGACCGCCACCCCGTCCTCATCCTCCAGGGGAAAGTTGAAATAGGGAATGACCCCCAGCACCTCCCTGGCCATCAGGGCTTCAATCTGCCTGATGCCCGGCTCCAGGAGACTCATGTCCCCCCTGAACTTGTTGATGAGGGTCCCCTTGATGAGGTCCTGCTCCTCACCGCTGAGGAGCTTGAGGGTGCCGTAAAGGGCGGCGAAGACCCCGCCTCGGTCGATGTCTCCCGCTAGAAGCACCGGACTCTTGATCCGGGTCGCCAGACCCATGTTGACCAGGTCGTTCCTTCTGAGGTTGATCTCCGCAGGGCTGCCCGCCCCCTCGATCACCACGATATCCGAGTCCGTCTCCAGGGCGGCAAGGTCCTCCAGAATCATCGCCATGAACCGGGGTTTGAGTGCTTCGTACTCCGAGGCGCTGTACTGTCCGTGGACCCTTCCCCTCACCACCAGTTGGGCCTGCATGTCCCCCGAGGGCTTGATCAGGATGGGATTCATCAGCCTGTGGGGCCGGATACCCGCCCCCTGGGCCTGCAGAACCTGGGCCCGCCCCATTTCATCCCCCTCAAGGGTGATGAAGGAATTGTTGGACATGTTCTGGGCCTTGAAGGGGGCCACCCTGAGTCCGTCCTGGGCCATGATCCTGAGCAGGCCCGTGGTGATGATGCTCTTGCCGACGCTGGAACTGGTTCCTTGAATCATGAGTGTCGCCATCAAAACCCCTCTTTTCAAAAAAAAATATCCACCCCAAGGGATGAATACATCATTTCATTGACAAATCCACAGTTTAACTCACACCCAGGAGTAACCTTCTTCGCATGGTGGCAGGTCTACCGGCTCGACATCCTCCTAATCATCACCCTTCCCGTCAATGCTCTGACAGTGGTCTTGTGATTTTCGTCCGTCTTACGGTTGCTGGGACAGCTTGAGACTTTCACTCAATTCCCTTTTAAGTATTCGTTACACCAACAAGCGCTATTCAACTATTAATTATAATAAGTCACTTCCTCCTGGGTGTCAACCTCCTAGAGGACCATCCCCAGGAAGCTCACAACAAGCCGGATCCCGTAAAGGACGATGACACCGCCACTGATGACATTGATGCCCCTGAGAATTTTCTTGGAAAAAATATTTTTGAAGAGCAGAATCACCGTGGTGATTCCCACAAACCAGGTGAAGGAAGCCGTCACCACTCCCGTGATGAAGAAGCGGGCAGCTTCAGGAACCATGGCCGCCTTCATGCCGCCCAGGAGCAAAGACCCGTCGATCAGGGCCTGGGGGTTGAGCCAGGTGACAGCGAAAATTGCAAAAATCAGCCGACCCGGGGACTGTTTGAGGTCCACCTCTCCCCCGAGGTCGGGGGTGGATCGGATCAAGGAGATGCCGATGAAGACCACCGCAATCCCCCCCACCAGGAGGATCCCCCCCTTGAGGAGGGGAGCGCCCGCCATGATGAGTCCCATGCCGAAGAAGGCCGCCAGGGCCAGGCTGATATCAAAAAAGACCGTGATGAAGGCCACCTGATAGGCTCCGAAGGGCCTTTTGACCATGGCGGCGTTGATGACGAACATGTTCTGCATCCCGATGGGGGCCACATAGGCCAGTCCCAAGAGAAATCCCTGGGTGAAAAAACTCATGAACTACTCCTTTGTATTTCAGATAAAACCATTATATAATTAAACTGGCCAGGATACCAGGAAAGGAGGCCTATCCAGTGAAATTTTCCAGCAGGTTCAAGACCTTCGGTTTTTTCATGTTGCTGATCCTCACCATCTTCATTTCCACCTCCGTGGTCCTCCTCTACATAGACAATCGCAACAACGCCAAAGAACTCGAGAATTACATACAGAAGGACCGGCTGCTCCTTGAGGTCATGGCGGAAGGTTTCGTCGATCATATCGACCAGGCCCTGAGCGACATCGTTTTTCTCGAAGCCCATTACCATCATGAAAAGAATCAAACGGGGGAGATCGACTTTGAAACCTTCCTCCGCATGATCTCCCAGAAGGAGAAGATCTATGACCAGATCCGCTACATCAACCAGGCCGGTCAGGAGCTTGTCCGGGTCAACTTCGACGGGGTCGAGAGTCGGATCGTGGAGAAAAGCGACCTCCAGGACAAGTCAAGCCGCTATTATTTCACCGAAACCATCCAGCTGCTCCAGGGAGACATCTACATCTCCGCCCTGGACCTGAACATGGAAAATGGGGCGCTTGAAATCCCCTATAAGCCCATGCTCCGTTTCGCCACCCCCCTGATCGACCCGGTAAAAGGCCTCGAAGGAATCGCCATCACCAACCTGCTGGCACAGAATCTCATCGACAGAATCGTGAATCTGGGTGCCGGCACCACGGACTGTCTTTCCCTCATCAACAACAACGGCTATTTCATCGCCCATGAGGATCCTGAGAAAACCTTCGGTTTCATGATTGAAAGCCGCCAGAAAAAGTCCTTCATGATTCTATATCCCGAGGTCTGGCAGCAGATCCTGGAAGGTGATGAATTCATCCAGAATGATTCAGGAATTTTCCAGGTCAAAGTCATCGATCTCAAAAAGGCCCTGCCGGAGGAAATCCATTTTTCTGACAACGAACACCTGTTTTACGGTGTCACCCATATCGAAAACACGGCAGCCTTCCGTCATCTCTTTGACAGAGGGACTCCGGACCAGTTTTCCCGGGTCTTGAAGACCAACGGCATCCTGATTTTTCTGGTGATCCTGGCCGCCCTCATTTTCAACATCCTCATCGCCCTCTTCAGGGACCGCCAGAACCGGATCCTGCATCATGCCCGTTACGACGCCCTGACGGAGACCTACAACCGCCGGGCAGGCCTGGAACTGATACAGGATCAGCTGGAAACCCGGCAGTCCAGAAGGGTCCCGGTCAGTCTCTGCTTCATCGATATTGACAATCTGAAGGCCACCAACGACCGGTCGGGACATCCCGTCGGGGATATCCTCATCAGCACCGTCGCCGGAATTCTCAAAAATGAAATCAGAAACAGGGACATCCTCTGCCGCTACGGCGGTGATGAATTCATCATCCTCTTCGATGAAATCGACACCCCTTCAGGAGAGCGGATCTGGGACCGGATTCAAAGCCACATCGATCAATTCAACCTCGGGGATGATCCTCCCTTTGAAATCAGCCTCAGCCACGGCATCGTCACCTATGATCCCCGGCAGCACACGAGTCTCGAGGCCCTCATCCATGAAGCGGATCAAAAGATGTACGCTGAAAAGACCGTCAAAAAAAGCACAAGAAACCCGGATTGACCGGGTTTCTTTTTTTGCCATCGAAGGAGTCATTCCCAGTCCAGAAGCCGCCTCTCGCCTTCAAGGGCTCTCAGGTCGCTGATTTCCTGGGTGACCTCCAGGGTTCCCCTGTAGCGACCCTCCTTGTCCCTGAGGGCATGATACTGGATGAAGAGGAAGAGTCCACTCATTTCAATCCAGAAGGAGGCCCGGTCCCGGTCCCCTTTTTTGAAGGCCGCCATGATTTTCTCCACCATGTGGACACTGTCAGGCGGGTGGCACATCCTGACGTCGCGACCGATGACGGCCTTGGACCTGGGAAAAATCCTCTCCTTGGGCTTTGAAAAATAGGCCACCTTGTCGTTCTCGTCCACCAGGGTGAGGTCCACGGGCAGATGCTGAAAAATTCCCATGAGCTGCTGAAGATCGAAATGGCCGGTTTCGCTTTGAAAAAGTCCCGAAAGCGGATCAAAGGTCAGTTCGTCCCTTTCCTCCGGGCCCCGGGGCTTGTCGGGGGCCTCAATGTAGGCAAAGCCGTACTCGAAACTCTGCAGGTGCATGTCTTCATGCTCCTCCTCGTTAAGATGGGTCATGGCGGCGGGAAAAAGAACCAGTTCCTGCTTTTCAATCAGTCCGAAGAGTTTGAAGTACAAGGCCCCCAGCAATCTGCCCAGGTCACCGTGATCCATCTTCTGGCGGCGGACCTGGTCCTTCAGACTTTTGACCAGATCCCTGCTTTCATCGTGGACCACCCACAGGATGGCCAGGCCCTTGAACCGTTCCATCTTCTTCTCCATCATGGGAAAAAGAATGTTTTCAAGCTTGAGAAGGTGTTCGTTGTAGATTTCGATTTCATCAATGAAGTTCTCGATTCTTTCCCGGTTCCTGTCGTGATCCCCCTCCTTGATGACCGCTTTGAAGGCCTCGAGGATTTCTTTCAGTCCCCGGTTTTCCGCCATCAAGAGGCCGATGAAGGTGTCTTCCCCGGGCTTCTCCCAGGCATAGGTCGACAGGGGTTCGTGAAAAACATTCATGAGTTTGTCCACAAAGCCCGCCATTTCCTTGGGGGTCAGGCCCTGCTTGAGCTGCTCATGCTGGACCAGCATGAGGTCCGAGGGGGTCACGGTCTTGATGTCCTCAAGGTACTTTTCATAGAGGGCCCTGCCGTTTTCCCTGCGAAAGACGCCCTGGCTGAAGGCGATCAGATTCTCCAATCTCTTTTCCATAACCAAACTCCTTCAAGATTCAGTATCGATTCTCCTCCCGACTCTCCCTGATGGCATTCTTGACCGCCAGTTTGATCGTGAAGTAGAGGACCACCACCGGCAACAGGATGACAAGGGGCAGCAGCAACAGATTGACGATTGACCACATGGTTTTCAACTCCTTTCGGTGGTTTTTCAGTAAATAATTTGAAAATTCCAAAAAAACTTTCCCGGAGGGATGACTTCAAAGAAAATTTCAATTATAATGGTTGAAATTCCTATATCCATATTATACGCTACGGCAAAGGACAATAAAAGGAGCGATGCGGTTTGGTCATTCAGGCAAGGGGGGTAACCCTCATCAAGGATCGGACTCCTCTGATCAAAAATCTAGACTGGACGGTGCAGCCTGGAGAACACTGGGCGGTCCTGGGGCTCAACGGCTCCGGCAAGACCACCCTCCTCGATATCATCAACGGCTACCAGTTCCCCACGGAGGGGGAGATCACGGTGCTGGGCAAGACCTTCGGCCAATACGATCTTCGGGAACTGAGAAAGTCCATCGGCTGGGTCAGCACCGCTCTCCAGGAAAGACTCTACGGCAAGGAACCGGTGATCGAAGTGGTTCTGAGCGGAAAATTCGCCTCCATCGGGCTCTATGATGCCATCAGCGAGACCGACCGGGAGGAGGCCATGAAAATCCTGCAGGATCTGAAGATCCAATCCCTGGCCGACCGGCGCTACCGGACCCTTTCCCAGGGCGAGAAACAGCGGGTCATCATCGGCAGGGCCCTCATGGCCAGGCCCAGGATTCTGATCCTGGACGAACCCTGCGGGGGTCTGGATATTTTCGCCCGGGAAAGTCTCTTGAAAACCATCGAGGCCCTGGGGAAGGAAAGAAACGCCCCCACCCTGATCTACGTCACCCATCATGTGGAGGAAATCCTGCCGGTTTTCAGTCATACCCTCCTGATCCGGGAAGGCGAGGTCTTCGCCTCGGGCAGGACCCCGGAAATCATGACCCAGGAAAAACTCACCGGATTCTTCAAGGCGCCGGTGCGATTGAGCCATAACAAGGCCAGGTACACCCTGCAACCGGAGTATTGAAAAGGCGGTCAGATGCATTTCTGACCGCCTTTTTTCAGTCCATGATCACAAAGGATGGATTTTCCCTGTCCAGAACAGCCGTCAGGGTATCGCCTCCCAGGTGACTCTCCACCTCCCCGGCAAGCTCGGCCAGGGCGGAGGTCATGGGGTCAAGGTCGGCCGGATCCAGAATCTCCATGAGGAGAAGGGCGTTTTTCGTGCTTTCCCTGAGCATGGTTCTTTCCGCCTCCCGCCAGTTGAAGCAGCGGCAGATGGCCCCCGCCTCGTCCTTGTAGACCACTTCACCCTCGTAGGGTGGAGCGTTCTCAGTCTCCCCCAGGGGAATGAAATTCTCCTTCCCGGTGGCCTTGGTGAGACGGATATCCCCCTCGAACCGGTCCATGTCCTCGCCCCCCACGGGCAGGGCATGGCGGAGAGAAACCGCGTTGTAGAGGTCCACCAGGGGGTTGATGGTCCCGATGGGGTTGCCCTTGCTCACCCGCTTCAAAAGGGCCTCGATGGACGCCCTGGCCCCCTTTTTGGTCTTGAAAGTCTTGAAGGCCTCCCGCCAGTCCCTGATGACCTTGTTCTCGGTGAACTGTGGGGTCGTCAGGTGCTTCAAGGCCTCAGCCTGGGCCTCCTTGAGCTGCTTCTCGTAGAATTCCGCGTCCCGGCCTTGATTGTCGATCCCCCTGGCCACGATGATGCCGATTCTGGCCTCGGGAAAAAGCTCCCAGAAATCCTTTTCAACCATGATTTTTTTCAAATTTCAACCTCCTTCGGGACTGTGTCCCATAATGATTCCATCTCGCTCTTTTTCTAATCATACTAGAACTCAGGCGTGATTTTAAGTTTTTTCTCAGTGTCACCTCCCGAAAAAGACAGGATGGACAATTCCTGGCCAAGAAGCCTTCCTAAAAAAAACCCCCGCCCTCCTTGGGCAGGGGTTTTTCATTGTTTCAGTTCACCAGGTCTTGCACGGTGCCACTTAAGGCGATCCCGTTCAGAACACTTTCTTCATTAGAGGCATTTTTCACGGTTCCGGTGAAGTACAGTACATTGGAGCCCAGGCCGCCGGCATAGGTCATGGTATTGAGATTGGTCCCGATGATGGACGCCCCGTTGACACTGCCGACGATTTCATCAAAGACCACGGCGATGGTGACGGTTTCTCCTGCCTTGTAATCTCCCTCGGCCATGGGAGCGATACCGATTTTTGCCGGTTCCCGGTTGTCAAGGGGTGCTGAATACAGGGTGCCCCCCTGATGCCAGTAAGAAGAATTGGCTGAAGCCTCATTGTAGGTGGCGACGGATATTCCCACGGTGTCATATAATCCGTAGCTGACATACTGGCTGCCTGATCCGGAGGCGTAGGAGGCGAATCGCACGGATACCCCCTGAGTGATGGCTGGCGTTGAGCTGATGGTTCCAACTGCAGCGGGCAGTTTCACGGTGTAACTGGTCGTGTTGTTGGTATCCGTGGATATGCCGTACACAAGAGCCGCCTTTGTCCCCTCGGGCAGGGTCCCCAGGGTACCGCTGCTCTCTTTTCCCGAGGTGGTGTCATTCGTGTGATTGTTGAAGAAGGCGTAGCGGACCATGCGCCAGCCGCTGTCTTCTCCGGTAATGTCCAGCGTCACCTTCATCAGGCTTGCCGTAGCCTCTAGATAGGCTTTTTGATCGGTCGTATCGCCTCGTCCGGTCAGGGGACTGCCGGAAAGTCCCGTGTACCGGGTTCCCTTGTAATCCTCGAAGGACTCGTGGATTTGCAATACTGTCGATTGGCTGGCGAAGGCTTTGTAGTCGTATAAAGTGGTTGGAATCTCATAAGCAGAATCCTTGGCCATGGTCCTGGAGGCCTTGGTGGTGGTGCCCAGGAGGCCTCCCCCCTCCACCTTGACCAGCTCGAGTTGATAGGTCCGGTCAATATTGGCATAGCTGGTGGCGGGGTAACTTTTTCCGTCGGCAGCCTCATAGGTCTTAGTGACCTGATATTCTGTCACAGTGACGGTCTTGAAGGTCTCGCCTTCGGCAAAGGTCAGCGCCGCTCCACTGCCCCCCTGATGGTAGAAATGGGTGCCGCCGATGGCCGACCCGTTGACGGTTCTGAAGTAGACCGTCTGCTGTCCCACATGCTGGTCGTCACTTGAAACACCGTTGCCGGTCCGGGTCACCGTAAAGGTGTTGTTGGCATTGTTGGTTACGGTGAAGGTGCCTGCAAAACCCCACTTGGCGTAGAGGGTCTTGTCACCGGTGCTGCCCTTGTTGATGGTAGTCACCTCGCCACCTGTAAAGGCGGCATTGTCATACCAGCCCATAAAGCCGTAGCCACCCTCCCGGCTTGGATCATTAAGGGTAATGTCGTTACTTTCCACTGTGTAACTGGATGGATTCCCGCTTGCCTGGGCGCCACCGCCAAGTTCGTAGGTGACGGTATAGGTTACACTGCGCCACTTGGCATAGAGACTCACCGTGCCACTGACGGCAAGATTTTGAACCACCTGCATGTCCGAATAGTTTGTGCCCGTGCCGTCGGACTTCGTGTTCCAACCTGCAAAGGTGTAGCCCTCCCGGGTGAAGGTGTTTTCAATCAATGCCCTGGCCGCCTCATCATAGAGGAAGTCCTGGCTGAGGCTGTCCGTGCCGTCTCCGGTGTTCTTGTTGAAAATGACGGTATAGGGGTTTGGCGTCCATTTGGCGTAGAAGGTCCTGGCCCCCGTTTCCCCCTCCGCAATGGCAATGCTTCCTACCTTGCCGGTCAAGGCCGCCTCGGTGTACCAGCCCTCAAAGGTATAGCCGGTTTTGCCGCCTGCTTCACCCAGGGCGATATTGCCACTCTCGATATTGTAGGTTGCCGGGTTGTCGGTATGATTGCTGCCCCCATCAAGGTCATAATCAATGGCATAATCCACCGCCCGCCATTGAGCGGTCAAAGTCCTGTTTTCCGCCGGCATGGTGGCCGGCAGAGCCGGATCCCATGATTTGAAGGCATAGCCGGTCCTGGTCGGATCTGCCGGTGCCGTCACGGCGGTCCCGTAATCCTGGGTGATGGCCGGAACATCAGATCCTTCATTGCTGTGAAAGGTCAAGGTGTACTCATTGACCGTCCAAAGGGCATGGAGGGTGACGGCGCCGTCGGTGGCCAGATTGGTCACACTGGCGCTGTTTTCATAACCATTGCCGCTGCCGTCACTCATGGTGTTCCAGCCCATGAAACTGTGACCCGTCCTGATAAAGGTGTTGGGGCTGAGGGACCGGGATTGATCGTAGGTATGGCTCTGACCCGCCATGATCCCGCTGCCGCCGTTGTTGTCAAAGTTGACCGTATAGGTATTGGCCTCCCACTGGGCATAGAGGGTATGATCCTGGGCAATACCAACGGTGGAAGTGCTTGTGATCCTGCTGCCTCCGCCGGCCGCCGTGAACCAGCCTGCAAAGTGGTAGCCCGTCTTGACGCCGGTGTCCACCGGCAGACTGCCATAGCCACTGTCATAGGTGACGGTGATAGCCTCAGGCGCCGTCCCCTGACCGGTGTTCAGATCGAAGCTGACGGTGTATTCCCTGGCGGTCCACCGGGCGTATAGGGTTTGATTTGAAGTGATTTCAACGGTTGTCCCTTCCACAACCTCTGTTCCGCCGCTGCTTGACGTAAACCAGCCGTCAAATTCATGACCGGTTCGGCCGGGCGTCGGCAAAGCCCCATACGCCGCATCATAGGTCACCATCATAGAATCAGGACTGCTGCCGCCGTTGCCGTCAAAGGAAACCGAATAAGTCTCGGGCTTCCAGGTGGCGGTGTAGTTCAGATCATGGTCGGGCATGGTAGCCGCCACTGGGACATCCCAGCCCTCAAAGCTGTACCCGGTACGGGTTGCATCAGGCTCTGTGATGCCTGCCCCATAGCGGTACTCCTCAGTGCTGGCCGTGCCGTCTATCTCCCACGAGACGGTGAATTCCCTGCGGTCGTAATAGATCTTGACCTCCGCCGAACCGTCACCGGCGATTTTCACCTGACTGAAGGCCAGGGCCTTGAAGCCGGTATAGGTGTTGGCCACCGCCGCGGTATCGCTGTCGGTTTCGCCGTACTGGGTTGAGTCTTCTTCAAGGGTGTACTGGTCGCCCTCGGTTTTCTGTTGATAATGGGACACGGTATAGGCTACATCCGTATCCGCCGCCCAGGTGGCGGTGAGCTCATGGTGAGCCGGCGTGCTGACCGTGGTATCCGCGGTGACGGTGGCTCCCCTTTCATCGATCCAGTTGACAAACTGATAGCCGGTATGTGTTGGCTCAGGAAGCGCACCATATCTATTGTCATAGGTAACTTCTTTTGTGTTTGTATCTATAGCCGCACCGCTGGTAACAGCGAAGGTCACGGTATAGGTTTTGGCGGTCCAGCCCGCCTCGTAGCTGCTATGCTTCGCAGGCATGGTCTCGGGAACGCCAAGCCACTTGTCAAAGGTATAGCCGGTTTTATTGTCCGGGATGCCGCCTGGCGGGAGGATGACCCCCCCATAGAGCAGGTCCGGGGTGACGTCGAAAATCTCACCATCGGCCATCCAGAGGATGTCATAGCGGTTGCGGTCATAATAAATAGTCACAACGCTGCTGCCATCCGGTTCAATGATGACCTGGTCAAAATCCGTCTTGGCGGTGAAGCCCTCGTAACTTTTCACAGAGGCCGCTGTCGGCGTCCGGGTCGTTCCTTCCCTGCCTTCCAGGTCCTCCTGGCTATAGTCGCCGCTCAAATCCTGACGAAGATGTCTGACGGTATAAGCCGTATCCGTTGCCGGATGCCAGACTGCAGCAAAGGTCAGATTGTCAGTACCCATGGTGGCCCCTTCAGCCAGACCCTGCCAGGAGTCAAAGTCATAACCCTCTTTTTCCGGATTCCTTGTGGGGGCTGTGATGGTTTTGCCGTATTTCACCTGATCGGTCTTGTAGATGCCCTCCTCCGTCTTCCAATCCACCCTGTAGCTGATGCGACTGTACTTGATTTCGACCTCGGCGGTGCCGTCAGGTAAAACGGTGACCTGATCGAACCCACCGGCTCTGAAGCCCTCGTAGCTCCTGGCCTCGGCGTTGGTGGGTGAATCCGTTGTCCCGACTTTGCTTTCAGATTCCACCCAGTCCCCAGTGGTGGGATAGCCGCCGCTCAAGTCCTCACGCAGATGCCTGACGGTATAGCCCGTGTCCTGGGCCGGCAGCCAGACGGCTTCATAGGTGAGGTCCCCCGTGCCCATGACAGCGCCCGGAGCGTAACCCTCCCAGCCGTCAAAGACATAGCCCGGCTTGACGGGATCTGAATCAGGGGGGCTGATCGCCCCCTGATATTTGACGGTGATTGTTTCAGGATCCGATCCGTTGTCGGGGTCAAAGATTGCTTCATGACTCACCCGCTGGTAGTTGACCTTGATGATGAGCCTGCCGTCCTTTGTGATGACGGGTGCCGTGGTGGCTTCACCCGCCACGGTGGTATCCTTGTAGACGATGCCGTTTTCAAGGAGATAATCCTCCCGCAGGATGCTGTCCAAGGGGACGACACTTCCTGTCCTGCCGGTTCGGCTGTCATCGAGGTCCTGCAGGGTGTCCTTGCCGCTGGTCTGCTCCACATAGTACTCCACCCGGTAAGGGGTGTCCTCGGCGGGATGCCACTGGGCCGTGAAGGTGATGTCTTCAGCCGGCATGACGGCAGGCACAGCGGGACTCCAGCCGGTGAAGGCATAGCCCTTGGAATTCAGAAGCGGAGCCGTGATTTTCGCCCCGTATTTCAGGTCACTGGTGAGCGCTTCCCCTTCGGCATCCCCCGGCAGGTAGGTCAGGGTGAAGATTTCCCGGTCGTAATAATAGCGCAGAACACTGCTGCCGTCGGGCAGGATGGTGATTTCCCTGCTTTGCGGGGTGGTGTATCCCTCGTATGACCTGGTCTGTACCGGGACGGTACTGTCAGTGGTGCCTATCAGATCATCGGTGTCGAGGACTTCGTACCGGGCGCTTCCGAGAATTTCACCGTAATGCTCCACCTTGTAAGGGGTATCCGAACGGGGCTCCCACCTGGCATAGACCTCCATGTCACTATTGGGCATGGTCTGGGGCAGGCTATAGGCCTGGGTCAGTGCTTCGTCGGAGTACCAGCCGTCAAAGAGATAACCCTTTTTCACGGGATCCGCCGGTGGTGCAAGTGCCTCATCGTATCTTTTGATGATGATGGGAATGCTGCTGCCTCCGTTTGAATGGAAGACAATGGCGTAGCCATTTTTGAGATTGTCCCAGTGGAGGTCGACCCTGGTGCTGATGGGTCTGGATGTCCAGGCAAGGGGCTGATTGATCCAGCTGATCACCATCTGGCCGTCAAGTCTGATGTCCTCTTCATCCGGGGTGACCGTCAGACGGTTCTTGTCCCGGTCATAGCTGAACTTGTCATTGGTCATTTCAATGGTGAAATAATCTTCTGAATCCTCGTAGATCTTGGTATCGCTGTCCCCCGTCTTCAAGTCAAGATAAAGCATTTCAAAGAGACCTTCGGGGACGAAGGTGGTCTGTATGGACTTTTTCATGGCCAGCTCCGGTGTATCCCCTGGACCGTAGGCGAAGTCCTGTATGTTCTCCCGCATCCCGGCATGCCACAGGGGCCACTCGTTCTCATAAAGGGTGGGGTTGTAGGAGAAGGTGCCGGCAAAGGCCTGGGCTTCAAAGGAAAGTTCCAGATAGATGCCCAACTCGAAGTAGAGGGCGCCGGCATACTTGCTGTCCTGTCCCACCGAAGCCTTGTAGGTCAGCTGGTAATAAAAGTAGCCCCACATCTTGATGTAGGCCCCCGCCTCGGCGGCAAAGCCCACGCTGGCGAATTTTTCACTGAAGAGGGAAATTTTCGCCTCCACCTTGATTCCCGCCCGAAGTCCCAATGTCCCCATGACGTAGAAGGTGAACTCGTACTGCTCCTCCACCATATCCAGGACATCACTGGTGACATTGCCGGCGAAAATTTCTACATTGTAAGTGTATCGCTTGGCGGTCATGTACCAGAATTCAGCCCCCAGGGATATGTTCATGTTGGCCTGGATGACAAAATTGAACGCCACGGATACCTCGATGATCATGATGGGCGGAATGTTGTACTTCATGCCCCCCATTCTTTCCTCGACCAGGTTCACCCAGTCGCTCTCAGTCTCCATCATGGCCTGGTATTTTTTAATCAGGTCGTTGGCCGGGTCCTCCTCCTCTTCGTCGCTGCCAAGGCCCTCCTTGACCTCATCCACCAGCTTTTTCAGTTCATCGACGACATTCTTGAGTTCGTCATCCTCCGTCCATTTCTTGTCCTTGTATTCCTTTGTCACGATGCTGGCATGGAATTTCAGGCCGGTGTAGTTGAAGATATCGATATTGGCGGTGACCTCGTACTCGGCGATGTAGGGGAATATGGCCCACCACTCCCACCGGGCGCCACCGTCGATGTTGATTCCGATGTGGATTTCCTCTTCGAATTCACCCGTCAGATTGATGACCACCTGGGCATCCCCATCCCCTGGATTCTTCGGTCCGATGGTGATTTTTGCCGTGATCTTCAAGGTGAGTCGCAGCCCCGAGTAGTTCTCAAAATGCTCAAGGTCCGTTCCAATGGCGGCCTGGGGTGGATCCACCTCCACCTTCACGCTCATCCCGTCGTCCGCCATGAGCTGGATGTCTTCGGGACTCAGGGGCCCGCCCTCCTGACTCAGAATTTCATAATTGCGGAGTTCAAAATCTTCAGTGATCTCCGTAAAGGCCTTGGTTTCAAAGGCCATGGCGGCAAGGTAATGACCGGCTTCTTCAGCAAAGCCGCTTTCAATGGCCTGGGCCTCGATTTCAGCCTCCAAGGCCGCGACATCGAGATCCTCCAGCATTTTCTCCCCCTCCACGGGGTCGGTGTTGTACATGTCCATGGCCGCAAGAACTTCCTCTAGTGCCACCTCTTCGTAGGCGATGACATAGCCGCCTTCGGTGTCCGTCACCGAGGTGACCAGGGCGAAACCTTCCTGACTGGGACCGGGGGCCCCTTTCAGATCCCCCTGGTAAAAGGAAAGATAGTCCCCCACATCCACCGTGGTCTGGGAATCCAGACCGATATCGGCATACCAGTCATCGGAAAAATCCATGTCCGCCGCCGTTACACTGATTTCATCATTGTAGGGGTTGCCGTCGGTATCCGCATCCATGGCTACCGGCAGGACATCGGGTGTAAAGAGAACCTCCTCCACGTCGGCGGTCTGATAAGCGTAGGTGGTCCCGTCTACAGAGGTGATTTCGACATAGGCGATATTGCCGTCGGCACCGTCACGGGTGTCGTCCAGCTTGCGGTCCCTGGGATCGATGCCCTCATAGATGGTGACGGTGGTGCCCGGCTCCAAAGTCCCCTTTGTCAAGGTGAAGGTACCCGCCACCAGGTCTCCCGCCCCGGACCCGTCCTGGTTGACCGCCAGGGGGGTGGCGTTGATGGTCGTGGCGTCGACCCCGTTTTCCTGGATATTGCTGATGTCTTCGAATCTGATGAAAGCCATGTTCTCGTTGAGGGTCACGTTGAAAACATCGGCTTTCTTGATGGTGAAATTGTAGTCCCTGGTCTCCTGGGGGAAGCCCTCGAATTTAAGCCTCTCGTCATCCAGGGTGACTCTATAGCTGGCCCCTTCCTCGAAGCCCGCCACCTGGGAACCTTCATCACCGGCGTAATGGACGCCTGAGACAATGAAATCCGCTCCACTCTTGGTGACCTTGATCCAATCCACATCCGCCTGGGAATTGAAATTCTTCACCGTGATGAGATTTTTCACCTGGGTCGCCGTCATGGACGCCAGACCCATGACGGTGATGGAAAAATTACTCTGTTGATCCGTCGCACTGGCAAAACGGGTGGAGGCCGTTTCTGCAAGAGGCACCGCCTCACCCCACCGCGCGTAGAGAGTGAGACTCTCCCGGATTCTGTCATTGCTGGCCACCAGTCGGGTCAGGGCTTTGTCGTAGTACCAGCCGGCAAACACGGCTTCTTCCTTGTAGGGCACCGGCAGGCCGGACATATCCCCGCCCTCTCGCCGGGAAAAACTTTCCATGGCACTGCCCCCGTTGCTGTCGAAGGACAAGCGGTAATAGGTGGCTGAGCTTCGGCGACTGTCCTCTGAATCCCGGACATCCACCATTTCCATGTCCTCCCGCCCCTGGTCCAGGTTCTCGTCGAGGCGCACGGAAAGCACCGCCGCCTCCGCCCGGGTGGCCTGGCTTCGAGGGTTGAAATTCCCCAGGTCATCGCCTCTGAACAGGCCGCCGGACCAGAGCTTCATCACCGACTCCCGGGCCCAGGGGGAGATCTCCTCCAGATCCCCGGGTGGTACCGTCGCCGGTTCTGAAGGCAGGGGAATGTCATAGGCCTCGAAAAAACGCACTGTAAAGGTGGCCATCTGCTCACGGGTGATTTTGCTGTCAGGGCTGAACTCGTTGTTGCCCGTTCCCTGAGTAATCCCCTTTTCAACGGCCCACTTCACATAGGGCAGGTAATAGGCCCCGGCCACGAGATCCGTGAAGATGTCATGATCTGCCGGCGCAGTACTATCCACCTGGGCGATCCGACCCATGATGGTGACATACATGGCCCTGGTCATGGGAGCATCGGGTGAAAATGTGTCCGGCGTGATCCCAGAGAAAATATCGTTGTTCACCGCCGCCATCACTGAATCATAATACCAGTTGTCGGGGGAAACGTCCTTGAACATTTGATGATTGTCCTGGTCTGTGGCGTAGGCTATGGAAGAAACGGAATTGAAAACCATGGCCACAATGAGCAGGAAACTGATGATGCGTCTTTTCATTGCTGAAACCCTCCTTTTTCGAACTATGTGATCAGCTTCGGAAAACAACAGATACCGACTTCAAGTGGTTTATCCCGATCCAGATGAAAGTCCGCATACCGGCAATGCCAGCAGTTATTTTCAAAGGCATCGACTCTCGGGGAAAAGGCCGGACAGCGCTGAAAGGGCCAGACATTCCCATTCGCATTGGGATTTTCAAAGAAGTCCTCTCTTTCAAGGTCGGTTTTTTTCTCTGCCATTGCAATCCTCCTCATTCACTCAAAGTCCCATCAAGGGTCTGCAGCCGCCATCGACTTCTTCACCGCCTGAGACTCATAGTGACTTCTATTACTCCCTTCATTATGATTGAAGACACAAAAAAAGAGCCTATTTCACTTGAAAGACCCTTTTTTTCACTTAAAAAATGGATCTGTAGTGTTTTAGCTCTTATGATTTGACTTTGCCTTGCTCTATGACATTGTCCAGGAGCGGACATTGTTGCTCTCTTGTACCGCCGCGAGCGGCATAGCAAACTATTATCAGTAATGATCAACTGGTAATGAGGTGAAAAAGGAAAACACCATTTCACAAGGACTCTCCGGCAAGATTGTCCCTCATGAAGTGGTGTTCCAAAACCATGATTATGATATCACTCTATAAGGTTGAGTACAATCCTGAAACTGAAATTTTTCATTAGGAGTAACGAGCTGTTACCATGTCCCGTTTGCAGAGGTTACGTCAACTACCCACTTCCTTTAGGTGGTGGGTAGTTGACCAAAGAATATCACCTATGTTCTCATTATAATCCCCTACGGACACTATAGTTCACCTCGTGAACTACCCCCACTTGTAGAAGTGGGAGCTTCCTGGTCAATATCCCTAACGGAACAAGTTTACCCAGGCTCATAAGGTCGCACCGACCTCGATAGTACCAAAACTATATCGCTAGTTTCAGTAGGTTTTTAGCCGCATTGATATCTCTATCGTGGACTATGCCACACTGAGGGCAGCCCAGTCTGAAGGGCCAAGTCTTTTACCTCCGTTCCAGCCACATTCTGAAATACAGTTGAACTAGGCATAGCTTATAGGGCTAAACGCCTAAGCTCTACCATACTGATTGAGACTTGCATGCCAACATTTCTCTTGAATGTGCATGCCATGAGACTTCGGATATTGCTTTGGCTGACTTATGATAGTTTTTATCATGTTTTTCACCCTTAGGTCTTCATCACTATCGCTTGGTTTTCGCGGGGAACGCATCTGAGACTGACCTTTGTAGAAAATCACGACGCTGGTTGGAAATCTTCATGTATTTTGCAACTCCTTAGGTGAATCCCCTAGCTCTGTTTCGACTACTCCTTGTCGTTCATGAGAGATCTTTGGAGCTGGGCTAGCGTTTCCTTTGGATTTTCAAGCCACTTGGGGTTTTCGTGAGACTTTTCCATCAGAATGAGATTTGCAAAATTCTTTATCCTTACATCACGCCTACTTCGATGACTAATTGTAAAGATTTTCAATCTCGGTTTCTACGAGAACAGAGACAAAGTACTTGCCCGAAGGGGTCTTGGAAATCGTGTATGACTTGATTCTGTCTTTCGTTCTAAAGCATTTCTGATGCGCTTGAGTTTAGGCAATTTAATACGGTCATCATCAAATACACGGTGCCATTTTGATTGTTTGTTTAGGAAAAAAGGTTGTCTTTCTTTGACTTGAACTTTGGAAATCCCACAGATAGGTCTCTAAAGAAATTCCTAAATGCCTTTTGTAGATTGAGCTGAGACAGCTAAATGCTATAACTAGATTCACTTTTGAGCCACTCGTACTCCTCTTTGTACTGCGCAGGAGTATTATTGAGCATCATCCCTGTTTTCTTGTAATGCTCGATCTTATCGGCAAGCATCTTGTTGTAGATGAACCGTACGCAGCCGAAGTTCAGAAAATCTTTTGATTTCAATCAGCAAAACCTACATCAAAACAGTCAATGAAATTGTGTCCGATATGGTCGAGGCTGAAAAGGCGCTTAAGCTCTCTTCAAAAGATGTTGATGTAACGATGCTGAGCGTCAAAAATCAAGCGATCGCAAGATGCTAAAAGGCCCATGAAATCGAAGAACTCGTATTTGCCCTATCTTCGAGAAACCGGTATGTCTTTGGAAATAATCAAAACTATACCGTTACGGTACCACTTGAGTTTCCGTTTTATTGTCGACAAATCCAAACGAATCGGAGTCGTGCCATCTTAATGATTATCAGGAAGACTTTAATTGAAAGAGGCTGTTAAACTTGGTGCGCCTATCACTCAGAAGTCGGGCAATGATTGCCTGCATTGCAGTTGAAGACCCGGAATCGATCACAGTCCACAGATATTGTCATGGGCGTGGATCTCGGGCCCAAAGTTCCAGCCGTAGCAAAATCTCTGATGGTAAGGCCAAATTCTTCACAATGGGCGAATTAATAAGTTTTCAAAAGACGCTTCAGAGCACTTCGCAAGAAACTTGGTGAGGCCCCGGGTAAAAACTGTTCATCAAGAATCTTATGACAAAGAGTAACGTTGATGAAAGATTGTGACTACAAAATCAGTCGTCAACAATTAACTTTGCAATCAGAACCATGTAAGCACCATCAGACTTGAAAACTTCCCCGGTGATCAGACAAACGGCAAAAGATGTTGTAAAATGAAAGAATCGTACACTCTGGTCGTTCATCGTTGCCGGGCCAGAATATATAAGGTACCCAGGCAGTATCACGGTGGAATATGTCGATCCTGCCCACCAGCTGATTCGTCCGGCTCCAAAGTGTGAAACAAACTAAAGGTAGAACTACACTTGCAAGCAGGATACCACTCCCATCAACCGTCGGTGCCATCAACATCATTGAGGAAATTCCTCTGATAGCCGGCGTCATGTAAGCAGAGCTTGGAGCCTTATGACTATAGGTCCTGGCATGGGACGGGGTGATGACACACCCCTTGACTCAGGGTCGTACTCCGATAGCAGAAATGCACTTCGGTTTAATCACCTGAGAATCCCCCGAATTGATTCGTGGGGAGTGTCAAACCCAGAGCAATTCTAGGCAAAGCATATTCAAGTATTTGCCCCTACTTATGATACGGTTCCCTCCTCAAGATCCTGTAGGCCCTGTAAATCTGCTCAAGAAGAATCACCCGCATCAGCTGGTGGGGGAAGGTCATCCGGGAAAAGGAGATCCGCTTCATGGCAGCCTGCTTCACCGCCTTGGAAAGACCCAGGGAGCCGCCGATGACGAAAACCAGGTCTGAAACCCCCTGGTGGGGGTAGTCCCCCAGCTGCCGGGCAAAGTCCTCCGAGGAGACCGCCTCACCATCAATCTCAAGGGTGATGATCCATTGGGAGGGCTTGATTTTGCCCAGAATCCGCTCCCCCTCCACATTCTGGATCATGGCGATTTCCCTGTCGGAGGGGTTTTCCTTGGTTTTTTCATCCTTGACCTCGATCATAGTCAGGCTGCAGTAGCTCCCCAGGCGCTTCTGATACTCCCCGAGGGCCTCCTGAAGGTATTTTTCCTTGATTTTCCCCACGGAGAGAATGGTGAGGTTCACCTTGAACCTCCCTTTGAAAAATGGGGCTTCATGGCCCGGATGTGTCCCTCGCTGAAAATCCCCGGAGAACCCCCGGTATGCAGAAAGAGGACCCGGGAACCCTGGGGAATCTCCCCGGATTCGATCATGGCCAGGAGTCCGGCAAAGGCCTTGCCGGTGTAGCAATAATCCAGGACGATCCCCTCCGTCCGGGCCACCCTCAGCACGGTGGTCTGCGTCCTATCATCCGGCAGGTTGTAGCCCCCCCTGACGGTGTCCATGGTAATGGCCAGGTCCTCCCGATCCAGGGTCACGCCGATTTCAAACCGCTGGTCCGCTTCAGCCATCACAGGCATGAGGGTCTCAAGGAGCTTTTCCTTTTCCAGAGGCCCGTAGAGAACGTTCATGCCCAGGACCTTGAAGGGGTCCCCCAGGTAACGACTGCCCAGATGGAGGCCTCCGAAGGTGCCACCGGAGCCGAAGGCGGTCACCAGGTAGTCCACGGGTCTGTCAAGCTGGTCATGAATCTCCAGGGCGGCGTCGAAATACCCCAGGATTCCCAGGCTGTTGCTCCCTCCCAGGGGAATCTCGTACACCCGGTGACCCTGGGCCTCGTACCGGGCGACGACCTGCCGGGTGACCGCCTCCAGGGACGCGAGGGGATCCACGTAGACCAGGTCGGCCCCGAACATCCCGTCGAGGATGAGATTGCCTGAAGGCTCCTCCGGCTCTTCTCCCATGAGCAGAATGCAGCACTTGAGACCCTCTGCAGCCGCCACAGCCGCCGTCATCCTGCCGTGGTTGGTCTGGACGCCGCCCAAGGTCAAAAGCATCGTGGCGCCCTCCTCCCTGGCGTCTTCCACCAGGTAGGCCAGTTTCCTGAGTTTGTTGCCGCCGAAACCAAAACCGTTGAGATCGTCTCTTTTGATCAGAATCTCCACCCCGGTCTCCTCGGACAGTCTTTTCAGGGGGTGGATCGGTGTTCTTGACAGGGGATACTCCTTCATCCTGGGCTTTTTCATGGACTTATGGCCTCCTTATGGGATAATTCCAAAAAAACACTTGATTTTTCATCGAGAAATCAGTATCTTAATGTTAGGACTTTTTTACGGGGGTATAGCTCAGTTGGGAGAGCGCCACGCTGGCAGCGTGGAAGTCAGGGGTTCGAGTCCCCTTATCTCCACCATCACGAAAGAAGGACCTTCTAGCCATAGAAGGTCTTCTTTTTTTTACTGATTCTTGACGATGTGGACCTGATGGGGATAGGGAATTTCAATCCCCTCCCGGTCAAAGGCCTCCTTGACCTCTTCGATGATGTCAAAGTAGATGGTCCAGTAATCCTCGGTCCTGACCCATATTCTGACCTTGAAGTTGAGGGAGCTTTCCCCGTGCTCGCCAAGACGCACCTGGGGAACGGGATCCGGCAGCACCTCGGGATGACGGGATATGACCTCGAGAATCACCGCCTTCACCTGGGGGATGGCCGCATCGTAGGCGACCCCGAAGGTATAATCCACCCTTCGGGTGGGGTTTTCGCTGTAGTTCAGAATACTCTTGTTGGAAAGTTCCCCGTTGGGAATCACCACCCGCTTGTTGTCAAAGGTATCCAGGTAGGTGTAGAAGATCGTAATGGCCTTCACCGTGCCTTCAAAGCCCGCCGCACTGATGTAGTCCCCCAGCTTGAAGGGCCTCAGGGTCAACAGGATCAGTCCCCCGGCGAAATTGGCGAGACTGCCCTGCAGGGAAAGACCTATGGCCAGACCCGCCGCCCCGATCAGGGCCGCAAAGGAAGTCATGGGCACTCCCAGGACCCCCACCACCGTGACCACCAGAAGAATCCTGAGGGCGATTTTCGACAGCGATACGGTGAAGATCCTCACCGCCTCGTCGATATTGGCTTTATGGATGGATTTCTCGATCATTTTCCCCAGCAGCTTGATGACATAGAGTCCGACAATCAGAATGACGGCGGCATAAATCAATTTTAGCCCCCAGGTCTGAACCATGCTGATATCAATCATTTAGACGCCTCCTTCAATTTTAAAGATACGGTTCTTAGCCAGATGGAATGTGAATTTCGTCGAGGAAAACACGGTGTCCCGGTCCCCATAGTCGACCCTTTCAACCCGGGACACCGCCTCCACAAGGTCCTTTTCCTTGAGTCCCTTGACGGAGGAGGTGATTTTTCGGTCCCTGACTCCCTGGATGAAGTTCTTCAGGTGGACCCCCTCGAAATCCCCGGGCACCGTCACCCCCTTGTACTTGTTGCACCGCCGGCAGGACAGGACATAATTGTAGATTTCATCCTTCCCTCCCTTGAAGCGGGGAACATAATGATCAATCGTCACCTGGCTCATTTTCAGGGGCCTGGAACAGTGGGTGCACCTGCCCTGGTCCCGGACATAAATATAGTGCTTGAGGGCCTTGTCCATATCAAACGATCCTGTAAACCTTTCCGATCTTATCCCGGTAACTCAGGTCCAGGTTGATTTCATACTCCGTATCAACCCCCCGTTCCTCGAGATATTTCTGCATGGTGAGTCTGGCCAGTTCCGGCATGTTGTTGTCCTTGCTCAGGTGGGCCAGGACGACACTTTTCAAACGGCCCTGCTTGAAGACCTCGAAAACGGTCTTCGCCGCATCTTCATTGGAAAGATGCCCCCTCTCCCCCATGATTCTCCTTTTCAAGGGATAGGGGTAGGACCCGTAGAGGAGCATGTTGACGTCATGGTTGGATTCAAGAACCAGAAAATCCGAGGGGAGGATATTGGCCTTCACGGAATCCGTCATGGCACCGATATCCGTGACGATACTCAAGGTTTTGCCACCGTGACAGAATCGGTATCCCAGAGGATCCACCGCATCATGAAGGATTTCAAAACTCTTGATCTGGATATCCCCCAGGGTGAGATCCACGAATTTCTCAAAAATCACGAACTTCTCCAGATCCTCCTCCCGGACCTTTTCCTTGAGACACTCGAAGGTCTTCCGGTTGACATAGACCTTGAGCTCTTCCTTCTTCACCATGGTCTTCAGTCCCTTGATATGGTCGATATGCTCATGGGTAAGGACGATGCCGTCTATCTGATCGATGCGCTGTCCGATGGATTCCAGGGCCTTTTTGATATAGCGATGGCTCATCCCCGCATCCACCAGAATCCTCGTGGTTTCAGACCCGACAAAATGACAGTTGCCGGAACTGCCGCTGGCCAAGGAACAATAATTGATTGCCATTTTTTGATTACCTCAATCCGTCAATAAATATCTTTTCTCCAGCCGCCGTGACCCCGCGCCAATAAGGCGTCGGATAGCTGCTGGAAATGCTGTCGGTCTTCAGATTTTCCTGATCCTCCACCCGATACACCATTTGAAAATCCAACATCACCGAAAGCTCTTCAGACTCCCCAAGAGCCTCGATGAGATTCAGGACCGCCTTTTCATAGGGATAGATGTTTTCCTCGTAGATCCCACCCTGCTCCTGGATGACCAGCGGCTGAAAGGAGGCCCGAAGGGTTTCCCCCTCAAGGGCTTCAATTTTCAGAAATCCGTCATCAAAGCAGAATCCCTTTTCACACTGATTGTACAGGATTTTCCGGAAAAATTCATCCTCCCTGTCGTAAATCACCCGCCACTGACCTTCCTCGATGCCAAGAATTTCCCGCAGTTCCTGATGGAGACTTTCAAAACCTTCCTCGGTCCCGGCCTCCAAGGCCTTGGTCAGAATCAGGAGATCCCCCTTTTCCGAGAGGTCGTATCCCGCTCCGGTCAGGGCCGTCACCGTGGTCAGACTGAGCTTTTCCTTGGTCAGTTCAAATTTGGGAAGGGTCTCATAGTGCTTGATTGCCAGGGCCTTGATATCGATGTTCCGCTCTTCAAGCAGGGCCGTCACCGCCTCGTGGTCGTAGCCTCCGGCGGGGGGCGCGTCCTTGAAATAGATGGTATAGATCAGAAAAAAATTCATGAGGAGCAGGGTGAAAATCAAAATGTTCTTGGTTTTATTCCAATCCATGGTCACGCTCCTCCCCGGTGTGCAGCAGGGTCCCCTGATAAATGTCGATATGATAGACGTAGCCGCCGATGGTGATCCGCCAGGCAGGAATCACCGTACTGGTGTTCACCGTGGTATCGATGTAGTACTCGAACCTGAAGCTCTCGATATCGTTGAGGAGCTGAAAAATATAGGCCTGGGTGTCGCTGGTGAAGGGGGTATCCCCTTCATCGCGATAGTTGTCACTGAAGGTGTCGAAGTTCTTGTCGAAAATCCGGCTGAAGCTGTCGGCACTCCCGTAGAATTCATCCACCCTGAATTCTGTGATTTTTCTTCGGATATTGCTCCGGTAATCCACGACGGCGCCGTTTTCAACCCGGACCTTGATGGCCTCCCCCTCCAGAGCCCCCTTGTAATAGATGGGGGTCCCCGCCACGGAATGGGTGAAGGTGAAGAGGATTCCCTGGTTTTGAGCCTCGGATTTCAAAAGCCGGAGGCCCTCGATGTCTTCCTCGAAATAGTGAATGAAGTTCCAGGCGGTCTGCAGATCCGATTTGTAGGTGGTGGGCGTTTTTTCATCCTTGTCCAGGATGGCGTTGTCGGAGTAGCGGATCAGGCCTTCGGAGGAAAAACTGAGGACCTGCTTGCCGAAATTGGTCATGTAGATCACCGTGCCGTCATAATCCGTCATGCGTTTGACAAAACTCAGGTCACTGCCGAAGATTTTCTTGACATAGGCCTCCATCACCTGAAGACTGAGTTCCTCCTCCACCTGGGCCATTTTGTAGAAGGGGACCCCCTTGATTTCAGAACTCGGTATCAGGGTGGCGTTCACCTTGACCGAGATACCGCTTTCCTCCAGGACCTTCTGGATGGAAAACCGGTCCTCGATGGTCCTGAAAACCCTGTAGTCCATCGACTCCAGCCCATTGACCGCTTCTCTCAGGGCTTCATCCAGAATGACCCTATGCTGGTAGTAGGTCTCCCCCGACCGGAGGAGGATATAGTTCCTGCCCAGGAGGGGCAGGAGAATCTCATCCACGAGAATCTCATTCTCAAAGCCGTCGCCGAAATACTCCCCCAGAGGCACAGGATACTCATAATGGATTCTCACAGAACGTTCCTTGGCATGACTGTAAAAGAGCATCGGGTCCACGCGAACCAGACTCTCTTCTTGAATGGCGTTCTCCAGGGTAGCATGGATGCTTTCCCAAAGGGCATCCTCGTCAAAGAAAAAAGCCGTATAGGAATCACCCCCAAAGTTAATGAACAAACCTTGGGGGTGAGTGATTTCATCGGCATTGATCCTGACAGTTGGGAAATCGAATTCTTTCAAGTTGAAATTCTTGTTCAGACCCGTGGTCTCGTACATGAACACCCCTGTCAAGTAGATGCTTGACAGGGCGAGAAACACGAGAAAGAAGGTTTTGAACTTTTCCCAGTTCATCGTATAATCAACCTCGATTGCGTTTAGTCAAATAGTTTGAGCAGGTGCTGGGGAATGCTGTCGAAAACCTCTGAAGCGACGGTATCGATGGTTTTCAGATTGAAGGAATACTTATAAGTGATTTCCTCCGTCCCGTCTCTGAAAATCAAGTGGTAGGACCCGTCCCTGGCATCGGTGATCGTTCTCTCGTAGAAGGGCAGGACCCCTTCATACACCAGAGGCTCCTCCTCGATGATCGTCTGATAGGACAAGGCCTCATAGGCCACCTTGATTTCTTCGAATTGTTTCGACAAGTTGAGGATTTCCCTTTCCAGGGCGAGGCGTTCCAAGTCCTCATACCCGTCAGGCAGGTCAACCTCGGGATCCTCACGGTCCTCACCGAGCATTGCCTCGTACTTCGATTCAAGATCCCTCAACCTGGCCTCCAGTGAGGTGTAGAGCCTCACCACGTTGGCGCCGATGATCTGTTCCTTCTCTTCCTCTGTCAACTCGATATTGAGAAACATCTTGTCGAGGATTTCGAGGTCGATTTCGAACTCCACCATCTTGACCAGCTCTACCGTGTAGTCCACGGGTTCATCAATCCTCACGGAGATATAGAGGTCCTTGCCCACCACCACATCGTTGTAGTTTCCCGTGGTGGGGCTCACCACCTCGATGGGGCCATCGAGGGTGTTCTGAGCAAAGGCGGGGACCGCCAAGAGCCATATGAAAGCTATGATCAAGGCAGACTTTTTCATCATGCCCATTCCTCCCATTGTCCTAAAGTAGGTTCATTATAATGTATCAATATTACAAGGGAGTTACAGGGAGTTTAAATGAAAATTACACTTAAACCATTTTGAGGGGAATCTCGATGATGACCTGCGTTCCTTCACCCACCTTCGATGTGAGGGAAATGGTCCCCTCATGGGCATCGATGATTTCCTTGGCTATAGAAAGGCCTAGTCCGGTACCCCCAAGATCCCGTGACCTCGCCTTGTCCACCCGATAAAATCTTTCGAAAATCCGGTTGAGATCCTCCTGCGGGATCCCGATGCCGTTGTCCTTGACCTTGATTCTGACGTGGTCATCCACCCGTTTGAGGGTCACCTCGATGGCGGTGTTTTCCTTGGAATACTTGATGGCGTTGGACACCACGTTGATCATGACCTGCTCCAGCCGGTCATAATCGAAATAGCCTACAATCGCCTCTCCGATGGCATAGAAGGTGATGTGCTGCCGCTTCTTCTCAGCCATGACCTGAAGCTTTTCCAGGGTGTGGTTCATCAAGTCCACATAATCATTGTACTCGTATTCAAAGTTGATCTTGTTGGAATCGAAATTGCTGAGTTCCAACAGGTCCCGGACCAGCCGCGTCATCCGGTCCGATTCACTGTTGATCACCGTCATGAAATGACTGATGGTCTCCTGGTCCGACACCACCCCGTCGAGGATGGTTTCCACATAGCTTTTGATGGTGGTCAGGGGGGTCTTGAGTTCATGAGAGACATTGGCTACGAAATCCCGCCGCATGGCCTCGAGTTTCTGTTCCTCGGTGATGTCCTGTATGATGAAGACGATGCCGATCTTGGCCCCGTTGTCATCCTCGAAGGGGGCATACTTGACGCTGTAGATCGACTTCTTGCCGTAGACCGTTTCCTTGCCCTCCCACTCGCCGCTGTCAATGATCTTTTCCAGATCCAGCTCCATATTGTACTGGGAGAGCACCCGCCGGTAATTGAGGTGCTCGGCCTGAAGCTCGGTGATATTCATGATCTCCAGGGCCCTTTGGTTGATATGGACGATCTTGCCGTCGAGATCGATGGCCACCAGACCGTCGGCCATCTGATTCACAATGGTCTCCATCTTGGACTTTTCCTGATAAATCTCACTGATACTGGCCTTGAGCTTGCTGGTGAGGGTGTTGAACATTTCCGCCAGCTTGCCGATTTCGTCCTGAGACTTGACCTCGACATACTGGTTGAAGTCCCCGTTGGCCATCTTCGCCGCCTTGTAGGTCACGTCATTGATGGGTTCTGTGATGCTCTTGGCAATGAAGAATCCCAGGAGAATCGTGATGACCAGGGCCAGGGCCGTCGCCCTGACGATGATGATCTTGTTCTGGTCCAGGGCGCGATAAATGTCCGTCATATCGTAGCGGATGTAGACGTTGCCTGTCTTTTCTTCGTTGACCTCACTGAAAACCGGATAGATTTTGTCGAAGGTCAGCCCTTCGCGATCGATGAATCTGGCTTCAAGGGAGTCCTTGTCCATCCCCCCCACCAGGAGATTGTAATTCAAGATACTCAAGGGGTCGATGAAAAAATCCTCCACCGTGGAGGCGATGGTGCGGTTGTTCATGGAGAGCACGAAAATCTCCTGGGTGAAACCGATATTTTGGTAACCCTCGATATAACTCTGGATCCGCTCGGTATTGTACTCAAGGTCCCCGTATTGTCTCAGCCGCTCATTGATGGTGCGGTTGAGATCATCGAGCCTGTTTTCAATGTCCGCTTCATAGTAATTTTCATAGGAGTTGATGATGAAAACCCCCGAGATGATCATGGCAATGAAGACCAGCATGAAGTAGATGAAAACGAATCGCCACCGGATGGTTTTGAACATCTTAGATCCTCCTAAAGTAATAACCTACGCCTCTTTTGGTCATGATGAAACGGGGACTCGAGGGATCGTCCTCCAGCTTCTCCCGCATCCGCCTTACCGTCACATCGACGGTGCGGATGTCGCCGTAGTACTCGTAGCCCCAGACATCCTTGAGCAGCTGTTCCCTCGTGAAAACCTGATTCTCCTGGGTGGCCAGAAACTTGAGCAGCTCAAATTCCCGCTTGGTCAGTTCCAGAACCTCGCCATCCTTTTTCACCTCATAGCGTCCGAAATCGATGGAGAGATCCTCGGAGACCAGAGAGGGCCCGGCATCAGCCTTTACCTCGGATACGGCATCGAATTCCCTGCGTCTGATATTGGCCTTGACCCGGGCGATGAGCTCCCTCATCCCGAAGGGCTTGGTCACATAATCATCCGCCCCCAGTTCAAGACCCAGGACCTTGTCCACCTCTTCCTCCTTGGCCGTGAGCATGATGATGGGGACGTTGGACCTGGACCTGATTTTCCTGCACACCTGAAAACCGTCAATGGCGGGCAGCATCACATCCAGCAGGATCAGGTCGGGATCCACCTGGAGGCTCAAGTCCAGGGCCTCCTGCCCGTCATAGGCACAGACCACCTCGTAGCCCTCCTTGATCAGATTGAGCTTTATAATATCAGAAATATTCTTTTCATCTTCAACCACCAGTACTTTTTTCATGATTTCACTCCCTTACCTGATTATATCAAAAAAACACGGAGGATTTCCGTGTTTTCGTTTTTAGAAGACAAAACTCAGATAGTTGGTCGGGTTGATGGGATTGCCGATCTTCCTCACCTCGAAGTGCAGATGAGGTCCCGTACTGGTGCCGGTGTTGCCGCTCAGGGCGATCTTTTCTCCCTTGAACACCATGTCCCCCACACTGACATAGGTGTCGCTGAGATGGGCGTAAAGGGTCTCGATGTTTTCACCGTGATCGATTTTGACCATCAGACCGTAACCGCCGCTGTAACCCACCTCCACCACCTTGCCCCCGTCCGCCGCATAGATCAGGGAACCGGTGGGCATGGCCACGTCAATCCCCGTGTGCATGATGGTGCGGCGATAAATCGGGTGGAAGCGGTTGCCGAAGGTGGAGGTCACTCTTCCCCGGCTGGTATCGAAGGGATAGGAAAAGGTCCCTGTGCCGATCCGCGGTGGCGGATCCTTGGTTCCCCGGTAGACCACCCGGGTTTTCGGCTCCTTGACCACGGTTTCACTGACGATTTCCCGGTAGGCTTCAAGGCCGTTTTCCTTGTAGACCTCGGCCACGATTTCCATTTCACCGTAGGCGCCGGAAATCTTGATTCTAAAATCCCCTTGATAGTAATCCGATGAATCCTCGTACTCGATTTCGTAGGCAATCTTTTCTGAGTAAATCTTCTCTTCGACCCCCACCACGGTGATCAGGGGCTTCGGTACAATCAGGCTGATTTCCTGACCGATCTGCAGCCTCTCCGGTACCACTGAAGGATTGGCTCGTAAAAGGTTGTCCACGGGAATGCCGTAGTTTTCTGCGATAAACCAGAAGTTCTCACCTTTTTCAACCTGGTGCACCCGGCGTTCGGTGGTTCCTCTGATGATGTAATCCAGCAATTCTTCCTGGGTGAAGACCCTCTCCTGGTCCATGATCCTCAAAGAATCCTTGATCACTTTGACCTCTTCCTTGAATTTCACTTCGAAATCCGTGGAATCCTGGTCTATGTACATGGTTCTGAGGGTTTCGAGAATCTCCCGGGCCTCAGATTCGGTTTCAACATACCCGACGGGTTTGTCATCCACGAAAATACCGTACTTCGAAATATTGACGTTCATATCCCGACCCACATTGTCCATCAAATAATCAACCTCCGGCACCTCGTTGGCAAAGGCCAATGTGCCGGTCGCCAAAAGCGTGACTAAAAAGGCGGTGGCGACCCTCCTGGGTCTGAGCGCAATTTTCATCATCGACTGTCTCCTTTTAAGATCAAACATCTTTCAATATTATAACACATTCCGTATTGATTATCTTTACAATAAGATTAAAAAACTGCAATTTGGATATGGTATAATAGCCCTACAAGAAAGGTGATTCTATGAGCTTCTATTTCAAGACCCCCGACTTCGATCTCGGCACCATCGAAATCGAAAATATCTTCATCAACGACTTCATGCCGGGAGCCGACGGCCTCTTTGTCAAGGTCTATCTTCTGGCCCTCAAGATGGCCTCGGACCACGAGGGGCAGCCCAACCTCGACAACGAAGGCCTGGCCAGGATTCTGAAGGTTCCCCTCACCGATGTGGTGGGTGCCTGGAAATACTGGGAGACCAAATCCGTGGTCAGGATCCACCCCAAGGATCCCCCGTCGGACTATGATTTTGATGTGGAATTCGTTTCACTGCGCCAGTTGTTCATTGACAAGAATTACTACAATCCCCATCATTCCCATGAACAGATTCTCAGGTCGAAGACCGACAAGATCTACCAGCGCCTCTTCGACGCCGTCACCGGGATTCTGGGCAGCGAGCTCCAGGCCAATGAACGCCGTCAGCTCGTGGAATTCCTGGAGACCTACCCCTTCAATGACGAAATGGTCCTGGCGGCCTTTGAAAATATCAAGCGGGGAGCCTATAGCAGTCGCATCAGCACGGTGAAAAAACGGCTTTTCAATTGGAAGGATCTTGGAATCAGCACCGCGGAGGAACTCAAGGATTATATCAGCTACAATGAAGACCGTCAACGATTTTACAGAGACCTCCTCGAAGCCCTCGGTCTCAACCGGCGCAAGCCGACCCTGGGGGAAAAGGAGGTCATCGACAAGTGGCTCGATACCTACCGGCTGGAGCCCGAGGTGATCATGGAAAAAATCCGGGAAATCACCCTGAAGAATCCCAGCGTCAACATGAACTACCTCGATGTGGTGATGACCGCCCTCCACCACGGAGAAAGCGCCCACAAGCCCCCGGTCAGGAAGAATCCCAAGGCCAATCGTTTCCATAATTACACCGACAACCATGAGAAACTCTCGGAAGAGGAATTAGAAAAGCAGTTGGTCAAAAATATGAAATCCAGGTGATCCCATGCTCTCCAATGAAATCATAAAGAAACTTCTCAAGGAATATGAAGAGACCCGGCAGCGCAATGAAAGAATCCATCAGAACCGGCTCAAACAGCTCTACCGGGACTTCCCCAGACTCAAAAACATCCAGGAAACCCTGGACACAATGGGGATCGAAGTGGCCAAGGAAGCCCTGAAAAACCCCTCGGAATCCCAGAGGATCATCGAGGAATTTGAAGCGGAATCCCATGAACTCATGAAGGAACAGGCTATTCTCCTGACCCGGAACAACATTCCCCTGGAAGTCCTGGAAATTCCCCACACCTGTCCCAGGTGCCGGGATACCGGTTACCTCGAGGACGCCGGCAAATGCCCCTGCTTCAACCAGAAAATCGTCAAATACCTCTACAGCCAGTCCAACCTCCAGGAAAAGATTCTCGAGGAGAACTTCGAAAATTTCAATCTCGACATCTTCTCCCCCCGGGCCAAGGAAGGGGAAATCTCCCAGAAGGACAACATCCAGTCCATTCTGAGCTTCACTGAAAATTTCGTCTACCAGTTTCCCAGGGTCAAAAAGAATCTGCTTTTCTACGGTCCCCCCGGCCAGGGCAAGACCTATTTTTGCAATGCCATCGCCAAGTACCTCCTGGACAAGGGCATCCAGGTGGTCTACGAGACCTCCTTCAAGCTCATCGACATCCTCCAGCGCTACCGGTTCGAAAAGGGTGATCCCCTGGCCAAGGGCCAGTACGGCCTCCTCTTCGAGGCGGACCTGCTCATCATCGACGATCTGGGGACGGAATTCAACAACGCCTTCACCAATACGGAAATCTTCAACATCATCAACGGACGGCTCCTGGACAACAAGCCCGTCATCATCTCCACCAACCTGACCCTGACAGAGCTGGACCAGGTCTACTCCTCAAGACTCACCTCCAGGATTTACGGCAATTTCGACATGTTCAAGTTCTATGGCCCCGATGTCCGCTGGCAAAAATGAAAACTGCGGGATGACCCGCAGTTAAAAAATTTCATCTATGACAATGGTTTGACTTCTTTTAGGACCGATGGAAACCACCTTGACGGGGATTCCAACGGTCTTTTCAATTTTTTGAATGTAGTTCCTGGCATTGAGGGGCAGGCCGTCGTAATCCCTGATGCCGCTGAGATCCTCATGCCACCCCGGCAGGGTTTCATAGATGGGCCGGCAGGCCGCCAGCACCTTGAGACTGGCCGGAAAGTCCCGGATGACCTGATCCTCATAGGCGTAGCCCGTACAGATCTTGATTTCATCAAAGCCGCTGAGCACATCGAGGAGCATCAGTGACAAACTGGTCATGCCGTTGATTCTGGCGGAATAGCTCACCATCACCGCGTCAAACCACCCGCACCGCCTCGGTCTTCCCGTGGTGGTCCCGTATTCATGCCCCCGCTCACGGATTTTTTCTCCGATCGCATCCTCGAGCTCCGTCACAAAGGGGCCGCTGCCCACCCGGGTGGTATAGGCCTTGGCGATGCCGATGACCTCCCCGATACGGTTGGGACCTATCCCGGATCCGATGGCGAAACCTCCGGAAATGGGATGGGAGCTCGTGACATAGGGGTAGGTGCCGTAGTCGACATCCAGCAGGGTTCCCTGGGCCCCCTCGAGAAGGACCTTCTTTCCCTCCAGAAGCCCTTGATGGACCATGACCCCCGTGTCCCTGACAAAGGGTCTGATTCTCTCCACATAGCCCAGATACTCTTCAACGATGAGGTCCTCGTTAAGCTTCTCAGCCCCGTAGAGCTTTTCGATGATTTCATTCTTGTCCTGTATCCTGGCCCGCATCAAGGCCTCGAAATCCTCCTCCAGCAGGTCGGTCATCCGGATGCCGGTGCGTTCCACCTTGTCCATATAACAGGGGCCGATGCCTTTTTTCGTGGTGCCGATTTTTTTTTCTCCCCTTTTTTCCTCTGAGAGGGCGTCGATGACCCGATGATAAGGCATGATGAGATGAGCGCGGTCACTGATGAAAATCCGGTCGGTTTTGACGCCCCGGGCCTTCAGCCCGTCGATTTCTTGCAGAAATCCCTTGGGATCCACCACTACGCCGTTGCCGATGATATTGACGGTCTCTTCATAAAGGACGCCGGAAGGAATCAAATGGAGGGCGTATTTCTCATCCCCCACCACCACGGTGTGACCGGCATTGTTGCCGCCCTGCCCCCGCACCACCATGTCCGCCCTCTGGGCCAGATAGTCGATCATCTTGCCCTTGCCTTCATCGCCCCACTGCGCTCCGACGATTACTGCTGTTGTCATCTACCCACCTCAACTTTCATAAAAACACACAAACATCTTAACAGAGACCGTTCAATCCGTCAATATCCGCATGTTTTGTCTTTTTGTGTTTCTTTTGTTTGCTCCTGAATCGCTACGATACATTTCTTGCAGATGTTTCCTTGCTTGAATTCGACCACGTCTTTTTGACTTCCGCAGATACTGCATTTCAACATACTATCTCCCCCTTACTATATAGAGGGCATTTTTTTAATAAATGTTACAACTTTTTTACCATTTTTAAATATTTTCCATAAATCCTGCCTCTTTTGACCCTGAAATCCTCTGGATAGTGCATGACCTTATCCGCAATCAATTGATTCTCAAAGACCTTGTAGACCTCCTTGACGGCCTCGAATCCCAGTTTCACATAAGTCCTGTAGGCCCTCGTATTGAAAGAAGATACGTAAAGGATCACCTTTTTATAGGGCACCATCCCCAGAGATTCCTCCAGGACCCGGGTGCCGATTCCCATGGAAACATACCGGCTGTCGAAAATAATCCCCAACTCGGCACTGCGGGTCAGGGGATTGATATGCTTGTAGGTGATGAAGCCGATCATGTCCTTGTGGTGGAAGACTCCGGTGGTCCGGGAAAAAAATCCCCTGACCTTCGTGTCGTACCATCTGAGAAACTCCTCCGGGGTATCGTAATAAAAATTGAAATGATGATAGCGGGGATCGGTGAATCGTCCCCATTGGGTCATGGTGGCGACATCCTCCAGCCGGATCTCCCTGATTTCTAAGTCCACGCTTATTCACTCCCATGCTGTATACTGGCAAATTTCGTATAGGGGCCGAGCCAGGCCAGTTCAATGTGACCCGTCTCACCATTCCTTTGCTTGGCGATGATGACTTCCCCGATGTTTTTCTTTTCAGAATCCTGATGATAGTACTCGTCCCTGTAGAGGAACATGACGATATCCGCATCCTGCTCGATGGCTCCGGACTCCCTGAGATCCGAGAGAATGGGTCGATGATCACTTCTGGTCTCCGGGGCACGGGAAAGCTGGGAAAGGGCGATGACGGGACAGGCCATTTCCCGGGCCAGGGCCTTGAGCCCCCTGGAAATGGTGGAAATCTCCTGCTGCCGGCTTTCGCTGTTGCCATGGATGCTCATGAGCTGCATGTAGTCCACCATGATGAGATCAAGGCCCATTTCGATTTTCAACCGTCTTGCCTTGGCCCGCATTTCCAGGACGGTGATTCCCGGTGTGTCATCGATGTACAGCTTTGACCTGGTCAGGAGACTGACCCCCTTGATCAGGGTGTTCCACTCATTCTGCTTCAGGTTCCCTGTGCGGATATTCTGAATGGGAATCATGGCTTCACTCGAAAGAAGCCGCTGGACCAGCTGTTCCTTGGCCATCTCCAGGGAAAAAATCGCCACCGAAGCGTTTTCCTTCAAAGCGATATGCTGACAGATGTTCAGGGCGAAGGCGGTCTTGCCCATGGAGGGCCGGGCCGCCACCAGAATCAGGTCCGACTTGTTGAGACCGTTGGTCTTGCGGTCGATGTCCGGAAAACCGGTACTCAGACCGATCAAGGCACTGGGATCCTTGCTCAGTCGTTCGATTTCCTCCAGGGTGGTTTTAAGAATGTCCCCGATCTCCACCAGACCCACCTTGTTTTTCTTCTGGGAAATATCAAAAATCGTCTGCTCCGCCATTTCCAGCAGGGTGTCGGCTTCCTCCTGGGAATACCCTCTTTGAACAATCTGGGTGGAGGCCAGAATCAGTTGTCTGAGCATGGACTTTTCTTCAACTATTTTTGCATAAGCCCTGGCATGGGCGGTCAGCACCCCCCGGGAGGAAAGCTCCCGAAGATACTGGGGACCACCGATTCCGCCAAGCTGGTTTTTCTGGTCCAGGCGGTTGCCCAGGGTGACGAGATCCACGGAACTGTTTTCATTGAAAAGTTCAATGATGGCCTGATGGATGTGTTTGTGCTCGTCCTTGAAATAATCTTCATGGCTGATGACGTCCACTACGTCAATAATGGCTTCCTTGTCCAGAATCATTGCACCGAGGACCGATTCCTCAGCCTCGATATTATGGGGCAATTGGTTGATATCGACTGCCACGGGTCACACCACCTTCGAATAGAATCCTATCTCCATTATAGTACTTTTTTAAGCTCATGTCGCCGAAAAGCCCCTCGCTTCAGCCCTGGAAACGGATGACGCCTTGAGGGATGCGACCACCGCAAAACAAAGGAGACTGAAAAGTCCCCTTATTCCGATTTCAAAATGACCTTGATGGTGGCTTTCACCGTGGGATAGATCTTGATCTGGACCTCATAGGTCCCGACTTCCTTGATGGGATCCTTGAGGACGATTTTCTTTTTATCGATTTCAAGGTCAAGCTTTTCACTGATGGCCTCCGCCAGATCCTTGGAGGTGATGGCACCGAAGAGTTTGCCGGCGCTGCCCGCCTTCACCATGAGCTCGATTTCCTTGCCGGAGATGTCCGAGGCCAGGGCTTCGGCCTCCTGGAGCTCCTCCGCCTTGATCCGCTTCTCATTGTCCTTCTTGAACTTGAGTTCCTTCATGTTCCCCTCGGTGGCCTCCATGGCGAACTTCCTGGGAATCAAAAAATTCCTTGCATGACCGTCGCTGGCATTGATGATTTCGCCTTTTTTCCCGGTCCCCTTGATGTCCTTGAGCAATATAACCTTCATCCTTGTCAGGCCTCCTTAATATAGGCTTCGATTTCTTCCATGACCAGTTTCTCCACCTCATCGATGGTTTTATCCTTGAACTGGGCTCCTGCCGTGGTGAGATGTCCTCCGCCTCCGAGCTTTTCGAGAATCATCTGCACATTGGCCTCTCCCAGGGATCGGCCGCTCACCACGATTTCTCCGTCGAGATCGCTGCCGATCACGAAGGAAACATCCACCCCCCGGACCCTGAGCAGGAGGTCCGCACTCTGGGAGGCGATGAGTTTGATATTGTTGATGGGTCTGCGATAGACGGAAAGCGCCACCCTCTGATGAAGTATCCGGGCTTCAGAGACGATGTCCGACTTGAGCCGGATGGTCTCGAAGTCATCCTGAAAGAGCTGCATCACCTTGACGGTGTCCGCACCGCTTCTTCTGAGAAAAGAGGCGGCATCGAAGGTTCTCACTCCGGTCTTGACACTGAAATTCTTCGTATCCAGCATGATGCCCGCAAGCAGGGCCTCCGCTTCATGTTCCTTGAGAATCCCCTTCTCTTCAATGTACTGGATCACCTCCGTCACGAGTTCACAGGTGGAGGAAGCGTAGGGCTCAAGATAGGTCAGGGCCGTGTCCTCGATGAACTCCGTGCCCCTGCGGTGATGGTCGAAGAGAACGATGCGGTCCATCCGGCCGATGAGCTCGGGGCACTCCGTAAAACTGGGCCGATGGGTGTCCACCACGAAGAGCAGGTCCTCTGTGGTGGCCTTTTCCAGGGCGACCTCCGGGGTCACGAACTGGTAGATGGGATCATCCTTGAACAGATTGTAGACACTGACGATGGTCTCGTTCACTTCATTGAGAACGATATAGGCGTTTTTTCCCCGGTTGATGGCGGCGCGGTAAACCCCGATGGCCGCCCCGAAGGCGTCCATGTCCGGGTATTTGTGTCCCATGATATAAATATCCTCGGATTCGTCAAGGAGAGGTCTCAAGGCGTGGGCGACCACCCTGGCCTTGACCCGGTTTCTCTTCTCCACCGCCTTGGTCTTGCCCCCGTAGAAGTCGAAGGCGCTGTTTTTCCTCACCACCGCCTGGTCTCCTCCCCGGGCAAGGCCCAGCTCCAGGGCGGAGTAGGCGAACTCCTCAAGCTGCTCGAGATTCTTGGCATTGGCTCCGACACCGATGCTGAGGGTCACCGGGATTTTGTTTCCCATGTCGATTTCACGGATTTCATCCAGAATGGAGAACTTCTTTTCCTCCAGATTGGCCAGGAACTTGTTCTCGAAAATGATCAGATAGCGGTCATTTTGATATTTTTTGATCGAACCGTTCATCCGGGCTCCCCAGGCGTTGATCTTGCTTTCGATTTCACTCAATACGAAGGGCAGCTTTTCCTCCTTGGTGTTGTTCACCACTTCATCGTAGTTGTCCACCTGGATCAGGGCCATGAGGGTTCTCTCGTCATTGTATTTGAGTTTGAGCTTTGAATAGGCCGTGGTTTCAATCCAGTAGAGCATGATGATGACACTGTCATCGTGATTTTTGGCCTCGATGCTGACCACGTTCTTCTTGACCTGGTAGGACCTTTCCCCCACCTTCACCTCCACGGAATCGATCTCACGGGTCAGGATCTCATCCATGGTGACCTGGGGAAGAATCTCGGTGATAGGGGTGTTGAGGAGCCCCTCCTCCTCCACCATTTCGGTGAATCGCGAATTGTACCAGACCAGTTTCCCCTCAAGGTTGATCAGACAGAGGGGGACGGGGATATTGATCAGGGAGCTCTGGGCCGCGCTGCCCAGATCCTGGGAAAGATTCTCGATATACTTTGACCAGGTCTTCATCTTTTCCCTGGAGGTCACCATGGCATAGACCGTCAGGGCGGCCAGGGTCACCAGGCCCAGAATACCGATCACCAGGTTGTAATACAGCATGGCAAAGTTGAGAATCAGAATGATGATGAGATAAATCTTGTTGTCCGGCAGGAGAATGTTCATCACTTTATTATTGCTTTTCATTTATACACCTGTTTTCTTTTGGCGGATTTTTCTAAAATCGAAGATATTGTCGATCCAACCGATGATCGCGACACCCACGGTCATCTGCAGCAAGAAGACCAGAATCACCGCAAAGACCTTCATGCCGGTTTTGAAATGCCGCTTCTCGAGGAGAAAGAAGAGAATCGCCAGGCCCTGAAGCAGGAATACATAGATGAAGATGTTCAGGACATTGATGAAAAGGACCTCGGTGTTGACAATATTGAGATACCCGCTGAGATAGGTCAGAATCAGAATCAGGGTGGTGCCCGTGATGATATTGCCCGGCAGGGTGAATTCACTGAAGGGTCTCGAATCCCCGGTCACAAAACCGGTCCTTCTCAGAATGATTCTGCCGACGTTGTAGTTGAGCAGGGCATAGAAGGCCGAGGAGAGTATCAGGGTACTGGGCAGGATCATCTTGAAAATGTCCAGAATGTCCTCAAGGGTGAAGCCGGACTCCAGAAGGATGTTCTCAAACCCCGCACCTTCAGCCACCCGGAAGGATTCAAAGAGGACCTCCTCCACCATTTCCAGCAGACCCACCCCGGTCACCAGGGTGGTGAGACTCAAAAGCAGCATCATGGTCACGGAGGCGGCCAGGGCGCCGTAGAAAATCACGGTCATGGCCTCCCTTCGAAGCTTGACGGCCAGGCCCATGATGACCCCCACGCCTCCCCCCATGGCGGCCACATAGATGCCATAGGTGGGAAAGGAGACAAAGGTCACCAAAAAACCCGTGGCCAGGGCGCCGAGAAGGGCGAACTTCACCGAATGCCTGACGACGATGAGGATGAAGGGCACCGCCACGATGAACATGAGGTATCCCAGAAAGGGAATGTACATCCCGGCGATGGCCAGGATGCTGGTGATGGAGGACAGGAGCGCCGTCTCCACCAGGGCCTTGGTCTGATTGCTTGAATTCAAAATGATCTCCCCCGTTGAACCGATTCTGAGTGACCCTTAACGAACAAAGAGAATCCAACCGGATTCTCTTGAGGATTACTCTTTAACAAAGGGCAGCAACGCCATGATACGCGCACGCTTGATAGACGCTGTCAATGCTCTTTGATGCTTAGCACAAGTTCCAGTGACTCGGCGGGGCAAAATTTTACCTCGTTCTGTCAGGTACCTTTGAAGCTTTTTAGTATCTTTGTAATCGATATGATCTGTTTTTTCTTCACAGAATCGACATACTTTTTTTCGTTTTTTTCTCTTGAATGCCATTTACATTTCCCTCCTTACTCTAGAATGGGACATCCTCGTCCTCAACGGACTGGAAAGCCGAAAAATCAAAATTATCCTCTGAATCGCCGGTTGAATTACTGGATGAATTGCCGGTTGTTCTTGCCTGTGATGAAGATGAACCCGAAGAATCACTGCCACCCCAGTCAAGAAATTCAACACGCTCAGCGACCACCCGGGTCACATAGCGGGTGACGTCATTCTTGTCCTGGTACTTGTCAGTCTGAAGCGAACCACGTACAGCGACGCGTTTACCCTTGGACATGTATTGGGAAGTCGTTTCCGCCTGCTTTCCCCAAACCACGACGGGGAAAAAATCGGCGATCTTTTCTTTGGAAAATTCCCGATCCACTGCAATGGTGAAATTGGCCACAGCCTTGCCGCTTCCGGCGACAAATCTGAGCTCAGGGTCCTTGGTCAAACGTCCAATCATAAAAACACTGTTCATGAAAACACCTCTATTTCTGGTCCAGGTTAATGACAATAAACCGCATTACATCATCAGAAATTCTGTAGTTCCGTTCAAGCTCGGTCACGATATCGCCGTTGCCCTTGAAGGTCATCAGCACATAGTAACCGTCCTTGATTTTTTCAATTTCGTAGGCCAGTTTTCGATTGCCCCACTCATCGACTGAAACTACTTCACCGCCATCAGAAACGATTCCTTTGAACTTTTCAACAATGGCATTTCTGTCTTCTTCCTCGACGCTGGGTCTCAGAATATACATGGTTTCATAATTTGTCATAAATACACCTCCCTGTGGTCTATTTGGCCCTTCTCGGGCAGAGAGTTTCTCGTTGCATTTATGAATTATACCACGCCCACTCATTAAAGACAAGAAAAAAAGCTGGAATATTCCAGCTTTAAAGGGCTTCCTTGATGACCTCCGCCAGTCTCTTGATACCCTCGACGATGCGGTCCTCAGGCATGTTGGAGTAATTGACCCGGATGGCATTTTCCTTGCCGCCGTTGGGATAGAAGGAACCTCCGGGAACACAGGCGACATTGCGCTTGATGGCCTCCACCATGAGATCCCTGGTGTTGATATGCTCCGGGAACTCCACCCAGGTGAAGAGACCGCCGTTGGGATAGGTCCAGGTCACCCCTTCAGGGAAGGTTTCTTCCATGGTCTTGAGCATGATGTCCCGGCGTTTCCGGTAGACGTTCTTGATTTTCTCTATATGGGCATCCAGATCGTACATGTCCAGGAACACCGCCAGTTCTCTCTGGGTCATGGAATTCGTCTGAAGATCCGCCCCCTGCTTCACCAGAATGAATTTTTCCAATATCGACTTTTCAGCCAGCACCCAACCCATGCGCAGACCCGGTGTGAAGGTCTTTGAAAAGGTTCCCAGGAAAATGACGCGATTCTGTGGGTCCATGGATTTCAGAGAAGGGGGGATTTCACCCTCAAAACGCAGTTCCCCATAAGGATTGTCCTCGACCACGGGCACATCGTATTTGTTGGCCAGTGCCATGAAGGCCTTTCGCCTTTCCACGGACCAGGTCTTGCCGGTGGGATTCTGGAAATCAGGAATGACGTAGATGTATTTGACCCGGGGGGTGTTTTTCAAAACCTCTTCCAGGTCCTCCATGAGCATGCCGTCCTGGTCGGTGGGAACCTCGACAAAATCGCATTGATAGGCCTTGAAGGCATTGATGGCTCCCAGATAGCTGGGGCTTTCCACCACCACCACATCACCGGGATCGATGAAAATCTTGGCGCAGAAGTCCAGCCCCTGCTGGGATCCGCTGGTGATCAGAATCTCATCGGGATCACTTTCAATCCCAAAAACCTTCATTCGCTCCGTAATGGCCTTTCTCAGGGGAGGGTAGCCCTCAGTCGCACTGTACTGAAGCGCCTCCTGTCCCATTTCCTCCAGAACCTTGAGGGAAACCGCCTTCATTTCTTCTACAGGAAACAGCTCCGGCGCAGGGAGTCCGCCGGCAAAAGAGATGACTTCGGGTCGTTCCGTGAGCTTTAAAATCTCTCTGATTTCCGATGCCTTGAGGTTGTCCATTCTTTCCGCATACTTAATACTCAATGTTGAGCACCTCCACATATTTTGTATTTGCAACACCATTATACACTATTCTTCCTTGACAATCCTTTTGATTCGCTTTTCCAGCTTGACGCGACTGATCCAGATTTCCTTCTGACACTTGGTACAGCGCATCCTGAAATCCATCCCGGTCCGGGTGATGATGAATTCATTGTTGCCGCAGGGATGGGGTTTTTTAGTAATCACCCTGTCTCCCACTTCGATGGCCATAGGCATGGGCTATTCCCCCTTAAAAATTGATCCAGGTCAGGATATTGTACTTGAGGACGGTCCCGGCAAAGACAGACCCCTCAACCAGGTCCCTCAGATAATCCCCCTGACTGATGCCGCCGAAGAATTCCAGAAAAATGACGATGAAAAAGACATAGAGGGTCCCTTTGATGATTCCGAAGACAAATCCACCCAGGGCATTGAGGGTTTTGAGTATCGGCAATTTGAAGAGGGTGTCGAGGACAATGCCGATAATGAAGATGAAGAGCACCACGACGAAAAAGACCAGCAGCCAGGAGAGGATGTTCAGAATGATGGTGGCCATGTATTCCCCAAAATCATTCCCCAGATATTCCCGCCAGAGGTCACCCTCCCTGAATATTTCCCGGGTAATATCGCTGAAATCCGACTCGAGTCGGGGAATCTTCAAATTGGAAAACAATTCCCTGTTGAAAAATTCCTGGATGCCGCCGGAAATCCCGGTATGCCCGTCCAGAAATTCCGCCACGTCCTTGTAGAGAAAATTGCCCGCCACAAAACCGGCCACCATGGCCACGATTCCCACGACGGACTTGATCAGGCCGCGGGTGATTCCTCTCACCGCCACCCAGACCACCAGAAGCAAAATCAGAATATCCAACCAGTTCATCATCTCACCTGAATTCCATCATCATTGTTTTTCAAGGGTATGGATTTCAAAATAGTCCACCCCTTGAATGAAAATCCGACCCTTTTCGAGAACCGCCAGTTTCGTGAAGTCTCTCCCCAGGTTGAACTCCCCCAGCAGAATGCCATTCAAATCATAAAGCATGATGGTGTTGTTGCTGTAGCAGAGAATGTTTTCATTGAAGAAGGTCATCCCGATGAAGGCCTCCTCATAGGATCTCTTGAAACTCACCTTTTCTTCAAGGGTATCATAGACCAGCAGGTCGTAGACCTTGTCTCTTCCCATGTTCTTGGAATCCTGGTCGAAATTCTGAAGGACCAGACGGTGATGGCCGTAGACGGCCCTGTCCACGAGGCCTGTAAAGGGGATCTGTTTTTTCATGAGCAGGTCCTCGCCGATCACCCCGATTTCCAGATCACTCACCTTGATGAGGGTCAGGTCCTCAAAGAAGAGGTCGAAAACCACTTCGTCCGCCAGCTCCACGGATCCCACCAGGTCACCGGCCACCCCGTACTTGTAAAGCGTGGTGTTGACCTGGCCGGAGGCCATGTCCAGACCCACCAGGTAAATCTGGTCATCGGCTTCATTGAAGGCCACCCGGGTGATTTCTCCCTGATTGATCCTGAGAGTCGCCACCAGGTTGAGTCTGGGATCGAAGATCTCCAACCCCCCCTCCCCCACCTGGACGATGATGTAACCTTTTTCAGTGACTGCGATGCCCTTGATTTCACCCAGTCCCAGGGTCCTGGCCTTGATGTCGGACCGGTAGTCGTAGACATAGAGATCACCGCTTTCCTGGTTGGCTACGGCAAAGAAGTTTTCATTCCCGCCAATCAGCACCTGGGAAAAATCATTGACCACCTGCCACTGGGCCTCTCCCTCATGGTTGTAGAGGGTCAGGCGGGTGCCCTCCAGGGTGACGATATCATTGTAAAGGGGATAGAATGCCGGGATGACGGCATTCTCGAGATCGTAATCCAGGGTGACGGTCTTGATCCTGGTCAAGGCGTACTCGCCACGGCCGACAAGGCCCCTCACCTCCTGGGCGATCATCTGACGGTTGGAAATACCCAGGGCGATCACGACAAACAATAAAAAGGATATGAACTTTTCTCCCCGGGTTCTTTTCATGGTGGCCTAAACTCCTCTTCTCGGCTTCTCTCCGTAATACTGGTAGAAATAGGCCTTGATCCGGCCGTTGTAAAGCTTGCGGTTTTTGGTCGCCCTTTGACCGTAATGCGCTTCAAAGGTCTCCATGGCGGTCAGAATGTACTTGGACCAGGTGGTCAGGGGCCTGAATACCTCCCCCATGGTGCGGTAAAGTCCCTCCACCGAAGCCTTTTCCCCCAGGCGCTCCCCATAGGGGGGATTGGTGATGAGATAGCCGTAGGACTTGCTGGTGCTGAAATCCTCCAGCCTTCTTACCTGAAAATGAATGTCCCCGGCGACCCCCGCCTCCTCGGCATTTTCCTTGGCGATCCTGATCGCCCTGAGATCCTGGTCGTAGCCCTCGAGATTCAGGACCACCTCGTGATTGATGGCCGCAAAGGCCTTCTTTCTTTCCTCAGGGTAGATGCGGGCGGGAAAGAGGGGCCATTTTTCCGAAGCGAAACTCCGATTCAGACCCGGTGCGATATTTCTGCCCAGCATGGCCGCTTCAATGAGAATGGTCCCGGTACCGCACAGGGGATCCACCAGCTGGATGGAGGGTTTCCATCGACTGATCTTGACCAGGGCCGCGGCCAGGGTCTCCTTGAGGGGTGCCGCATAGCCCCTGGCCCGGTAACCCCGCTTGTGCAGGGCCTCGCCGGAGGTGTCCAGCAGGACGGAAACCTGATCCTTGAGGATTGAAACCACCACCCGGTAGTCGGCGCCGGATTCCTCGAACCACTCGGTCTTGTAATGGGCCCCCAGTCGCTTGACCATGGCCTTTTTGCTGATGGCCTGAATGTCCGAGAGGCTGAAGAGCCGGGACTTGACACTTTTGGCATCCACGGGGAATTTCCCCTTGGAATCGATGAATTTCTCCCATTCGCTGCGAAAAACCCCTTGAAAAAGCTCCTCGAAGGTCAGGGCCTTGAAACTGCCCATGAGGATGTAGATCCGGTCCGGCGTCCTCAGATTCAGGTTGGACCGGGCGATGGCCCCGTGATCCCCCTCGAAGACCACCCGGGAGTTTTCAGTCACGATGCCTGCAAAGCCCAGGTCCTTGATTTCCTGTGCCGCAACGGATTCGATCCCGAAGGCGGTGGTTGCGACTAATCTAATTGGACTCATCTCCTTTGATGTAGTGGTAAAGCAGTCTCACGCCCATTCCCGTGGCGCCCCTGGGCCGGTAGCCCCTGGCCTTGTCCGCGAAGGCGGTTCCCGCGATATCCAGGTGGACCCAGGGAGTCTCCCCGACAAAGTGCTCCAGGAAGGCTGCGGCGGTAATGGTCCCGGGGTCTCCCCCCAGATTGTTGAGGTCCGCCTCGTGGTGTTTGAGCTGCTCCTTGTAGTCTTCAAAGAGGGGCAGTTCCCATAGCCTTTCGTCCGCCAGGGTCGACGCCTCGAAAAACCGCTTGATCATGTCCTCCCGGTTCCCCATGATGGCCGTGGTGGTGGTCCCCAAAGCGCGAACCGCCGCTCCGGTAAGGGTGGCGATATCCACCACCTCATCCACCTTTTCAGCGTCGATGATGTAGTCCAGGGCATCGGCCAGGGTCAGCCTTCCTTCAGCATCGGTGTTGCCCACGAAAATCGTCTTGCCGTTCCGCGCCTGCAGAATATCCCCGGGCCTGAAGCCCTTGCCGGAAATCATGTTTTCACAGGCGGCGACGACCCCCACCACATTGGCCTTGACCTGGTTCCGGGCGAGGGCCGCAAAGGTGCCGATCACCGCCGCCGAGCCGCTCATGTCCCCCTTCATGGTCACCATGCCTTCGGTGGATTTGATGGAGAGACCGCCGGAATCGTAGGTAAGACCCTTGCCCACCAGGCCGAAGGTTTTTTTCACCGCCGGTGCCCCCTTGTACCGCATCACGATGAGCTGGGGCTCGGATTCCGAAGCGGATGCCACCGCCAGGAAGGCGCCCATTTTCTCTCCTTCAATCACCTCGCGGCCGTGGATTTCCACTTCAAAGCCGTACTGCTCACCCAGGGCCCCGGCCCTCAGGGCGAGTTCCAGGGGACTCAGCACGTTGGAGGGTTCATTGGCCAGATCTCTGGCCACCAGGGTGCCCTCGGCGAGGGCCTTGTATTCCGCCACCACAGCTTCATCGTAGTCTTCCTTCATGATCACATTGAAGTCTTCCACCGCCTGTTCCTTCTCCCCGGTCTTGTAGCGGTCGAAATCATAATCCGCCAGAATCGCCGTTTCCACCAGGGCCCCCAGATACAGGGGCTCCCGGCAGTAGAAGGCCAGAGATTTCGCCTTCAGTCTTTTCGCCTCCCGGACGGCGCCGCCGATGGCTTCCCGGGTCAATGCCGGGGTGATGGCGGTCTCCTCTCCCATCCCGAAGAAAAGTACCTTCTTGTTCTTTCTCAAGAAGTGATGGGTCCCCTGCTTGCCGATGAAGACCCCCTGGTCAAAAAGGGCCTCGAGTTCTTCATTGAGCCCGAGTTCGTCCTTTTTCAAGATCTGGTGTTTATAAACCGGAATCAGCACCAGGTGGTGGTCGCCGATCGATGCATTCACGTTGATTTTCATGTTATAATCCCTCCCAGGTCATTATTATACCTCAATCCTCAATCAATATACAGTCTATCTCTGAAGATGAGATAGACCATCAGGGCCACTGAAGCCAGGCCGATGGAAAACCAGAAGGGCAGCCGGATGCCGGTCATTCCCCCAAGGCCGCCGATTCCCGCGATGATGAAGGGGGTGATGAACTGGGCCAGAAACATGGATCCTGAGACCAGCGCCAGGGAAAGGGTGGTTTGTGCCGGCCCGGCGACCATGGAGGTGGTATAGAAAATCAGGGGATTCAGGGTCCCGGTGCCGTAGCCGATGACCACCATGGCCAGGGACAAGAGCTTGAGGTCCGAGGAGATGATGAGAATCAGATAGCCGGCAATGAAGGCCAGAAACCCGAAGGTGCCGGTATGGGACCTGAGTCTCCCCTTGATGGTCTTGAACAACATGCCGAAGCCGAAGCCGGAAATCGTGAGGATGGTGATGAGCAGGGCCGAGGTGTCACTGGTCCCGAGCTGTTCCCTGGCCACGAAGAGGGCCAGATTCGATGGAGAGGCATAGAAAATCAAGGTCACGACGAGCATGGCCGCCGCCATGGCCAGCACCCTCGGAGCCAGGGTCACCTTCCCGGCCGCCTTGCTTTTGATGAAGGGTTTTTCCGGCAGATGGAAAACGATCAGCAGAAGAATGAAAAAGGTGATGCCGTAGAAATAAAAGGCGTAGCGCCAGTCGTAGAGGGCCAGATAGCCCGCCGCCACGGTGGCGAAAATCCCCCCGAAATTGTTCATGGCGGTGGAATAGCCCATGTTCCTGATGCGGTCGGGTCCCTCATAGAAGTCAGCGATGAATCCTGTGGAATGGGGCAGGATGAGCCCCAGACCGCTGCCCAGGACGGCCCTGGTGAAGAGGAGTTCCCCGATGCTGCCGGTCAGGGCCCCGCTGACCCCCCCTGCAAAAAAGAGGGTCACCCCCGCCATCGCCAGGTGCTTCTTGCGGACCCGCCTCGACAGGTAGCCGGAGACCAGGGAGAAGACGACGATGAAGAGGGCCGGCAGGGCGATGACCATTCGGATATAAAGGTCCCTGGCCTCAGTGAATTCCTCGGCGATCAGACCCAGGACCGGCGCCACCACGGCCCCTGACATGATGGTCATGAGGGACAGGGACAAAATGGCGTAATGATTGACTTTTTTCAACGGTGCACCTCCCTGACGGGTATTTTCCTTCACTGCCATTCTACCAAATTTCCCTTCAGATGAGCCAATGACTTTTTTCGGTATCAGGACATTTTTTTCGCCATCAGTTTACAAAGATTTTGTAAAACATACAATTATTTAGTATAATGAGGACATGAAAAAATGTTGATTTAAGGAGGACAAAGGGTGAAAAAATTACTGACGGGCAATGAAGCCGTTGCCAGAGGAGCCTATGAAGCCGGCATCGTTTACGCCAGCGCCTATCCGGGAACTCCCTCCACGGAGATTCTGGAAAACATAGCCCTCTACAAAGAAGATATCATCGCGCAGTGGGCTCCCAATGAGAAGGTGGCTCTAGAGGCTGTCATCGGTGCTTCCATCGCCGGAGGGCGGGTCATCGCCTCCATGAAACACGTCGGGGTCAACGTGGCTGCGGATCCCCTCTTCACCTTCGCCTACACCGGCGTGACCGGCGGCGCCGTCCTGGTGACGGCCGACGAACCCGGCATGCACTCCTCTCAGAATGAGCAGGACAACCGGTATTACGCCAAATTCTCCAAAATCCCCATGCTCGAGCCCAGCAACTCCCAGGAGGCCAAGGACATGGTGGTGGAGGCCATCCGCATCAGTGAGACCTTCGACAGTCTGGTCCTCCTGAGGATGACCACAAGAATCTGTCATTCCAAGACCCTGGTGGCCTTCGGGGAAAGAGAAGAAGGGGTGAAACAGCCCTACCGGAAGCAGCTGGACAAATTTGACGCGGTTCCCTCCACGGCCAGGAAACTCCATGCCAAGGTGGAGAAACGCCTGTTGGATCTTGAAGCCTTCAGCAATGAAACCCCCTTGAATTTCATTGAATGGCATGACAAAAAAATCGGCGTGATCGCCTCGGGCATCGCCTACGAATACGCCAGGGAGGTCTTCGGCGAGACGGTTTCCTACTTGAAACTGGGCTTCACCTACCCCCTGCCCTTCAAAAAGATCGAGGCCTTCGCCAAGGAAGTCTCCACCCTCTACGTCATCGAAGAACTCGAGCCCTTCATGGAGGAACAGATCAAGGCCCGGGGCATCGAGTGCATCGGCAAGGCCAAGCTCTCCAATCAGGGGGAATTGAGTCCCCAGATTCTACGCGCCGCCCTCCTGGGGGAAAAATTCGAGGTCATCGATTACGACCGGTCCGATATCGTGCCCCGTCCCCCCACCCTCTGTGCCGGCTGTCCCCACCGGGGCTTCTTCTATGAACTCGGCAAACGAAAGAACATCATGATCAACGGGGATATCGGCTGCTACGGTCTCAGCGGCTTCGAACCCCTCAACGCCAAGGACACCACCATCTGCATGGGGGCCAGTGTCAGCATGGCCCACGGGGCCCAGACCATTTTCAATCGTTATGATGAAAACATGAGGGCTGTAGCCACCATCGGAGATTCCACCTTCTTCCATACGGGAATGAACTCCCTCCTCGATGTGGTCTACAACCGGTCCAACGCCATCACCTGCATTCTGGACAACCGGATCACCGGGATGACGGGACACCAGGACCACCCGGGCACCGGCTATACCCTGCAAGGCATGCCCACCACCATCGTCGAGATTCCCGAACTGGTGAAGGCCCTGGGGGTCAAGCACGTGAGAGTCATCAATCCCAACCATCTGGACGAGGTCAATGAAGCCATCGACTGGGCCCTGGCCATTGAAAACGAGCCCTCGGTCATCATTACCCGTTACCCCTGTGCCCTGAAGAAATATTCACCCCAGGATCTCGAGGAGTTCGGCGCCCTGGATTCCCAGTGCGTCGTCGACGAAGAGACCTGCATCGGCTGCAGGAAATGCATCAAGACGGGCTGCCCGGCCCTGATCTGGGATCCTGAAAAGAAAAAGGTGTCCATTGACACCAATCAATGTGTCGGCTGTCAGGTCTGCCTGCAGACCTGTCCCGTGAATGCCATCAGTGTGAAGGGGGTTTCCCGATGACTGCCACTAAAAACATTCTTCTGGTCGGCGTCGGTGGTCAAGGCACCATCACCGCCAGCAAAATCCTGTCCAACGGGCTGGTCGCCCATGGCTACGATGTCAAAATGGCCGAAATCCACGGCATGTCCCAACGGGGCGGCGCCGTGGTCTCCCAGGTGCGTTACGGGGAAAAAGTCCATTCCCCGGTCATCGACGAGGGGGAGGCCGATATCATCATCGCCTTCGAGATGATGGAGGCCCTCAGATGGCTGGGTCACTTGAAGCCGGAGGGAAAAATCGTCATCAACAACTACAAGCTCCCCTCCGTCAGGATCAATTCCGGCATTGATACCTATCCCCGGAATGTCCTGGAGCGGATCAGGGACAAGGTCCATACCACCGTCATTGATGCCAGTGACATGGCTGAGAAACTCGGCAACCGCAAGACCATGAACGTGGTCCTGCTCGGAGCCCTGATCAAATCCATGGCCCTGGAGGACCTGCCCTGGGAAAACATCATCCGGGACAATGTGAAGGAAAAATTCATCGATATCAACATTCAGGCCCTCAAGGCCGGAATGACGGCAGTATAAGGGAGGCTAGACCTTGAAAAAAGGAGATTTTATCTGGGGTGGACTACTGCTCCTCTTCAGCATGATTTTTGTATTCGAATCGAGTCGCACGGCCTTCATCGGCTTCACCGGCACCTACCCCCTCCTGGGCGGATTTTTGAAATTCATGCTCCTCGCCACCATGGGAGAGCTGCTTTCCATCCGGATCAGCACGGGAGAGTGGATCAATCCAGGGGGACTGCCCTACCGGGCCCTGGTCTGGGGATTCCTAGGGGTGGTCATCACCCTGATCTTCAATATTTACGGCGCAGGCGTCACCGCCAGCATGAACAGCGGCATCCTTCCCTTTGCGGGATCCGCCTTTGCCTTCGCCTTCTTCACCAGCGCCTTCATGAACCTGACCTTCGCCCCCACCTTCATGGCCTTCCACCGGATCACCGATACCCTCATCGATGCCAAGGTGAGCGGGCAGAGACAGAAAATCCGGCTCAAAGAAATTACAGCGAAAATTGACTGGTACGGATTCATCTCCTTCGTGGTCATGAAAACCATCCCCATTTTCTGGATACCGGCCCATACCATCACCTTTTTACTCCCCGGCGAATACCGGGTCGTCGTGGCCGCCTACTTGTCCGTGGCCCTCGGCGCCATCCTGGCCTTTTCAAAGAAACTGAAATCCGCATAGTGAAAGGAGTCTTTCAATGAGCACCTACATTCTAGCCATCAATCCGGGTTCCACCTCCACCAAGGTCGCGGTCTACGAAGACCAGTCAGAACTTTATAAAACCAATATCCTTCATTCGAATGACGACCTTGAAACCTTCAGCAAGATCAGTGACCAGTACGAGATGCGATACGAAAGCATCATGAGTTTTTTGAAGGAAGTCCATATGGATGTCAATGATCTGAGTGCCGTGGTGGGTCGGGGCGGACTGCTGCCCCCGGTGAAATCCGGTGCCTACAAAGTCAACCAGAAAATGGTCGACCGTCTCAGATTCAACCCCGTGGTGGAACACGCCTCCAATCTGGGCGCCCTGATCGCCTTCGAAATCGCCAGACACGTCGGCATTGACGCCTATATCTATGATCCTGTCGCCGTGGACGAACTCCTGGACATCGCCCGGATTTCCGGCCTCAAGGAGATTCCCAGACGCAGTCTGGTCCATGCCCTGAATATCCGGTCCGTGGCCATCAACACCGCCAGGGACCTTGGCAAAGACTTCAATACCGCCAACGCCATCATCGCCCATCTGGGAGGCGGCATCACCATCGCCGCCATCAACGCCGGAAAAATGGTGGACATCGTCTCCGATGACGAAGGGCCCTTCTCTCCGGAACGGTCCGGCAGACTGCCCGGCAAGGATCTCGTCGCCATGAGCTATCAGAACGATATCGACACCATGAAGAAGAAGCTCAGGGGCAAGGGAGGCCTGGTCTCCTACCTGGGCACCAATGAAGCCCTCAAGGTGGAGGAAATGATCGAAGCCGGCAATGCAGAAGCCGGACTCGTCTACGAAGCCATGGCCTATCAGATTGCCAAGGGAATCGGCGAGCTCGCCACCGTTCTCAAGGGACAGGTGGAACATATCATCCTTACCGGGGGCATCGCTTATTCGAAGCGCATCACCGATTGGGTGAGTGACCGGGTCTCCTTTATCGCACCGGTCATCATCAGCCCGGGTGAGAACGAACTCCAGGCCCTGGCCCACGGCACCCTGAGAGTTCTCAAGGGTGAAGAGACCGCCCGGGAATACGACATCGACTGACACCAAAAGAAGGCCTCACGGCCTTCTTTTGCTTAGGGTGACAATTCAAAATGACCCTCCCTGCGATGGGAAAGGATGTAATCCCTGATCGCCTCCTCCACCCGCAGGATGACGGTTTCCGGGTAGAGGGATTTCGGGTTTTCATAGACCATTTCATACACATGGACAGCCTTGAAAATCCTGATGGGGATGACCTGGTCCCCGGTGACATGAATGAGATCCACCCGGTCACCCCCATGGAAGCGGTAGGAGGCGGCGGCTTCCGGAGCCAGGTCCAGACTGACCAGGTAGTCGGTCTCTTTTTTTGAAAAAAAGGCCGTGGCTGCCACCAGATCAGAGGCCAGCAACAGGTCTCCGGGCTTCAGTTTCCCGGCCGCCACCTTCCCCTCATAGCCGTCGGCATAATCAAACCGCTGGAAAACCCTTGTCTCGAGGGGGACCCTTTCGGTATTGTCCTCCCCCACCGATTCACCGGCTTCAATCGCCCTGGAAGCCATCAGCACCGACGAGGTGGCATGGCCCCCCAGGAGCAGGGACTGGACAATGACCAGACCTAAAGCAAAAATCATGGCCAGGACCAGAAGCAGTTTTCTTCGGTTATCGGTCCACTGGTACTTCAATTTTTCTAACAATCTCATAGGTCTCCCCCTTCAGACTCCCCCTGCCAAGAAACCGGTCCATGACCTTGAGCTTCAGCCTGACCTCCCCCTCAAGGCTTCCACCCCTGGGCAAAAGGACCACCTCCACGGATTCAAAGTCGATGGCCTTTTCCACAAGATAGGCCTCGAGCCGGTCCTCGATCCAATGATTGCTCACCCTGAGTCTTCCTTCTGAAAGGGCCTCCAGTTCAAGGGCCACCACGATATAGCTGATTCCCAGATCCAGGTGGTCCTTTGCGGTTTCCAGGGCATGGAGATTCACGACCTTCTGGGTCATGAAAAGCCCCACCGGCAAAAGGACCAGTCCCACCAGCAGGAATACCGTCACCACGATCAAAAGGTCACTCAATTGACAATCCTCCTCACCACCACTTCCCGCCGGTAATGATAGGTGACGGGGGTTTTTTCCACCTTCAGAAATCCAGTAAAGCGGGAAACCTCCCCCTGACCCGTCACTTCAAAACCCAGCTTCTCACCAAAACCGCCACCACCTTCAATAATGATTTCGATGTCTTCAAGCCCCAGATCCTCAAGACGCCGCTCCAGGGTCAGAAGTTGTCCCTCGGTCAAGTCGCCCCGATCCTCCAGAAAGTACAGATAGGGACGCAGCATGTAGATCATTTCGATGTGCTGGTTGAGAACCATGAGATAGCCGAAAACCAGCACCATCAGACTCACCATGACCAGCAGGGCGAAGATCAGGGTGACGGGCAGAGTCACATTCATCAGCCGCGGCAAGGATTCCCCTGCTTCTCCTGAAGGGGGAGAAGGGGCGCCTTGCCTGCCTCCTTTCTAAAAGCAATGTTCTGACGCTCAAGAACCACTTTTGACCTGTCAGGGGAAACCCGGGCCGGTGGACAGGGAATTTTTTTCTCTTCAAGTCCCCTTCGAAACACCGGTCGTGGACCAGGGTCGGGCCTCAATCCCCCAGGAAGATCCGGTCCTCGATGGTGTCATCCCACCACTCATTCATCCCGTCGATGACCTTTTCAGAAAGACCCCGTATCCCTGGAATCACTACGAATACAGCGATGATGATGGCGATGGCCACCCCGAGGAGGGAACTCATGCCAAAATCCCCCCGACGACTTTTCAACAACTTGATGATTCGATTCAACATATTGACCTCCTAAAACAGATATGCCAGTGATCCCATCAATTCAACCAGGATGGGATAAGCCAGGAAAACCACCAGGACCGCCGCCTGGACCAGGGCGATGAAGAAGAGCTTAATCTGGCCGCGATCTCCTTTTTTGATGAGGATACCGATGTAATTGTTGAACATGATTTCCTCCTGATACTTGAGAAGTTCCTTTTGAAGACCCAGGTTGAAGCCGTTTCGAAGGGAATAGGCGACGTAGAAGAATTCCTCGGGTTCAAAGTGCCGGCCCAGGGCCTTGAGGTAGAGCTCGAGGTCGTAGTTCGCCTTGAAAATCTCCCCCCCTTCCCGAAAGATCCTCTTGAACCTCCTGTCCTCCACCACCCGGTGGATGTTGCCGATGACGTCCTCCAGACGGATTCCAGCGGCCAGCTGGTTGTTGATGAAGCTGAAAACCTCGTAGAGCATCACCTGGGATTTTTCCTGCCTGCGACTTTCCAGGGTGCCTTTGATCACTTCAAAAATCCAGACCACCGCGACAATCCTCAGAAAGGTCTGCAGGGGGTCCAGAAAACGCCTCAGGACCAGCAGCAGCAGGACCATAACCCAGACCAGGGTGATCCGGTTCGCCTGTTTTTCAAACCTCTCGAGGCTTCCGGCCGTCACCCTTCTCTCAAGAAAATCATAGATGATGTAGCTCAGGGCCATGAATTGAATCAGCAGCACTCCAAGAACCTCCTAATATTTTGACCGGAAGATCTGACCATGGTACCATCCCGCCAACAAAGTGACGGGAAAAAAGAGCCAGGCCTGCCATCCCTGATGCAGCCCCAGCAGATGCAGCCTCAGATAGGCCAGTCCCGTGAAGGAAATCAGCAGCAGGAGCAGGGACCGGTCCTTGTAGACCCTGATGCGGTTGGCGAGGAGGGTCTTTTCAATATTGAAGGCTTCATGCTCGAACTTGGACAGCAGCAGCATCAGGTCCCCGTTGTTTTCAATCACCGACTGGATGTTCACCATCACATTTCTCATGAAGGGGGATCTGATCTTTCCAAGATCCATGGCGATGGCCTCCGAGGGCTCGATGCCCGAATTGACCCTCAGGATGAAGTTCTCAAAGAATTCCTTGTATCGGACCGAACCCTTCTCCTGATACGTTTTCTTGATCACGAAAACCACGTTGTCATCGATGGCCGCCCAGCGCTTCATGGTTCCCAGCAGTTCCGTATTCTCTCCCTTGACCTCCCGGTTCACGGGTGTTTCACCTCCTGTAGTCCCAGTGCCACCCGCCCTCCTTCACATGAGCGATTTCCACCAGACGGTATTCTTTCAAATAGATCACATAATCCAGGCTTCCCATGATCATCTCCTCGATCGCCTCGTTGCTGTAATTGCCCACGCGATGGTTGATCAGCATTTTCAGCCTGAGGGTCACCTCCAGAATTCCGGAGCTGTGGATGGTGCCCAGGGTGAGATGGTCCGTCAGTCCCGCGGCAATGAACTCCCAGGCCTCCTCCCCGACGATTTCTCCGACACAGTAGCCTTCAAGAGACATGCTCAGACCATCCCGCATCAAATGGGAAAGACTGACGGAGTTGCCGTGATCACTTTGAGAAATCTTCTCCACAATGAAATTTTTCCCTTCAGGGTAGAGCTCGTTTTCTGACTCGCAGACCAGAAATCGCTTGTCCCAGGCCACCTCCCTCAAAAGACTTCTCAAAAGGGTGGTTTTCCCCGCCGCCCCCTTGCCGGCAATCAGAAGATTCTTGCCCCGGGCCATGATTTCCTCGAGGAGCCCCCGGCTCCTGGCATCCAGCATGCCCAGATCCACCAGCTCTTCCAGAGAACGGCTGGTCCTGGGATGCTTGCGGATGCTCAGAGAGGGTCCCGTCGCGCTCCTCGGCGGGATGCTGACGGTGATCCTGAGGAGATTTTCGTGATCATCCACCCGGTCGAAGCTGTGATTGCTGTTGAGCTTGCCGCCATTGCGAAGAACGATGAGTTTGCAGTAATTCAAAAATGCCCCCTCATTTTCGAAGCTGATACCGCTTTGAAACAGCTTCCCCCTCTTCTTGTAAAGGATGTGGTCGTAGCGGGTCCCGTTGATATCGCTGATTTCCTCCTCTTCGATGAGGGGCTGCAGGATGCCGTAGCCGAACATGTGCCGGAAAGTGCCGAGGATGACCTCCTCGGTATCAGGAGGCGGGGGAATCCCTTTTTTCCTCAAGGTCATCAGGAAAAGACTGCGAAAGGCCTCGTAGTCCCTGTGTTTTTGAATGCCTTTGAAGGCCTCCAGGGCCTCCGTCAGAAGAAGATTGGCATAATGCTCATATCCCTCATTCATGGACCATCACCTTGAGGATCCCAGCCAGAGCGCTTTTGGGACTGACAGCTTCCAGATTGATGAGCTCGAAGGGCCGCTTGAAATTGTAGATTTCATTCCTGCGCACCATCTTGAAGGCATATCCCCCCAGCTGCTTTTTCAGATACCAGTAATCCCCCAGGCCTTTTTTCTCATAAACCGCCAGAAAAACCGTCTTTTCCCGGGGCAGGCCTTTTTTGAGAAAACCCTCGACGGATTCATGGTCCAGGGTCCCTGCATAGAGAATCCTGTCCATCAGACCCGGATCCAGACGGGCGGGTTCACTGAGGACCAGCAAGTCAAAGTCCTCCCCGGCCCTTTTTACAAACTCCTCCTCCAGGGGCTTTGGGTCTCCTTCCTGGTGGCCGGGATAGCCGATGACGTGAAAATTTCCGTAACCATTGAGGCGATGCAGACTCTCGAAATCATAGGTTTCCGAGAGGTATTTTCTCGGCTTCGAGGGGTCGATCCCCAACCGGTAACCCGATGGCGGCCTCTTGAGCGCCAGATCCACCACGATCACCCGGAGGTCCCGACCCTGATGACAGGCCAGCTCCATGGCGACCCCGAAGCTGTTGCAGACCCCCAGCACCCGGCCCTTTGACGACTCTTTCCTCCTGGGAGCTTTGATTTTACGATCAAGACCCGACAGGGACCGGATGGTGGCATAACCGCTGTTTCTGAAAAACTCCTCGTATTTCCTGACCTCCCTCCCCCGGACCCACAGGACGATCCGCTCCTTGAATCGTTGAATGAAGGGATAGTAGCGCTGAAAGGTCTCATACCGCTTCAGGTGGAGCACCAGACTTTCGAAACTCTGAAGAATCTCATCCTCTTTTTCAAGGGACTCCAGATCCCCCAGAACCAGGTAGTCCACCGAGGACACCCACACCAGTTTTTCCATTTCCCCGAGCTCCTTGAACTCTCCAAGCACCAGTATCTTCATAAAAAAAAACCCCCTGGGGTCATTATAGGGGGTTTTGTCGTGATTGACTTTCAATCCGTCAAGTTTTCCATTTTGGTCGAATCGCCGGCCTTCTTTACAGGGTCTCGAGATCTCCTTCAGATCCGGTCTCTGAAGCCGCTGATTCAGTTTCTTCGCCTTCTTCAGTTTCTTTTTCCGCTGCCTTGTTCACAATGAGGACCACCTGTCGGTCAGCATCGTCGAGAATCTCGATATCAGGTGAAAGGGTTTTGGCGATGTCCGCGATGGTGACCACGTCACCCACGGTCATCCCTGTGATGTCGATGGAGACATTGTCAATGAGGTCCTTGGGAAAGGCGGAAATTTCAATCTCGTGAAGGGTATCCTGGACCACGGTGCGCTTGTCTTCGACATTCTCTCTGCCGTGGACATGGACGGGAATCCTGACCTTGATTTTTTCACCTTCAACCAGAAGTTGAAGATCCACATGGACGACCTTGCGGGTCACTGGATTTTTCTGAATATCCTTGACGATGCAGGAAAGGTTCTTGGCACCGTATTTGAATTCCACCCTGGAACCGACCCCGTGATAAGCGAGATGCCGGTCCAGTTCATTCGTGGAAAAAGACACCAGGATATTCTCGTTTCTACCGTAAATCACCCCGGGGGTCATTCCTTCATCCCTGACTTTTTTGACTTTATTGCTACCTGTTTCGGTTCTTTTTCTTACCGTTAGTTTACTCATTTTCCCAACCTCCAATATTTGATAGTACTATTTAATCAGATTTTACAGCAAGTTGCAAACTATAATGGATGTCTGCTCTCCATGGCCTTCACCAAAGTGATTTCATCGGCGTACTCCAGGTCGCCGCCCACCGGAACACCGTGGGCGATCCGGGTCACTTTGAGGTCGAAGCTCGACAAGAGCTTCGACAAGTAGACCGCGGTGGACTCCCCTTCTATGGTGGGGCTGTTGGCCAGAATGATCTCCTGGATCGTTTCATTGCCGATGCGGGTGATCAGTTCCTTGATCTTGATATCCTCGGGTCCGATATCGTCCAGGGGGGAGATGCTGCCATGGAGGACATGGTAGACCCCGTGGTATTCCCGGGTGCGTTCAATGGCCATGAGATCCCTGGGGGTATCCACCACGCAGACCGTGGAGAAATCCCTCTTGGGATTCTTGCAGATGCCGCAGTACTCCTCGTCGGTGAGGTTGAAGCAGCGCTTGCAATAGTGGGTGTTGGCCTTGGCGTCGATCAAGGCCTTCGCCATGACCTGCACCTCCCCCTGAGTCATGTTGATGATGTGGAGGGCCAGCCTTTGAGCCGTCTTCTGACCGATGCCGGGAAGCTTGGACAGCTGATCCACCAGATCTTTGACGGACTTCGGATAACTGATCATTTTTTCTCCTAACCCAGTCCGGGGATGTTCATGCCGCCTGTGAGCTTGGACATTTCCTTGGCCACGGCCTCTTCGGCGATTTTCGCCGCCTGGTTCACCGCGGCAATGATCAGGTCCTGAAGCATTTCAATATCTTCCGGATCCACGATCGATTCCTCAAGGATGATGGCGACCACCTCTTTTTTGCCATTGACCTTCACCTTGACGGCGCCGCCACCGACGGTGGTTTCAAATTCCCTGGCGTCAAGCTCGGACTGCACTTTTTCCATTTCCCTCTGCATCTTCTGCATCTGCTTCATCATGTTGCCCATGTTGCCCGGCATGCTCGGACCTCTTCCCTTTGCCATGTTTGACCTCCTTATCCTATTGAACTATTCGATGTCAAAAATATCTTTATATTCATCCCCGAGAAAATTTTGAATTTCCTGGGAGGGATCCTTTTTCTGAGGTGACTGTCCCTGAATGCTTCCCTTGATCCTGTAGGGTTTTCCGAAGACCTCGGCGATGACACCCTCCACCCTGGCTTTGTTCTCAGGGGCCATCAGACTTTCAAAATGGAATTCATAGCCGGCATCAAAAACGATTGAAATCTCGTCCTCCTTGATGCCACCGGGTTTTCCTTCCACCAAGAAAGCGTAGAGCATCTTGTTGTCGTCGCTCACCCGCTTGAGCACCCTTTCCCAGTGGCCCTGGACGGTACCCTCCCCCTCGGGTGGAGACGCTTTTGATTCTGAGGCTTCAGGCCGGGGAGCCTTGTCCTCCCCGGGTATGGGGGCTGCGGCCCTGGCTTGGGGAGCTTCCTGGACCATTCCGGCCATCTCCGTGACCTGTCCCTTGAAAATCAGGCTCATGGCAATGATCAGAAGTTCAAGGTTGATTCTGGGATTGGCCGCATACTTGAGACCGGCCATGACTTCATGGATTTCATTGATCAGGTGATGATAATTCATGAGGTCCACGGACTCGAAGGCCTCGTGAATCTCCCGCTGCTGCTCGAAGGGCAGTTCAATGATTTCACTCGATCCCTTGAAGACCTTGATCATCATCAGGTTCCTGGCAAACTGGAGCATTTGCTCCAGGAGATGGGACACGGTGATCCCCTCCTTGATCAGGTCGTCGAGGGTCGTCAGGGAGACCGCCACCTCCCCTTTGAAAATCCCCTTGAAGATCTTCATCAGGTCACGGTGGGCGACATAGCCCAGGGTCTTCAGGGTGGTGTCGAGGCTCAAGTGTCCCCCCTGGAAACCCACCACCTTTTCAAGAAGACTCAAGGCATCCCTCATGGCGCCCTCGCTCTTCTGGGCGATGAGGGGGAGGACCTCCTCGTCGCAGGTCACCCCGAGGTCCTTCAGGATCGTCTCAAGACCACCCGTCATGGCCTTCAGATTCACCCGCTTGAAATCGAAACGCTGGCACCTGGAAAGAATGGTCACCGGGATTTTCTGAGGCTCCGTGGTGGCCAGAATGAAGACCACGTGTCTGGAGGGTTCCTCCAGGGTCTTGAGGAGGGCGTTGAAGGCCCCCGTGGAAAGCATCTGGACCTCGTCAATGATGTAGACCTTGTATTTTCCCTTGGAGGGGGCGTACTTGGAATGCTCCCTGAGCTCCCGGATATTGTCCACGCCGTTGTTGGAGGCGGCGTCGATCTCCATCACGTCGATGAAATTCTCCTGGTTCACCCCCTGGCAGACCTCGCATTCATTGCAGGGGTTGCCGTCCCTCGGGTCCAGGCAGTTCACGGCCTTGGCCAGGATTTTAGCCATGGAGGTCTTTCCCGTTCCCCGGATGCCGGAAAAAAGATAGGCATGGGAAATGGTCCCGGTCCTGATCTGATTGCGCAGGACCTGGGTGATTTCATCCTGACCCAGCACCCCGTCGAAATCCTTGGGACGATATTTCCTGTACAAGGCTTGATAACTCATAATTCCTCCAGGTCTTTTGTCTTGACTTATTATACCATTCCATAAAAAAAATAAAATCACCTGAGGTGATTTATTGTTATGTTAAGGTCGTGCACCTCCATCGAAGACATACCCCCAACGCTACCCAAGTCGTTAACTCAAATCAGGCGAACCCACGGCACATGACAGGTCCCGCTTACCGCTGCTTCCTTCCGGATCTGACGGGGTTCACAGGTTGCCATTGCGTGGGACCCGATTCTCATCATCACGTGCTTGGGGCTGCTTGAAAATGACATCCCCTCAAAAAGGCGTTCAATCCTGCTATAGCGGATTGCAGGTTACAGGACACCGCTACCTTCCCATCTAGCACGACACGCTTAATCAATATGGCGGAGAGAGCGGGACTCGAACCCGCGGGACCTTACAGTCTTACGCGCTTTCCAGGCGCGCCCCTTAGCCACTCGGACATCTCTCCTCATTGCCTTAACCCTCTGAAAAAATCCTGCATCAACTGCCGGCATTCCTCTTCAAGGACACCGCCAAGGACCTCGATCTGATGATTCAACCGTTGATCCGACGGGATTTCATAGAGACTGTGGACGCCACCACCCTTGGGGTCTTTGGCGCCGTATATGATCCGTTTGAGGCGGGCTTGGAGGGCCGCACCGGAACACATCACACAGGGCTCAATTGTAACATAGAGTTCCACGTCTGTCAATCGCCATCCCCCTAAAAAATGCGCCGCTTCCTGGATGGCCGTGATCTCGGCATGCCTCGTGGGATCCTTGAGGGTCTCCCTCTCATTATGACCTCTGCCGATGATCCTGTCCTGGTGGACCGCCACGGCACCGATGGGGACCTCATCCTTGGCCAGGGCCTTCTTGGCCTCCAGCAGGGCCTCGGTCATATAGTATTCTTCTCTTGTCATTACGCATCCCCTCGAGTAAAATGAGTTTAGCCTGTGGCTTGCCCCGGCCCGACAACGAGACCGGCCAGGGCCTCCTGCTTTGAATTTTGCAAGAGTCCCAAGTCCCATTGGGACTCAAGGCCAGAAAGGAGCCTGGCACTCCTCCCTCCACCTGAAGGTGCCGGGTCCGGGTGCCACCAACATTTATGAAAATCTTTGAGAAAAAACTCATCAAGTCCATATTCCTTCTATCCCTGCCCGCGATTCTGGAAATGGCCCTGCATACCATGCTGGGTGTGGCCGACACCATCATGATCAGCCGCCTCATCAATACCAGCGCCCTCTCGGGTGCCGGCTACGCCAACCAGATCTTTTTCATGATCATTTTCATCTTTTCTTCCTTCAACATCGGCGCCATTGCCATGATCTCCAGGGCCTACGGTGAAAAGAACCATCACCGGGTCAATCTCGTCGCCAATCAGAACACCCTGCTCAACATCATCCTCGGGGTGATCATCGCCACCATCAGCTACCTTGCCTATCCCTATATCTTCGCCATCTACGAGATCACTCAAGAGGTCCTCACCTATGCCGTCGATTACTATATCATTATAACATGGGGCCTCCCCTTCATGTTCATTTCCTTCGCCATCAGCGGCAATCTGAGGGGCATCGGGGATACCAGGACCCCCATGCTCGTGGTGGCCTTCACCAATGTCCTCAATATCTTCCTGAACTACGTGCTGATCACCGGCATCTGGTTTTTCCCCGAGATGGGCATCAAGGGCGCCGCCCTGGCCACCTCCCTTTCGAGACTGCTGGGCGCCCTGGCCCTCATCGTGATCCTCATCACCTCCAAGAAACTCCTGCGCCTCAATTTCAAGGCCATGAAACTTACCCGGGAGATTTTCAGCCGGCTCCTGAACCTGAGCCTGCCCGGTGCCGTGGAGCAACTGTTCATGCAGACCTCCTTCGTGACGGTGGGTGTCATCATTTCAAAACTCTCCACCCTGGAGGAGGCCGCTTTTCGAATCCTGCTCAGCATCGAATCCATTTCCTTCATGCCCGCCGTGGGAATTTCCATCGCCACCGCCACCCTGGTGGGACAGGCCCTCGGTGAAAAGGACATCCCCAAGGCCCTCAACACCAGTTATATCGCCGCCACCATGGCCCTGGCCTGGGGGGTCTTCATCGGAATGATCCTGATCCTCTTCCCTGAGGGAATCCTGCTGCTCTTCACCCCGGAAATCCCCCTGATCGAGCTTTCCATCGGAGCCATGATTGCCGCGGGAATCAACCAGCCCTTCCTCAATCCCGCCATCGTCCTCACCGGCGCCCTGCGGGGGGCCGGCGATACCAAGACCGTCCTCAAGCTGGTCACCTTGAGACTCTGGCTCCTCTTCATTCCCCTGACCCATGTCTTCGTCATCTATTTCGGACTCGGCATCAAAAGCATGTGGATCGCCGAAACCCTTTCCTTCCTGCTCTTCATGCCGGTCCTCCTGAGCCGGCTCAGGGGCCTGGAATGGACAAAAATTCAAGCCTAGAAAAGCAGGCCCCGGACAACTTGTCCGGGGCCCTCTTTTTTCCTATGCCTTATTTGAGTGACATCAGGTATTCATCGATGCCCACCGCCGCCTTGTGGCCATCGGCCACGGCGCTGATGATATCCGGTCCCCGCACGATATCCCCTCCGGCAAAGAGCCATGGGAAGCCCTCCACCTGACCCTGCTGGTTCACGGCGATCTTGTTCCTGTCAATCTTCAGCCGGGACAGCATGGCTTCCGGGAAATAGACAAAGTCCGGATCATTCCCCACCGCCATGTAGACCTCGGTGCCGTAAATGATCTCCTTTTCCTCGGAGCAGACCGTTTTGGCCCGTCCCGATTCATCCATGACGGTTTCACACAGGGCCACCTCCACCCCGTAGATGGTTCCCTTTTCATCCAGGAGAACGGCTGTGGGAGAGCGGTCAAGGTGATAGACCACCCCTTCTTCCTTGGCCTCCACCACCTCTTCTCTCGAAGCCGCCAGGTGTTCCTCGGGCTTTCGGGCAATGAAGCGGACATTGGCCCTGCCGTTTTTCATCCGCTGGAAGCGGTTGAGGGTCCTGGCCACGTCGAAGGAGACATCCCCTCCGCCGATGACGATGACATCCTCATGGAACTGGGGCATGGGACCCATTCCCCGGGTGAAATCCCGCGCCTCCGCCAGAAAATGCGGGGAGAACCGGATGCCGGGATGGTCCTTGTTGTCGATTTTGAGTACTTTGGGAATCCAGTAACCGGAGGCTGAAAAAACAGCGTCATACTTGTTTTTCATCGCCTCAAGGCTGATGTCGCGGCCCACCTTGGTGCCGGTGATGAATTTCACACCGGATTTTTCAATATTGTCGATATCCGCCTTCACGGATGCCTCCGGGAGCCGGTATTCAGGCGCACCATAGCGGATGACTCCGCCGGGAAGCTCCTTTTCTTCGTAGATATCCACCTCGTAGCCCATGGTTCTGAGGTAATAGCCGCAGGAAAGTCCCGCCGGGCCGGACCCGATGATCCCCACCCTGCCGTTGATCTGCCGGGAAACCTTGGCCGTGGCGGCCTCGACGAAATCTCCTTCAGGGGTGTTGTCCACGATATAGCGCTTGAGCCATCGGATGGCCACGGGCTCTCCCCGCTGGCCGAGGACACAGGCGGTTTCACATTTGTGGGTACAGATTCTGCCGCAGACATTGGAAAGGGGATTGGTCTCATAAAGCCAGTCGGCCCCCTCTTTCAGATCCCCCTGCCAGACCGACCGGATGTACTCCGGAATATTCATGTGGGCCGGACAGGTAAAGGTGCACACCCCGCACTCGACGCACCGGGAGGCCTCTGCCAGGGCCATCTCCTTGGAGTAGCCCTTGATCAGCTCCATGAAGGATTGATTGCGGCCCTCATGGGGGATTTCTTCAATTTCATACCGGTTGAGATCCAACAGTTCAGAAACCTCGTCCCGGTTGTAGGCGATGTCGAATTCAACCTGATGGATGCCCTTTGAATCCGGCAGGAAGTAGAAGGTGTCCGCATCTTTTGAAATGTGGATGTATTCCTTGGACATGGCCAGGGAATCCGAGGTGCAGATATCCACGCACAGGGCGCAGAAACTGCATCGGCCGTAATCGATGGCCGGCCGCTCCGGCTTGTGCCCGTCGCTTTCAACCAGGCCTTCGATGGGCAGCATGGTGATGGCGTTGGTGGGGCAGATTTCGCCACAGGTGCCGCAGCCCACGCATTTGTCCCAGTCATTCACATGAAAGCCCCTGTAATTGTCCGAGGCCTCCCGGGGCTCGTCGAAAACCATTTTCTTGGGGATGGTCACCGGTTCCTTGACTAAATATTTCCACGCCTTGAGGGGTGAAAACATGCTCTTGTTTTTCATCATCACCACCACCTACCGATCGATCTCTGGGGCACAGACACCCATGGTGTCCATCCACAGAGAAGCGTCATCTATTCTGTGACCGGGAAGATATTTCTCCACCCCCAGGAGGCCCTGGGGATAGGAAGACCCTCTTACCGCGATGCGGTAGGGCATCTCTCGACCGTCGGAAACCACCAGGTAGCCGTACTCGCCCCGGGCCGACTCCACACAGGAGTAGACCATGCCCGGGGGTACGCGCCATCTGAGGGCGCTGCCCGTGGCGATCCTGGCCCTGACAGGGCCTTCCTTGGGCATTTTCTCGATGCTCTGCCGGATGATGCTGATGCTCTGGGCCATTTCAACGTACTTGAAATCCACCCGGGTGAAGGCATCGGAGTAGGGACCGTAGGGAAGGGAGAAGGCCACCTGGTCATAGCGGGCGTAGGGCTTCACCTTCCGGATGTCATACTCCTTGTTCACGGCACTGCGCATGCCGATTCCCGTGACCCCCAGTTCCCACACCACTTCCTCAGGAAGCAGGATATTGTCCCTGGTACGGGTCTGGAATATGGGACTGCGCATGACCAGGTCATAGAACTCCGGCAACCTCGCTTCAATGTAATCCAGCAGCCCCAGGATTTCTTCCTCGATCCCCTCAGGCAGGTCCTTTCGGACCCCGCCGGGAACGATGTACATGTGGTAGACCCTGGCCCCGGTGATTTTTTCGAAGATATCCAGCACCAGGTCCCGGTCGGCCACCCCCCAGTAGACTGAAGTATACAGCCCCACCGGAGCCCCGATGCCGCCGATGGCCATCAGATTGGCCGCCAGTCTGGCCAGTTCCAGGATGATCATCCGGATCCAGTGGGCCCGTTCCGGCACCTCGATCCCCGCCAGCTTTTCAATGCTCATGGCATAGACCATTTCGTTGGGATCCGGTTCGATGACGCAGATTCTGGGAATCAGGGCCAGGTTGCCCATCCAGTGGCGTCTCTCCATGAGCTTTTCAAAGCCCCTGTGAAGCATCCCCGGCAAGGCATAGGACTTGTTGATCATATCCCCTTCCACATACATGTGGGCACTGTAATTGCCGTGCATCCCCGGATGTTGAGGTCCTAAAAACAATTTGACTTCCTTCATTATTCCACCACCTCTACTTTGGGAACAAATTGGGGGACATAGGGTCTTTCTGGAAACTTCTCCCTGGAGTAGGCCTCCGGATCGAAGTCCTTGCGCATGGGAGGCAGTTCATCCCAAAGCTCCAGGAAGAGGGGTTTGAAGGACATGACATTGCCTTCAAATGCCACTCCAAAGAACTCATGCACATCCCTTTCGTAGTACTGGGCACCGGGGTAGATGCCGGTGATGGTCCTGAACACGGCCTTGTCCCGGGGGAGTTTGGTCCTCACCAGGACATGGATGCCCGTGTCCCAGTTGAAAACGATGTAGACCAGCTGGAAGGTGTTTTCCTCGATCCAGTCCACGGCGGTGAGCAGACTGAGCTGTCGGAAGCCCGTCGCCTTGAGGTGGGACAAGAGCGCGTGAAGGTGCATTTGATCAATATCGACGATCAGCTGCTGCTGATCCGGCAGGAGGACCTCAAGAAGGGTGAATCTCCCCTTGAGCTCCTCGACGAGTTTATTCATGGAATTCATCTTTGACATACACCTCCTTGAGGGAATGGAGCTGGTTCTTGCGGTACCAGTCATGGTTCTCCTGGTAGTGGCGCCATCCCTTGGCCTCACCCTTTTCAATCATCTTGATCAGGGTGTCGAAGGCGTTCATGATGGCCTCCGGCCGGGGCATGCATCCGGCGATATACAGGTCCACCGGCAGATAATGGTCCAGCCGCGTCATGGTGGCGTAGGAATCGAAGTAGATGCCGCCGTTGAGGGTACAGGAGCCGAAGCCCACCACGTACTTGGGATCCTGCATCTGCTCGTAGGAGTAGATGACCCGCCTGAGGGTCTTGGCGCTGAGGTAACCCGTGATCAAGAGGACGTCCGCCTGCCTCGGGGTGGCCATGGGGCCCATCCCCAACTGCTCCATGTCGAATCTCGAGGTCATGGTCGGGGGCATTTCGATGGCGCCGCAGCCTGTACAGTACCACTTCATCCAAATGGAGTGGGCTCTGAAATAATCGGCAATCTTTTCCCAGGTTTTTCTCATGTCTTTGCTGTTCGTCGTCATTTATGCAACCCCCATTCCAACAACGATAATCAGGAAGGTCTGCACTACGGCCAGGGCCAGGGGCACCTTGTAGAAGAAGGTCACCGCCTGGTCGATCTTGAACCGCGGCAGCACATTGGAAACGATATTCAGGAAGGTGTAGATCAAAGCGTATTTCACCAGGAAGGCCGCCACGGTGGCGCCGCCGCCGAAGAAGAGGTGCACGATGAGGGAGACCTCGATAAAGGTGGAGAATTCATGCAGGAGAAAGAGCATTCCCAGGTGCCGGCCCCCGTACTCCACCATGGGACCCGAGGCGATTTCCGCCGGGGCGATGAAGGAGTCGAAGGGTTTCTTGCCCAGCATCCCCTGAAGTGAAATCATGGCGACGATGCCTCCCAGGGGGAAGCGGATGACATGCCATCCCAGGAAGCCGCCCTCCCGCTGGATGGCGGCAAGACCGGACAGGGAGGAGGTGTCGAAGGCGAAAATCAATCCGAAAACCACCATCATGAAGGGGATATCATAGGCCAGCATGTTGGTGAGGGCCCGACTGACCCCGATGCTGGCCCAGGGATTCCCTGAGCCCGAAGCGGACATGGCCATCCCCAGCATCCCCACGGCCAGCACATAGGCGATGATGAAGATGTTGTCCATGGCCGGCACCGCCTTGAGCGGTCCGAAGGGAATGAAGATGGCGGTGGCCATGATTCCCCCGAGGGCCATGACCACGCCGAAGTCGAAGACCCAGCCATGGGTGGTGGACCCCTTGCTCAGGGCCTTGAAAATATCAATGAACTGCTGGTAGAACCTGGGGCCTCTCCGCCTCTGCAGACGGGCGACCACCTTGCGGTTGATGCCGGTCAGGGTGGTTTGGAAAACAAAGGCCGCCAGAAGGAGCAAGAAGGCATACACAAAATTCATCAGATTCATAGTCCAACACCTCCCAGAGTGACGACGGCCACAATCACGGTGATCCAGAAGACAGTGACCCCCGGCTTGTGACTGAAAAACAGCGCGTTGACCATGAGCCCCGCTTCATGGCCCTTGTAGGCGAGGGCCATCAGGAAATCCTCAACGGAGGGGTGCCTGGCATAGAGCCTTTCAAAGGGAGCATAGAAGGCGCTGCCGTAATGATAAAGTTCCGGTGTGTAGATGAATTCCGCCGAGGTGTAGGTATCCATCAGACCCACCCGGCGACTCTTCTGCATCAGCATGAAGATCACCAGGGCGATGAGGAAGCCGAAGCCGAAGACCATGAAGACGTTGAGGGTATTGAGGACCCCGTTTACGGCAAGGATGCTGTTCCCCGACATCATCACGGGTTCAATCCCGGCAGCCACCTGAATCTGACCGATGATCCCAAGAATCCATCCGGGCAGGACCCCGAAGAAAAGGATCAGGACCATGAGGATGGTCATGGGGATTTTCATCAGCAGGGGGGCGCTGGCCAGCTCTTCGTGCCTGGGTGCGAGCTGGCCCAGAAATACCGCCGCCAAGGGTCTGAAGACGTAGAGGAAGGAACCGATGGAGCCGAAGAAGGCCGCCAGGGCCATGAACATCAGACCCTGGTCCGCAAGCCCCTGGATGATCAGCCATTTTGAAACGAATCCGCCCATGGGGGGGATCCCCGCCAGGGAGATGATGGCGATCAGGTAGGTGAGATAGGTCAGGGGCATCCGGTGGATCATCCCGCCCAGCTCTGAAATTTTCGTGGTCCCGGTGCGATGGGCCACCACGGCGATGGCCAGGAAGGCGGCCGCGGAGGCGATGGCGTGATTGAAGAGGTGCATCATGCTCCCGGCAAAGGCGAGCTGGTCCATCAAGAGGATGCCGATGAGGATGTAGCCGCCGTTGGCCACGGAGGAGTAGGCGATGAGCTTCTTGGCGTCATCCTGTTTGATGGCCATCAAGGTCCCGAGGACGATGCTGACGGCCCCGAGAATCATGAGGGCATAGATCTGGATGGGGATGCCCATGACCGTCAGGCTTCCCTTGAAGGCCTCGTAGGCCGGAAGAATCCCCACGCTCATGTAGGCGATGAAGGCCCCCATCTTGACCAGTCCCCCGGAAAGCACCGGTGAAAAGGTATGGGGGGCGCTGCCGTGGGCCAGGGGCAGCCAGATGTGGAAGGGGAAAATCCCGATTTTAGTCAATCCCGCCATGATGAAAATGAAGAAAATGACCGTGGCCAGGACCGGATCGTTCTTCAGGGGAGCAAAGGCCCCCTGGATGTCCAGGGTCCCGGAAATCCTGTGCAGCAGCATGATTCCGTAAAGGGTGGCCATGGAACCGATGGTGCTGATGGTGTAGTAGACCACCGCCGCCCGACGGGACTTGCCCATGGGGACGATGAAGGTGGAGGACCAGACCACGATTTCCCAGAAGATGAAGAGGGTGATGAGGTCCTTGGCGAAGAAGAGACCCACGGTTCCCCCCAGGGAAAAGAGATAGAGGAAGTTGTAGCTGCCGGGATAGATCATTTTATCCATCCAGTAACTGTTGAAGAAGGCGGTCATGGCGTAGACCAGGACCATGACCCCTGAAAAATACCAGCCGATGGTGGTGACCTCGAATCCCATGAAAAGGATGGTGAATTCACTGCCGATCTCGCCCCGCCCCAGAAGCAGCAGGACCAGGGCGCCCAGTGAAAAGAGCACCGTGGCGTAGGCGCCGGCTTTCAGGTCCGCCTTGGAAACCAGATAGGCGGTGACGGCTCCCAGGAACATCAGGACGATCAAAATATCGAAAGTCATTTACTGACCTCCTTTCAAGTCAAAGAGATAGACCGGAGTCGTTTCATCCAACAGACGGCCTGACTCAGAAAGGTTGTTCTGGATCATCCCCGGCATGAGGCCTCCGACAAGAAGCACCGCCGAAAGAACCACGATTCCCATGACCCTGGCCCTTTGAATCTCAAGAGGCGCTTTGGTCGCATGGGACTCGTGGGAAACCAGGCCTTCTTCACCCGGCATCCACAGTTTCACCAGGAGCCGGATCAGATAGGTTCCTTCGATGACGGTCCCCAGGAGAATCACCCCGGGCAACCAGTAGTTGTCGAGGCTGAAAACCCCGAAGAGCAGGTTGATTTTGGAAACAAATCCGTAGAAGAGGGGCATCCCGATCAGGGACAGACCGGCGATGGTGAAGGCGACTCCCGCCAGCTTGTGCCTGGCGAAGGCCCCCTGCAGGGCTTCGGCATCGTCTGTTCCCGTGGTATCCGCCATTTGACCGGCAACGGTGAAGAGGACCGCCTTGGACAGAATGTTGTTGAACAACTGCATCACTGCAGGAAATACCAGGCCGCTGAGAAACAGGGTGACGATGAGTCCCGACTGGCCGATGCTTGAGTAAAGCAGGATTTCTCTGATTCTGGTCTTGCTCAGGGCGGCAAGTTCCCCCGCGATGAGGGTCAGGGCCCCGAGCAGCAGCAGCAGGGTCTTGAGATAGGCTCCCAGGGGAATGACCTGGGCGAAGATTCTTCCGAAAACCAGCAGCATGGCTCCGGCGTATACGGCAGAAAAGAGGGGACCCACGAGACTGTCGCTGTTGCCGTAAACCCCTCTTACCCAGCCGTTGAAGGGCAGGATCTTCACCTCGACGCCGAGACCGATGAAAATGAGAAGGCTGGGAATCACCAGCTGGGAGGTGTCCGCCGTGGCCATTTTGAGACTGAGGTCCGCCATGTTGAGAGAACCGAAAACCGCATAGAGGAGTATCAGTCCGAAAAGGTACAGCCCGGAACCCAGGGTCCCCAGGACCAGGTAGTTGAAGGAGTGCTGGTACTGTCTTGAGGAGGCGGACAGGATATAGGCCGTGATGGCGGTGATTTCCAGAAAGACGAAAAGGTTGAAGAGGTCCCCGGTCAGCAGGAGGCCGTTGAGACCCGCCAGGGCCACCAGAAGCACCGTGGCGTTTTCACCGATCTTGTCCAGACTCATCAGGGTGATGAGGAGAAACAAGCCGTTGATGACCAGCAGTCCCAAAAAGGCATAGTCATCCAGGACAAGATTGATGCCGAAGGGCGGTTTGAATCCTCCGATGAGGTACTCACCCTTGCCGAGGGTCAAGACCAGACCGGCGTTGACCAGGGCGCCGAAAACCAGCAGATTGTTCCTGTAGCCCTTGTAGAGAATCGAAACAAAGGCCAGCAGAAGGGGTATCGCAATCAGAAGTACCGGATTAATCATTGATGCCCCCTCCTATCTCTTCGATATTCAAGGTGCCGTGTTTCATGTAGATGCGTCGGGCGAAGGCCAGCCCTAGAGCCGTGGTGCCGAGACCGATGACGATGGCCGTCAGGACCAGGGCCTGGGGCAGGGGATCCACAAAAACCAGGCCGCTGTGGTTGTTTACCGAGGTCAGGATAGGGGCCACGCCCTCTCTGACAAAACCCACCGAGATGATGAATACGTTGAGACCCAGTTCAAAGACATTGAGGGAGACGATGATTTTAATGAGATTGGTTTCGGTCAGAAGACCGTAAATCCCGATCAGGATCAGGAGAATGCCTGCATATTGAATCATCCTATTCCACCTCCCCTTTCAAGAAATCCGTGATGATTCCCGTGAGCTCCGATCCCACCTTGAGACCGACCAGCACATAAACCACCGGAATGATTCCCGCACTGAAAAGAGCGCCGACGGTGCCGGTATTCAAGAAGTTGCTCAGGAAATAGCCGGCGAGGGTCAAGCCCACCAGACCCAGCAGCACATACAGGGAACCGGCGATACCCTCCGTCATCTTGAAACCTTCGATTCTGATTCTGAAGGCCTCGTCGGCAAGATACATCAGTAGTATCGCCGAGGCGATCATGCTGCCGCCGGGGAAGCCTCCCCCGGGAGACAAGTGCCCGTGGATGAAAATGTAGACTCCCATGATCAGGATCAGGGGAAAGACCACCTTGGACCCTGTTCTGAGGATGAAGTTCGGTTGATACCTGGACCGCAGTCTCCCCTTGAAGGAGCCGAAGAGGATGGACACGCCGAGGGCGGAGAGAAAGAGCACCGTGACTTCGCCCAGGGTGTCAAAGGAACGGTAATTGACGATGATGGAGGTGACCAGGTTGGCGGAACCGGTTTCAAGGTCCTTGGAAATCCCGTAGACCACCTCCGGATTCTCCCCCGTCACATCCTTGTCGATATAGGCCTGGGAAACTCTCTGGGCCAGGTCGACTTCCCCGTAGGGTCTGAAACCCTCCATGGCGTAGATTCCCATGAAGAGGAGAGTCCCCACCAGGACCAGCAGAAGCATTGCAAGGGCTTTTTTCATTCTTTTTCACCCTCCTTTTTCATGGCGAACAAGGTGAAAAGGAAGACCGCCGTCACAAGACCCGAGCCGATGACCGCCTCCGTGATGGCGACGTCCGGCGCCTTCATCAAGGCAAAGCTTGAAACCGTCAACATGCTCAGAATCGACAGATAGATGATCGCGGTAATGAGTTTTTTCGAACTGACGGCCAAAAAGGCGAGAAGTACGAGGAGCAGGGCGATGACCCCTTCAACGATGGCGATGCTATTCATCTGTTCCGGCCTCCTTCTCATAAAATCCTTTGAGGTCGTCCACAGAGGTTCCCTGGTACACCTCGACCCCTGAGTGATATCCCGCCCGGGCAAGGGTGGAACTCCCCACCGGGTTGGTCACGGCGATGAAGACTGCGATCAAAAGCAGTTTCGGCATCCAGTCGGGGTGCTGGACCCCCACCCCCAGGAGAAGACTCAGGGTCCCCAGGGTGGTGGCCTTGGTGCCGGCCTGGGCGCGGTTGAACAAATCGGGCATTCTCAAAATCCCCAATCCGCCGATGGCGTAAAAGAAGGCTCCGACAAGCATGAGTCCGTAAGAAATGATCATCATGAGCGGCCCTCCAGATATCTGGCGAAAACGATGGTTTCCAGAAAAGCCAGAATCGCATAGACAATCGCGATATCCAGGTAGAGTTCATTGTCGAAGACCAGGGCGAAGACCACGATGGATCCTGATATGATGATGTTCATGGTGTCCAGACTGAGGACCCTGTCAAAGTCGCTCGGCCCCCTTAAAAGTCTGATCAGGCCAAAGAGCAGGCCCAGGCCGATGAGGATGAAAACAAGGGCGTCCATCATTTGAAAATCCCCCCCAGAATTCCTTCAAAGGGGCCGGAGATCTGCTCCCCGCGCTCCTCCTCGGTCTCCCCCTTCACATCGATCCAATGGATGTAAAGATGGTCCTCGTCCCCGTCCACCGAGAGAGTTCCCGGTGTCAAGGTGATGGAATTGGCCAAGGCCAGCCTCCCGTAATCCCCCTTGATGCCGGTGGGGATTCTGACAAATCCGGGATTGATGGGCAGCCGAGGGCTCAAGACCCTGAAGGCCACATCAATGTTGGCCTTGATGAGTTCCCAAAGAAAAACCGGAACATACACCAGCAAAAACCTCAATGCCCCGATGATACTGCCGGGCCCAAAGGAATAGTCGAGACTTTTTAAGATGATCCCCGCTATCACCATGGCCACCACGGCCCCGAGAACAAGCTCGGCCGGGTCAAAGCCCGTAAGCATTACCCACGGGATGAACATGATAACTGTCGTGCCAATGAATTTACTCACTCTGATCCTCCTTCCAAGGCTTCTATATTGGTCATCAATAAATCAATGATCCCCTTGGTTTCTTCGTTGATAATGGTGTATTGTACTTCAAGGCCGTTTCTGGTTCCCTCCACCACGCCGGAAGCCCTCAATCTGGAAAGGTGCCTGGAGACGGTGGATTGAGGAAGCTCAAGTTTTTCAATAAGGTGGGACACATTGCAATCGCCGGTGTTTTTCAAACAGGCCAGGATGCACAGACGAACAGGATGGGCTATGGCCTTGAGAATTTCCGCACTCTCCTCAAGATACTTGTGCCGTATCAATCGATCTTCCATTTCACGCTTCACCCCCTAGTCATTGAATATTCTTATATCTGAATATAGCAATATATAAATACATGATAGCATAGCCATATCCGTGAATACAAACCACCAGGAAGTAATTTTTCTTTTTTGCTGGATTAATTTTGTCCCGTCCGCCGTATACAATAAACACAAAAAAACCTCCAGCCGCAAGGACGGTCTGAAGGGGATCGCTTTTTCATAAATATTTGGATTCTATAATATTTAGTGTTGGTGACTAATCGCCTCTCCAGTGATCTGGTCATCTTGGGAGGGACTCGATTTCATGCCTCAGTTTTTTTATCCTGAACAGCCTTCATCGCCGCCAGATTCAGTGCCATTTTCCTTCAATAATCGATCAACCGGTGCCGTGAAAGGATGGGAATTCAATTGGAGACCTCACCCTTGCCGGCATCCTGCCGGTCCCATCAAGCCGCCACCGTGAACCTCACCGGCCAGATTCTGACTTGCCCTCCCATCGGCCCCATTAGCGGATGACAGGGCCCGGTACTTTCCATGATGATTTCCATAGGGCCGGCGTCACGGTCCCTCATGACAAGAACCGGCTTATTGCGCCAGTCTTGACCGGACTTGACGCAATTCCTGTATGAACTCCGGGAAAACCTTCAGCAGGGTCTTCAGATGCCTCTGCAGCCCTTGACCGTCTTCGTGTTCGGCCGACTCTTCCATCATTTTCAAGAGTTGAAGGACTTCCGACGCCTGATAGATCGAGACACCGCCCGCAAACCGGTGGATGATTCTGGCGACCTCTGAAAAATGCCGGCTGGTCATGCCACCCTCACCGTCCACCGAGGCCCCTTCCTCCAGCCTGACTACCGCCGCTTCCAGGCTCTGAAGTCCACTCCGGTACTCCCTCATGAAATCATCGAGAATTTCCAGGACCACCTCTTTGCCGAAGAGCCCGGCCTCTTCCAGGAAAAGGCTTTGATCCATCCAGGCTTTCTCAATCGAGGGATTCCGGGATGCCCTTCGATCCCCATCCCTTTCCCCTCCTCGGGTCTCCCCGGGTGAGTTCGAGCCCGAAACCGCCCCCTTGAGAGCCTCGAAAAGCCGCTTCTCATCCACCGGTTTTGAGAGGTAGTCGTCCATCCCCGCCGCCAGCAACTGTTCCCGATCACCGGTGATGGCCGCCGCCGTCAAGGCGATGATCGGTGTATGGCCCCCCCGGAGGCTTTCTCTGGCGCGAACCGCCTGGGTGGTCTCGATGCCGTCCAGAACCGGCATGTTCTTGTCCATCAGGATGCAATCATAGGTGTTTGAAGACAGGGCATCCAGCACCTTTTGCCCGTCAGTCACCAGGGTCACCCGGCAACCGAAGTATTCCAGAATGGCTCTGATGTATTTCCGACTCAGAGGATTGTCCTCAGCCACCAGAACACGGGCACCCGCAAGACCGTTGCGGTTCAATGTCCGGGAAGCTTTTCCCCGAGCCGGGGAAATCCACTGGTCGGCTTCGACCCTTTTCAAGACAAGCTCGCATCTGAAAGCACTTCCCTCTCCAGGGACACTTTCGACTTGGATCCTCCCCCCCATCAGGGCAACCAGTTTCTTCGTGATTGAAAGCCCCAGTCCCGTGCCGCCGTATTTTCTCGCCGTATCGGAATCGGCCTGGACGAATTCCTCGAAAATCTTCTCCAGCTGGTCTTGAGGGATGCCAATGCCGGTGTCCCTCACCTCGATGACCAGCCTGACCTTCCCCTTGTCTGCAAGGCGGTCCACCCCGAGGGTCAGGCCAACCTCCCCTTTTTCGGTGAACTTGAGGGCGTTGCCCATGAGATTGTTGATGATCTGCTTGATTCTCAGCGGGTCACCCCTGAGGACATCCCCGGTTTCCCCTTCAAGAGACCAACTCAGCAAAACACCTTTCTCTCCTGCTGCCATATCAAACATGGGAATGATTTCGTCGAGGAGCTCCTTCAAGACAAAGTCCTGCTCCTCCATCTGAATCCGATCAGCCTGGATTTTTGAAAAATCCAGAATTTCGTTGATGATTCCAAGAAGGGAATGGGCTGAAGCGATGATCGCTTCAACGGTCTCCTGCTGTTCAGACGAAAGATCTTCTTTCAGAAACAGATTGGCCATGCCGACGATGCCGTGGAGGGGCGTCCGCACCTCGTGGCTCATATTGGCGAGAAAAATATCCTTGGTCCGGTTGGCCTCTTCAAGATGCTTGTTGCCGGCTTCGAGCTGAAGATTCTTGCTCACCAGCTGCCCGGTTCTTTCCTCCACCATTTCCTCGAGATTCTGGTACAATCTGGCGTTCTCGATTGAAATCGCCAACTGGGAGGCGATGATTTTCAAAACCATGCTGTGATGGGTTTCAAAAGCGCGATCCATCAGTTTGTTCTCTATGTAAAGCACCCCCACCATGCTCCGCTTCGACTCTACCGGCATGCACAGGACAGAACCGCTTCCCGGCATTAAAGGCCGGTCGGGCTCAAGATAGGGGGCCATTTCTCCGGAATGGCTGACAATGACCTTTTCCTTGGTGTTCATGACATAATTGACGAGCTTTTCCGGGATGTCCGGGTAGGCACTCAGAGGGCGGTCCATGGCGACCTCGATCTCTCCCTCGAGAACTTCACCCTCCACCTGCACCCAAAGATCGTCTCCCCTGCCGGCAATGAAGACGGCCCTGCTGGCGCCGACGTTGTGCAGAACGATCCGAATCATTTTCTGCAGCAGATCCTCCAGGACGATTTCCTCTGAAATGGCCTGGCTGGCATTGATGAGGGTCCTCAAATCAAAGTGTTGAAAGGATTCGCCGCTCTTCTTCAAACCGGATTCCTGAGGGCTGGAGGCCGCCTCCCTGGTCCTCTTCAGCCGGTCCGCCCTGGCCCGATAGCCCCATTGCCGATAGCCGTCGATGGCCTTGTCCATGGACAAGGCCGCCTCTTCAACCAGCCCCAGTCCTGACAGGGTCCCGGCCATCAGTTCATAAGCCAGGGCCACCTCCGGCAGATAGCCTTCGATCAGACCCGTCTCTATGGCCTCCTCGAAATACCCGGCGGCACTCTCTAGATCCTCTCTCAGGCGGGCCTCCTCCCCCAGAATGATCAGCAGTTTGTTGTCGTGGTTTTCCGGCACATCGGCGGCATGGCCTCGAACCTCTGCCAGGTGCTTTTTCATGAGCCTGCGGTACCGCCTGCGGTCCCCTTTATCAAGGGTCACGGCCTCCATGGACAGATAGATCAGAGCCCCATAAAAATGGTAGACCGGAATGCAGTAGGTGCCATAGCCCCCTTCGATGGATTTCTCCATGGCCTCGAGATAATCCAGAGCCAATGGATGTTCCCCCGACAGATAGGCCAGCATCATCTTGTTGAAGTAGACATTGAAGGGTACCGTCAGATCCTTCATCTCCCGGAAATAGGCCATGTCCTGGTCTTCATCGAAGGCTTCCCCCCGCAAAATCCACGGCTTCTCATTCCCCTCCAGCATGGACAGGGCCCCTTGCAGATAAACCCGGCTCACGGCTGTGGCGGTTTGATTGCCGGCACGGTCAAGATCTCCTTCATAGGACTTGATCAATTCACTGACCTGGGACAATTCTTTTCCCGCCAGATACATATAGACAAAATGCTGCATCATGATGTGTCCCGCCGAGGTCAGGTCGCCGGCGTTCAACCCCTTCTGATGATTCATGGGAAAACCGTTGAGGGTATTGACGATTCTTTCTTTGTGGTGCCTGATGATGATTTCATACACCAGTCTGGTCTTGCATTCATACAGCTTGGATTTCATCCTGTCCTGCATTTCCATGGCCAGGTTGCCGAACCGGTAGCCCAGATCCCTTTTCTTGAGATAGACACAGAGGAACTGCCCGTAGGCGGCAAAGGCGACGGGGGTGACCGGGGCGATGCCGTGTTTCAGGGACAGCTGCAGCACATTGAGGACGATCATCATGTACAGGGCGCCGGAATAGGTGTAGGCGGCAATGCCGGCACTGGTGAGGAGTCTCATCATGGTCAGGAGTCTTATGTCCCTCAACTCCGGCATGGCAAGGATGGCCTGGCCGTCCAACCCCGACAAACGGTGCCTGACCCTGTGGTATTTGAGCATGATATCCGCCCTGGCAGGATTCTCGGGAATATTCAGTCCGAACATCTTCAGAACCTGTCTTGCCAGATCAAGGGCATCCTTCAATCGGTTCTGCACGGTATAGAACTCGATGAGAATCTCATAGACCCCGGCCCGGTCCATCAAATCCTCTGTATGGGCCAGGACTGTGTCGGCACAGGCCTTCATCCGGTCGTGGTGACCACAGACGTAGGCGGCACCGGTGGTTTCCGTGTAGAAGACCAGGGCGAGGGTCTGGTCGATCCGCCAGAATTCCGGACCCATTTTGTCGATTCCCTTTTGAAAATAATCCAGCGCCTTGTCATAAGCCGCATAGCTCTTGGCCGACCTGCCCGCCTTCAGGTAAATGCGGGCGAGTTCAAGTCTTTCCTCTTGACTTTCAAAGCGGACCTCCGCCAGGGAGAAGCTGTCGGCAATTTCAAAAATGTGTTTTTCGTCATTATTGCGGATACAGTCCTTCCAGAGCACCCGACCGATGCGATAATGGCAATCGATTTTTTCCGAAGGCTTCATCAAGGAATGCACCGCTTTCTGGATGCGGTCGTGAATGAAGAGATTTTCACCCTCTGCGGCATTTTCATCCTTATCCGCGGTCTGGATCAAGCCGGCTCTTCTGGCCTCTTCCACCGCTTCACGGGTGCCCTGGGGAGGGATTGAGGCAATCCTGGCAATGGTCTGCAAATCAAAGGTATTGTTGACACAGGCGACGATTTTCAGGATTTCCGCCGCCGGTCGCGACAGTCCCTCCACCCTTTGAATCATCCGGTCCATGATGTCCCCGGAGGCACCGTAGTTCAAAAGCTGTTCCGTGTCGATCCGCCAGGCCTGGACGTCCCGGGCATAATAGAGGCTCCCGTCTTCTTGAATCATTTTCAGAAACTGGTCCAGAAGAAAGGGATTGCCGTGGGATTTCTCATAGGCGATTTTCACAAGCAGGGCCAGAGAGTCCCCCTGAAGTTCTGTCGCTCCTTGCAGCTGGTTCTCCACCTGGAATATCGACAGAGGCGCCAGGACGATTTCCCGGGCAAGGGCCCTGTCCTGCCGGGAGACCTTCTCTGAGAGCAAGATGATGGGATTCATTGCCTTGGGGTCATGGTTGCTTAAGGCCCCTATGAAAAGTATCGGCAGCCCCTTGAGTTCATCCAGCACCGTCTTCAGGAAACCGACGCTGCCGGGATCCGCCCATTGCAGATCATCCAGAAATATCACCAGGGTCTGACCGGATCCGGCGACGTATTTCAGAAAACTGATGAGGGCGCTGTGAAACCGATAGGGGGTTTTAACGAACCTCATATCCTGCAGTCCTTCCTGAATCCCTATGATTTTCTCCAGTTTGGGAAAAACCTGGGCGGCGAACACCCCCTGCTCTCCGAGGACTTCAAGCAGTTGACGCCTCAAGACCTCGATGGTGATTCTGTCCTGATTGAGAATGTCGTTGAAAAAGCCTTCAAAGGCCTGGACCAAAGCGGCGTAGGGGATGTTTCTCTTGTAGGGCTCGAACCTGCCCCTGAAAAGGCGGAAGTTCAACCCCTTGAGCCTTCTCTCAACCTCGTTGATCAGGAAGGTCTTGCCCACCCCCGACTCCCCCGACACCAGGACGAATTCCCCCCTGCCTCGACCCCGGACCCTGTCGAAGGCGTCAAGAATCGACTTGGTCTCGCCTTCCCGGCCAAGACTTGCCATGGTCAGTCGGGGCGCCGGACCGCTGTTGGCACGGCCGATGGGAAAGGCTTCAATCCTGGCCTTGTCACCCGCCATGGTCAACCCCTGCAGGCACTGCTTCAAATCGCTTTTCAAGGCCTCTGCGGACTGGTAGCGGGCCTCTTGTTTTTTCTCCATCAACCTGCTGATGATTTTTGAAACCACCACCGGCACCACCGGCACCCGTTCATGGGCCGGGACGGCCTCGGTGGCCAGATGAAAATACACCATTTCCATGTCGTCCCGGGTCACAAAAGGCAGAGATCCCGTCACCATCTGGTAGAAAAGGATTCCCAGTGAATACAGGTCGGTCCTGTCATCCACCTGTCGGGCGGTTCTCCCGGTCTGTTCCGGCGAAATATAGGCCGCATTGTAGCTGTTTCCCTGCCAGAGGCCGACCTGATCCTCCACGGATGCTTCATCACTCCCGACGGGATGACCCATGATCCGGATCTGCCCCTTGGCCGCATCGACCAGAATCTGGTCGGCGCGCAACTGTCCATGAAAGCCTCCGCTGCGATGAAGATTTGCCACACCCCGGGTGATTTCAAGGGCCAGCTCCAGAAATGATCTGACGGACAGTTTTCCCCGGTCGATGACCTCCTGAAGGACCTCTCCCTGAAAATCCTCCATGACCAGCAGAGGTTCCGCCCCCTGCCAGGCTATCCCCTGAGAAGGGACCTGGTCATCAACGGAAAATTCCGCCATGAAAGCCAGTTCCCTCTGGATGAGGATGAGCTTCTGCAGGTCGGTCTTCGGTTGATTGAAGCGCTTGATCAGAACCGGCAGCCCGTCCCCTTCCCGCAGGGCGTGATAGTAGATGAAATTGTCTCCCTGGTGGCACTGCTTCAAGGAGCGAAACCCCGGCAGATTCGTCATAAGCCCTCACCTTTTCGTTTACCGAACAGCACCGAAAAGCCCCTCGCTTTAGCCATGGGGATGAAAGGTGTTTATTCGCTTGTAATATATAGATAGTAGTTGTATAATTTAGATATGAATAATACTAACTACAAATCAAACAATAATGTTGTCTACTCATGCAAGTATCATGTAGTATGGTGTCCTAAATATCGGCGTAAGGTAATCCTAGGTCCAGTTGAAAAGCGTTTGAAGGAGATAGTAGAAGAAGTTGCCTCTCAACTAAATGTCGAAATCATTGAAATGGAAACCA